>JABDKW010000064.1 GCA_013002025.1 Gammaproteobacteria bacterium | reverse complement strand
CCGGAGCTAGCGCCGGTTATCAATATGTTTTTTCTCATCGGTCTTCGCCTCTATATAAAAGTGAACCTTGCAGCGCGCTATTGTACCTGCCAGACGACGCTCTCTTCTTGCCAGTTCTCAACGTCATAGTCACTTTTTTTCAGTGGTTCAAAAAATGCCTCCATGGCGTGCACAATATGGCCTGCGAAATCGGCTTTCTTCTGCATCAGCTCATCAACACTGTCTACGCCGGACTGATGTAAAAGGCGCTCGAGATACTCCGGTGGTACCCGCTCCAGAGATTGTTCAGTGGTTCCGAGCAATCGCTCCCACAATTGCTGCGTGCGCCAGAACTGCAAAATCTCCTGCAACGGCACTCCGCCGACCGAGATCGTGTTAATGAGGGAGTCGAACTCCAAACCGGTTGAGTCCTGTGCTTGCACTAATACCTGACAGGCCGCCAGGTACTCGGCCTGCATCAGGCCGCCAGGGCGCAACTTGCTAAACATAATATCCTGAGGTTGATCTATTAGCCGGTGCTCAGCGATGCGTAACCACATTTTTTGCGCATCTTTCATAAACTGCTTGGGCTGCCGCTGACTGGCAAGCACCTCAGCACGGACCTGGCTGACTTTGGAACTTAGTTGCTCACCTCCCGCCACCACCCGACTAGGCACCAGGGCGATGTGCTCCCAGGTATGGGCGCGCTGCAATTGGTGTCGCCTGAAACTCTCGATGCTGACAGTGGGTGCACCAGAGCGCCCCGAGGGCCGCAGGCGAGTATCCAACTCATAGACAATCCCCTCACGCATCGGCGTGGCAATGGCGGTCTGTAAGCGCGATACAAAGCGCGAGGCGGTTTCCAAATCAATCGCATCGGTATCACAGATAAACACCAGGTCAAGATCAGACAGCGGCGCCATTTTGCGCATGCCGACTTTGCCCAGCCCCAACACCGCGATGGGGGACTCTGCCAGATCCATTTTGTGGGTGACTACCTGCAGAGATAAATCGATCGTGACTTCAGCCAGATTGGTGAGCAAGGTTTGGAATTCGATAACTGGCAAATCACCTTGCATGAATGCCGCGTAAAACTGATACAGATGTTCGTTTACAAAACGCCGCAGACGCTCCAAACGCTCGTCATAATTTTTGGCCAGCAATACGGCATCCTTATCGAAGCCATCCTTTAAAAAGTCACCGGATGCCTGCATATAACAATCAATAATATGCGGCGATTGCTTTAACAGAACACCCATGGGCGGCGAATACATCAGCGGCTCCACAATGTTGTCGAGCAAGCGAGGCGAACGTGCTAACAGACGAAAATACTGCTCGCCCTGAGGTAATGATCGGAAAAAATCATGCAATCTGGCAATCGTCGCATTGGTTTCATCCAGGCCCCGCTGCGCTGCTACCACGTGTAGCGACCGCGCCAGAGCATTGGCCAGTGGCGCCAGCCGATGACGACGTTGGGCAGCCACACCGTAATGCAGAAAGCCCTTCTCCCAATCACGCACAATTGACTGTGCCGCAGCATCCAGACCCTGCGGCCATTCGGGTGCCTCCGGCAACTCGCTATCAGCGGTTGAGAACAGACCTTCAAATTGCTCATGCACGGCCAACCGCAGCGGGTTAATGATCTCGACCAGGTCCGACCAGTTGTCAATGCCGAGCAAACTCAACAGGTTCTGCTGAGCCGTGCTCTGCCCCGGCAGCAGATGTGTCTGCTGATTGGCCAGCATCTGAACTGCGTTTTCAACTTTGCGCAAGGTTTGGTAGGCCGTTGCCAACACATCAGTGGTCGCCGATGGCAAATGACCCAATTCACCTAACTTCTGTAACGCATCCTGTGTATTGCGGGTGCGCAGCGGGTATTGCTTGCCGCCCCACACCAGTTGCAATGCGTTGGCAACAAACTCGACCTCGCGAATGCCGCCGCTGCCAAGTTTCAGGTTAAAGCCGCTAATATCGTCGCCGATGGCCTCCTCCCACTGACGCTCAGAGCGCAGCGCCGGGTGCTCAAGATTGATACGCTGTTTGATCTCTGCCAGCTCGTCCAAGGCCCGATAATCGAGGTTCTGCCGCCAGATAAACGGGGTTAGTTCATCCAAGAACTCCGCTCCGCAGGCTTGATCTCCTGCCACGACACAGGCCTTCATCAACGCCAGCCGATGCCAGGGCGACGCCCGGTAAAAATAGTAGTCTCGTGCCGCGGCAGTGGACATAATCAGCGTGCTGGCCGAGGCGTCTGGGCGCAGACGCCAATCAACCCGCCACACGCCATCGGACCCGCCACCCTGCTGCAAGATTGCGGTGAGTTGTTGCAGCACCTGATTGCAGACGAAGCTTTTTCCCAGCATATCGGGCACCGGTAGCCGCGTTGCATCAAAATACGCTACCAGGTCGATATCACTGGAAAAATTCAGGTCACCGCCGCCCAGCTTACCCATGCCGAAAATAAACAGACCCGGCATATCACCACTATTTTCCAGCAAAACGGCTGACAAACCGGCGTGCTTTTTAGCAGTCCGATGCCAGGCAAGCCGTAAAGCAAAATCGATGGTAGCCATTGCGAATTCGGATTGCCATTCACCACGCTGCCGGTGGCTTGCGACTTCCTTTAGTTCTGACAATGCCCAGCACAGCGAAAATCGCTGTTTGGCATGGATTAAAAACTGTTCCGCAGTCGCTTCCGTCAGGTCATCAAAGCGATATTGGGATACCTCAGAAATAATATGTAGTACCCGAGCCGGTAATTCCTTGTCACTGTGAGCAAGTTCACTCTGGGCATGCTCAGCAATGCGTGACAGATAGGCAGAGGCAGCTATTTTTTGCTCAAGGCTGGCAGACATGTTTTGCATGCGCTGGATTGTGCGTGCTTATCCCTTGTAACCAAATAGTTTACGCTCGATGATGCTCCGGGCGGTAACTTCAGGCACCAGGTCCTGCCAACCGCTTTCTCCAGCAGCTATCTGGCGGGCGATATCCCGGGCAGAAATCTCCAGATTCTTAACGTTGACTATCTCTGCCGACACCATCGCGCGGTTATCGATCAAGTGCTGCATCAGGTGTTTCAGATTGGCACCCACATCGGCCGATTCCAGCGTGACTAACTTGCCATCCCGAATACTCGGATACACATAAACATTGGTATTGTCGGAGAACAATTTGCCAAATGCTTCCAGAATACCGCCTTCCAGACCTTCATAGTATTTAGCCGCAAACAAATAATCAAAATCCAATACGCTTAATACGATACCGATCCGTTTTGGCGTATAGCGGCGGATCCAGGAGCGCAGGCGGAAAAATCGCAGATAGTCGGAGATCAATACCGAAAACCCCAACTCATTGAGTAAATCCACCCGCGCCAGAAAGTCGGTATCGGCGTCATCCCCCTGAGCTGACAACTCATTCATGGTGATTTCAGCCACCACCAATACCTTATCAGCCTCCACACCCTCTTCCTGAGTAAAGTGCTTGACTGCGGTTTGCTTCATATCCATATGCACTTTAGTCGGCGGCTTGAAGGACCCTCGGATTACCACCGTATCCTTTTTGCGCAGTGCCGAGGCCGGCACTACCGAGTGTCCGTGCGGATCAAACATCACTGCACGGCAGCACCAAGCATGGATCAGGTGTAAGTTCATCAGGCGATTTTCGACGTCGGCAAAATCCGGGCCTGAAAAATGGATTAAATCGACTTCGATCCGGTCAGTCTGCCCCATGCCGTCCTGCAAAGCATCAATGATAGCTTTGGGGTCATTGTTGCAGTGATAGGCGGAGTGAATCAAATTGATGCCCAGAATTCCGAGCGCGTCAGACTGCTCGCGGTTTGTCTCATCGAGCATCCGCACGTGCAAAATTATCTCGCTAGGCTCGCCGCCAACCTCAGACTGACGGCGCACACCCAGCCAGCCATGGCATTCATTTTTTTGCGTGTAGCTACGGGCCGTCACCGTGGCAGCATAAGAAAAATACTTACTTTCAACTTCGCGATTCTGATGCAGTCGCTCGATCAGCAAATCGTATTCGTGCATTAACATCTGGTGAGCGCGCTCACGGCTTACATACCGGCCCACCTTGCCATACACGTCGTCACTCACTTTCATGTCATAGGCCGACATCGTCTTGGCAATCGTACCCGCCGCCGCGCCAGCACTGAAAAACTGGCTGGCAACTTCCTGGCCGGCACCAATTTCAACCACTGTGCCGTAAATGCTGCTATCCAGATTAAGCTCCAGCGCTTTTTGCTGAGTCATTTCCAGATTTCGGATATTACTGATATCTCGATCCATTAATTTTTCTCCAACAGGACGACTGCATGGGCTGCTATACCCTCCTTGCGCCCCACGAAGCCTAAGTTTTCGGTAGTGGTTGCTTTAATATTGACTCGATTGTGAGCGCTGCCAAAGTCATCGGCAATCACCCCACACATGGGGCCGATAAAAGGCGCCAGCTTCGGTGCCTGCGCCACAATGGTGACGTCCAGATTGCCGAGCTGGAATTGTGCAGCGCGCATTCGATCAATCGCGAAACGCAGGAACTCCCGTGAATCCCGGTTCTCGTTGTCCGGGTCAGAGTCCGGAAAATGCCTGCCAATATCGCCCAGACCCAGGGCGCCCAATACCGCGTCACAAATCGCGTGCAGTACG
This sequence comes from Gammaproteobacteria bacterium, assembly GCA_013002025.1. Classification (GTDB taxonomy): domain Bacteria; phylum Pseudomonadota; class Gammaproteobacteria; order Arenicellales; family Arenicellaceae; genus Arenicella. Next base: position 32,166 of record JABDKW010000064.1, on the reverse strand, counting down.
ACATCGGCATCGGAGTGGCCGACTAACCCGGCGCTGTGCGGAATAATAATGCCACCCAAAGTAAGTGGCAGGCCAGCCTGCAATTGATGTACGTCGTAGCCATGCCCGATTCGCATCATTGCCGCCCCGGATTATTGAATTGCGTCATTGCCATCACTGGCTTCACTGGCTTCACTGGCATTCTCGCCAGACCGGTCAGCACGGTCCTCATCAGGCTGTGACTGTGGTTCTGATTTTTTCTTCTTATCGCCATCCGGCATCGCGACATCAATAACCGCTCCCGCGACTTTAAACGGCACTTTGGCGACCTCAATCGCAGTGTCCACAACCAGACCCACTGCGGTTCCCAGGCAACCTGATAACTGGGTCGCAAGAAATACAATTACAATGATTTTTTTCATGATACTGGCAGCAAAAGTCGACTATAAGGGTTAGCGATGACACAGAAGATGGCGCTATTGTAAGCGATCAGGCAGCGAATTACCGTCGCGCACTTAAGATAGCCTGCGCAAGTTCCAGATCGCCGGGATTGGTAATTTTAATATTCAGAGCCTCACCTCGCACCAATTGTGGTGCCAAACCAGCATGCTCGATGGCCGACGCTTCGTCGGTAATTGACAGGCCTTGCTGTAAAGCCGTCTGCAAGGCATTACGCAGGACAGCGAATCGAAACATTTGTGGAGTTTGTGCTTGCCATACATTATCACGTGGCAGAGTTTCGGCCACTGCCCGGCTATTGTCCTGCTCTCGCTTTAGTGTGTCTTGACAGGGGACGGCTAACAGACCGCCGACTGGGTGGCTTGCAAGCTCATCCAGCAGCCGAGCCAATGCATCGGGCGATAAACAGGGTCGCGCTGCGTCATGCACTAATACCCAGTCATCGGGCGCGGCATCGAGCGCCAGGGCATCCAGGCCATTGAGCACCGATTGTGCACGCGTCGCGCCACCATCGGTGCTTAAAATTTGCGGGTGACGGGCGTATTCCGAAGCCGGCCACTGCTGATCCTCCGCGGCCACGCATACGATGATGCGCTGCACGCGAGGCTCAATCAAAAGCGCAGCCAAGGTGGTCTCCAACACGGTATCCCGCCGCAGACGTAAATACTGCTTGGCGGTACTCGAACCCATCCGCTGACCACTGCCGGCGGCTGGCACCACAACCCAATATTTAACGTCGGCGGGCATCCTTTAAATTATCCGTTGAGCCGAAAGCCGGTCGATTATTTGCGCAACACGCAGTTCGGTCAGCGGCCGATTATTGTCGACAGTGATGTCAGCCCAGCGCTGATATAACGGCTTTCGCTGATGGTATAAACCCGCGATCGTTTCATTTGGGTACATAACCAAACCGCGATCCATCGCCGACGCGATACGCCGTCTGACGGTGCTGATGCTAACCTGCAAAAACAATATTCTGCCCAACTCCCGTAGATGCTGCATTGCGGTGTCGCTATACACAGCGCTGCCGCCGGTTGCGATAACACAGTTTTGAGCTTGCAAGCTGGTTACCACCGCTTGTTCCGCACGCCTGAAAAAGACCAGCCCATGTCGGTCGACCAACTGCTGCACTGTGCAACCCTGGCGCCGTTCCAGCAGATTATCGGTATCCAAGAAGTCGCGACCCAACTGTTGAGCGAGGCGACGACCGACGGTACTTTTACCGCTGCCTGGCATGCCAATCAGCACCAGGTTTGAGCCCGCCGGGTTGCTGGTCATATACGGATCCTAACTGCCGTTTAATCGCTCAGCCGGTATGCGTGAATCAGTTACCCAATCCAGGTGCATATCTTCGCTCTCAAATTTTTTGCCGTTTTTATCGACGAAGAAGCGCCCAAAGGCAACCGAATCAGCCACGATGCTGGCGGCACCGATGCGCGTATATTCGAAAATAATGCTTTGCGAGATATCCGCTCCACTGCGGATATGGCAGCCGTGGCCAATCCAGGTTGGGCCGGTAATTTTGGCTCCCGCCTCCACGCGCGTTCCGCTGCCAATATAAACAGGGCCGGTTATCTCACAGTCGTCAAATTCCACGCTGGCATTCAGACCCACCCAGATACCCGGCCGCACTTCGGTTCCCGGCATGGGAATAGTGCGCAATTGCTGCTGCATGATCTTCTGGTTGGCCTCCCAATAGTCTGAGATACGACCAATATCGATCCAGTTAAATGGAATATCGATGGCGTGAAAGGGTAACCCCGCAGCCACAATTTGCGGAAACAAATCGCCGCCAATATCGTAATTCTGGCCCGACGGAATTAAATCCAATACCGCTGGTTCAAAGATATAGACGCCGGTATTTACTGAGTTTGACAAGGCATCGGCGGGCGCAGGTTTTTCCTGAAATGACGTGATTTGATTATTTTCATCGGTCACCACGACCCCGTAATCACTTACCTGTTCGGAATCCACTTGCAAGGTGCAAATGCTGGCAATCGCACCACTCTTCCAGTGGTCGCGCACCGCCTGAGTCAGATCCAGGTCAATTAAGGCATCGCCACAAACCACCAAGAACGTATCGTCAAAAAAACCGCCAAACTCCTGTATCCGCTTGATCCCTCCAGCCGAGCCCAGCGCGGTAGATTTAATTTCACCATCTTCGATATAGCCCTCAAAGGAATACCCGATCTCAACACCAAATCGCTCGCCATTGCCGAAATAACTTTCAATTTTTTCCGGCAAATGGCTGACGTTGATCATTATGTCGTTAAAGCCGTGACTGGCCAGTTCCTCTACCAAGTATTCCATCACCGGTTTGCCGATAATGGGAATCATGGGCTTGGGAATTTCATCGGTTAACGGTCGCACCCGTGTCCCTTTGCCGGCCGCCAAAATCATCGCTTTCATAAGGATTTCCTGATCACCTCCGGTAAAATCCGGAGGACAGTTGTGAAGCGCGTATTATGGGAGCTAACAGCCCGCTTGTGAAGCGGGCTGCCTGACTTTTAGCAGTCTGATGGATGAACGATCAGGCCGGCTGATCGGCCAACCAATCAGTGTTTGGTTGGTGCGCGGCTGAATCCTATTTCGTCGCCCTGCAGCAATGCATGCACAGTCTCACCCGGGCCGAAATCACCTTTCAGAAGATGTTGCGCCAGCGGATTTTCGATAAGTGTCTGTATCGCACGCTTTAAAGGGCGCGCGCCATACACCGGATCGAAACCGGCATCAGCCACCTTATCAAGTACATCTCGACTGACCTCAAGCTCGATATCCTGCTGTTCCAGACGTTTGCGCAGTATATCAATTTGAATGTTTGCGATTTCGCGCACCTGCTCCTGCTCTAGCGCGTGAAACACGACAATATCATCCACACGGTTAATAAACTCGGGCCTGAAATGCGCTGTAACGCTCTCCATCACCATAGCTTTCATAGCCGCATAGTCGCCGGAGAAATCATGCACATTCTGCGAGCCAAGGTTTGACGTCATAATGATCACACAGTTTTTAAAATCCACGGTTCGGCCCTGACCGTCGGTCAGGCGCCCATCATCCAGCACCTGCAACAGAATATTGAACACATCGGGGTGCGCTTTCTCAACCTCATCGAGCAGAATCACCGAATAGGGTTTGCGCCGCACTGCCTCGGTTAAATAGCCGCCCTCTTCATAGCCGACATAGCCCGGAGGGGCACCAATCAACCTTGCCACGGAATGCTTTTCCATAAATTCGGACATATCGATGCGCACCATGGCGTCGTCGGTATCAAATAAAAACTCGGCCAGCGCTTTGGTCAATTCGGTTTTACCGACGCCGGTTGGGCCAAGAAACAAAAATGAGCCGGACGGTCGGTTAGGGTCCGACAATCCCGCCCGAGAGCGACGAATGGCGTCGGCTACGGCACTGATTGCCTGATTCTGACCGATAACACGGGTATGGATCTTTTCTTCCATGGCCAACAATTTTTCCCGTTCGCCCTGCAACATTTTAGCCACCGGAATACCGGTCCAATGCGCCACCACTTCTGCGATTTCCTCGTCCGTTACATTGCTGCGTAACAATTGATTGGCCTGCCCGCTCGACTCGTTATGATGGGCTTGAGCCAACTGCTTCTCGAGTTCCGGCACCCGCGCGTATTGCAACTCCGACATTTTCGCCAGGTCGCCGGCACGCTGTGCTACTTCCATCTCAATGCGTGCCTTATCCAGTTCTTCTTTGATCTGCTGAGCACCATGCACAGCCGATTTTTCAGCCAGCCAGATTTCATCTAATTCAGCGTATTCGCGCTCCAGATCATCAATTTCCTGTTGCAGGTTTTCGAGCCGCTTTTTGGACGCCTCATCGTCTTCCTTCTGCAGTGCTTCGCGTTCAATTTTTCGGCGGATAATCTGCCGATCCAATTTATCCATAGCCTCCGGCTTTGAATCAATCTCCATGCGAATGCGGCTGGCCGCCTCATCAATCAGATCGATCGCCTTATCGGGTAAATTACGATCGGTAATATAGCGGTGCGACAAGGTAGCGGCCGACACAATCGCGGGGTCGGTAATATCCACGCCATGATGCACTTCATATTTTTCTTTCAGTCCGCGCAAAATCGCAATTGTGTCGTCCACACTCGGTTCATCGACGATGATTTTTTGGAAGCGCCGTTCCAGAGCCGCGTCTTTTTCAACGTACTTGCGATACTCGTCCAGCGTTGTGGCACCCACGCAGTGCAATTCACCGCGCGCCAGGGCCGGCTTCAGCATATTGCCGGCATCCATCGCACCCTCGGCTGCACCCGCGCCGACCATGGTGTGCAGTTCATCAATGAACAAAATTATCTGACCTTCCTGTTTCGCCAAATCATTCAACACGGCTTTTAACCGTTCTTCAAATTCACCGCGAAACTTGGCGCCTGCAATCAGTGCGCCTAAATCCAGCGAGAGCAAGCGCTTATTCTTGATTCCTTCTGGCACCTCGCCATTAACAATACGCTGCGCCAAGCCCTCTACGATGGCGGTTTTACCGACGCCAGGCTCACCGATTAATACCGGGTTATTTTTGGTGCGGCGCTGTAAAACCTGAACCGTACGACGAATTTCGTCATCCCGCCCTATTACTGGGTCAAGCTTGCCCTGCTCGGCACGCTCGGTCATATCGATGGTGTACTTCTCCAGCGCTTGCTGAGTATCTTCTGCGTTGGCATCGTTAATATTGGCACCACCGCGCACGTCTTCCACGGCTTTTTCCAAAGCTTCACGACTGGCGCCGGATTCACGTAATAATTTACCGGCCGGGTCGTTATCTTCAACCAGCGCCAACAAGAATAGGTCGCTGGAGATAAAGGAATCGTTGCGCTGTTGTGCCAGCTTATCCGCTACGTTTAGTAAGCGCGATGTGTGTTGTGACAGATGAACTTCACCCGCCTGCCCCTGCACCTGCGGCAATGCTTCGAGCGTTGCCTGCAGTTTTTCCGACAACAACTTGCCATTTACGCCAACCCGCATCAACAAGGGCTGCACACTGCCACCCTGTTGTTGAAGCATCGCCGTTAATACGTGTACCGGTTCTATAAATTGGTGGTCTTTACCCACCGCCAAGCTCTGTGCGTCAGCCAGCGCCAACTGGAACTTGGACGTTAGTTTGTCCATTCTCATGGTGCACCCTTAAAACATTTTTGTTTAGTTCTGAATTGCCATTAATGTGGGGTCGCGGTGGCGTAATACAAGGTTTCTGGTATGCTGTTTCGGCTCACAAAAATTGTATAAAGCCGGCTGCCGGCGGCTAAGCAGGGCGCGCGCCGGTCAGTAAAAAAACACAAAAATGATTGATTATTCGCACGTTCTACCCCGTAAAAAAGTAATACGCCGGCTGGTCAAAGCCTGTCTGCGCGAGGACCTTGGTAGCGGCGACGTCACTGCCCGGCTGACGCCGGCGGACAGCCTGATCGACGGTAGAATTATTAGCCGTGAGAGCGGCATTATTTGTGGTCGGGCCTGGGTTGACGAGGTTTTTCGTCAGGTTGGCAGACGGCACCAGACGCGTATTGATATCGATTGGCAGGTCGCCGATGGTCAGACTGTTGAAGCGGACCAAACCCTGTGCCGCTTTGAAGGTATTGCACACCCTATTTTGTCGGGCGAGCGCAGCGCTTTGAATATTATGCAAACCCTGTCTGGTACCGCCACCATCACGGCAGAGTACGTTGATGCCATCGCGCACACCGATGCACGTCTGCTGGATACGCGTAAAACATTGCCCAGTTTACGCGAGGCACAAAAATACGCCGTGCTATGTGGCGGTGGCGTAAATCACCGTATGGGTCTGTATGACGGGATCATTATTAAGGAAAATCATTTGCGCAGTGGCAAAAGTCTGGAACGCATCGTCGCCGACGCCATTGCCTCAATGCCGGAAGGCACGCTGGTGGAACTGGAGGTAGAAAGTATAGAGGAACTCGAGCGCGGCCTTTTAGCCGGCGCAAAACGCATCATGTTGGATGATTTTTCGCTAGAGGATATGCGCCTTGCCGTGGAGCTAACCGGTGATCAAGCCGAACTGGAAGCCTCCGGCAATGTGAACCTTAAGACCATTGCCACCATAGCTGAAACGGGCGTCGATTATATTTCATCCGGTGCGATAACCAAGCATGTGCGCGCTCTGGATCTGTCGATGCTGTTCGACTATCAGTAACCGCGTAACGAGATTCACTTACGGTAACGTGACCGATATCGGTAACCACGGCTATCTCGGTTGCGACGCTTGGGCCGCCGCGAACGCCGCCAGGCCAGGATGATAAACGCTAATACCGCAACAATTACCAGAGTGCTAAGCGACATATGCCAGGTCGAGCGCCATATGGCACTGTGCATTATTGTCTCGAGCGCTTGGTCTATCAGCGAGTCCATGATGTTATTATCGCACAATCACGTGGCGCGAAGTTTTTCCTGATAGAGCTCACTCCGGCATATGTCCAGCACAGATAAACCCACACCTACCCTGGTACTCGGCTCAACCTCTCCGTTTCGCAAGATGTTGCTGGAACGATTGATGGTGCCCTTTATTACTGACGACCCCGATATCGACGAATCTGCCCTGGACGGCGAAAGTCCGCGTGCATTGGTAGAGCGATTAGCCATTGGCAAAGCGGAGGCGGTTGCCGCGCGCCACCCCAACAGCCTGATTATCGGGTCGGATCAGGTCGCCGTGCATGGCGACGAAATCGTCGGCAAACCACATACTCATGAGCGAGCCGTGCAGCAACTGCAAGCGGCTTCAGGTAAACAGATTACTCTCTATACGGGTTTGGCACTGATCAACACGCAAAGCGGCGGGCGGCAAAGCGACGTGGTGCCATTTCGCGTCCATTTCAAGACTTTGGATGACCACACCATTGAAAATTATTTGCGCAAAGAGCAGCCCTATAATTGCGCGGGCAGTGTGCGTGCCGAAGGGCTGGGTATCGCATTATTGGAGCGCTTTGAGGGAGATGATCCAAACGCGCTGATTGGTCTGCCCCTGATTCGACTGGTGGCAATGCTCGAGCGGGAAAATTATTCCTTGTTTGGTTAAAACCATGCTCAACCAAATCACGCCCGTCATCCTCACTTATAATGAACAGGCCAATATAGAACGAACTCTGTCGGCACTTGATTGGGCACCGCGCATCGTGGTTTTAGATAGCTTCAGTGACGACGCCACTGAGGAAATTTGTCGGCGCCACAACAACGTGGATTTTCGACAACGTAGGTTTGATCAGCACGCGCAGCAGTGGAACTATGCCTTGCAACTTGATATCGGCACGGAGTGGACCATGACGCTGGACGCTGACCATGTGGTTAGCCCCCAATTATGCAAAGAGCTCGCGGATCTCTCCCCACCTGATCACATCAACGGTTATTGGGTTGGTTTTGAGTACTGGATTAACGGAAAGCGCCTGCGGCAATCCCTTTATCCACCGTTAATATCGCTACATCGCACCGGCACCGGAGAGTTTCAACAGGATGGGCATACACAACGGATAAAACTGCAGGGCGCGACCGGTGAGTTGAACGCGAAAATGATTCACGACGATCGCAAGTCATGGTCGCGGTGGCTGCAATCGCAACGCAATTATGCTGACCAGGAAGCGCAAAAGCTTGCGCAGCAACGCTGGTCGGAACTGGCTGCAGCTGACCGCATCCGCAAGCTGGGAATTGCCCCAATTGTAGTACTACCTTTTACGTTATTGATTAAGGGCACCCTTTTCAGCGGTTGGCCAGGCATGATCTATGCGGCGCAACGTTTTATCGCTGAACTGTATCTCCAACGGGCTCGCGTCAAACACGCGCTTGGCTTTTAACGATTGGCTCGCAACAATTGCTTCTACTAAGCGCTATTGCATCTTAAACGGGCCACCCAGCACTTGGCCGATTCCCATACCAATAGCGACGCCCAGATCGCGATTTAACTGCTCCCAAAAATCGCGTTGATAGGTGTAATTTACGATTTTGTCATGGCCGATCACATCTCTGGCCACGCTGGTAACACTTCCAAAATCATCGATTAAGCCAAGCTTTTTGGCCTCCTGACCGGACCAGAACAAGCCTGAATAGAGGTCCGGGTTTTCCGCCAGTCGTTCTCCTCGGCCCGCCTCAACAACATCGATAAAATGCTGATGCACCTGGGCCACCATTTTTTCAGCATGTGCTTTTTGCGCTGGATCCATGGGTAAAAACGGGTCCAGTATCGCTTTGTTTTCACCGGCCGTGATCGAGCGCCGCTCAATACCGTATTTTTTCATGGCATCAACGAAACCGAAGCTGTCCATGCGAACTCCAATTGAGCCCACAATACTGGAACGATTGGCGTAAATCTGATCCGCAGCGACCGCCACAAAATACCCACCAGAGGCGGCCACGTCCGCCATGACTACGTGTATGGGCTTATTCGGATACTCTTCGCGCAGACGACTTATTTCGCTATTGATATCGGCGGATTGCACCGGCGAACCGCCGGGGCTATTAATCTGCAAGATAACACCCTTGGAGTTCTCCGCCTTAAACGCATTGCGCAGGCTACGGTTAATGATTTCAGCGGATGCATCGGTATCAATGCCAATCACACCATTTAACTTTACCAAGGCGGTATGTGCTTTGCCGTAAGGCACCGTGCCCTTGCCGCCGACTGCCATGATCATAATGCCAACAAAATACAGTCCAATCAGAACGAACAACGCCATTTTCCAGCGCCGTTTAATCTTTTTGTCGTGCATATAGTCAATCGCCAACTCCTTCAGGAGAGCGTCATTGGCGCTGACCGGCGCCGCGTTGGCGCCCGGCAGCCCGCTATCATTTTTTCGATTAAACATTGTCTTCTACTACCTCATAGTCATCGTCGTGTAAGTATAACCGACCTTCTGTATGCGAAACCGTCAAGGGTTCCAAACCAATCCCATAACAGGGACCACCAAGACACGCGCCACTGTCTGGTGCGTACTCGGCGCCATGGGTGGAACAAATTAAAGTTCGGCCATCGTCGGAAAAAAATTCGCCAGGCATATAATCCAGCTGCACCGCGATGTGGCCGCAGCGATTCAAATAGGCAAAATACTGATAATCATAGTGAATGACGAATGCCGGCAATTCCTCGCCAGTATGGTCTTTAACCGTAAACCTTAAACCTTTGCCGCCCTCTTCCAGACCCGACGAAGCGGCGATCAATTGCCCCTCAGACATGTGCTCTACTCACGCGATCAGCAAGCAACCAGTCGGCCAGTTGCATAAAACTCGGCAGCACATCCATTGCCCCTGCGGCCCGCAACGCATCGTCGCTATGCACGCCATAGCCCGCACCTACCGCGCTAACATTGGCATTCCCTGCCATTTCCATATCGAAACTGGTGTCACCCACCATAATAGCTTTCTGTGGGTCTATGGCTGTGTATTCCAGCAGGTCATGCAGCATTTGTGGATGTGGTTTAGAGCGCGCTTCGTCGCCGCAGCGGGTAGCTACAAAATACTGCTCCAGCGGCAGCTGCTTGAATACCCGATTCATTCCGGAACGGGCCTTACCGGTCGCGACCGCCAGCAAGGCACCCTGCTCACACAATTCCTGCAAACCAGCCTCAACCCCCTCGAACAGCTGCTGTGGGGTTTCATCCGCGATCACAAATTGATGGCGATAGGCTTCCACAAGCGCAGCGACTTGCTCCTGTGTCGCATCGGGGAACAAAATATTCATGGCCTCTTGCAGGCCCAGCCCAATAATACTCTTGGCGCGCTGCAATTCTGGCGCTTGCATGTCAACGTCGCGAGCGGCCTTTTGTAGACAGGTGGCAATTTTATGCGCCGAGTCCATCAGCGTGCCATCCCAGTCGAATATAACTAATTGATACATATTGGATTTACTACTCGTTTTTAGATTTCTCGCTGGATGCTTAAATATCTGTAGCTGTTCATGCAGAGATCTCGGATTTAACGATCATCGGGCGGCATGGTCAACCCGATTTTCTCAAGCACGCCCACTAGTACATGTGGCAGCGCTGCAGAGAATTCAAGTCGAGCGCCGCTAATCGGGTGATGCACGGCTAGCTTTGCCGCGTGCAGAAACAAACGGTTCAATCCAAATTGTTTCATGCTGCTATTAAAATCGGCATCACCGTAACGCTCATCGCCGGCCAGCGGGTGGTTTTCTGCGGCCGCATGCACTCGTACCTGATGGGTGCGGCCGGTCAACAGTTTTACCTCGATCAGGGAAGCCTGATCATTGCACACGACAGGCGTAAAAATGGAACTCGCATAGCTTCCGCTCTCCTCTACCATCACATGGCGCTCTCCGGCGCGGCGAGCTTCGGTATTGAGTGCTTTGGTCACGCGCCGCTCGCCGTGTCGCCAACGCCCTTTGACCAACGCCAGATAACGCTTATCCAAACGCGGGTTGCGCAGTGAATTATTCTTAAAATCATCGTTCAGGGTTCGCAAGGCAGCGGCCTTTTTAGCCAATACCAAACAACCTGATGTGGCCCGATCGAGTCGATGCGCCAGCTCCAGATACTTTAAATCGGGGCGCAGTGATCGCATCGCCTCAATCACGCCGACACTGATACCACTGCCGGCATGCACCGCCAGCCCTGACGGTTTATCGATCACCAGCAAGACATCATCTTCAAATAACACGCAGTCCAGCAAAAAAGCATATTTACCGCTCACTTTGGGCGCGACGCTTACCGCCCTTTGCAGCGGCGGCACTCGCACAATGTCACCGGCCTGCAGCCGGGTCGTTTGCTTGACCCGACCTTTATTTACTCTGACTTCTCCTTTGCGAATAATCCGGTAAATTAGCGACTTGGGTACCCCTTTGAGCCGCCGCATCAGGAAATTATCTAAGCGTTGGCCCTCTGCTTCAGGATCAACCTCGATAAAAGATACTTTTTGTGGGAGCTCGGTGGGCAAAATAGAAGGCGGCGAAATCGAAATGATTGCGGGGGCATAGTACGTGCCGCCGAGCTGACTCGCAAGTCAGGTCGGTACTGCCGTTAGTGGAATAAAACCGCATAATCGGTTTACGAGACCGAGCTCAAACTGCTATCATCCGAGGCTTCATGGTTTAGATTGAACTATTTTATCTAAGTCTATGAAATAAAACAGTTTTCTTTATGTGGATTTCCCTGGTTTTCTGGTTCATCTGAGCCTCGCCTCTGAGATCGTCATAAGTAATGAAAATGCCACCATGATGTCGGGTTAAATAACAACCGGCGTTTCGGAAGCAGCGCCTCTGCTGGCAGGACGATTTAAATCCTCAGGCAGGCATTTTTCCGACGACGGACAACCCGATCGAACAACAAACGGTTCTCTTCATAGGTAGCAAACAGGGTAATGTGTCTCCACCCTGAATTGTTGGAGCACTCGGCTAAAACCACACTACAAATGGTCTGGTTTCAGCAAAAACAGCAAGTTTCGGGCAGCGTTGCCCGGCAGGTAAAACCTGCCGTTAGTTGCGCAGATACCGCCTTTGCTGCTAAAGACAGATGATAACCGCGCCCCACCGGGCATATCTGATGGTTGAGCAATAAACCCTCACTGTTCAGAATTCTGACGCTTCGGCGTGACCCAAAGGCAAAGCGGTTGCATGGTATAGAAAAGAATTTATGTGCTTGCGAGTCAGGCACGCTGCGAACACAGATTTGTGTTTCAATCGCCGCCAGCTAAATGGCAGCGCTTGTAAATAACACAAGGTGATTTTCAGGCCTTCGAAATAATTGAAAGATTCATTGAGGCCAACATTTGAACGCGAGAATCGTCAGATTTAACGCATTCTGCATCACAACTGTATTCGCATTTGGCAGAAAACCTGAATAGGTATTCTGCCAAGGCCGCTGTTGCCGAGTTCTGTAACTCATCAGCGGCCAGTCGCCAGCCCGGCGTCAATGACATTTGTTAGCAATGTGTTTGTTTGCATTGCTTTGTCAGCGCAGGGCCAGACCGGACCCAATCCGGTGGGGCGGCCTTTTTCCATCCTGCTAAATTGTCATCGCCTGCTGCAGCTAGCGGAATTATTTCGGCGCCACATAGGCCGCCCATAGCTTGCCAGAGGATACAAAATGAAACGCATGTTATTTAATGCAACTCACTCGGAAGAACTACGAGTTGCAATCGTTGATGGACAGAAACTAATCGATCTGGATATCGAATCAGCCAGTTCTGCGCTGAAAAAAGGCAATATTTATAAAGGCAAAATTACTCGCGTGGAGCCCAGCCTTGAGGCTGCCTTCGTGGAGTACGGCGCCGGTCGTCAGGGCTTTTTGCCTATGAAAGAAGTGTCGCGCAACTATTTTCAAAACTACAACGGCGATACTCCGATCTCACAGGTCAAAATTGGCGACGTGCTTAAAAATGGGCAGGAGTTGTTGGTACAGGTCGAAAAAGACGAGCGCGGCAACAAGGGCGCCGCACTGACAACCTTTATCAGTTTGGCGGGTCGCTATCTGGTATTGATGCCTAACAACCCTAAAGGCGGTGGTATTTCACGTCGCATTGAGGGGACTGAGCGCCAGGAACTACGCGACGCCATGTCGGAGCTGGAAATCCCGCGCCAACACGCCTTGATCGCACGCACCGCAGGCATTGGCAAGAGCCCTGAAGAGTTGCAGTGGGATTTGGATTATTTGCAGCGTCTGGCCGATGCGATTGAAGAAGCCGCTGAGTCACAGGCAGCACCCTTTCTGGTCTATCAGGAAACCAATTTAGTGGTTCGCTCCATTCGTGACTACTTCCGCAGCGACATTAATGAAATCATCATTGATGACAAAGAAATCTTTGACCGCGCTACCCGATTTATGAATCAGGTGATGCCGCACAATGTCATCAAACTTAAAATGTACGAAGACACTGTGCCGCTGTTTTCACGCTACCAAATAGAGCATCAGATTGAATCTGCCTACGCTCGTGAAGTACGCCTGTCTGCGGGCGGCGCCTTGGTGATCGACCCGACTGAAGCCCTCACCTCTATTGATGTCAACTCAGCGCGTGCCACCAAGGGTGGTGATATTGAAGAAACGGCCTTGCAAACCAATATGGAAGCAGCCGAGGAGATTGCCCGCCAGTTAAGGGTACGCGACTTGGGTGGCCTGGTGGTTATCGACTTTATCGACATGCTGTCGAACAAGAACCAACGCGCGGTTGAACAATGCCTGCAAAAGGCGCTGAAAGCCGACCGTGCTCGCGTTCAAGTAGGCCGAATCTCTCGCTTTGGTCTATTGGAAATGTCGCGACAGCGTCTGCGCTCGTCCATCAGCGATAGTAATTATCACTCCTGCCCTCGTTGTGAAGGCAATGGCCATATTCGGAGCGTTGGTTCTTCGGCCTTAAGCGTTTTGCGCATCATCGAAGAAGAGGCGCTTAAGGAAAACACTGAAGCTATCGTGGCGCATCTGCCAATTAAAACCGCGACTTATTTATTGAACGAAAAGCGCCACGAAGTAACGTTACTGGAAAGTCGCCTCGGCACCAACATTACTATTGTGCCGACCATTGAGTTGGAAACGCCGCACTTTAAAGTGCAGCGCCTGCGTAGCGAAGATTTGGATGAAATGCCAAACCTGCCCAGCTACAGAACTGAAATTGCAGAACCGAAGGAAGACCCACGTAAGGCCAAGTATCAAAAGAAACATCAGCCTAGCAACGTGGTCATTGCGCCTAATACAGCACCTGCGGTTGGTATTGAATCCATTCAGATGGAGGACAAGCCAGCCCCTACTCCGAAGCTGGAACCACAGCAGCCCGGCTTGTTTGTGCGCTGGTGGCGCGCCCTGTTTGGTACCGGCGATGAGCCCGCCAAGAAAAAAGACAAGAAAGATGGCAAGAGTAAAGGTAAGCATAAGCACAAGAAAAGTGATTATGATGACAAGCGCGGCAAGCAGGCACGCGGTGGTTCTGGCCAGCGTCGTGGTCGAGGTAAGGGTCATAAAGGCAAGCCGTCTGGCCATAAACAATCCGCACGCGGTAAAGATGGTGCTCAGGGCGGTAAAGACGGCAAAGACGGTGCTGAAAACCGCGGCAAACAGGGTGGCAGCCGAAATCGGAATCGCAACCGCAACCGCAATCGTAATCGCAACCGGAGCAACAGCAATAATCCGCGTGGTGAAAATCGCGGTGACGCACGCAATGACGCATCCAAAAAACAGCAATCGGATTCTGGCTCGCCCAGCGGCAACACACCCCGCGCACCCAAACCGGCGGCTGCTGAGGTTAACGGAAACCAAGCTGATTAGCGCACCGCCCGCTTATCTATGTGCGGGGTAGCTGGCATCATTTCCACCGATGTCGCAGCCGATCAGCTGCGACATCGTGTGCGGGCCATGCAAGACCGGCTGCAGCATCGGGGCCCCGATGATCAGGGTCTATTGGAAATTGGCGAGGCCGGTGTTTGCCTCGCCCATACTCGGCTCTCGATTATTGATCTAAGTGCCGCGGGGCACCAACCGATGCAGGATGCCAGCGGGCGCTATAGTATCGTTTTCAATGGCGAAATCTATAATTACCGCGAGTTGCGAGAGCAACTGAGCAGCGAGGGAGTAACTTTTCAAAGCCACAGCGACACAGAGGTCATTATCAAGCTCTACCAGCACGAGGGCCCTGGCTGCGTTAACAAGCTGCGTGGCATGTTCGCGTTTTTTATCTGGGACGCGCAATCAAATTCTGGCTTCGCTGCTCGCGACCCGCTGGGCATAAAACCCTTTTATTACTGCACGCAGGGCAACAGTTTTGCGTTTGCCTCTGAATTACGGGCTCTACACGCGTCAGGATTAGTATCAAACTCTACCTCCGCGCCCGGTGTATACGGCTATCTACGTAGCGGCTCGGTACCAGAGCCTCATACCCTGTTAGAGCAAGCTCACCAGTTGCCAGCCGGTCACTGGGCCGAATGGAAAAACCAACGTCTGCAGATCAACAGCTACCATCACATTGATTTTGATAAGGCTGAAATCAGTATGGAGCGTGCCATCTCGATTACCTGCAACGCATTAATTGACAGCGTTAAGGCACATCTGGTCAGCGATGTCCCAGTGGGACTATTCCTGAGTGGTGGTATAGATTCCACTGCCCTCTTGGCGCTGGCCAGCCAGTATAGCGACCAACCCATCAACACCTATTCGATTGCCTTTGAAGACCCGGCCTGGAATGAAGGTGACGTCGCGCGGCGGGTAGCAGAGCATTTTGGTGCCAACCACACAGAATGGCTGTTGACAGCAGAGATTGCCCAGCCGCTGTTCGAGCAATTTTTAGGGTCGGCGGATCAACCGAGTATCGATGGATTCAATACGTTTTGCGTAGCCAAACTGGCCCACGATAATGGTGAAAAAGTCGTGCTCTCCGGCCTCGGTGGTGATGAGCTGTTTGGCGGGTATAAATCATTCCAAACGGTACCGCGCTGGCACGCACTGGGACTACGACTGGCCTGGCTGACACCCCTGTTCCGGTTTTTGAGCAGCCGACCACGACTGCTGCCCAATGGTCGCTGGCGACGCGCGTTAGATTTTCTTGCCCAGCCGGGCAATGCATACGCCGCCTATCGGAGTTTACGCAGCGTGTTCGCGGAGTCGGAATCCACCGCATTGATGCAAAGCATGCAGCTAGTGGGCAACGTGGACGTTCCAATCGAAGTAAGCGACGCGTCGCCCGACTGGGTTAGTAAAACTGAACTGTCGGACTATATGCGTAATCAGCTATTACGTGACAGCGACGTAATGAGTATGGCCTGGGGCCTGGAACTCAGAGTGCCGCTGGTGGATGCGCGGTTATTGGGTGCCGTCGCAAAAATACCCGCCGACATTCGCTTAGCCCGAGGCAAGCAACTATTGCTTGATGCC
Source organism: Gammaproteobacteria bacterium (assembly GCA_013002025.1). GTDB lineage: Bacteria > Pseudomonadota > Gammaproteobacteria > Arenicellales > Arenicellaceae > Arenicella. Next base: position 15,893 of record JABDKW010000064.1, on the reverse strand, counting down.
GTGCCTGAAATTCCCGATTGGGTGGCGCAGCGACCTAAACAAGGCTTCCGGTTTCCGTTCGACCAATGGTTCGCTGACGCGTGGAGTACGCTGCCGGGCGTACCCAACACGCCACACTGGATAGAACTGCAGCCGTGGTATCGGCGCTGGAGTCTGGTGATGCTACAGCATCTGCGAACACAACGATCATGAGTCTTAAGGTACTGCACGTCATACCCTCGGTGTCACCTCAGCGCGGTGGGCCCAGTAAGGCCGTACTGCAAATGGTGGCAGCGTTAAAGCAAACCGATGTGCATGCCGAAATTGCCACCACCAATGATAATGGCGTCGATCTACTGGACGTACCACTAGACACCTTGACCGAACGGCAAGGCGCGCCGATCCGCTATTTTGAGCGATGGTCGCCAGCGATACCCGAACTTAGAGAGTTTCAATATTCATCGAGTTTTGTTAACTGGCTAAAGCAGCACATTAAGGACTATGACCTGCTCCACGTACACGCGATTTTTTCATTCTGCTCATCCTATGCCATGTGGTTAGCGCGCCGTACAAATGTGCCCTATGTGGTGCGCCCTATCGGCCAGCTGGAACCCTGGTCTTTGCAGCAGAGCCAATTCAAAAAAGCACTCTATTTGCGTACTGTGGAACGTAACAACCTGCGACAGGCTGCGGCCATCCACTTTACCGCCATCAGCGAACAGGAGAATGCAGCAAATGTACCCTCAGGTACTGGACGGGTGATTCCATTGGGCGTGGAGCAGAGCATGCCTATTCGCGACGCTGGTGTGAAATTACGCCAACGCTACAAACTGGCTCAGGCGGCGCCAGTGATTGTATTCCTTGGTCGTTTACATGAGAAAAAGGGCCTGGAAATATTGTTGGACGCACTGGCCCGTAACGAAGAAGGCTGGCAGTTGCTGATTGCTGGAGACGGTGATCCGGCCTACGTTCAGCGCATACAGGCAAAGATCGATACCCACAATCTAACTGAACAGGTTCAACTTGTTGGGTTTGTAGAGGGCGCGGAAAAAAACTTGCTATTGCAAGGAGCCGATCTATTCGCGCTCACTTCTCAATCTGAAAACTTCGGTATCGCCGTGCTCGAGGCGCTTAACGTTGGCACGCCCGTACTACTCAGTGATGCGGTCGCACTGGCGCCGGAAATTGAACGATACAAACTCGGATTTGTCACTCGGCTTGATATTGATCAGATTGAGACGACTATTGCTTCAGCACTACAGGCGATTGAAGAAGATCGGTTTGAATCGAGCCAAATACAGCAATATGTTGCACAACATTACCGCTGGGACGCAATTGCCGAGCAATTAAAACTTGCCTACGCGGACATAATCGAGCGACACGCTAAATAAAAGCACCCTTCTATCGCTTTTCAAACACCGCGATGGATTCTACATGCGCCGTGTGTGGAAACATATCAATCACACCGGCCTGTGTTAGTTGGTATCCATGCTGATTAACCATCACACCGGCATCGCGCGCCAGGGTAGCTGGCCCACAGGATACGTATACGATCTTGGCAGCGTCAAACTGCATGATTCGCTCAATCATATGCGCAGCCCCTGAGCGCGGCGGGTCGAGCAAAATTTTATCGAACTGCTGGCCCAACCAGGCACCATGCGACTGCTCGGTCATGTCTTCCTTGAATAGATCACCCAAATAAAATTCAGCATTGCCGAGCTGATTACGTTTTTGGTTGTGTTGAGCGCGTTTTACCAGCGCCTGATCACCTTCCACGCCAACCACACGAGCCGCTCGGGTGGCCATCGGCAAGGTGAAGTTACCCACCCCACAAAACAGATCCAGCACGCTGTCGTCGTCTTGTAGATCTAGCAGGTCGATGGCTGACGACACCAGCTTGTCGTTAATCCCGGCATTCACCTGAATGAAATCGGTAGGTAGAAATTCAATCCGCACACCAAACTCGTCAAAGCGATAAAACAACGGGTCCGGTTTTGCCGGATACAGCGGGTGCACACTTTTAAGATTTCCCGGCTGCAGAAATAACTGCAACTTGTTGCGTTTTGCGAATGTGCTCAACAACTCGAGATCTTGCTGTTGCAGGGTTTCCAGGTGGCGCAGTATTAAAACCAGTGCGTTATCAGCAACCGAGATTTCCACCTGGGGAATACGATCTGCGCAGCTGACTTTCGCCAAGGTCTCCCGCAAGTCAGGCAGCAATGCTGACACCTCCGGCAACAACACCTCACAACGGTCTGTAGGCTGTATATAGCTACTATTGCGCTCTCTAAAGCCGACGATAAGCCCGCCTTTTTTAGGCACATATTTGACCCCCAAGCGTGCCCGACGACGATACCCCCAAGGTTCATGGGTCAGGGGTTCCAGCAGGCTTTCCGGCTGTACATCGCCAATCTTTTTGAAGTTTTCCAGCAACTGTTGTTGCTTGTATTGAATCTGCATCGACTCATCCAGATGCTGCAGCACACATCCACCACACTGGCCGAATACCGGGCACTTTGGCTCAACCCTGTGCGGTGATGGCTCCAGCACCTCAATGGTTGATCCGAACAGAAAGCTTTTGCGCTGCATTACCGGCTCATATCGCACCGTTTCACCGGGTAAGGCGAAATCGACAAACACCACCTTGCCATCTGCATCGCGCCCTACTCCGCGCCCATCGTGGGCGATGGAGGTGATTTCGGTTTGCTGAGGCGTTTTATCGAGCTGTTTACGGTTGCGGCGGCGTCTGGCCATAGAAATTGTTGGGGGCTGTGGGTGGCGGCGCCATTTTAGTGCAAGCGGTGCCGCATGGGTATATGATTTAGCCCTGCAAAACAAATTCGAGACTAAGACTATGGAAGCAGTTGCACTGGTTACCCTGTTATTGTTGATGCAATACTTTTATTTTTCACTGCGAGCCGGCATGATGCGCGGCAAATTTGACGTGAAAGCACCTGCCATCAGCGGCCACGAAACCTTTGATCGCGCACTGAGGGTGCAGGTCAATACGCTGGAACAGCTGATAATTACCATCCCCGCGATGTGGATCTGTGCGCACACCTGGAATGCCAGCGTGGCTGCGGGTTTGGGCGTGGTATTTCTGATCGGTCGTTTTGTGTATTCGCACGGCTATCTGCAAGACCCCAATAAGCGGGCCCCCGGCATGATTATCGGGGCCATTGCCAATGTGACACTTATGGTGGGCGGCCTGATCACCGTGGCCATGAAACTACTCTAGATCAAGCCCTGGATTTTCAGGTCGCGGCTGATTTCTTGATTAGCCGCGGCGCTTTATTCAGCCGCAGCGCTTTATTCAGCCGCAGCGCTTTATTCAGCCGCGGCGCTTTATTCAGCCACGGCGCTCCACACCTGCAGAAACTCCTGCAAATGCGGTTCGCCTTTCTCCAGCGCGGCCTTTACCACCTCATGTTCGCGCTTGAGATCGCTGTCATTCAGCGCGCCTTTCACATATTGCCAGTGCAGATAAACCAAATAGGTATTTAACGCATCGGTTTCGCAATAATCGCGAATGGCCTTAATTTCACCGGCCAGATACTGATCCCACACCTTGCTGCCACTCATCCCCATTTTGCCGGGCAATCCCAGCAGCACGGCAATTTCATCCAGCGGCGCAAAGGCGCGATTGTTATAGCCGGCAATCACATCCATAAGGTCGGTATGGCGGTTATGAAAGCGGCTTAAATAATTATTCCATTTAAAGTTACTGTCGTCCTCGCCCTGTTCCCAGTAGCGGGCTGCCTGCACGCCATTGATCAACCCCCGATAATGCAACACCGGCAGGTCAAAACCACTGCCATTCCAGGTCACCAGAGTCGGTGTGTATTTATCGACGCCGTCAAAAAAATTCTGCACAATTTCGCGCTCTGAGCTGTTCTCCTCGCCCAGGGTCCAGACTGAAAATTGATCCTTTTGGATATTCCGATACACCGCTGAGATAGCCACCACTTTTTGCAGATGGGTGGCGAGAAATTCATGACCAACCTTTTCACGACGTTTATTAAACATCGCGCTGGCGACTTCTGCATCACTAAGACCCTCCAGATCATACAGTTTGCGGCCACCCGCGACGTCAGGGATGGTTTCTATGTCAAATGCCAGTACGTTCACGAATACACACCAGTGGAGAGGTACCGATCGCCACGATCACAAACAATCGACACGATCACCGCCGTGTTTTTCAAGGCTTCCTGCTCAGCAGCAATCTGCAGCGCCACCGCCATGGCACCGCCAGATGAAACCCCGGCGAATATTCCTTCCTGCTTGGCCAGCGCCCGCATCGTGTCTTCGGCCAGTACTTGATCGACATCGATGGTTCTATCAACTCTCTGCGCCTCGAATATCTTTGGCAGATACTCCTGCGGCCAGCGTCTGATACCCGGGATTTGCGATTCCCCCTCTGGCTGTACCCCGATAATCTCAATCTCGGCGTTTTGTTCCTTCAGATATCGTGATACCCCCATGATGGTGCCGGTGGTGCCCATGGAACTGACAAAATGCGTGATTTCGCCCGCCGTATCGCGCCATATTTCCGGGCCCGTGCCTTCGTAGTGAGAATTCCAGTTATCCGGGTTGGCGAACTGATCCAACACCTTGCCCTTGCCCTGCTGTTGCATCTCCGTGGCCAGATCGCGCGCCAGTTCCATGCCGCCCTCTTCGGCTGACACGGAAATAATCTCCGCACCAAAGGCGGTCATGGCAGCGCGGCGCTCCTCGCTCATATTGTCCGGCATGATCAACACCATGCGATAACCCTTCATGGCGGCTGCCATGGCCAATGCAATACCGGTATTACCGCTGGTGGCCTCGATAAGCGTGTCGCCCGGCTTTATTTCACCGCGCAGCTCTGCCTTACTGACCATATTAAGCGCCGGCCGGTCTTTGACCGACCCAGCCGGGTTGTTGCCCTCCAGCTTACCCAGCACCGTAACGAACTCACCGCGCCATAGCCGCTTCAGCGCGACCAGCGGCGTATTGCCAACACAATCTTCGATAAAGTGTTTATCCATAGCCGGTCTGGCTCAGGAAAAAACAGTCATTGGCAGACACGCTTAGTCGTCACCAAAATGCATGAAAATATCCAGAATAAATCGGAACATCAAGGCCACAGAGGCGAATAAGCCAAGCGCTGCCGCGACATGCTGCGTTTCCTTATAGACATGTAACACATTGGAAGTTTGATACAGCAGGCTGGCCGCTGCCAGGGCCACTACTGCAAACGAGAACCACACGCCCAGATTAAAGCCAAACAGTATTCCGGCAACCACTGCGCCAATGGCCACCATCATACCCACGGCCACGAACGGCCCGAGGAATGAGAAGTCTTTACGGGTGGTAAACGCCACGTAGGTTAACCCGGTCACCAGACCGGCAGTAACAATGGCAGCATCCATAATCGCCGCCGGGTCGTAGCGTTGCGCTAAGTACAGCAGTGGCAACAGAATCAGTGCCTCGGCAACAATATACAGGCCCAGACCCACATATTGCATCTGCTTGGAGTGATTCGAGCGCGCCCAGTTATCTGCCACGATTCCGGCGCCGATGAACAGGCCAACAAACAACAGCTTGTTCAACATGCCAGCACCCAGAAATTGCAACATCACCGGGCCCATGCCCATATTCAATAACTGTGATTCAACGACCGCCAGCGCGGCAATCGCCATCGCCAGGTGACCGTAGGTGCGGCGCACAAAGGCGGCGCGACGTTCGCCCGGTAAATCTGCAACAACTTGGCCGGACGCAACATTCAAATAACTCATAGAAATCTCCGTAACATCATGATTGATCGGTTAATTTTAGCATGGGGATGTTTGCTGCGGATAAAAGTAGCACAGCAGTAATTTAGTTCTAGCTGCTGCTACCGGTCAGCACGGGCATAAAGCTCTTTGGCACGCTGTTTCCACTCGGCCGACAATAGATCTTCGCACAGTACCGTGTCCAGTGCAGCGCGATCCGGTTCTTTAAACAACAGCCGGTTTAACCGCGCCACATTGAGTAACGCCGGGCCCTGTTCCTCCAGGCTAATAATTGAATCGTGTGCAACCATGCCTTCTTGCAGCACCCGACAATAGAAACCCGTATACAGCTCTTCATGAATCCACTTCAGCATCTTAGGCAGGCCCAGACTTTGACCGATTTTGCCACAACGCTCAGTGGGGTGCGCCACTTGAATCAATGCCTCTCCGAGGCGCAACACATCACCGACATTGGCGCACTGTTCATCGTACCCACTGACCGTCAGGTTCTCACCGAAGGCAGGCACAGGCAGGTCGAAACCCGCCTTATAGTTGAAAAACGCATAATTGTCGTGACAAAACAGATGTAACGCCCGATTCGGGCCGCCATGCACATCAGTCAACGCCACCTGGTCGCCGGCTAAACCGGAACTGCTTAGCCACAGGGTTTCAGCCACCGGTGTTCTGCGAATAGCAGAAACAAATGGTTCGTCGTGATAATCGCGCAGTTGCTGCGGCCGGCCGGTACTCAGGCAAACTATGTGCATACTAAAAAAGGGGCAGTTACGGCGTGGCGGTGTTTTGTGGCACAACTGGGCGCGCCTTGATGTCGAGCTTGAAACGAATATCTTGCCCCACATTGGCGACCCCGAGCAAAGAAAAGGGCCGCAGACCGAGTTGTTTATGGGTTAATACAAAATCGGCTGTCGCATGCAGTTCATCATCGTTGGCGATAAGCCGCCCAGGCACATCAAACTCAACGGGCTCACCCACCAACTCGGTGCTGACCGCGAACACGGCCTGCTCACCGTTTCGGCTTTTCAACACAATGGAGAGCTCTATGGAGGGGAATTGTTCCGCATTGAGCAGGTCTTCACCTAACATGTTTTGCCGCGTGCCGTTAATAGCGCTGGCTTTAAATGGCTTGCGATAGGCTTTTTCGGTTTCCAGCGCGCGAAGCTCAGGATCGTCAACCACAAAGTCCACGGGGCGCATCTGCAACTGTGCTGCACTCTGTTCGTCAGTCAGGCTGACCTGGCCCTGTAGGGCAGTGATGGCGATCAGATGCTTGTGCGCGAAAAAACTCAGAGCACCGGACTTTTCGGTATAGATGAGAATCGATGAGTTGGCCGTATCCACCTGATACTCCAACGCCGCCGCAATGCCGGGCAGCGCAAGCAGAGCGGCGATAAAAATCGCCCGAGCTGTTTGCCCACGCGCGCTCATTGAATCATCGCCTCTGGCGGCACGCCTGGCTCACCCATAAACGCGGCATAGGAATCCGGTTGATGTCCGTCTACGTCGGTAACGCCCAAGGCTTTTGCCAGTTCCGAGTTCCACCAGGAGCGACCACTGTGTTGCATTTGCAGGCCTTGCCGCCACAGCGCATCGATTATGCGCCCACTGAACTCGGGTGACTCCATACCGCTCTTAAGCGGTTCATAATCAGGCGGCAGTGCATCGGCTTCCAATGCTGGTTGCAAGCGCTCGGTTTTCACAATTCCCGGCCACAATGCCAACGCAGCCACATTGTGCTCGCGCAGCTCTTTGGCCATATCGTGCATCATTTTATCGGTGGCGGCTTTGCCTAAACCGTAGATAACAGAATGGATGTAGGCGCGTGCTGCGGGTGAGGAAATATTAACCATCATGCCTGATTTACGCGCCACCATATGCGGGGCGGCATAGCGCGCCGCCACATAGTGTGCGCGCATACCGATGTCAATCATGGCATGCCAGTGTTGGTCCAGCGGCCGCTCCCAAAATGGCTTCCATTCGAGTAGATCATCAGGCACCTGATACACATTGTTGACCAGAATATCCAGGCGACCTTGCTCAGCAATAATGGTCTCGATCAGTTGTTTTATCTGAGCATCATCACTGTGGTCGCAAGCGACAGCCCGGGCCGTGCCACCGCGCTGTTCAATATCCCTTGCCGTGTCAGGCAAGGTGCCGGGTAATGGTGAGGTCTCGTGTGATCGTTGAGAGCGCCCGGTAATATACGTGATGGTGTCCTTGTCACTTAATGCCAAGGCAGTGCCTTTGCCCACTCCGCGGCTGGCACCAGTGATGAGAACTATTCGTTTATCAGAATCCTTCATAAACATATTTTAGCAGCCCGACTGTAGCGAGATTTGATAAAATCCACGCTTTAGTTATGAGTCTGGAACAACAACAGTGAAACAGTGGGAATGCATCGTCTGCGGCTGGATCTACGATGAAAGCGTCGGCGACCCCGACAGCGGAATTGCGCCGGGCACCAAATTTGAAGATATTCCAGACGACTGGATGTGCCCGGAGTGTGGCGTTGGCAAGGACGACTTCGAACTCATCGAAGTGCCCGATCACGCCGTGCAACAACCGCTCTCGACCGAGCAACCCATTGTCCATGAACCGCTGGACCCTGTGGTCATAATCGGTTCGGGTCTGGCAGGCTACGGCTTGCTTAGAGACCTGCGCAAACTGGACAGCAGCCTGCCGGTCACCATTGTGACCCGCGATGACGGTCGCGCCTACTCCAAACCAGCCCTTTCAACCGGCTATACCAAGGGCACCAGTGCCGACGATCTGGCGCAATACAGCTCGGCCGAGATGGCCGTTCAGCACAATGCCAGTATCTTGAGTATGACCCAGGTGGACGCCATCGATACCGAAGCTCAAACCCTGAGTCTCAATAATGGCAGCGGAATACTACGCTACGGTAAACTGGTTTTGGCGCTCGGCGCCGACACCATCACACCGCCACTGTCAGGCGACGCCTCCGACGCTATTTATTCGGTCAACGATCTGATGGACTTTGCGACATTCCAGGCTGCCATGCAGGATCAAGGGGCGCGCAAGGTGTGCATTATCGGCGCCGGCCTGATCGGCTGCGAGTACAGCAACGACTTGCTCAATGGCGGTTTTGAGGTGCACTGCATCGACCCACTGGAAACCTGTCTGGGCACGCTCTTGCCGACACCGGCTGGTGCTGCGGTACAGCGGGGCCTGGAAAGCAAAGGTGCTCACTTTCATTTCGGTTGCCTTGCTAGCGCGGTAAATAAAACCGCAGATGGGCTCAGCATCTCGCTGGATAATGGCGACAAAATCGATGCCGATATCGTCCTGTCAGCAGTAGGCGTGCGACCTCGCACCGAGTTGGCTGCCAGCAGCGGTATCGCAGTCAAGCGCGGTATTCAAACCAATGCCTTGCTGCAAACCAGCGCAGCCAATATCTACGCACTGGGTGACTGCGCCGAGGTAGAAGGTCTGGTGATGGTCTACGTGGCGCCACTGGTCGCGGCCGCCAGAGCGCTGGCGAAAACCCTGTCCGGCAGCCCCACGCGGGTATCTTATCCCGCCATGCCGGTGGCGATCAAAACACCGGCCTGCCCAGTGGTGGTGAGCCCACCACCAGCCGATGAGAGCGGTGAATGGATTATCGTGCAGGATGAGGGCAACAACGTCATCGCTGAATTTGAAAACAATCAGGGCGAACTGCTGGGCTTCGCACTTACCGGCGACTGCGTCAAGGAACGCTCGAGATTACAGGAGCAGTTACCGCACCTGCTTAGTTAAAGAGTGTACAGCCAAGCATTATTCAGCCGCCGGGGATATCCTCGAACGCCATTCCCTTATCAACGCGCGGCTCCTGCGGCAATCGCAATACCTGTTCGGCAATTATGTTGCGCATGATTTCATCGGTACCGCCCGCCAGGCGTATGCCCGGGGTGTATAGAATTGCATCCTGAAAATAACCGTCGTCGGTCGCCGCAGCGGGCTCGTGTAGGTCGGCGAATTCGCCCATTAACTGCAAGCTGAAATCGGCAATTTCCTGATTCATACGCCCGGCTATCAACTTACCAATCGCGCCTTCCGCACCCGGTACCCCGCCCTGCGCGACTGCCGTAATCAATCGATAATAACTGGCTTTAACGCCGGCGTGTAAACAGTACCACTGGGCTAACTTATCCCGCACCAATGGGTGTTCACGCAGTGGTGTGCCGGCCAATTCGGCCCGACGCACGAATTTTAGAAATTCAGCAAAACCATCCGGCACTGATGCGGTAATGGCCATGCGCTCGTTCATCAACACTACCAATGCCGCCTCCCAACCACCGTTTATCTCGCCGAGTCGGTTTTCATCGGGAATATGGGCATCATTGAAAAACACCTCGTTAAAGTGCTGGCCACGGTCCATTTGTTTAATCGGCTTAACGGTCACGCTGGCCTGGCGCATGTCGATAACAAACATGGTCAGGCCCTTATATTTTGAAACGCTGGTATCCGTACGACACAACACCACCCCGTAATCACTGTTTTGTGCGCCCGATGTCCAAATTTTCTGACCATTGATTAACCAGTCACCGCTGGCAGATTGTCTGGCACTGGTGCGCAAGCCTGCCAGATCGGAGCCCGCGCCCGGCTCACTAAAGAGTTGGCACCACACGTCTTGCGCGCTCGCCATGCGCGGCAATAATTCTGCCCGCCGCTGTTCCGGCATAAAATGCATCACTGCCGGCCCGCAATTACCAATACCAATAACAAAATAATCGTCGGGTTCGGTGTATTTTTCAACTTCTTCAGACCAGATCACCTTATGCACCGGCGTCAGCCCCGCGCCGCCGTATTTCTTTGGCCAATCAAGGCAGGCGTAGCCAGCCGCAGCTTTTTTCTGATACCACTGTTTGGCTTCATCAAAACGCAGGTGCATGTCCCTGACCAACCGGCCCGCTTGCGGCAGGCGCGCATTGTCAGCCAACCAGGCTCGCACTTCGGCGCGGAATTTCGCTTGCTCAGGCGTATCATTAAAGTCCATCTCAAGCCTCCTTTGCCGTTTTGGTAGCCAATAATTCAGTTGCGACCTGGTTCTTCCAGGTTGGCGCACCACCTAGATGTACGCTCAAGTGCTGGGCACGCCGGTAATGCAGATGACAGTCAAACTCCCAGGTGTACCCCATACCGCCATGCGCCTGTAAATTTTCTTTACTGCATAAAAAATACGCGTCGATGGCACTGACTCGGGCGGTTGCCGCGGCCAGCGGCAATTCGGGCGCATCGCTGGCCAGCGCCCAGGCCGCATAGTAGGCATTCGCTAATGCAATCTCCTGCGCCACATACATATCGGCGAACTTGTGTTTAATGGCCTGAAACGACGCCACCGGTCGGCCGAATGCAAAGCGCTCACGGGAGTAGGCCATGCCCATTTGTAAGGCTGCCTGACAGCCACCAACCTGTTCAAAAGCAAACAGCACCGCGGCTCGGTCGTACACTTCTTCGAGAATCTGTTGTCCCTTGCCACCCGCACCCAGCGGCTCAACCTCTGCGCCATCGAACTGTAATCTGGCTGCGGGTCGAGATGGATCGAGGGTATTGACCGGCGTACGGGTCACCGTCGGTTGATCCAATGGCAGCAGATACAGACTGTAGGCGTTGTTTGCGTTGCGCGCCGATACCAATGCCAGATCAGCACACATAGCATCGGTCACGATGGCCTTTTGGCCGCTCAATTTGCCATTGATAACACGGCTATCCGGCAAGTTATGGATCGAGCCTCCAAGCCTCTCAGTGACCGCCACGCAGCCGATTAATTTTCCAGCCGCAATGTCGCTCAGGTGTTCCTGTTGTTGCTGTTTACTGCCGGCCATCTTCAACGCCTCCCCAAGCAAATAGACTGTTGAGGAAAATGGCACCGGTGCCAAGGAGCCACCCAATGCCTGCGCCAGAACACACAGTTCAAGATACCCCAGGCCGTGGCCACCATATTGTTCAGGAATTGCCAACCCTGGCCATTCCAGCTCGATCATTTTTTGCCATAAGTCGGCGGCGTAAAAACGCTCGCCATCTTCCATGACACTGCGCACCAAATCATTACTGCACTGTTGCTGCAAAAACTTCTGCGCCTCGCTTTGCAGCAGTTTTTGATCTTCGGAAAAATCGAAGTTCATCTGCCTATTGTATTAACTCATTGAGACACAGACCGCCGATGATACGGCTGGGCTGACAGTTATAAATCAGGCGCCCGCGCTTGCCGAGACGCCGGTCCAGAATAAGCTCAGAGGTTCGGTTGGGGGCAACGCTGGAACGAGGCTCGTTCTGCAGTTCAGCGTCTTGCCGCGGGTACCTTGCCCAATCTTTTGGCGCGCGCCAGCCGGGTGGTGCGGCCAACCTCGCGCGCGTCCCGTTAATAGGGTGCAGTGCGCGCCACTCCAGTATTTGCCGCGCCATTTTCTGCACTTTGTCTGGATATTTTTGCGCCAGATTATTGTATTCGCCGGGATCATTAGTCAGATTAAACAACTCGTGACGCACGGTGGTCGAGACTGGGTCTTGTTCCACCCATTGCACCAATTTCCAATGTTCCGTGATCGCGGCGAAATTGAAGTTGCCGTAGGTCGGAATTTCAGAGCCAAAAAACACTGTTTTGTCACGCGGCGGAACATCATCGCGCAGCCAGGCTGGCAGCATATTGTCGCCATCCAGTTCAAGCTCATTGCCGGTCGGCACCTTGGCCGCCGCGGCCAGCGTGGGGAACAGATCCATCACGGTCAGCATATTGTCAGTCTCGCTGCCGGCTGCCACCTGACCTGGCCAGCGCACCATGGAAACGACGCGAATGCCGCCCTCATAGGTTTCGGCTTTGCCACCACGAAATGGCGCATTGTCGCCGCCACCCCGACCCACCATGCGGGTAGCGCCATTGTCTGAGAAGAAAACCACAATGGTATTGTCCGTCAGCCCTTCTTTATCCAGCGTATCGAGCACTTTGCCAATCGCCTGGTCCATGGCATCAACCACGGCGGCATACAGTGCGCGCTTACTGGAGCCACTGGCAACTTTTGACAGCAATCCTGTGCCGCCCGATGGGCTGCGTGGCGAATCACGCTGGTCTTTGAGGCCCTGGTATTTTTCAATCAAATCGTCCGGCGCCTCTAAATTTTCATGTGGCGCTAAAAACGGCAGATAGATAAAAAATGGCCTCTGTTTATCACGTTGCCTGATCCACTCGGCCGCATGCTCTGCCAGCAGAAAGGTTTCATAGCCTTCGTGATCAATCGACACGCCGTTGTGCTGAAAGTCTTTGCCACCGGCAATAGAAAATGGGGGGTAGTAGCCCACCTCAGTATGCAGATGGCCGTAAAACTCATCGAAGCCACGACCCAGCGGTGTGAACTGCTGCTGTGCATGCCCCAAATGCCATTTGCCAATCATGGCGGTTTGATAGCCCGCCGCCTGAAAGCTCTCTGACATAAAACGCTCGCGCGGGTGGATGCCGCCATTGTCCCACGGCAATAACACATTATAGGCCACGCCCAATCGCATGGGGTCCCGCCCGGTCATTAACGCCGCCCGGGTAGGCGAACAGATTGGTGCGGTGTAAAAGCGATTGAGCACCCGGCCCTCGCGAGCCAGACGATCCAGCGCCGGTGTGTCGATATCAGAGCCGCGAAAGCCTACATCAGCGTAGCCGAGATCATCCGCCACCAGCAGCACGATATTGGGCTGCGATTGCGCGACCGAGGCGGCACTGGCCAACAGCAACGCAGTGGCAATCCAAAAGCGCAGTCGACGCATTATGATTAAAAGACCAGAACGGTACTAAGCTTGCGCCTGCCAGCCTCCCACCACTTTAGTCTCCAAAAACTCTTCCAGGCCCCAACGGCCTCCTTCGCGACTATTTCCAGATTGCTTGTAGCCACCAAAAGGCGCGGGCACTGCGGTACAGGCCAGGCCATTGATTTCGACCATGCCAGACTTCAACTGACGCGCCACCCGTTGAGCGCGAACCTCGTCCTGAGTCTGGATGTAGTTGGTCAGCCCATACACCGTATCATTGGCCATGGCGACCGCCTGTTCCTCGCTGTCAAACTTAAGGATCGACAATACCGGGCCAAAAATTTCCTGTTTTGCGATGCTCATGTCCTGAGTTACGTCGGCAAACACAGTGGGCTTAACGAAATAACCTTTGTCATGACCCTCTGCCCGGCCCGGGCCACCTGCCACCAGCCGCGCGCCTTCGGCGATACCCTGCTCAATCATAGCTTGAATTTTGTTGTACTGTGCTTCTGACACCACAGGGCCAATATGCGGGCCATCTTTAGAAGCATCATCGACCGGCGTATTGTTCGCCACTTCTGCCGCAGTCGCGACCGCCGCTTCATAGGCCGAGGCTTCCACCATCATACGCGTCGGCGCGTTGCAGGACTGGCCGCTGTTGTAAAAACAACCGCCCGCACCACGCATTACCGCCTTATCGTCGGCGTCTGCGAAAACAATGTTCGCGCCCTTGCCACCCAGCTCCAACGCCACACGCTTAACCGAGTCGGCCGCGTTTTTACTGATGGCGGTGCCCGCACGGGTAGAGCCGGTGAATGACACCATGTCGACATCGGGGTGGCCAGATAACTGCGTACCCACGCCCGGGCCATCACCATGCACCATGTTAAATACACCTGCCGGAAATCCAGCCTCTTCCATCATCTCGGCGAACACGATTGATGACAGCGGCGCAATTTCGGATGGTTTCAGCACCATGGTGCAACCGGCAGCCACCGCTGGCGCCACTTTCAAGGTGACCTGATTCATCGGCCAGTTCCAGGGCGTAATTAATGCCGTTACGCCAATTGGCTCGTGAATAATCCCGTAATTGGAATTCACTTCATCCAACGGTTCCTCGAACGTAAATGTTTTGAGTGCTTCAATGGTGTTGGCGATATGCGCCATGCCGGCACCGACTTGTGCGGTACTGGCGACTTTCATTGGCGCGCCCATTTCGGTGGAAATGGCCACCGCCATATCGTCAGCACGCGCCTGATAGGCGGCTAATAGCTTTTGCAGATAGTCCAAACGCTGCTCTCGCGTGGTCGCACTCCAGGCTGGTAATGCCGCCTTTGCTGCGGCGACTGCCGCGTCGGTATCGGCCTGATCGCCCAGTGAAATTGTGGCACACACTTCTTCTGTAGAGGGGTTGATCACATCCAGATCACGCGCCACTACCGGGTCTACCCATGCGCCGTTGATATAAAATTTTTTCTGGTTACTCATAGTTTGCCTCCTCGGGCTGATGACCGACTCGTCTAGTCGGCGTATAAATTATTACTACTGCTGGTGTGTTACTACTGTTAACTGCTATTTCTGACCGCGCGCTTTAGCGGCGATCTTCGGCAGTAACTTATTAAACCCCACCGGCAGTAAGCGCTTTAAAATATCCACGATGATTGCATCTTTACCGATACGAATTCGCAGATGGTTCTTTTCAATAGCGCGCACGATGCGCTGTGCCGCGTACTCAGGCGGAATACCCATTTTCTTGACCATCTTATAACTCTTTTCAGCCTGTTTCACGTCATCCGATTCATCCAGAGTGGCGAGAATCATATCAGTATTGATCATGCCGGGGTGCACCGACGTCACGCCGATATTATCGTGTGCCAATTCTGCATACAATGTCTCACTAATTGCTCTGACCGCGGCTTTTGCAGAGCTATAGGTTGCCTGATTAGGCAAGCCGACAAACCCAGCCATGCTCGACATGTTAATTATGTGCGCGCCGTCATTTTTGGCTGCGTCTTTCAGCACCGGTAGAAATGCCCGGCAGCCATACACAACCCCCATCACATTGATTCCCATCATACGCTCCCAGTCAGCCAGCGTATGCGTCTCAAAACTCTTTTGAATGGTGATGCCGGCATTGTTATCCAGAATATTCACCTTGCCATGCTCAGCCAACACCTCGGCAGCAAACGCCTCCACCGACTCATTACTGCTGACATCACAGATATGCAGGCTGATATTCACGCCCGATGCGGCACACGCCGCCTTACTCTGCTCCAAGGCCGCCTGATCGATATCCGCCAATGCCAGATTCACACCTCGCGCGGCCAACGCCTGAGCTACACAACGCCCAATACCACCACCCGCACCGGTTATCGCCGCCACCATACCTTTTTGTATTTTCACTTT
>JABDKW010000029.1 GCA_013002025.1 Gammaproteobacteria bacterium | reverse complement strand
CGTCGAGCAATATATGCAAGCAACAACTGCGCACCCCCTGCTCAGCCGCCTTGTACATCAACTGGTACAGGTGATTATTGTGTGAGTGCACGTTGCCGTCGGAGTGCAGCCCCATAAAATGCAGAGTCTTTTCACTACCGTGCCGGATAGCCTCTTGCCAGACTTCAGTTTGATAGGCCGCGCCGCTCTCCAGCGCCTGATTAACCAACTTGGCGCCTTGCGCGAAGATACGGCCGGCGCCAATGGCATTGTGACCCACCTCGCTATTGCCCATATCCTCATCGCTAGGCAGACCCACGGCGGTGCCGTGCGCTCGCAACTCGGTATACAAAGCCTGTTCGGCGAGTTTATCCAGGGTTGGTGTATTTGCTTCTGTCACTGCATTACCGGGCCCGGGTGGGGCAATGCCGACGCCGTCTGCGACGACGATTAACAGCGGGCCACGACGACCTTTAAAGTGTGAGTGTTGTTTGAGTTCGAGTTGCATGGTTATCACTTTAGCAGGTCGTGCTGAGGTTTTGTTTAAGGCATTGCAGGGCTTTGGCGCGGTGGCTAACGGTATTTTTGATTTCGGGCTCTAACTCGGCTGAATGACAGCCGAGCTCTGCAATATAAAACAAGGGGTCATAACCAAAACCGTTTTGCCCTCTGGGCTGAGTTGCAATTTCGCCTTGCCAACTGCCCTGACAGATAATGGGGGTTGGGTCTTCAGCGTGGCGCAAATACACCATCACGCAGTGAAAGCGTGCCGTCCGGTCCTCGCAGCCGTCGAGTTCATTCAGAAGCTTCTGATTGTTTGCAGTATCCCCGGCGCCACCCGCATAGCGTGCGGAATATATCCCGGGCGCACCATTTAAAGCGACCACTTCCAGACCGGAATCATCGGCGATGGCCGCCAGACCAGTATGCCGGCAGGCATTACGTGCTTTAATCAGCGCATTCTCGACAAAACTCAAGCCGTCTTCGACGGCCTCCGGCACGTCCAGCTCACTTTGCGCGACCACTTGCAGCCCGGTATCGCGGAGCAGGGCGCGCAATTCTGCCAGCTTGCCGGCGTTTCCGGTCGCCAGTACGACGCGGTCGCTCATCGCTGGGGATTTAGTCGGCCAACGCCGCTGACTGCAGCGCAATTAATTCTTTAATGCCCTTATCAGCGAGTGCCAGCATGGCCGCCATTTCGTCGCTGCTAAACGGTGCCCCTTCGGCGGTGCCCTGTACTTCAATGTAGTGGCCATTGTTGTCCATAATGACATTCATATCGGTTTCGGCGCTGCTGTCTTCAGGGTAGTCGAGATCCAATACCGGCCTACCATCAAAGATGCCCACCGACACCGAGGCAATTTGACGGTCAATGGGTGATTCGGTCAGTAACCCTTGATTTACCATGCCGGTAATCGCGTCGGCCAGCGCCACATAGGCGCCGGTGATGGAGGCTGTGCGGGTGCCGCCATCGGCCTGGATCACATCGCAATCCAGCGTAATGCTGTTTTCACCCAGTTTGCCTAAGTCCACTGCCGCGCGCAGGCTGCGCCCAATCAATCGCTGAATTTCCTGAGTGCGACCGGACTGTTTACCGCGCGCCGCCTCGCGGCCCATACGCGAGCCAGTGGAGCGCGGCAACATGCCGTACTCTGCGGTGATCCAACCCTGGCCTTTGCCTTTTAGAAAATGCGGTACGCGCGATTCGACACTGGCATTACACAACACTTTGGTGCCACCGGCGCTAATTAGTACAGAGCCTTCGGCATGGGCTGTGTAATTGCGCTCGATGCGAATATCACGAAGTTGGTCGGGCGCTCGCCCGCTGGGTCTAATGCTCATTTGGTTTCCTTGCCGCGCAGGACGCGGCTTTAGATTTTTTCGTCGAGATCGCTGATAAATCCTTCGATCTCTAAAATTGCGGTATCCAGCTCGGCCATGTCAAAGGAGTCCGGCTCCTGTTCTTCGTCCCGATACGGGTGGGTGCTCAAGAGTTGAATTGTGTCTTCTTCGCGGAAGTCATTGAATTCCGGCGTTTCCTGCTGTTCCACACCCCAGAAAAACACCACCATTGACAGATTGTCGCTGGGCGCTTTGTTGCGGTTTTCCAGAGTTTGCAACAGGTTCTCCAGACCAAGAGAGGGATGCTGCGGGTCAATGTAGTCACGCAAATCATCCGCGCCAAAGCTGGCCCAGGCGCCATCAGTAGCCAGCACAAAACAATCACCATCTTCCATTTTATGCGGTGCGCTGACATCTGGCCGTGGTGACTCAAGCCCACCGACGCAGCGGTTAATGGGGCTATTGCTTTCCTTGCCATGCTTGCGCGCTACATGGTCAACGGTTTGTTCGATAATGTGGCGCTTGCGAATTAGGTAGAGCCGGCTGTCGCCGGAATGCGCCCAATGTGCTACGCCCTCTTTGATCAGGCAGGTGACGCAGGTCGTTTTGGGCGAGTCAACGTTAAAGCCCTGACTTACCGCACGGCGGTGAATCATATGGTGCGCATAGTTGATTGACAGCGTGAGGAACTGTCCGGCATTTTCCAATTGCTCATTGGTTGCGCGCTTAAAAGTATCGCCTAATGCATCAACAAAAGTTTGTGAAGCCAGATCGCCACCGGCATGCCCACCGAGGCCGTCGGCCACGATGAGTAGGATGCAGCCATCGCGTTCGTAGACGGCGGTGCTGTCTTCATTGTAATCGCGACCACCCTGGTTGCTTTGTTGCGCTACAGAATATTTCATTTTTTTATAATTATCGAGTGGTCATTATTTCAATGTATTCATCCACCGACTGCGGCCGTAGGTCAGGGTTGAGATTGCTGGCATCGTCAATCGCTTTGATCAGATTCGCGCGGTAGTACTTGGCATGGGTTTCCCTCAAAGGGCGCAGCGTGTCTTTTTTCATGCGCTTGATGGCTGACGGCGGAGATTTGTGCGTGATGCAAGCACGCATGGTCATCGCAATAGCATACAAGTCGCTACACAGCTTTAATTCTTCTTTTTCATGCTGCTCCGGTGCAGAGTAGCCATGCGTGAGGGTGTGCACCTTGTGTTTTTCGCGTGGGGGGTATTTATAGGCAGCGCCGAGGTCCAGAATCAGTGGTACACCGCTGGCCCGCAGCAAAATATTGCTGGGCTTAATATCGAGGTGCAAATAATTCATGTTGTGCACTTCTTTGAGGCCGGCCAAGACCATGCTGAATACGCTGAGGATAAATTCCTCGTCCGGCACGTAATCGGTATTTTTGATAAACCAGCGAAGGTCTTTGCCATTTTCATGGCGCATCACCAAATAGGCGGTGTTATTGAGGCGGAAAAAGTTCGACACGTTGACGATATTGGGGTGATTAATCTGTGACAAAGTCAGACCTTCGTCAAAGAACCGTTTCAGCCCGATGTGGTATTTATGCTCTTCTTCAGGTGGGTGCGCGCGCAATGAACCATTGCGAGTGCGACGCATGCAATTGGTGGCATAAAATTCTTTAATCGCGACAATTGTATTGGTTTGTGTATCCAGCGCGCTATACACCACGCTGAAGCCGCCCACACCAATTACCTTGCCGATACGATAGTGTTCTACCATCGTATCCGGGCGCAAGGGAATAGCAGGAATAAACTTGGGTTTGGCTTTGAGAATACTCACCGCGGTATTATAGTCGTACTACGTTTTCAGCACCAACCCATCAAGAGACTGATTACGAAAATTAAAAATTGCTAGATCGCTCAAGGAGCAAGGCTATGACCAATAGTATGACCGCCTATGCGCAGGCTGCGCAGGACACTCCTCTGGGCGACTTAAGCTGCGAATTGCGCAGCGTAAATCATCGATATTTAGACCTCGCGCCCCGTATGCCCGAGGAATTGAGGGTGTTTGAAGGCGAAATACGGGAATTGATCGGTCAACGAATTAAACGCGGGCATATTGATATTTTCATTCGCCTCAAGGAGAGCGAGACGGCCATTCTGGAGCCCAATGCGCCGCTGGCCGAAAATTTGCAGTCCCTGCTGACACAATTGCATGAATTGCTGCCGAGCATGCAGCCGATTCGCGCGGTTGACGTATTGCGCTGGCCCGGCGTCATGCAGGCGCAGAAAGTGGCACCTGAGGTTATGCAGGCCGCACTCCATGACGTGTTATCGCAGGCGCTTGATCAGTTGGTCGAGATGCGCGCACAAGAAGGCGCGAAAATGGCCGAACTCATTGAGCAACGCTTGCAGGCCATGCGCGAAATTGTTGACTCATTGGCAGAAGTGTTACCCGATGTGGCGGCAGCTTACCGCGCCCGTCTCGAGCAAAAACTGGTAGACCTAAAAGACCAACTGGACCCTGCCCGTTTAGAGCAGGAATTGGTTATGTTTCTGCAGAAAAATGATATTGCCGAAGAGCTGGATCGGCTCAAAGTGCATATCGATGAAGTGGGGCAAGTGTTAAGCAACGCCGAACAAAGCGGGCGCAGGCTGGATTTTCTGATGCAGGAATTAAATCGAGAGGCCAACACGCTGGGCGCGAAATCGCAGGATCAACGGATTACCAAAGCATCGGTGGACCTGAAAGTGTTGATCGAGCAGATGCGCGAGCAGGTGCAGAATATCGAGTAGCCCCAGGCTTGAATTTGGGCGGCTCGGGAAAAGTCGCGGTTGCTGCTCATAATGCTCGTTCACGCCGCAGAAGGGCGAGTCACCACTGTGTTTTTATTAACCTGTTGATACTTCCTCCGGTACTTACGCGTCAACCAGACAATGGCGAGAGTGCCGATCACACCTGGTCCTACCCAGGGAATGAGCAACCAGTTGCCGGTCAGTAGTTCCCCCACAAAGCGGTTCGCGCCAAATACAAAGAAGGCTGTATGTGATCCGATGCCGACCCCCAGCATTGCACTCAGGTGGGCGATAAGCCATTCCATGGGCCGCACCTCGGCTTGCAAGCAGTAACGCAGGTTGCCAATGGCAGATGCGCCGCATAGGCCGGCAAACACGAAGAACAATATTTGATTGGAGCCGGCCGTCATCGCAGTCACGGCCAGATAAACTCCGATCGCCAGCAGCAGTCCATTCGCTAAAAGATGTGTTGGTTGGCGCATCAGGGCGTGGTTTTTCTTGGCTTGCAGGGTCAATAGGCCATGACGCACGCCGACCAATACCAAGGCTGAGATTGCCAGCAGAAACACCCCAAAATTATAGGCCCGTTCGGTAAATCGAGCGGCCTGCTCCGCGGTAAATACATGCTCCGGATATTTCGCCGCGATGGGTGCGACAATCAACAGAATCGACAGCAATAACGCGGTCACACCAACCGCGTACATAGCGTTGGCATACCAGCGGCCAGCTGTACGGTGTCTGCGGCCCCCCTTGCGACTGGCGATGGGGATCCAAAACAAAATCAATGAGATAAAGCCCACGATGATATGGATGTAGAGAAGAATGCTGTAAACAATGGACATGGAAGCCTCCTGAGCAGTTGTGCACAGCTTAGGGGATGCTGGTTGTGCGACATAGTGCCGTTGGTCACGATCTCAAACCATGACTTTTGGCCTATGCAGGCCGAACCTCATTCGTGAATAATAGGGCGATGGAAGACAGAACAAAAATTCTACATGCCTGGTTGGCGATGCTGACAGGGCTGATTATCTTCGCGATCAGCGTCCATGTGCTGTGGCAGAGTGAGAAGTTGCTGGAGGCCGTGGTGCTGCAGACGATGATTCTGATCAGCCTGTGGATTGCAACAACCAACCACCATTTTAGCAGTGACCGGCGATGGGCCTATGTCGCATTGTGGGCCATGCTGGTGTTGTTATTCCTGTTGGCTGCCCGCGTCAGAGTGGATTTTCTATTTATCTATTCGATAATCTGGATTGGCGTGGCGGGACACTATTTCAGCGCCAGCCGCTGTTGGTTACTTTTGCTGCTGATAGGTGTCGGCTGGTATCTATTGCGCGCTTTTGTATGGCAACACAGCAGTCCATTTCTGGAAACGATTTTGCTGACGACATTTCATGCCTTCGCTTTAATGTCGTCATTAAGTGCCATCGGGTCGGCTCATGCTAATGAACGCACGCAGGCGTTGAATCGGGAATTGATTGCCACCCAGCACCTGCTGGGCGAATTCAGCCGTGAGCGAGAACGCACCCGGATTGCACGTGATCTGCATGATCTTTTAGGGCATCACCTCACCGCCCTGACCATCAATCTGCAGGTGGCCGGCCGACTCTCGAGTGGAGAGGCGAAGGACAAGATCGAACAATGTCATGGCCTTGCGAAACTGTTATTGAGCGATGTGCGAGAGGCAGTGACCACACTGCGCGAAACGCCAACGCTTGATTTGCAGGAACTGCTTACCATGGCAGTCAAAGATGTTCCCAGATTAAATATTGATCTGCAGGTCGAGCCGGATGTCACCCTGGAAGATGTTCAAGTCGCAGACGTTTTGTTGCGCTGTGTACAAGAGGCGATTACCAACACCTTACGGCACAGCGATGCGCGTAATGCCACTATCAAGGTGGCCAAAATGGACGGCGAATTGCAGGTCCGTATCTCGGACGATGGGCGCGATATTAACGCGGTGACGATAGGCAACGGACTGCTCGGCATGCGGGAACGGGTTGAAAAATTACAGGGTCGGTTTACGTTTAACGCCGATAACGGATTTCATATCAATCTGGATATTCCGTTGACGGTTGCCGGGTGACGGCAGATGCCCATTAAAGTAGCGTTAATCGACGACCAGACCCTGGTCAGAGAGGGCATTCGCAGTCTGTTGCAATTGTCTGCGGCGGTGGAAGTGGTTGCCGAGGGTGTTGATGGCAGTGCCGCGCTCGATATCGTAGAGCATCATGCACCCGATGTTATTCTGATGGATCTGCACATGCCTAAAGTCAGCGGCATCGAAGCGATTCAGCAATTGGCTGCGACAAAAAATAAAACACCGGTGATTATCCTCACCACCTTCGACGATCATCAATTGGTATTGCAGGGCCTGCAGGCGGGGGCACGTGGTTATCTATTGAAGGATGTGTCATTAGAAAGTCTGGTGGCGGCGATCGAAAGCGTGCATCGCGGTGAAACTATCGTGCAGCCCGCGATTACCGAAACCCTTTTGCGCGGCTTGCATGGACACGATAATGCGTTTGATTCCTTACCTGAGCCCGCGGAATTGACCGCCAAGGAAACCGAAGTTTTGCGATTGATCGCTGGTGGTTACAGCAATAAGGAGATTTCTGATGTGTTGCACAAATCGGAGGGTACGATCAAGAATCACGTATCCAGTATATTATCAAAACTGGGCGTTCGGGATCGGACCCGTGCCGTGCTTCGCGCCATTGAGGTTGGATTGATCTAAGCGTGCCATACAGCAATATTTAAGCCGCCGCGTGCATTTTGGATTTAACTCTTACATGCCGAAAATATGCCCCGCTTGCAACATGGATATCGTTGCACGACCACCGCAAACAGTGTTGGCTTTATCGGGTTTTACGCCAGGTAAACACTGAGCTCATCGCATAATTCCAGACAGCGCCGACCATAGCGCCGGAGAAACCTGCCAATGCCCAATGCAACTGCTGCTGGTACAAAAACTCTGCAAACTGAAAATTCGCAAGAGCGCCAATGGAGCAAACCAGATAGAACGAAGCCAGCCCCATAAAAAAAGAAAGCCCGGTTAGTCGTTTGTCACGATAGGTAAAGAGGTTATTCAACACGAAGTTGATGGCCATGGTTATGAGTGTTGCCGCCGCCTGCGCATAGATGAATTCAGTTTCCACAACCCGATACAGTCCGGCAAGAATAATCAGGTGGCTAATGACACCCAAACCGCCAACCAGACTAAACAGCATAAAGCGGATTGGAATCCAACCACCAAACCACTTGTTTAGCAGCATCATTCCAAATTCAAGTGTGACCAGGCTATCTACTTTAGATTCACCGTGCAGACGGGTGCCAAACGTGAACGGCAGCTCTACGACCTTTAGTGGCCGCTTTGAACTTGCAAGAATATCTAATAGAATTTTGAATCCGGTACCGGCAAGATTTCGCACCACGCTCTCGAATACCTCACGTCGTGCCATAAAAAACCCACTCAATGGATCGCTTAGCTGGGTTTTAATTACTGTTCCCGATAACCAGTTTCCCACTCGACTGATGCGCTCTCTAGTTTGCGAGAAGGTGCCCAACTCAGAGCGCTCCAAAAAGCGGCTTCCGACCACTACATCGGCCCCCTCATCGACCAGCACCCGCCGCATCTTAGGCAGTACCTTTTCATCGTGTTGCAGGTCTCCATCCATCACGGCTATGTGGTCCGACGCGCAGGACATAGCGCCTTCTATTACCGCGCTGGATAAACCCTGTCGCCCGACTCTACTGAGAAAACGCACCCGTCGGTTACATCGGCTGAGATCGATAAGGGTGTCACGCGAGCCGTCACTGGAATCATCATCGACAAAAACCACTTCCCATTCCAGGCCGGCAAGTGCGGCATCCAGTTTTTCCACCAGAATGGAAATATTTTTGGCTTCATTCAGTACCGGGACGATTACACTAAGAGTTGCTGTCATATCTTCGCTGTGTTTATTATTAATTTTGATTCGAGCGTAGCCGTTAGATTGCAGTGCCTACCTGAGCTTCCAAATATGGAACTGTGAGGCAGGTTAACATTCGACAATTATTAAAAACGTCCGTCGCAAGCGCGTTATTCACCATACCCGACCCATGACAAATCCATCCAGATATCAGGTATTCATTATAACGGTGTTGCTGTTGAGCGTCGCTCCGTTTTTAGGTCTTGCCAGTGGCAGCCATAGTTTTTTGGGCTTCGATGACAGGGTTAATATTCTGGAGAACCAGCATATCGCTGCACTGACCTGGGACAACATTGTCTGGATGTTTACCGGGTCCAAGCTGGGGGTGTATGAGCCATTGAGCTGGTTGATCAAAGCCACGATTGTAGAAGTTTTTGGCTTGTCTCCACGAGCATTTCAAGTCACAACCTTGGTCTTGCACTTCGCAAATGTCGTCTTGCTCTGGCTGGTCGCAGGCGCCTTGCTCCGCCAATTACTACCCACGATCGACCAGCAGAAAATTAGGGTCATTGCCGCTCTCATGGCTTTAGCCTACGGGGTCCACCCTCTGCGCGTCGAAGTGGTGGCCTGGGTATCCGGTCAATCCTACGCGGTCGGCGGATTTTTCTGTTTTTGCTGCTTATACAGTTACATAAAATACTGCGAGCGCCAGAAACGCCATCAGCCAGGCTACGCATGGTTGTACGCTAGCGCTGTTTTCTACCTGGCTTCTATTTTTGGCAAGAGTGCAATGGTGATGCTGCCAGCTTGGTTGCTGCTAATTGATTGGGCCGTTTATCGGCGCCGCCAATACTGGCGAATCGTACTCGAGAAAGCACCATTCGCGATCATCGCCATAGCAACGATTGTTATGGTGGCATTGGTTAACGACAAGGCCATGGGTAGCAACCACCTGGTGCTGAGCTGGCCAGAAAAATTCGGCAGGGCGTTGTTGGCTATTTATATCTATCCGCTGCAAACCTTGTGGCCACCCAACCTGCTGCCGGCGTATGCGGTTCCGCGTTGGGGGATCAGTATTTGGGATAAGGTCCCGTTGTTGGCCATGATCGGTTTAATCAGCATTATTGTGGCCGCGATTCGTCACTTCGCTCAAAACCCATGGCCGCTTGTCATATTACTTGCCTATGGCGTGTTTCTACTGCCAGTCCTTGGCTTTGTACAACATGGCAACCCTATTCTGGTGGCGGATCGATATACCTATGCTGCCATGGTGCCTTTTTATATCGCCGCCGCCAGTGTCTATCTGAAAGCAGGCTTTGATGGCCAATCGCAACGCCTATTTGGTATCGCATTCGCGGTGTATCTAGGTCTATTAGCCTGGCTTACAACAACACAGGTCAGTTACTGGCGGTCAGATAAAACGTTGTGGAGCCACGCGCTCGAACTGCAGCCAGAAAATGCGTTTGCGGCCAATAATCTGGGTTTTCGCTACTATTCGGAAGGTGATTACGAAACCGCGAGAAAGTATCTGGAGTGGGCCTATTTGTCTGAGCCGCATAATGAATTTCCGTTGCTGAATTTGGGTGTTACTTACTATGAGCTGGACCGGTGTGATCTGGCCATAGAACATTATCAGCGAGCCGCGCAGACCCATCATGCCAATTCCGATGGGTTGTTTAATAACATGGGCAATTGTTTTGTAAAACTTGGTAGATACCAGGAATCCTTGAGCCATTTCGAACGTGCGTTGGAGATCAACCCGAAACATGAAAAAGCGCGTAATTCCCTGCACAGAATCACCGCCTATTTAAACGGCAAAAAGTAGCAGATACACCACCAACTAGGTGTCAGACCTGCATCGACAAGCTCGCCATATAGGTTGGACTATGTACTTTTGGAGTCACATGCCACTCATGATTTCGATTTCGGCGGCCTGAATGTCTTCCCGATTGCCTTCTATTACCAGCACATCATTGGGCTTTAGTTCGACATCGATGAGCGGGTCGTCGCCGATAACACCATTGCGTCGTAGCGCGATAACCCTGACGTCTTGTAATGATTTAAACGCGTCGAGGCGCCGCCCATTGCCATAGTAGCTGTCGTGAATCTCGATACTGTGCAGGTGATAATTGTCAGGCTGGTCGAGGTCAATTTCTTCGTTACCATGAAAGTAGGCGCGAATTAGGGCATAGTTCCCGGCGCGCGCTTCATCCAAAATTTCATTGATGGTCGCTGGGTCCTGGTCAAGCTCAGAAAGCGTGTGGCGTGCCAGCATCATGCTGGACTCGACGGTATCCGGTACCACCTCGTTAGCGCCAAGCGCCAGCAGGTGTTCCAGATTGCGGTCATCAAGGGTTCGTACCACCATCGGAATATCGCCACAGATTGAACGCACCTGGCGAGCAATATTTTCAGTGGGTTTCAATTCGGTGAAAGAAATTACCAGCACTCGAGCCCGTTCAATACCGGCCAGCCGTAGGATTTCCTGGTTGCTGGCGTCGCCGTAGAATACTGTTTCACCCGCTTCGCGTGCCTCGGTGACGATGTCAGTGTCGGTTTCCAACGCCACATACGGAATCGACAGGCGTTTAAAGAATTGCGCCAGATTTTGGCCGGTGCGGCCGAAGCCGCATAACAACACATGCCCCTCAAGGTCCTTACAGGCTTCGCCAATCGCAATCTCATTATCTTTGAGGGTCTTCGCATAACCCGGAGCGAAGCGGCAGGCAAATTTTTCATTGTGCCTAATCAGCAGCGGTGAAATGGCCATCGATAGTATGATTGAGGCAACGATTGGTTGGCTCAAATCGCGCGCCAACAGCCCGCTTGAGATCGCCACCGCGAGCAATGCAAAGCCGAATTCGCTGCCCTGACCGAGTAAGATGCCGGAGCGAATTGCGATGCCGCGACTGAAACCTGCCAGGTAGGTAATAATCATAATCGCGCCACCCTTGCCGATGATCAAACCGCTGGTCAGCACCATCACAGCGAGCGGTTCGTTCAAGAATACCCGCCAGTCGAATTGTGAGCCTACTGAGATAAAAAACAGCCCCATCAGCACATCACGAAAGGGTCTGATCTCGTTTTCTACATGGTGCTGGTACTCGGTTTCGGCCAACATCATGCCGGCCAGAAAAGCCCCCATCGCCAGAGATAGCCCGAGTTGGTGCGTCAACCAGGCGGCGACCAATGCGGTAAACAGGATAAACAGGGTAAAAAGCTCGCTCGATCGCGTGCCCGCGATGCGTCGCACCGCTGGTCTAATCAGGTATTGACCAGCATAGAAAATCACTGCAAAGGCCAGCGCGCCCTTGGCCAGCGCGAGAATGATCGGCACCAGCAGGGAATCCATGGCAGGGTCGGCAAAAATTGGAATCAGCACCAGAAATGGCACTACGGCAATGTCCTGGAACAACAGCACGCCAAGCGAAATGTTGCCGTGCGGCTCGCGCAACTCGTATTGCTCGGTCAACAGTTTGATCACGATGGCCGTAGACGACATGGTCAAGGCCCCACCGACCGCAAAAGCAGCCTGCCAAGACAGGCCTAACCACAGCCCGACCAGGATCGTACTCGTGGACGAAATCAGTACCTGCACCACACCGATGCGCAGGACGATATGGCGCATCGCCAGCAAGCGCGGTATCGAGACTTCCAGCCCAATCATAAACAGCAGGAATACCACGCCAATCTCGGCGATTTGCTCCATTGAATGCGAATCCTGAATCCAGCCAAAAGCATAGTCGCCGGCCAGCAGGCCAACCACTAGATAGCCGAGCACCGCCGGCACGTTGAGGCGGCGAAACACCGCCACGCTGACGATCGACAGGAACAGCAGAATCAGAACTTCATCAAGCATCGGTAGTCGGTGTTAGTGAATCAGGCTTCTGTATACCATACTTCAAATTGTGACAAACTTAATAGCAGTCGCCGGTCATATCAATCAGGCGCGAAAGCGCGCCACTGCCGCGCTCAGTTTGGCGCCTGGTGTGAGCACAATGGCGTTGCCGGCTAATACCAGAGCAAAGCCTAAGAGGATATTTGTGCTCCAGACAAACTCTTCAAACAGACTGCTCAGAGTCAGCGCCACGACCGGGAACAGGACGATGACATAACTGGCTTTTTCAGGGCCAATGTCACGCAGTAACAGAAAGTATGTGGCGAAGGCGACCACTGTGCCGAATACGGCCAGGTACAGCAGCGAATATAAATAAGCGGGTTTATCTGAGAAAACAAAGGGGTCACCGGCCAGCTTGGCTATCACATACAAAATTAGGGTGCCGTACAACATGCCCCAGGCGTTAACTGAAAACACATTCATGCCGTCGCGCGAATTGCGCACGCTCACCATGTTGCCCAGGGAGGCGATGACACCGCTAATTAACACCAAAGCCAGCCCCAGCGGAATATTGTCACCCGAATGGCTGCTGCTCAATCCTTGCCAGAACAGAGCAACGATTCCGCTTATCCCCACCACAGCACCGATATACACCCGCGGCGCAATCGGTGTGCCAAAAAATAGCCGGGTGTTGATAATATTCATCAGCAACATGGTGGAAAATGCCACCGAAGTGAGAGCTGAGTTGATATGCAGTTGGGCCCAGTATATGACCACATAGTTGAGACTGAAATTGCCGCAGGCCAGCAATATGATGTAGCCGTGTTGGCGCAGGGTGAAGTGCATTGGTACGCGGGCTAAGCAGCAATACGCCCACATGATCATCCCTGCAATGGCAAAACGATACACCACCGAAATAGTTACCGGCACATCACCGAGCTGAAATTCGATCGCCAGCCAGGTCGAGCCCCACACCAGCACGGTGACTAAATAGAGAATCGCGTTACGCATCGAGCGAGTGTAGAGTATCTGTGGCGCAAACCCAAACATGATTCGGCCACCACCGCAGCTATCGAAATTGTAACTATTTTACCCTCGGCTAATTCCTTCACCCCTGCAATTTCGAGTAAACTAGCGCCTGCTTTTCGAACAACTTAAATCACGTTTCATTTACTTTGAGCCAGCGCGGCAAACTATTTACGATTTCAGCCCCCAGCGGCGCCGGCAAAACCAGTCTGGCGCGGGCTTTGGTGGAGCGTAATGAGAACACCGTTATGTCGGTGTCGCACACCACCCGCGCGCAGCGGGCCGGCGAGGTGCATGGTCAGGACTATTATTTTATCGATCAGCCCGAATTTCTGAGCATGGTTGATGACGATATATTCCTCGAATATGCCCAAGTCTATGGCAACTACTATGGTACTTCACGAATCGCGGTGGAGCAGCAGCTGGAGCAGGGCAAAAATGTGTTGCTGGATATAGATTGGCAGGGCGCCGGCCATGTGCGCGAAATTATGCCTAGCGCGGTTAGTATTTCTGTGCTGCCGCCCTCGATAGAGGAATTGGAACGTCGCCTGCGCGGTCGAGGCAGCGATTCCGAACAGGTAATTCAAAGCCGTATGCGCCAGGCAATGGATGAAATGGCTCATTGCACCGACTCAGATCATATTATTTTGAACGATGATTTTAATCTGGCTTTGGCGGATTTAGAGCTGATACTTGCTGGGCAAAGTGATAAACTCCGCCCCCTGTCGCTGGATCTGGACACCCTGTTACGCGCCCCGCGCGCGGGTTAACCAGCATACTTCCAGCCCTATTCAATCATTACGGTCGTTGCAGCTAAGTCGCTACGGCCGAAACGATTTCAACAATTAAATCAGTACCCGCAACAGAGTACCCGTAAGCAGGAGTTAAACATGGCTCGAGTAACCGTCGAAGATTGTCTAAATAATGTCGATAACCGTTTCCAACTGGTGTTGGTGGCCACCAAGCGCGCACGTCAGATCTCATTGGGCTCAGAGCCCTATGTTGAGCCGGAAAACGATAAACCTACCGTGCTCGCTCTACGCGAGATCGCGGAAGGGTTTGTAACCCGTGACATCCTTGATGAAGTGATCGAGGAAGAGGTTCTGGAGTTTGTTGAAGAAGGCGAGACTGAAACCGAAGCAGATGAACTGGATGCCCTGACGGCCGCCCTGCAGGCGGAACTGGCGGGTGCTGCGGCAAATGAGGACAAGTCGGCCGGTTAGGCCGTCACGCCATGGCGAAACGATTCTTCTCGCCATCCCCTGAAAAAGCCATCAAGACCGTCTGTGACGGTCGTCTGGCGAGCTATCTGTCGCAACCAGCGATAGATGAAATCATTAAAGCCTTCCGATTTGCGGAGCAGGCTCACCGCGGGCAGACCAGACGTACCGGCGAGCACTATATTCACCACCCGATCGAGGTGGCCGATACGCTGGCCGAACTGAAAATGGATTCGCGCTCCATCATCGCAGCTCTGCTACACGATGTGATCGAAGACACCCCAGCCTCCAAAGCAGATATCATCGAACAGTTTGGCGACGATGTCGGGCTGTTAGTTGACGGTGTCAGCAAGATCGGTCAAATCAAGTTCGACAGCAAGGAACAGGCTGAAGCAGAAAACTTTCGCAAAATGCTACTGGCGATGTCGGAAGACGTCAGGGTTATCATCATCAAGCTCGCCGATCGGCTGCACAATATGCGCACGCTCGACGTGATGCGGCCGGATAAACAGAAGCGTATTTCCCGTCAAACTCTGGATATCTATGCGCCGATCGCCGAGCGGCTGGGGCTCTATCATTGGTCTCGGGAATTACAGGATTTGTGCCTGCGCTATCTTTACCCTGCCCGACACAAAGCCATTAGCAACGCACTTGCGCAACGTGAAGGCAATCGCAAGCTGGTGGTTGAAAAACTTCGAAAGTCCTTACAAGAAACGCTGAGTAATGCGAGTCTGGAAGAGTTTAGCGTAAAGGGACGACGTAAGACGGTGTACAGCATTTACAAGAAAATGCGCAAAAAGCGCAAGTCATTTGAAGAGCTGCATGATATTTACGGGTTTCGAATAATCGTGCCGAAGCCGGATGATTGTTACCGTGTGCTGGGTATCATTCACAACGCCTATAAGCCAATTCCGGGTCGTTTCGCAGACTATATTGCGATTCCAAAAGCAAACGGTTATCAGTCTTTGCACACCGTGGTATTTGGCCCCCTGGGCGGCAATATAGAGGTGCAGATTCGCACCACAGAAATGGATCATATTGCTGAGGCTGGGGTAGCGGCGCACTGGGTCTACAAGTCGGAGAGCAGCACCCCAGAGAGTTCGACCCATCTGGCGCGCCAGTGGCTGCTGGATCTATTAGATCCGGCACAGCAATCCGGCAACCCGGTGGAGTTTCTGGAACATTTGAAAACTGACCTCTATCCTGATGAGGTGTACGTATTCACACCGAGGGGCGACATCAAAAAGTTGCCACGCGGCGCCACCGCATTGGACTTCGCCTATGCAGTGCATTCAGATGTCGGCACACACTGCACCGGCGCGCGCATCAATCGTGAGTTAGTGAGTTTACCCACGCAATTACACAACGGTGATAGCGTCGAAATCATCACTTCTAAAAGTTCATGGCCTACCGCCGCCTGGTTAAAGTACGCGGTAACGGCCAAAGCACGAACCCATATCCGAAATTTTCTTAAAAACCAGACGCGCGAAGATGCCTTAAAACTGGGTAAGCGATTACTCGCTGCTGCGACCAAACAACGTCTGTTCGGTCGACGAAGAATCACCAAAAAAAATCAGGCGGAGCTGTTGGAACAGCTGGGCCTTGATAGCTGGCAACAACTGTTAGCGGAGATCGGATTAGGGCATCGCCTGCCGGATATGGTGGCGCGACAAATTGCCATGATTAAAGATCAGGATCTACAGCCTGACCAGGAGGTCAAACTTCCGGCTCTGGAAATTAAAGGCTCGGAAGGCTTATTGCTTACCTATTCACGCTGTTGCTGCCCGGTACCCGGCGACCGCATCGTTGGAATCTTAACCGCCGGTCACGGGTTGGTGGTGCACACCACTGATTGCCCTAATATCAGCGAACTCAGCAAGCACCCCGAGAAAGTACTCTTGATTGAATGGGGAGAGGGCTTGAGCCAACACTTTAACGCCAAATTGCAGGTGCGTCTTACGCATGAAGCCGGCGCCTTTGCGCAGGTCGCCACCATCATCGCCGAGAACGAATCGAATATCACGCATGTTGATATGCATGACGGGCCCGACAATATCCGGCATCTGGATTTCACCATCGATGTACGCGACCGCGTGCACCTTGCAGCGGTGTTAAAAGGCATTCGTAGACAGCCGTCGGTGGTCAAAGTGTGGCGACATAAGGGCTAATGCATTGCTCTATGGCGCGCTAAACAGTTTGCTTGTTTCACGATCAGCCTAATGTAAAAATAACTGCCATGCGAGAATCAAAACGAACCATCATCAGCACTGCGGACGCACCGGCCGCCATTGGCACTTATTCGCAGGCAGTCAAGGTGGGGCAGACGGTCTATATTTCGGGGCAGATTCCGCTGCACCCCGAGACTATGGAAATAGTCTCCGACGAATTTAAAGCGCAGGCACAGCAGGTTGTAGCCAACTTGCAGGCAGTCAGTCGCGCAGCGGGCGGCTCTCTGCAGCAGGCGGTAAAACTGATGGTGTATCTAACCGACCTTGATGATTTCGCCGCGCTGAATGAGGTCATGAGCGAGTCACTGAGCGAACCCTATCCCGCGCGCGCTGCGGTTCAGGTTTCGGCGCTACCGCGCGGCGCCAGAATTGAAATCGATGCGGTGCTACAGCTCGATTAGGGCGATTGTTGCGCCGCCATTATTGCACCATCCACAATGGCTGATCGTGTCAGCTTATCCCAATCGTCCGTTTGACAGCGGGGTGCGGTAATTCATGGTTGATGCCGGTAAACTAGGCCCTGACCAATCGGTTAGCGCGCTCTCCGGCGTTGGCCCACAAATAGCTGCAAAGCTGGCGCGCATGCACATTAATACCTTACAGGATGTGTTGTTCCATCTGCCCATTCGCTATGAAGATCGAACCCGCTTGAGCGAAATAGGTGCCTTAATCGCCGGTAATAGCGTGGTTGTCGTTGGTCAGATAGAGTTGGCGCAGGTGGTGTACGGTCGCCGTCGTAGCTTACTGGTGCGCATCAGCGATGGCACTGGCAATCTTACTTTAAGGCTATTTCATTTTTCTCGTGCGCAGGAGAAAGGCTTTCGCCGAGGCGCCTGGGTGCGGTGTTTTGGCGAAGTTCGGCGCGGACCGAAAAGCCTGGAGATGGTGCACCCTGAGTACCGCATCTCCAGCGAGCGGCCAACTGGCGCATTGGAAGCGACACTGACTCCGGTGTATTCAACTACCGAAGGTGTGTCACAACTGCTGTGGCGTAAAATTACCGATCAGGTACTGAAACAGACGTTGCCGGTGGTCCCAGAATTGTTATCGACTGATAGCTTACCGCCCACCATCAGCGAAGCCTACGCGGCGTCCAGCCTGCAGTCAGCCCTGCAGCACCTGCACCGCCCCAGCGCGGGCTGTAATATTGAGGATATGGCCTCGGCCAGCAGTGCCGCGCATCAACGCTTGATTTATGAAGAGTTGCTGGCGCATCACCTGAGTCTACGACACTCGCGGCAGCAGCAACAGGCCGAAGCCGCCCCCGGGTTGGTGGCGGCTAGCCCGTCTGCGGACAAGCTGTTAAATGAACTGGATTTTGATTTAACAGCGGCCCAACAGCGTGTGCTGGCTGAAATCGTCGATGACCTGTGCCTTGATACACCGATGCTGCGCTTACTGCAGGGCGACGTCGGCTGCGGTAAAACCGTGGTTGCTGCGCTGGCCATGTTGCATGCGGTTGATAGCAAATTGCAAACCGCATTGATGGCGCCAACCGAGCTATTAGCAGAACAACATTACCGATCATTGAAACAATGGTTTGAACCGCAGGGAATACTGGTTGGTTGGTTGGCCAGCAAGACTCCGGCCAAGCAAAAGAACAGCACTTTGGAGATGTTGGCCAGCGGCGAACTCCAGGTCGTAGTGGGTACTCATGCGTTATTTCAGGAGACCGTTGAATATCATAACCTGGGTCTGGTAGTAATCGATGAACAGCATCGGTTTGGCGTTGATCAGAGGCTGGCGCTGCGCAGCAAATCACGCGCTGCTACTGTGCCTCATCAACTGGTAATGACCGCGACGCCCATTCCGCGCACACTGGCGATGAGTTTTTATGCGGATTTAGATGTATCAAGCATTGACCAGTTACCGCCTGGCCGTACGCCGGTGGAGACCGTGGTCATGTCGGCGCAGGAGCGCAGAGTAGATGTGGTAAAGCGCGTGCAACACGCCTGTGCCGAAGGTCGCCAAGTGTATTGGGTTTGCCCGCTGATTGATGAGTCTGATGTGATAAGCGCGCAGGCCGCAACCGACACCGAACAGGAGTTGGCAGCCGCGTTACCAGACTTACGGGTTGGGCTGGTTCACGGGCGCATGAAGCCGGTTGAAAAAGATAAGGTAATGACGGCATTTCGCAGCGGTAATCTGGATATTCTGGTTGCTACCACCGTGATCGAAGTCGGTGTCGACGTGCCCAATGCATCGCTGATGATAGTTGAAAACTCAGAGCGCATGGGGTTGGCTCAATTGCATCAGCTGCGCGGCCGTGTGGGGCGCGGCAGTGCGCAGTCATACTGCATCATGCTGTATGACCCGCCCTTGAGTGCCCACGCTAAGCATCGTCTGCAAACTATGCGCGATACCAGCGATGGCTTTGTTATTGCCGAGCAAGATCTGGCGATGCGCGGTGCCGGTGAAATGTTGGGTACCCGTCAAACAGGTAGTCTTGGCTTTAAGCTGGCTGATATTATGCGCGATCAACATCTGATTCCGTACCTGCCAGCCGCGGCCGACCGATTGCTGACGCATCAGCCGCAGCAGGCGGCCGCGCTGATAGAGCGCTGGGTCGGGACCAGAGAGGGCTATGTAAATGCATAATCGGAGTATCTTGCTGTGGGCTTAATCGACGACATACCGCACTACCTGAAACTAATGCGGGTGGAAAAACCGATTGGTTGGTTATTGCTGTTATGGCCTACGTTAATTGCCCTGTGGCTGGCGGGGGAGGGTCAGCCCGATGCCTCAATTGTTTGGATATTTGTGGCTGGCGTGTTCGTAATGCGGTGTGCCGGATGCGTGATCAACGATTATGCCGACCGGGACATCGATCCGGCCGTGGATCGCACCCGCACACGGCCACTGGCCGCCGGTGATCTGCGACCGCAGCAAGCGCTTGGGTTATTCATCATCTTGTCATCGATAGCTTTGTTGTTGCTGCTCCAATTGCCAATGCCGGTTTGGCCATGGGCAGTGCCCGCCATGGGGCTGACCATTATTTATCCATTTATGAAGCGCCTAATACAGGCCCCGCAACTGGTATTGGGCATGGCATTTTCATTTGGCATTCCCATGGCCTATGTGGCATTGGAACATCCATTCGACAGTCCATTCTGGCTGTTGCTGCTCACTAACTTGGTGTGGGTGGTGATGTACGATACTGCCTACGCAATGTCTGATCGTGAAGACGACCTGAAGATTGGTGTAAATTCGACTGCGATTTTACTGGGTGCGTATGACCGTCTGGCGATCGGTTTGGCTCAGCTAACAATATTGATCCTGTTGCTGGCGATTATGCTACAGGCGGGTCTGACGGTTGTTTTTCTATGGTCGCTGTTGTTGGTTAGTTGCCTGTTCGTCTATCAACAATATTTGATCAGGGCACGCGACCGCGCCGACTGTTTCGCCGCATTTATTAATAATGGATGGGTGGGTGCAATCATTTGGTTTGGACTGGTGTTGGCGTTACCACAGAACTAGCGTGCGCAAACACTAAAAGCCCAATTTCGGTGTGATTGGCATATATTTGAAAAAACGGTATCCTGAACCACCCTGACACCCCGTATACAGTGCGTTTTGGTGCTTTCACCGAAGTCGCATGATTAATGATGAGGATGCATACATGCGATCTATTCTGGTGGTAAACCCCAAAGGCGGTTGTGGCAAGACCACGATTGCCACCAATCTGGCGACCTACTATGCGGTTTGGGATACGCCCACGGCCTTGGTCGACTTGGATCCACAGCAGTCCAGTATGCAATGGTTGAAAGTGCGGCCTGAAAGTGAGGCGCCGATTCAGGGATTCAATGGCCTGCGTGGCAGAATATACCCCGCCGAGAACACTGAACGAGTAGTCTATGACGCGCCCGCCAGAACCGATAGCGCCAAGGTAGCAAAATTAATTAAGCTGGTTGATGTTGTCATCATCCCGGTGTTGCCGTCAGCGATCGATATGCGGGTGGCGGCGTCATTTGTGGCCGACATTACGGCGCGCACACGAGCCAATAATGCCAATGCGCTGATAGGCGTGGTGGCCAATCGATCGCAGCAGAATTATAACTCCTACAAAGTGCTGGCAAAGTTTTTGAAAAAGCTTTCAGTTCCCTTTGTTGGCACGCTACGCAATTCACAAAATTACATAAAAGCAGCGGACAGCGGGGTGGGAATTTTTGAGATGCCACTTTCAGAGGTGGAAAAAGACATGCAGGAATGGGAGCCTATTATCAATTGGCTGGAAGGGAAGCGCCGTTAGTCTGAGCTGGTGAATCTAGTCAGCTCCATTAATTTAATCAGCGCCCTGCCGCTAATCCTGTTTCTGCTTTTACTGGTCTTGCAGAGCCTGTTTCCGAGGCGTGATTTAAGCCGCGTCGGTCAGCGGCGAGGCTGGCATAACCTGTTTTTGTTTGCATTCAATTTTGTGCTGTTGCGCTTTTTGATTCCTCTCACCTTGCTGAGTACAGCCAACTGGGCTTTGGCCAATCAGCTGGGGGTGTTTAATTTAATTGCTGCGCCAAATTGGCTGGCCATTGTTGTGACGGTGATCGTGCTGGATTTCGCCATTTACTGGCAACATGTGGCCACGCACAAAATTGACCTGTTGTGGCGCATGCACAAGGTGCATCACGCTGATCACGATATGGACGTCACGACCGCCGTTCGTTTCCATCCTCTGGAACTGGTCTTATCACTTCTGTATAAGGCGTTACTGGTGATCTTGCTGGGCGCACCGCTAGCGGCAGTTATAATTTTTGAGTTATTACTGTTTATTGGTCCGGCCTTTAATCACAGCAACCTCGCTATTCCAGCCCGCGTTGATGCCGCGTTGCGCAAGATGATTGCGACACCAGACGTGCATCGCGCCCACCATTCCATCGATATTAACGAGCAAAACACGAACTACGGTTTTTTCCTGATCTGGTGGGATCGCTGGTTTCAGACCTATACTGAGCGACCGGCGGCAGGGCACAGAACGATGTCAATTGGTCTCGTCTCACAGGAGTCAGAATGCGAGCGCGTTGATCAAATGCTGATAGCGCCCTTTTTGAAAAGCTGAATGGCGCGAGCATCAATGGCAGCTACGGTTAAATAATGTTGCAATTGGTAAGCCTGCCAATGCTGAAAAATTATTTTGTGCTAATCTCGACTTGTTAACCCCCACGATATTTTGAGGTCATCTGTCATGTCTTTGTCTGCAATTAAACGTTTTGTTTTCAGTCTTGCGCTGCTCGCGGTTCTGCAGGGGTGTGCGACTAATCCGGTCACCGGTAAGCGTCAGCTTGCCATGTCTGAGAAGTGGGAGCTATCGGTTGGTCCAAAATACCATGAGCAGATCATGCAACAGTACACCCTGTACGATGATCCGGAACTGCAAAAATATGTCGACGATATTGGTCAGCGCCTGGCCGCCAAAAGTCAGCGCCCTAACTTGCCGTTCACCTTCACGTTGTTGGATAGCCCTCAGGTTAACGCCTTCGCATTACCCGGCGGCTTCATTTACATTACCCGCGGTATCATGGCCTATATGACCAAAGAGGCACACCTGGCGGGAGTCATCGGCCACGAGATCGGCCACGTTACGGCGCGCCATGGGGCGCAGCGAGCGGCCCAACAGCAGGTCGCCGGGGTGGCTACGGCAGCGGTGGCCATTGGCACCGGCAGCCGTGAACTGGCGCAGGCATCGCAGATGCTTGGTGGAGCTTTAATGAGTGGTTATGGCCGCAAGCAGGAGTTGCAGTCCGATGCGCTTGGCGCCGAATATATTGCCAAGAACAATTACGATGTCGACGACATGATCGGGGTAATCGAAATACTCAAGGATCAGGAGTTATTTGCCGCTGAGAGAGCCCGGGCCGAGGGCCGACAACCTCAGGCTTACCACGGCTTATTTGCGTCTCACCCACGCAACGACCAACGCCTGCAGGAAGTGATCAAAGCAGCTAAGAAGTATCGTGACATCAATCAGCCGGCGCCAGACGACGGTGCTTTTTTGCGTCTGACGAATGGCATGGCCTATGGCGATAGTGAGGAGCAAGGCATCACTCATGCTAATCGCTTTTATCACAAAGGCCTCGATTTGTTTCTCGAGTTTCCCGAGGGCTGGCGCATTCAAAACCAACCAACGGCACTCACCGGCATCGCTCCTGACGGAACCCAAGCCATTCAATTGCGCATGGACCCGGCCACTGGTGGCTTGAGTGCGGACGGTTACCTTAATTCAAAATTTCAAAACTTTCGTGATGGCCGTCGAATTGATACTTCCGAAGATTCTGCCTACGCCGGTGTGGCAACCATTAGCAACGGGCAGGGTCAGCAGCAGAACATTAGAGTTAGTGCAATTTACCGCGGCGCACAGGCGTTTATTGTTTTAGGACAAGGCCAGAAGGTATTGCCCAATGAAAGCTTTTTCGATGTGGTGCGAAGCATTCGTCGCCTGAAGTCAGAAGAACAATCGCTGGCCGAGGGGCGCGAGATTCAGTTAATCACGGCGCGCCGTGGCGATACTTTTGCCAGCCTCGCGCGGCAAGCCAATTTAAGTGAGTATGCTGAGGCGCAACTGCGCTTGATCAACGGGATGTATCCGAATGGTGAACCCAGCCCCGGCCAACGGATCAAGCTGATTAAGTAGTCGTTTGCGAGTCGGGGTCGCTCTGTTCGGTCACCGGAGGTGCGGTCCGGGTTGGTACCGGTGGCGTTATTGATTTGCGCCGCGTGATGGCGTACAGAATAGGCGCCGCCTCATTGCTGGTACTGGACTTTTTCATCTGAATACGCCATTTCGCGCCCAGGGTGGCCAGCCAGCGTTGAATAGCCTTTGTTTCCTGCAAGCCCTGTGGGTGACCGGGATAGCAGATCAGCGAAATGATGCCGGTTTCAGACAGCATATCGGTGGCAAATTTGAGTGCTACCAGCGTGGTCACCTCGTTGGTTGTGAGGTTTTTGTCGCCGCCCGGCAAATAGCCAAGATTAAACATGACGCAATCGATTTCACCCGGGATGTGGCGCCCCAGTGATTCATGCCCATCCAGTATTAAACCAACATTGGTGAAGCCGAGGTGATCCATGCGCATTCGGGTTTGGATAATCGCGTCCTCCTGTACTTCAAAGCCAACCACCTGCCGGAAGTCGAGACGCGCTAGAAACTCGGTGTCTTTACCGTTTCCACAAGTCGCGTCTACCGCCAACTCGCGGGAAATGCCCGGGTCACGAAAGTGCTGACGTATCAGTTCGTGGGCGCGCTCGGTTAGAGACATTGGGTCAGCTCGTGGGCCAGTGGTTTCGAATGCTGCAGGTGATCGATCAGTTGCTCGGCCAGCGCTGGCATCAGTAAGCAGCCCTTGCTGCCGAAGCCATTAAAACAATACCCCTGATCCAGTCCGCCGATCGGGCCGACAAACGGTTTACGATGCCGGGTCGTGGGGCGTATACCGCATTGGTGTTCGGTCACAACAGGCTCCAGCCCAGTATGCTGTTTAAGGTTGGCCAGTAATTCACGGCGAGCGCTGTCCTGCGGTGCTGCGCATAAATTTTGCCACTCAAAGGTGGAACCCAATTTTGTACCCCGGGGAGTAGGCACCAGCCATCTTCCCCAATTCAACATTTTTGACACAGATTCCCCCGAATCAATGGTCAGGACATCGCCCTTGGCGAGTTTAAATGGTAGGTCGCGTAGCCAAGGGTTTTCCGTCGCCTGATGACCCTGGCAAAATATGATTCGCCTGGCCGTAGCACCCCCGACTGAAAATCCGTTGCCGACATTCACCAAACTAGAGTGGTCTACACGCGACATCGTGATGCTACCACGATCCGTCAGCCAGTTCCGCATCTTCCGTAGAATGTCCGCCACATCAACCACGACGGTCTGTTCAATTGCCACTGTACCGAACTGCTTCAGCGCAAAACCCTTGGCAGTCTCATCGTAGTGGCCAAGGACGTCACAATAGACGGGATCAAGTTTTCGTTGCTGCAGATACTCGAGCTGCCCGGGGTTTTTTATGAGGCGTGATTGTGCAGTCGGGTACCAGAGTCGGCAATCGAGCTCCCGTTCCAATTGTTTATAGACACGCCGTGCGGCAGGAAAGTACCTGGAAAATCCATCTGAGATATTCAAGCGATGGCCGGTCACGGGGTTGATTATTCCTGCGGCGACCACCGATGCCGCGCCGCGCTGGTGGTCATCGACTACCATAACCCGTTGCCCCCGCTGTATCAGGAGGAAAGCCAAAATAGACCCCGCCAGTCCTTGGCCAACGATCAGATAGTCATATTTCAGTTTGGCCACAATGGCAGGGCTTGCATTCGGCTATTACCGGAGTCAGCTTGGTGTTAATCTTGGTTGCTGCAGTATAACAACCTTTTGTTGACCCTCTATAATCACCTGCAGGAATGCCGATTTGTCTAAGCATTTGATAACTGAGCGCCGGTTTTTACCGTATTTTTGTACCCAGTTTCTGGGCGCATTCAATGACAATGTTTATCGCAATGCTTTTGCCATTCTGGTGACCTATTTTCTGGCCAAGGAAAATCAGGCCATTATTCTGAACATTGCGTTGATGGCGTTCATCCTGCCCTATTTTCTATTTGGCGCCATTGCCGGGCAATTGGCTGACAAATTTGAGAAGTCGGCCCTGATCAGGCGCATAAAAATCGCTGAAGTCCTGATCATGATAATCGGTTGCGTCACGCTGTATATGCAGTCCGTTTATGCCATGTTAATTGTGTTGTTTGCATTGGGTACCCAATCGGCTTTTTTCGGACCCATCAAATACAGTATCTTGCCGCAACACCTGGCACGTAATGAAATTCTGGATGGCAACGCCTATGTGGAGTCTGGCACGTTTATCGCCATCTTGCTGGGTACCATTGTAGGGGGGTTCCTTGCCAGCGATATTGGTTATCAGAACTGGTTGATGCTGACCATGCTGGGGGTAGCACTTATCGGTTGGTTTGCCAGTCGTGAAATTCCCGCCGCGCCGCCGGCGATGCCGGAGCTAAAGGTGTCGTTTAATATCTGGCGCAGTAGCTTGCAGATCATCCGCAAAACGCGAATTAACCAGCCGGTATTTCAGTCCATTCTGGCGGCTTCCTGGTTTTGGTTTTTCGGCGCTATTGTACTGACACAATTTCCGGTGTTCGCTGCGCAGGTACTGCGGGGTGATCCGCAGGTCGCGATTCTATTGCTTGCAACGTTTTGCATTGGCATCGGGCTGGGCTCTTTTGCCTGCTCGCTGCTATCAGGCGGGAAGGTGGAAATCGGGCTGATGCCTTTCGGTGCAATTGGTATCAGTTACTTCACATGGCAATTAGGCAATACCCAAATCGTAAGCGAAGGTGAGCTTCTTAATCTGGCTGCCTTGTTGGCGCTACCGGGTGCCTGGGAAATGATATTCAACCTCACAATGATCGCCTTTAGCGGTGGCTTATTTATCGTGCCGGTATACGCATTTATGCAGGTGCGCAGCGCTGCCAAGCATCGCTCGCGCACCATTGCGGTCAACAATATATTCAATAGCCTGTTTATGACTCTGGCCGGCGCCATGGCAGCCGTGATGTTGTATTTTGAGTTTTCGGTGCTGGAGATCTTTAAGGTGACCGCCATCCTAAATATGCTGGTTACACTCTACATACTTTCAGTGGTTCCAGAGTTTTTCCTGCGACTGGTTAGTTGGTTATTGGTCCACAGCGTGTATCGAATCAAAAAAGAAGATTTACACCATGTTCCGGTTGAGGGCCCGGCCCTGCTGGTTTGTAACCATGTGAGTTTTATTGACCCGGCCCTATTGTTGGCGGTCCTGCCGCGCCCGGCGCGATTCGTTATGTACCATAAGTTCTACGAGCTACCAATCGCGAAAAAATTATTTCAGTGGTTAAATTCCATCCCGATCGGCACCAAGCGGGAAGACCCGGAACTGGTAGAGAGTGCGTTTGACACCATTGCTGAGGCATTGGAAAACGGTGAGTTAGTGGTGATTTTTCCTGAAGGGGGAATAACTCGAGATGGTGAGGTCGCCAAGTTTCAGCCTGGCATTGATCAGATTTTAAAGCGCACCCCGGTGCCAGTGGTGCCATTGGCCCTCAGGGGTATGTGGGGCACCTGGTTCTCACGGCATCAAGGGCGTGCCATGCGGGGCTTGCCGAAAGCTATCTTAAAGAAAATTTCGATTGTCAGTGGTCCCCCGGTCGCGCCGCAGGCTGCGGACCGCATCACCATGCACCAGCAGGTAGTGAATCTTCGAGGCAATGAAAAATGACCGGGCCGAGACGCTGTTCCTGGTGTGAGGCAAGCCACTTGTATCGCGCGTATCATGATGAGGAGTGGGGCGTACCCGTCTATGATCCCCAACGTCTATTCGAGATGTTGAATCTGGAGGGCGCGCAAGCTGGCTTGAGTTGGATCACAGTGTTGAACAAGCGAGAGCAGTATCGGCGTGTGTTCGATCAATTTGATGCCACCAAAATAGCCCTTTACGATGATGACAAGCGTGCGGCTCTATTGGCTGACCCGGGCATTATCAGAAATAAATTGAAGGTTAATGCATTTATTGAAAACGCCAAGTTGTACCTGCAGATCCAGAGTGCAGCGCAACGAGGCGAAGGGCAGGGCTTTAGTGAGTTTTTGTGGGGGTTCTGTGGCGGGCAACCAAGGGTTAATCATTGGTCAAGCTTGGCTGAGGTGCCTGCCAATACGCCGCACAGCGACGCGATGAGCAAAGCCCTTAAAAAGCTTGGCTTCAAATATGTTGGCAGTACGGTTTGCTACGCGTTTATGCAGGCCTGTGGCATGGTCAATGACCATATAACAAGCTGCTACCGACATCAGCAGCTTAGTTAGGCCCCCTGGTTTTATGTTCTAACATGGCCGCGTAGCCGCCGGCATCGCAGGCTTGCATTATTGCGTCACAGCAGGCCTCAATGCGCTGTAAATCCGTACCCCTGACAATAAAAATCACGCGATATTTTGAGATGCTGGAATCTGGCTGCTGCGGGTAGCTGCCGATTGCGACGTCCGAGTGGTGTTGTTGTATTTCTGTCAATGCGGCCGCGATTTCGCCTTCACTGACGTTGGCATGTACTTTTCGTTCCTGGATGGCTTCGCTGTACCCCAAGGTGTCGATAATTGCCCCCATCATGACGCGCATGATGCTGGGTACGCCGGCCATCACATAAACATTTTCAATGCGGTAGCCTGGTACTACAGATTCGCCAGTCCAGATCATTTCCGCGCCCTCAGGCGCGTAGGCCATGCGCTGGGCGGCCGGTGTGAATTCAACCCCTTTGCCATCCAGATAATTGGCAATGGTATCGAACACATCCTGTTGAATAACATTTTTAACGCCAAAGGCTACGGCCACCGAGTCCGATGTGATGTCGTCATGAGTCGGGCCGATGCCACCGGTGGTGAAAACATGGTCATAGGTCTTACGCAGTGCGTTAAGCGCATCGACAATCGCCTTTTCTTCATCGGCCACGACGCGCGATTCACGCACGCGAATGCCACGCTCAGCTAATAATTTAGCGATATAACCGAGGTTTTCATCCTGAATACTGCCTGCCAGCAATTCGTCGCCAATCAATAAAACGGCTGCCGTGGGTGCATTTTTCATGGTTGGACAAACGGACGATGTGAGGTGGTTCCAGCGATCAAAAGTGCCTGAAAAGCCACAATCAATCAAGAACAAAGACAAACAATGTTAAAACCGCGATAAACATTGTCAATTCGTCGTTCAGTTGCGCGTCATCGAGCGATTCCAAATCTATACTCGGTCGACATGCTAATCAAAGCATAAGATTACGATATTAACGGACAGTCCTATGGCAACACACAACTGGATACCTTTCTTAAATCCACGCACTGGCAGCGTAGTACTCGAAGCATGCTCGGTTTGCGGTGTTACCCGGGGCTCTTCTGTGGGTATGGAAGCCTGCAAGCTTGTTGACCATGCCCATCAGGCACATGTCGCGGGTGATCAAGTGCGTGACCAACAGCAGGCTGCGAACTCACCAGTGAAGGCCGACACCTTATGAGCGTCGCAACTTTTTTTGGGGAAGCGTTGCGCGATCAAATTAGATTCGCCCACCAAAATGCTGAGAAATAATTTTACTTGAATCAGTACAGTTGCAGATATTCACTGTTCCGATTCTGACCGCGTCTAGAGTGCGTGAGCGTGGCTTTGCAAAAAGCTATTCGCATACTTTTCCAAGGGACGGAAACACACGGCGAGCATTCGCCGTTGT
Source organism: Gammaproteobacteria bacterium (assembly GCA_013002025.1). Lineage (GTDB taxonomy): Bacteria > Pseudomonadota > Gammaproteobacteria > Arenicellales > Arenicellaceae > Arenicella. The sequence goes on along the minus strand of JABDKW010000029.1, from coordinate 76,911 downwards.
GTTTTCGGTTATCTCGCTTGATGTGCAACCCCGGACTGATGCGAGAGCCTCCATCACGTAGGGAATATACTCCGGACTATTTCTCTGGCCCCGATGCTGCATGACGGTCATATCGGGTGCATCTGTTTCCAAAACAATTGAGGACAGCGGCAACTGCTTAGCCAGTCTGCGCAATTTATTGGATCTTGAATAGGTCAACATCCCGCCGAATCCCAACAAGAATCCTAGCTCAATATAGTGATGCGCTTGCTGTAGACTGCCATTAAATGCGTGGATGATCCCGCCCTTGACCTCTTGCCGCCGGAGATATCGTATGCAGTCGTCGTGCGCCTTTCGACAATGAATTATTGCGGGTAGGCTATGGCGTTTTGCTATACTGAGCTGACGCTCGAATAGTTCCAGCTGGCGTTGTCGATCCAGTTCCTTTTGGTAGTAGTCGAGGCCAATTTCTCCGACTGCCAGTGCGTCGCCCGTGTGAAGTTGTGTTTCCAGTTTCGGCAGATCAGCGCGCCTGTGCTGAGACAAAAATAATGGGTGCATTCCGAGCGCATAGTGGCACTGCGAATATTGGCCAACGCAACTTATAAGGCGGGCCCAGGTGGCGCGACTGACGCCTGGGACAATGATCTGATGTACGCCGTTCGACGTGGCGCGATGCACCACCCTATCTCGATCGTGATTGAATTCATCGAAATCAAGATGGCAGTGTGTGTCTACTAGCGTACCCGTGGGCATGGCACTAGTTTAACCTAAGAACCCAGCAGCAATGACGAAAGCAATATCCCCGGACACTTCCGCTGCGCGACGCTTTGGCGGCATCGCACGCTTGTATGGCGATGCTGGTCTGGCGCGCCTGCAAGCTGCCAGCGTGTGCGTAATTGGTGTTGGCGGTGTTGGGTCGTGGGTGGCAGAGAGTCTGGCCAGGAGCGCTGTCGGCAGCTTGCGGCTGATTGATATGGATATCGTCGCAGAATCGAATATCAATCGGCAAATTTTAGCCGATGAAGAGTCCCTGGGGCGCGACAAGGTAGCGGTGATGCGCGAGCGAATCCTGCGAATTAACCCAAGCTGCGAGGTCTGTGCAGTCGACGAATTTATCGGCAGCGATAATCTGGCAGAACAACTTGGTGATAAAGTCGATTACGTGGTTGATTGCATCGATGATTTCCGTATAAAAGCGGCTTTGATCGCGCACTGCAAGCGTTATCGAATAAGGCTGATTTGTATCGGGGGGGCGGGTGGACAACGCGACCCGAGATTGATTCGAGAAGCGGATATGAGTCGTACACAGCACGATGTGTTACTTGCCAAAACCCGCAAATTATTGCGTCAGGAGTATGGCTTTGCGCGCAATCCCAAACGCAGTTTCGGTGTGGCCTGCATTTATTCCGACGAACAATTAGTGTATCCGGACGGTGCGGGCGGCCTCAGTGCTCAGCGACCTGTACGACAAGACGATACGCCACAAAGCAATGCCCTGAACTGTGCCGGTGGTTTGGGTTCAGTCACTCATGTCACTGCGGCTTTTGGCCTGTTTGCCAGCGCGCATGTAATCAATAAGCTGGTGTGCGATGTTGTCGGCTGAACAAAAAGACATTGTGTTGTGCACTATCAACGCGCGCTATATTCACAGCGCATTCGGCTTGCGTTACCTACAGGCGAATTTGGGTGAGTTGCAGTCGTCTTCGGTGATTAAGGAGTTTACCCTCGAGAGCCGCGTAGAAGATATGGCCGAACAAATTCTGATGCACGCGCCGCGTATTATTGGGCTGGGCATCTATGTTTGGAATTGTGAGCTTAGCGAAAAGTTGGTCGCGTTGCTCAAGCAAGCGGCGCTCGACGTGCAGATAGTATTGGGTGGCCCCGAGGTCAGCTATGAGTATGAATCCCAGCCGATGGTGGCACTGGCGGATTATCTGATCACCGGGTGGGGAGAGATTAGTTTTGCCACGCTGTGTCAAAGCCTATTACGCGGAGAAACAGTAGCTGACACAATGCTAGCGGGCGAGCAGGGAGCTTTGCGTGATCTGGAAATGCCCTATAGCCTTTATAATGAGCAGGATATCAAGCACCGAATCATTTATGTAGAAGCATCACGCGGGTGCCCGTTTAAGTGCGAGTTTTGCCTATCGGCGTTGGATAAAACGGCCTGGCCTTTTGATCTGGATCGGTTTTTAGAAGAAATGGATCTTCTCTATCAGCGTGGCGCTCGACACTTCAAGTTTGTTGACCGAACCTTTAATCTCAAGGTTAAAAGCAGTTTGCGTATTCTGGACTTTTTCCTGGCACGGTTGGATGCTGATCTTTTCCTGCACTTTGAAGTTATCCCGGATCATCTGCCCCCATTACTGCAGGAAAAAATCGCGCAGTTTCCGCCTGGCACACTGCAATTTGAAATTGGCATTCAAAGCTTTAATGAAACAGTGCAGCAAAACATCAGTCGCCGGCAAAACAACGAGGCCGCCGAACAAAATATTGGTTGGATACTGGAGCATTCAAACGCCCACGTTCACACCGATTTGATATTTGGTTTGCCCGGGGAAGACATGAGCAGTTTTGCTGCCAGCTTCGATCGTCTGTGCGCGTTAGGCCCGCATGAGATTCAGGTTGGAATTCTCAAGCGGCTTAAAGGCTCCCCGATAATTCGTCACACCGATACTTTTCAGCTCAGGTTCAACCCGAATCCGCCATTTAATGTGATCAGCACTGACCGCGTTACGTTCAGGGAAACCCAGGCCATGCAGCGCTTTGCCCGTTTCTGGGATTTGATCGGTAATTCCGGTCATTTCAAGCATAGTTTGCCGCAGATTTTAGGGGCTAGCCCGTTCAGCAACTTTTCAGGGTTGGCTGCGCGACTCTATGAAAGCAGCGGCCAAACCCATAAAATATCCCTGCTGCGACTTTATGACCTAGTGTACGAGGCAGCGATTCATTTATCGCTCGCGCCAGCCGATACTTTACAGGTTTGCCTTGCCAATGACGTCGAAGTGTCAGGTTTAAAATCCAAGCCCCGGTTTTTACTTGGCGCACGTGCTGTCAGTTCGGCAACAAGGCGTAAAACCGCTAACCAGCGCCAGACTCGTCACCTGCAGTAAGAGCGATTAGTAAGCGCCAATTTGCCTAAAATTCATTTCTACTGGACCTGCCTTTGGGCATAATCCCACTTTGTCACTACTTTTACCCCGAACTCAGATATGACCATCAAACAAAACTCCGTTGTCACCATTCATTACGAACTTAAAAATACCGAGGGCGAGGTGCTGGATAGCTCTAAGGGCCAGGATCCTCTGGTGTACCTGCATGGGGCGAACAATATCATTGTTGGTCTGGAAGAACAGTTAGAGGGCAAGCAGGTGGGCGATGAACTCACTGCTCACATTGCCCCTGAAAAAGGCTATGGCATGCCGGTTGAGGCCCTTATTCAGGAAGTGCCCAAGGAAGCTTTCGGGGCTGAGGTCGACAAGGTAGAAGTCGGCATGCGATTTCAGGCCGAAACTGAACAGGGTCCGGTACCGGTGGTTGTGACGGCAGTAGAAAACGACACCGTCACCGTAGATGGCAATCACCCGCTGGCGGGTCAGGACTTGCACTTCGAAGTTTCGGTAACTGAAGTTCGTGACGCGTCAGCCGAAGAAGTAGAGCACGGCCACGTGCATGGGCCCGGCGGCCATCAGCATTAATCATCCCAACGAGCACATCGCCATGACCAAACCGGGTCTGTCAGAGGGCACGCTTCATGAGCAGCTTACTGACTCGAACAAGTCAGCGATGCAACGCTACCAGGCGTTGGCCCTGGGCACTGACAGCGTTTGGTACTTAGTAAAGTATGAACTGATCATGCTGTTTGCGTCCTGGGTGCCTGGCACATTTGGTTTGCTACTGAGAAAGTTTCTCTATCCGCGCATTCTCGGCAAAGTCGGTGCCAACGTGGTCTTTGGCCAAGGGGTAGCGATTCGCCATGGGTTGAAAATATCCATTGGCGACAATGTCATTGTTGATGACGGCGCGGTGCTGGACGCCAAAGGCGGTACCAACACCGGAATTTCCATTGGTGATAACACAATCATCAGCCGCAATGCTGTGTTGAGCTGCAAAAACGGCAATATCACAATCGGCCGAGATTGCACGATTGGGATCAGCACCCTGATTCATGCTCTGGAGGGCAGTGATGTAACTATTGGCGCCCAAGTATTAATTGGCGCGTTCTGCTACTTTATCGGCAGCGGCCCCTACGTTAGCGATAATCTCGACCTGCCGTTCAAGCAACAGGGTATGCAACCACAGGGCGGCATCAAGGTGGCGGATAACGTCTGGTTCGGTAGCCACATTCAGGTGCTCGACGGCGTCTCCATTGGCACGGGCGCCATTGTTGGAGCTTCCAGCCTGGTCAATAAAGATGTTGCTGAAATGGATGTGGTCGCTGGTGTGCCGGCGCGTGTTATCAAGTCGCGGCGCGCATCTTAATTTCTGTTAACTTAGTTCAGCAACGGCGACCGTTGCTCTAATCTGCGCGCCATGAAATACCTTTTGCGAATTGCACTCTCTATCGGCGTCTCATTTGCCATCCTGGCGTTACTGTTGCAGGGGGTAAGCACAGGGGTCGCAGATGATCAGCGCCCCGGCGTGCTGGCTGCATTGCAGAACACCACCTGGGGTCTGGTACTCGCCTACCTGGGGCTCTATCTTGTCACCTTGGTGATTCGCGCCTATCGATACCAATTGTTGTTGCGGGTCAGCGGCGAGGTCAATGTACCAAACATGCGCCAGATGGCGCTGGTTACCGGGGTGCGCAATATGACCGTGGATATGTTGCCGGCGCGACTTGGCGAGCTTGGTTATGTGGGATTGCTAAACCGAGGCTACGGCGTCAAGCTCCATCATTGTGTCAGTTCTCTGGGTCTGAGTATCGCTTTTGACCTGCTGGCCTTGCTTGCGATTGTGCTTCTGATAATGCTCAGTCAGTTATTTGGCACCGGCTTACAGCCCTGGGCTGTCGCGGCGCTGGTGTCTGCAGTCATTATCGCCGCGGTTGCATTTGTCGGCTTATTCGCCATTGTGCCACGGGTCAATGATTGGATTCAGCAGCGCTGGGGTAAGGCCTCGGAAAGCGAATCAGTGGCTGGGAAGTTTTTGAACTTTGTTGCTGCCTTCTCCGACAGTGTCGAGACTGCTGGTCGAGCCGGGAAAACGGGCGTGATTCTCGCGCTTAGCGTGCTGATTCGTTTATTGAAGTATGCCGGATTTTATATTTTGTTTCTGGCAGTCGCGGTACCGTCCTTTACGGAATTGTCAGGATTGCCAATGGCGCAAGTGGTTAGTGCTCTAATCGGTGGCGAGGTCGGTGCCAGCTTACCAATACCCACTTTCATGAGCTTTGGCGCCTATGAGGCCGGTAGCGCACTGGTCTTCAAGTTGTTGGGTGTGGCCGATCAGGCCGCTGCCGTTATCACCATGCTGGGCGTACACATCTGGAGTCAGTTAGTGGAATATTTGATCGGGGGCGCCTTGTTGGCGCTGTATATTTTAATGCGGCGACGAGCTAAGGCTGACGCGGCGGGCAAGGCTCGCTCACCCCTGATGCGCTGGTCATGGATGGCGGGTGCCACAGCGGTATTTGTCGCAGGGTCGGGGTTTCTGGCTTGGGAACTAAGGGCAGCCAAAAAATTGGGCGCGCTCGCCGCACCCGCAGCTGGAGAAGTCTCGGCCGATGAAAACGAATGGCGCGAACTGAGCAAGCAACATGTCAGTAGTATTAACGGCTTTGTGGTGTTTAGCTCCAATCGGGACGGCAATCATGACATCTTCAAGCTGGAACTATCCGACTACTCCCTGAGTAAGCTAACTGAACACCCGCACACCGAAACCTACCCGAGAATTTCCCCCGACGGCAGTAAACTGGTATTTGCGCGTGCTCATCAACCGTGGGTATCGCAGCGAAATACCGTGGCCTGGGACGTCTATTTGAAGGACTTGCGAACCGGTGCGGAAACAAAAATCGGTGAAAACGCCACTGCACCGCATTGGGTGGATGCTCAGAATGTCAGTTTTTTGCAGGGTGGCACGTCAGTAGTAAAAGTTTCTGTTGATGATTTGAGCAGCACAACAGTATTTGAAAGCGGGCTTGGCAATGCTTTGCCCAAAGGTGCTCGAATACAAAACCCCAAACTTAATCCGCTGACCGGGGAATTGGCGTTCACCGGGCGACAAAATCAAATTGGCATCAACTCCGGCCACTGGGGCACGGCTATCACTACAGAGCAGGGTCATACCGGACTCTACAATGGCTGTGAAATAGGCTGGACCAGTGACGGCCGAGGTTTGTACCAGGTAAACCCGGGCGGCAAGTTCAACGATCTGCAGATTATCCGTATAGACCCAGATACGCTGGAAACCAGCACGCTTATTGATCTGGAGGGTGAGTTCAGTCATGAATACTGGCCCAAAGATTCGGCCAACGGTGAGTACATGGTGTTTGGTGCCAGCCGAGGTCAGCAATTTCACGAGCACGATACCGAGGATTACGAAATCTTCCTCTGGAAAATGGGTAGTGACCCCGCTAGAGCCACGCGCCTGACTTTTCATACCGGCAACGACAACTGGCCGGATATTTATATTCGTCCCGAATAGAGCCTGCGCATGACAGATTTGCTGCGAATGCCGTAATTTCACCCCATCAGGTGAAGATATTTAGACCCATCCAGACTATACTAATGACTCCTCTGTTAGAGGATTGAGTCAAAAAAAGAGGGACCCATTCGCGAGCGAATGTACCCTAAGGATGGGGGCCAGACTTCCTGCAGGGAAAGCTATAAGTCATTAATATTTATATCTATTATTCTGATCACGCGATTCCTGTGACTATCCGCTGAGTGCGCAGCTCAGCGAGTGTCGCGATCAGGCTATTGTTCGATCGTCACTGATTCGATAACCACTTCTTCGACCGGCACATCACCATGAGGTCCATGTTGGCCTGTGTTGACGGCTTCAATTTTTTCCACAACATCCTCGCCTGCAACGACCTTGGCGAACACCGCGTAACCCCAGCCGCGAGAGGTTTCACTGGAGAAATTTAGGAAATCATTATCTTTGGTGTTGATAAAAAACTGAGCGGTGGCCGAGTGTGGATCATTGGTGCGCGCCATGGCAACAGTAAATTTTTCATTGAGAAGCCCATTATTTGCTTCGTTTGCTACCGGCGCCTTGGTGGGCTTTTGCACCATGCCGGTGGCAAAGCCGCCGCCCTGAATCATGAAATTGCTAATCACGCGGTGAAATATTGTGCCGTCATAATGGCCCTCTCTGGCGTAATCGAGAAAGTTGGCGACCGTCAGCGGCGCCTTCTCAGAATTCAGCTCAAGGCTAATGGCGCCCATATTCGTATTTAATGTAACCATGATTTTTTCCTGCGGTTGGGTGGCGTCGTCGCCGTTGGTAATAGAGGTTTGGTTTTGACCGGGATCAGCGCAGGCAGCGAGGCTCATCAGCATGCCACAGATAAAGCTGCACAATAGCCTGCTTTGGCGAACACTTGAGTGGCCCGATGGGCGGCGTATTTTGCCGCGTTGTAAGGGGTTAGTCATAAGAATAAGATTTCCGATTTAGTTAGGCCGTTGCCGGCCAATCATTAATTTCTTGCCTGCATCATTGTTTGCGCAGATCGATAAATTGTCGGTCGGTGATTATAGCATCCAGCGGTACATCCCAAGCCGCTGCCTGCAACTGCTCTACCAACTGAAAGTCATGCGCAACCCCGACCAGCAGTGGTAGTGCTGACACAGTATCGTCCAATCTAAAGGCGAAGGCGCGATCATAGTAACCACCCCCCATCCCTAAGCGATTGCCTTGTGGATCACAGGCCACCAGAGGCATAAGCACTGCGTCCAGTGAATCTGGCATTATGGAGCAGCCTTTGGCGACCGGTTCCTCTATTCCAAAGCTGTTCCGCTGGCGTGGATTTTTGGCAGAGTAGAAGCGCATCTGACTTTTAGAAAAGTCGGTAATCCGAGGTAGATAGATCTGCGCACTCTGCAAGCTGGCACTCAGGGCGAGGGGCGATATTTCGCCATTCATTGGCAGATATGAGAGCACTGTTTTGGCGTGCCCCAAAGCAGTTAGAGCCTGCGCCTGTTCCAACAAATTGTGCTCCGCCTCAGCCAGGCTGACCTGGCTCAGGGCACGGCGTTGACTGTTGATCGCCTTTCTTAATTCTACTGGGTCCTGCATATGGTCGTACTAGTTGAAATCGAACGTTGCCACCACTGGCGTATGATCTGAGGGCCGCTCCAGTTTGCGGGGCGTTTCATCGATATCACAATCAACGAGCTTATCCAGCATTGGGGAGGACGCCAGCACCAGATCGATTCGCAAGCCCTCATTGCGGCTGAAGCCATCGGTGCGATAGTCCCACCAGGAAAACCGGTCACCCTCTGTATGACAATGCCGAAAGCAATCATACAGCCCTGGTGCCATCAATTTCTGTAACATGAGCCGTTCCGTGTCACTGCAATGAATCTTGCCACGCCACTTGGTTGGGTCATGCACATCCAGGTCAGTGGGGGCGATGTTAAAATCGCCTACCAACACAGTATTCTCCATGTTGATCAGCGTGCCCTGCATGGCGGCTGTGAGATGCGCAAGCCATTCCCGTTTGTAAACAAATTTGTCGGAATCAAGTGCCTGGCCATTGGGGACATAAACGTTCACAACGCGACATGCCTGACCGCCCTCTTCGCCAATGACGTCGCCAGCGATATAGCGCCGTTGTTCATCCTTATAGTGGGGCAGATCAGTAACGACGTTTTGCAGTGGCGAGCGACTGATTATCGCGACGCCATTGTAGGTTTTCTGCCCAGTCGCAACACTGTGATATCCAAGCTCGGAAAAGGCGTCGTGGGGGAACTCCGCATCCGGCATTTTGAGTTCTTGCAGGCACAACACATCGGTTTGGCTTTTATCCAGCCACTCCAGTACCTGCGTTTGCCTCACCCGCAATGAATTTACATTCCAACTGGCGATTTTCATGGTATTAAATACCGCGCGGCGCGGCGGGGGCTATTCGGCGTCGTCGGCTGAATCGCTGGCGTTGGGCGCGGCCGCAGTTTGGCCCACATCATAGCCCGCAGCGCCTAGCAGCTTGATGATATTCGAGTCGGTCAAGGTTTGAACCATTTCCTCGCCAATGAACATGGTGGGTGCTTTCAGGCTATCCGTTAGTGCCAGGATTCGCGCTTGAACTTCACGGTCCTGAAGTGAGCGTTCTTCAGCGGGCACCTTCAGCTCCCGCATTTTGGCCAAAAGCGCGGCGCAGCTGGAGCAGTTGGCCACGGTGTAAATCACGACTGGGCTGCGGCTGCCAGAGTTGGCAGGCGTACTGGCGCCACCACTGACCTGATTGGCAATAACTTCCGACTCAACATTATCTGGGGGTGGCTGGTCCTGATAAGACACATTGCCGTCTGCATCAGTCCACTTGTATAGCTTGGCTGCCAGAGCGGAGCCACTGGCGAGGCCGCCGCCAATCAGCACAGCAAGTAAAGATGCAGATAATATTTTCATGATAATAAAGAAAACAACAACTTATGAGGCGTCAGTATAACTCAGGTATCAGCGTCTATTGAATGCGGATAAGGTAAAAGATCGTTTCAATGTGCTGCAATCATTGGGCGCTATATTGTGCAAAAATTCCGCCAAATGATGTGGGTTTGGCTAATCGGCCTCGAAAAATTGCTCTCCGCGAACCAAGTCCTCAAAGCTCTCTCGGCGGCGAATCAGGCTGCTGCGATCGTTCTGCACCATGACCTCGGCCGCCCGTGGGCGCGAGTTATAGTTCGACGCCATGCCAAATCCATAGGCGCCCGCCGACATGATCGCCAGCAAGTCGCCGGGTGCAGCAGCAATATTACATTGGCGGGCCATCACGTCTGACGATTCACAGACGGGGCCAACCACATCAAGGCATTTTTGACTTGGCGCGGATTCGATTACATTGACTATCCGGTGCTCGGCTTGATACAGGGCCGGACGTAACAAATCGTTCATGCCCGCATCGATCACCGCAAAGCGTTTGTCGCCATTGGATTTGAGGTATTCCACCTGCGTAAGCAATAGCCCGGCATTGGCACAGATGAAGCGACCGGGCTCGATACCGACTGGCAGCGTTACTCCACGGTCGTGCAGGCACGAGAGTATCGCGCCAACATACTGCTGCGCGGAGGGTGGGGATTCGCCGTTATAGTCAATTCCAAGGCCGCCGCCAAGATCCAGGTGTTGTAGCGAGATGCCCAAGTCTTGCATTTGATCGACAAATTCCAGCACACACTGCAAGGCCTCGGTAAATGGCGTCGTGGTAACGATTTGGGAGCCGATATGACAGGCTATGCCGATAATCTCAACATTTGGCAGATCCACCGCCGTTCGGCAGCGTGCCAAAGCCGCCTGCATATTAATGCCGAACTTGGCTTCTGCCATACCGGTTGAAATATACGGGTGTGTCTTCGGATCGACATCAGGGTTAATGCGCAGGCCAACGCGCGCGGTGGTTTGTAGGCGTGACGCGACTAATTGAATTCGATTTAGCTCTGCCTCAGATTCCGCGTTGATACAGTGCACCCCTTCGCGAATCGCCAACTCCAGTTCCTGCTCGGATTTCGCCACGCCCGAAAAGACAACTTTTTCAGCGCCGCCGCCTGCCGCCAGCACACGCTGTAATTCCCCACCTGAAACGATATCAAAACCTGAGCCTAACTGTGCCAGCACCTGCAATACAGCCAAATTACTATTGGCTTTTACGGCGTAATAAATTTGATGTGGATAGTCCCCAAAGGCCTCATCCATGGCGCGCCATTGCCGTTCCAGTTCGCTACGTGAATACACATACAAGGGCGTTCCAAATTGTGCTGCGAGCTGACGCAGCGACACCTGTTCAGCGTGCAGTTCGCCGTCAATGTAATTAAAACTAGACATATGAAACTGACCAGACTGGGGTTCGTCTAGCCCAGCGGTGCTATTTTGTGTCTTCGTTTTCAGGTTCCTGAATCGGTGCCGGCTGTTCAACTATCAACGGGCCTTTTTGCCCGCAACCGACGATGATTGAGAGGAGCAGCGTGACGGCGATGCCGCGCGTAAAGGAAATTGATTTCATCTTATAAATATTGGTCAAGGGTCTGAATTCGGTTAACTGGAGATTCGCTGGCGGGCCGCCGCCAGAGCGGAGCGTACCTGATCGGGTGCGGTTCCGCCAAAATGCGCGCGCGATTCTACTGAGCCTTCCAGTGTAAGCACATCATACACATCCTCGCCTATCATGGAACCAATGGATTGTAATTCTTCGAGGTCGAGATCAGCCAATGCCTTGCCCTGTCCGATCGCATACTGCACCAGTTGCCCCACGATGCTATGCGCGTCTCTGAAGGGCACCTGCAAACGCACCAGATATTCTGCGAGATCGGTAGCGGTTGCATAGCCGTCTTGCGCCGCCTGATACATTCGCTCTCGATTAAACGTTATCGCGGGCACCATCGCGGTGAATACCTGCAACGATGCGGTCACAGTATCCACAGTGTCGAATACGGGTTGTTTGTCTTCCTGATTGTCGCGGTTATAGGCCAGCGGTTGCGCCTTCATCAACATAAGCAGGGCCTGCAGATTACCGCTGACCCGGCCGTTTTTTCCCCGAATCAACTCCGCTATATCGGGGTTCTTTTTTTGCGGCATAATGCTGGAGCCGGTACAAAAAGCATCGCCAATGCTGATGAATCGATAGCTTTCAGAAGCCCAGGTTATGAGTTCCTCACAGACTCTTGATAAGTGCATCATCAAAATACTGGCCGCGGTTGAAAATTCGATCAGGAAGTCCCGATCAGAAACCGCGTCCAGGGAATTTCGCGCCGGTCGGTCGAAGCCCAATAATTCGCAGGTAAAGTCGCGATCCAGAGCGAAGGATGTGCCGGCCAGGGCCGCTGCGCCCAGTGGCATCACATTAATACGAGCCCGCGTATCGAGCAGCCGCTCGATATCTCGTTCCAGCATTTCGTTCCATGCCAGCAGATGATGCGCCAGGACTATCGGTTGCGCGACTTGCAGATGTGTAAAGCCCGGTAAAATTGTATCAACCTGTTGCTCCGCCTGATTAAGTATTGCCTGTTGTGCCAACCTGATTAGTTCGATAATTTCATCGCACATGCGACGTAGATAAAGCCGGATATCAGTGGCAACTTGATCATTGCGCGAGCGCCCAGTGTGCAACTTTTTGCCGGCTTCGCCAATGGCTTCGGTCAAGCGGGCTTCGATATTCATGTGCACGTCTTCGAGTTCGGTAGACCACTCGAATTCGCCGCTCTCGATCTGCTGCTGAATCTGCAACAATCCCTGTTCAATTAATTCGCTCTCCGCGTCGCTCAGTACGCCAATGCGTGCCAACATTTTACTGTGCGCAATCGACCCCATGATGTCTTCGCGATACAGGCGGGCATCAAAACTAACTGACTCGGTGAAGGCTTCCACTAATTTATCGGTGGCTTGTGCAAAGCGACCACCCCACAGCTTCCCCGTGGCGGATTTGTTTTTTGTCATGCTCTAATTGCTGCTCAGTGAGTTACCCGACTACCACTCTCCGCCTAGTGCCGCGATGGTATCCGTAAGGCTTGCGATTATAGCCTGTGCCGTTAATGGATGGCGAGGCAAAAGCGCCGCTGACGGACTCTAAAAAGTTGTTTAAAATCATGTGCCTCTGGAGCCCTTTTGGAGCCTAAAGTAGCTATGAAACCACCCATGTGGGTGTGTTAAGCTTAGGTCGCAACAGAACTCTAATTGTTTCGCTATGAGTCGTATCCGGATCGCTACTCGCAATTCCCCCCTCGCGATGTGGCAGGCCGAGTTTGTCATGCAGCAATTGCTCGAAGTGCATACCGACTTATCAGTTGAAATCGTCGGCATGACCACCGCGGGTGATCAAATGCTTGACCGCAGTCTATCCAAGGCTGGGGGGAAAGGGCTGTTCCTGAAGGAACTTGAGCGTTCTGTCCTGAGTGGCGAGACGGACATCGCCGTGCACTCTATGAAAGACGTGCCAATCGCCTTGCCGGATGGGCTCGAAATTGCGGTTGTTTGCGCCCGCGAAGATGCCCGCGATGTGGTTGTTTCCAATAGTTATCAAAATCTTTATGCCTTACCCAAAGGCGCCAAGGTCGGCACCTCCAGTATGCGCCGCATCGCGCAGTTAAAAAGTGCCTTCCCATCACTTGAATTTACTGAACTGCGAGGTAATGTAAACTCGCGTCTGGCTAAATTGGATTCCGGTGATTACGACGCGATTATTCTGGCGGCCGCGGGTTTGATTCGGCTGGGACTGAAGAATCGTATCAGTCAATACATTACCCCCGAACTGTGTTTGCCAGCAGTTGGCCAGGGCATAATCGGCATTGAATGTCGCAGCAGTGATGAGCGCACTCGCGACCTGCTGGAGCCATTGCACAGCCCTGAAAGCTCACTGTATTTATCAGCCGAGCGGGCCATGAACGCGGCGCTCGGAGGTGGATGTCATGTGCCGGTAGCCGGATTTGCCGAAGTAAATAAAGGCAAAATTCGCATGCGAGGCATGGTCGGTGAAGTGGATGGCTCACGCTGTATTTTTGGCATTCGAACCAGCGCGGCGATGTCTGAGAAAGCGGCTGATGCCTTGGGCAGGCAAGTTGCGGAAGACCTGTTGGAACAAGGCGCCAGAGAAATTCTCGATTCCGTTTATCACGCCTCGGTGCAAAATGAGCAGCCTGAAAAAGCCGTGGTCGTGCTAACTCGACAGGAGCGCTATCTGGGTAATCTTAAAGAAATTATCGAAAGTTTCGATTATCAGGGCGTGCATGTACCGACATTGGAGATTGAGCCGAACAACGATCCTGTGACGCTGACGCCGCTGTCTAAACTTAGCGAATATACGGATCTCATATTTGTATCCCGCAACGCTGTGGAACAGGGTATGGCGGTGATTCAGTCCAAGGGTGCTTTGCCGGACGATGTGCGGGTGATGGCCGTTGGTGCCGAAACCGCCAAGCAACTGTACAAAACCTACGGCGTTGACGCTATGTTTCCCGACCACGGTGTTGGTGCCGAAGCGCTTCTGAGGGTAAAAAAGCTGGCTGATTTAAGGGGTCGTCGGATATTGATTGTGCGCGGCGATATCGGTCTTGATTGGCCGGCTGAAGAGATGCGCAATCGTGGCGCCATCGTGGAGCAGGTGGAGGTGTATCGACAGGAACCGCATGCCGAATTAATTCATCGCGTGGAAACGCTCTGTTCCAGCGGCCGCAAAGTGGCAGCCGTGTTTTTACACAGCCCACAAAGCGCCGCCAATTTAATGCAGGCTCTGCGGCCGCACCTGCCGAAACTTAATGAAACGATGCTAGTGGCGGGTAGCCAGCGCATCGCACGCACCGCATTGGAAGGTGGTTGGGAAGGGAAATTGCGCGTTGCGCGCTCGCCATCTAATAAGCACATGCTGATGAGCCTGTTGAACTAGTTCACCGGAGTTCCGTCACATCCGCAGGGTAATCGTTAAAAAGCGTTAGCGGCATAGGTGTGCCATTGCGCTTGTGGTACTATTTTGCGCCACGTAATTCGATCACTTCTATGCACTTTCAATCGCGTTGGCGTGCAGAAATGCTCGCAATCAACCCGTGCTAGATTAGCAACCCGACCACGAAATTCCGTTTATGAGCGAATCAAATTCCAAGTCAATTGAAAACGCAGTTGCCGAGACTGCGCCAGCCTCCACGGCGCCCAGTGAACCTGTCGCGTCGACCAAGTTCGGTTCTGACTCGGGATCCGGATCTGGCTCCGGTGCTGGTCTGGCGCTGGTCTTGGCGCTACTGGCGCTGCTAGGCACCGGCTTCACCTGGTACCAGAATCAGGTACAACAGGTGCAAGCAGACTCTGCGCTGGCCGTGGGTGTGACTGAAATCGGGGGGCAGGTAACGCGCCTCGGCGATGTCGTGCAGCGCTTGCAGAGCCAGCAGGGCGATGTGGTGACCGACGATGTGTTGGCCAATCGCTTAGCTACGCTAGATACACGAGTGGCAGGTTCTATTTCGCAGCTTAGTAGTCAACAGGCCGAGTTAAAGCAATCGATCGAGCAAATGCATAGCAATCTGCAGAAGGGGGTTGCTCAGTATCGACTGGAAGAAGTAGAGCAACTTCTCAAGTTGGCCAACCATAGTCTGATTTTCGCATCGGATAAAGATTCGGCGATTGCCGCACTCAAGTTGGCAGACGGGCAGTTACGACAACTTAATGACCCGCGCTATAGCCAGGTTCGTACCCAGATAAATCAGGAAATTGCGACGCTCAATAATATTCAGCAAGCTGACAAGGAGGCTATCTCAGCCGAGTTGGCAGCGCTCAGCGACCTGGTCCCTGACCTGCCATTAATGAACGAACCAGACGGACAGGATGTGCAATTCGATGCTCAGCAGGCTTCCGTTGGGACCGGCTTGCGGGCTGAGTTGGGAAAAATTTGGCAAGATATCCTCAGTTCAATCAAGGTGCAGAGGGTTGAACAGGCGCCTATCCCTCTGTTGGCGCCACAACAGCGCTATTTCCTGAATCAGAATTTGCAGTTGCAGTTGAACCGGGCGCAAATAGCCTTGTTGCAGGGTCGCCAGAGTCTTTACGAGGCGGCCCTAAGCGAGGCTGAAGAGTGGATGAAGATTTACTTTGACGTGCGTAATGATCGGGTTCAAACCGCATTGCAACAATTGCAAACCGCGCGTTCGCAGAGCATCAATGTGGCGCTGCCATCAGTTACGGGGTCGTACTCGGCCCTGCAGGCAGCCAAGGACGGGCAGTAATCGTGCGCTTCATAATCCTGGTAATCCTGGCGCTGGCACTGGCCTATGGTGCCATGCAGTTGGATGCGATCGACCCCTACAACTATGTCAAATTTTACATGCTTGGCTATTCGGTTGAGCTGTCCATGTTGGGATTCCTAATTGCGTTGTTTGTTTCAGTATTAGTTCTTTATTTCGTAATTTGGCTGTACCGGCTAATTTGGCGCGCACCTAAATCAGTGGCAAAGTGGAGCGACCAGCGTAATCGTGACAAGGCGCAAGATCAGCTGGGCGCTGGCTATTTATCACTTATTAAAGGTGATTGGCGCAAAGCAGAGCAGCAATTGACTCGCAAGAGCGACCACTCCAAGGTGCCCTATGTTAATTTTTTGGCGGCCGCTCAGGCTGCACAGGAGCAAGGTAAGTTAACGGAACGTGATCGATATCTACAGGCCGCTTATGAGTCTGCACCCAAAGAGCGCTTAGCCATCGGCTTAACCAAAGCAAGATTGCATCAACAGGCTGGTCAGATGGAATTAGCGCTGGCAACGCTGGAAGACATTGCGGCGGTGGGGAGTAAAAACCCGCAGTATACGGCCATGCGGTTGCAGGCTTTAGAAGCGACCGAGCAGTGGCAAGAGGCACAGGCACTGTTGCCCGTTGCACGCAAGCAGGCGGCATTGCCAGAAACCTCGTTAGACCAGATGCAAGAGAAAGTACATTTACACGCCCTGCAACAGGCGCAGGATGTAGGCTTGGCCTGGCGTGCAGTACCACGTGCGCACAAGAAGTCCCCGGCGCTAGTGGCGGTATATGCTCAATACTTGATAACCGAGGGCGAAGATGCGGCGGCCGAAAAATTAATTCGCGGCGCATTGAAACATAATTGGAGCGACCAGCTGATTGAATTGTATGGCCAGCTAAAGTTAAGTAAACCAGCCAAGGGCCAGAGACGCGCCGAGGGCTGGTTAATAGCGCGGCCAGAAAATGCTCACTTGAATCTCGCCGCGGGTCGACTGGCATGGTCAGCCAAAAACGCTGACGCGGCTAAAGAACACTTGCAGGCGGCGATCAAGCTGGGCCAACTACCAGCGGCCTATGCGCTGTTGGGCGAGGTTTACGAAGCCAACAATGAAAGCGGCAAGGCCTTGCAGCTGTATCGTTCTGGCATGGATGTGGCGAGCAAGCCGGTGCCAAATACAGGTACGCCTCGGGGCATTACCCAATCAAATGAAAGCGACCAGCCGGATCAATCATCTGCAGACTCTGTTGAGCAGCAGACACAGAAACCTGAGCAGGAACAGCGTTCACCTATCGAAGACGCCAGGCCCAAACCAGCCTAATAGGTAACTCAGCATCCTATAATGCCGGAGCTTCCGGAAGTAGAAACCACGCGCAGAGGCATTGAGCCCGCGGTTAGCAATGCGGTACTGACCGATGTACAGGTGCGCAACCCGAATATGCGTTGGCGTACGCCTACGCGTGCGCTAAAGAAGTTGATCGGCCAACGTATTGTTAGTTTGCAGCGGCGTGCCAAATATCTGCTGCTCGGTACTGAGTCTGACACCATTCTCCTGCATCTCGGAATGTCGGGTAGCCTGCATGTACTACCCACTCAATGCCCGCCCGGCAAGCATGACCACCTTGATTTAGAGTTCGACCACAAAACCCTGGTGCGGTTTAATGACCCGCGACGCTTCGGTTGCTGCCTGGTGCTGAAAGAGCCGGTACAGCAACACAAGCTGCTGGCAGGCCTGGGGCCGGAACCGCTGTCTGATGAATTTGATGGCGGGCATTTAAAAATGCTTGCCAAGGGTCGCCGGGTAGCCGTCAAGAACTTCATAATGGATGGTCGGGTGGTAGTGGGCGTGGGTAACATTTATGCCAGTGAAGCCTTGTATCGAGCCGGTATCAGACCGGGCATAGCGGCCGGGGGGGTGAGTGCCGTTCGCTATTCTGGCCTGGCAACCGCGATCAAAGATGTATTAGCCGATGCGATTCGGGCGGGCGGCACTACGCTGAATGATTTTAGTCAGGCCGACGGCAAGCCGGGCTATTTCCGCCATGAACTTCAGGTGTATGGGCGCGAGGGCCAACCATGCTTGAGCTGCTCCGAACCCATTCGCAGCCGCTTTATCGGTCAGCGAAATTCCTATTACTGCTCCATCTGCCAGCGTTAGTCAGGCACCCGCATGGTGCAAAACTCCTCAGCTGAGCTGGGGTGTATGCCAACCGTGGCATCAAACTGAGCCTTGCTGGCACCGGCCTTAATGGCAATTGCAATACCCTGCATAATTTCCGCCGCGTCGGCACCCGCCATATGGGCACCGATAACCCGATCAGAGTCCTGATCGACAATCAGCTTCATAAAAGATCGTTCAGTATTCTCGGTTAAGGTGTGTTTCAGGGTTCTGAATTCGGATGAAAAAGTTTGTACAGAGGCAAACTTCTCACGTGCCTGCTCTTCACCATAGCCAACGGTTGCGACTGGCGGTTGGGAGAACACTGCTGAAGGGACATTAGTATGATCCGCCAGCCATGGGCGGTCACCAAATACAGAGTCTGCAAAGGCATGGCCTTCCATGGTAGCAACCGGGGTAAGTGCAATGCGATCAGTCACGTCGCCCACCGCATAGATATTCTCAATATTGGTGCGTGAATCCTCGTTCACCAGCACTTCACCTCGCGGCCCTAACGCCACGCCAGCTTTTTCTAGCCCCAGATTGGCGCTATTAGGCGTACGCCCGGTGGCATACATAACGCAATCCACGTCGACGCTGCTGCCGTCGGTCAGGGTGACGTTGTGCGTTCCGTCATCCTTAATTTGAATCTGTTCGACGGTTGAATTTAGTCTCAAGTCGATTCCTTTTTTTACGATTTCGCCGGCCAGGTGATCTCGTATATCATTATCGAAGCCGCGTAAGATCTGTGGCCCGCGATAGGTCAGAATTGTGTCGCTGCCAAGACCGTTGAAGATACCCGCGAACTCCACCGCGATATAACCACCACCCACCACCAGGGTGCGTGCGGGGAAGGCTGGCAAATGAAACGCCTCATTGGAGGTTATGGCGTGCTCGCTGCCGACAATATCCGGTACAAACGGGGTGCCGCCCGTGGCGATCAGAATGGTCTGTGCACTCAAGCGTTGGTCTCCGACCTGTGCAGTATGCGCGTCGATCAATTCGGCGCGTTGATGAAACACTTTAACGCCCGCGTTCAACAACAGTTTTTCATAGATACCATTAAGACGATCAATTTCCTTATCTTTATTGGCGATCAGGGTTGACCAATCAAAGCTATTTACGGTGGAGTCCCACCCATAGGCGGCTGCGTCGTCAAACTCTTCATGAAAATGCGCAGCATAGACAAACAATTTTTTTGGTACGCAACCGCGGATAACACAGGTACCACCATAACGGTACTCTTCACAGATCGCGACACGGGCGCCATGCCCTGCAGCGATTCTCGCAGCGCGTACGCCGCCACTGCCACCGCCGATCACCAACAGGTCGTAATCAAAATTTTCCACTAAGTGTCGTGCTCCAGAGAGGAAGGTTAAGGCTGGAAAGTATACTCAAAAAAAAGCCCCTCTGCGTTGAGAAGGGCTGTTATTGCCGATGCCCTGGCCTGCAATGCACGGCAGGGTTGTGAACTTAGGCTGCCGCGGAGATATGATCTCGCATCTTCTCCATAGCGCGTTTTTCAATTTGTCGAATCCGCTCAGCGGAGACCTTATATTCAGCGGCCAGATCATGCAGTGTCGGTTTGTTGTCGGACAACCAGCGGCGCGTTAAGATGTCTCGGCTGCGGTCGTCCAATTGTTCGATCGCCTGCGCCAAGGCATGTTTTGAATCAGCGCTGTTTTGCGCAGCCATGACCAACTGCTCCGGGTTGTAGCGCATGTCGGGTAAATACGCGGCGGGGCTGCTGTTAAATTCGTCGTCGTTATCCTGACCGTCAAAAGCGACGTCTGAACTGGTCAGGCGTAGCTCCATGTCGCGCACCGTTTTAACCGGCACGTCAAGATCTTCCGCCAGGGCCTGTGTCTCCGCTTCGGTCATCGCCGAGAGTGACTTACGTGCTTTACGCAGATTAAAAAATAATTTGCGCTGCGCCTTGGTGGTGGCAACTTTTACTATTTTCCAGTTGCGTAGGACATATTCGTAAATTTCCGCCTTGATCCAGTGCACCGCATAGGAAACCAGCCGAATTCCGCGCTCCGGATCGAAATTTTTGACCGCTTTCATTAAGCCAATATTGCCTTCCTGGATTAGATCCGCGACGGGCAGGCCGTAGCCTGTGAACCCTTTGGCCACATGAATTACATTGCGCAACTGCGAAATAACCAATTCGCGCGCTGCGTCCACGTCATTGTCGTCACGGTAACGACGCGCTAATCTAGCCTCGTGTTCCGCGCTCAAAATCGGAGCATTATTCGCCACTTGCAAGAAGCTGGCGAGGTTTGAATCTTGATTCAAAGATAATGCAACACTAGGTTTTGCCATTACATTTCTCCTTTTAATCAGCGCTGGCGACATTGCCAACCTGTTGTAATATGGGCATTTTAGCACTCAAGGGAAGAGAGTGCTAATAAAATATTTTGATTTAAGAAGACGGCTTTATTATAACTAGCAGTTATATGCATTCAAGTAAGGACTAATTTGGCCGTATCTGCTGTAAATGACGGGCGACTGACCAGCGAGCTGCCAGCCAGCCAATTGCGATGGCAATTAAAACGATGGTGGCAATATCCGCCATGTCCAATTGGTATAGGCGGGCACTGCCCTGATACGAAGCAGCCAATTGGTCGATGAACGGCTGCAGCCAGAGCGCGGTAGCGCCCAACAGGGCAAGACACAACAGCCCACCAAACAAGCCAAATAATGCGCCGTAGTAAAGAAACGGACGGCGTACAAAACTGTCGGTAGCGCCCACCAACTTGGTTATTTCTATCTCAGCGCGGCGATTCAGTATTAACAGCCGAATCGTATTACCAATAATAAAAATCAGCCCGACGACCAGTAATGCACTGAGCACCGTTGCCACTTGGGTCACCAGCGCCAGTAGGGCGTTAAACCGATCAGTCCAGGCCAGATCCAGCCGCACCGCATCGATGCCGTCAATTTTCTGTAATTCCTGCTCCACTCTCTGCAAATGCTCGCGGCTGGCATGGCCACTATGTGGCATCGCAACAATCGAGAACGGCAGGGGGTTATCCGGCAATAAATCCAGTTGCTCACCTAAATCGGACAGTGCGCGAAACTCTACCATTGCCTGACTCGGGGAAATCAATTCCGCTAATTCCACGGCCGGGTGCAGGCGAATCTCGTCGTAGATCAGCGCGGCCTCCCGGTCTGCAACTTCAGTTTCCAAAAAAATAGATATTTGCGGCCGCCCCTGCCACGAGTCGCTTAACTGCTGACCACTCTGCACCGCAATATAGAGATACAGCGGCAATAACAGGGTGACTGCAACAATAATAATGGTGTTTAACGATATTGCCGGATTACGTTGCATAGCCCCAAGTGCAGATAACATTACCTGTAGGTGGCGCGTCAGATAGGTAACCATCAGCCGACCTCCCGTGGTGGAGCTGAAACTATCTGACCCTGCTGCAAATTAATTGTCCGACAACCCAGCCGCTCGACCTGTCGCAAATCATGGGTGGCGATAAGAACCGTCACCCCCACCCGATTAAAATCGCGAAAAATATCCATAATTTCATCGGATAAAGATTCGTCCAGGTTGCCCGTCGGTTCGTCCGCTAACAAGATGCTCGGTCGATTGATGACTGCGCGTGCAATGCCCACGCGTTGCTGTTCGCCGCCCGACAGGGCGACTGGCAGGTCCTGTTCACGACCGGCCAGACCCACTTTGCTTAGTGCCGCGCGCACGCGCTTGCGAATCTCATCGCCTGGCATGCCAATTACGATAAGTGGCAGAGCGACATTGTCGAACACGCTTCGGTCTAGTAATAGTTTGTGATCCTGGAAAATCACGCCAATTTCGCGTCGTAAGAAGGGCACCTTGGATTCCCGCATGCGACCAAGATTCTGGTCCTGGACGATTATCTGTCCGGAGGTGGGTTTTTCGATCCGCGTTATTAACTTAAAAAGGGTACTCTTGCCAGCACCGGAGGGCCCCAGTACCAAGGCCATCTCGCCGTCCGCGACATCAAAGCTGACATCGGTCAGAGCCTGATACCCGTTCGGGTATTGCTTATTGACCCGGCTGAGCTTAATCATCGGCCTGGTAATCACGCATCAGTGTCGCCCACTTCAATTTTGCCAATCAAAGCCACTGCGAATCTGGCTGCGTCGAAGGGTTGTAGATCATCTTGTCCTTCCCCAACACCAATAAACCTGATGGGTAGGCCCAGTGCTTCTGTGAGGGCGATAACAACACCACCTTTGGCTGAGCCATCCAGCTTGGAGATACACAGGCTGGATACGGCGACCGCCGAATGGAAGTGTTTTAGTTGGGTCAACGCGTTCTGACCGGTTCCGGCATCGACAATCTGCATTACTTCGTGCGGCGCATCGGGATCAAGCTTTTTGATTACCCGCACGACCTTCTGTAGTTGCTCCATCAGGTCGCCTTGCGTGTGCAAGCGACCCGCAGTGTCGATGATCAAAACCTCGACCCCCCGCGCCTGGGCCGCACTTAAGGCGTCATGCGCGACCGCGGCTGCATCTGCCCCATGTTGTTGAGCGATCACCGGGATCGCCAGTCGGTCGCCCCAGCTTTGTAATTGTTCGACCGCAGCAGCACGAAATGTGTCGCCAGCCGCCAGCATCACTGAGCGTCCCTGAACGGTGAGCTGTTTGGCAAGCTTGGCAATGGTGGTGGTCTTGCCGACGCCATTAACACCAACCACCAACAGCACATAAGGCAAGGTTGCTGGTTGCTGTAACGCTGGCCACGATTGCTGGGCAGGTCGCAGGCTTTCGGCGATTTCGGTGCGCAAGGCTTGAACAACCCCGGCCGCCGACTGAACTTTGTCTTGCGACACCCGATTACGTAACTGCTCTATCAGGCGGACGCTGGCTTCCACGCCGACATCCGAGCTGACCAACACATCTTCAAGTTCTTCAAACAGCGCGTCGTCCAGATCAAAACTGCCTTTAAAAACATGCCCTAGTTTTTGCCATAAGCCCTTGCGGGTGGCGTCTAATCCAGCATCGAGACTGGCGTTAGGACTGTAGTCAGGGCCGGCGTCTAGACCGTCATCGGCTGCTGCCGCCGCATTACCTGCAGACTCTCGCGCTAAGCTCTCAGCGTTATCTTCGCGATGGCGTGAAAACAATGCTGACAGGCGGCTTGGCTGCTTTACTGTGGTCGATTTATTATCTGGCTGCTTAGGTTCTGAAGACATGGTAGCTTAGGGGAGCAAGGCGAACATCGGGTTCCCTGAAATGCAATGCTGTATTTTAGTGCACGCAGTGGAAATGACAATGAGCACTCGCAATAAATCAAATCACATTCGAATCATCGGTGGCCAGTGGCGTAGTCGCAGGCTGCCGGTATTGGATGAACAAGGATTGCGTCCCACTACCGACCGGGTGCGGGAAACCCTCTTTAACTGGTTAATGCATGAGCTATCTGGCGCCAGATGTCTGGATCTGTTTGCGGGGTCTGGTGCATTGGGTCTGGAAGCCCTATCGCGGGGTGCAGAGTTTGTACAATTTGTTGAACTTGTAAAGCCATCGGCCGGTCAGATTGAGCAAAATCTGGCAATATTGCTCGACCGCCCGGTCGAGACAGCCGACGTTCATCGTGGAGATGCGATCGCCTATCTACGCGAGCAGAGCACGGCGTTTGATTTGGTTTTTCTCGACCCACCATTCGGCACGACGCTGCTGGTGGATGCAATTGATGCATTAGCGAATAGCGACGCGCTGAGTACGGGGGCTCTGGTTTATATTGAGCAAGATGCCACTGCCGACTCTCCGAGTTTGCCAGACCACTGGAGTCTGCATCGCGAAGCGCAAGCCGGGCGTTGTCGCTTTGCACTGTACCGCGCCTAACATTGCTTTGCGGTATACTTGTTGCCTTATTACACGCGGGAATCGAAGTCCGTGCCAGAGGTTGAGTTTCATCGAATGAGTAAAATTGCTATCTATCCGGGAACCTTTGATCCCGTTACCAATGGCCACTTGGACCTGATTAATCGTGCCGCGCAGATATTTGATGAAGTGGTCATTGCTATCTCCAACAACCCCCAGAAAAACCCGCTGTTTGATGTTGATGAGCGGCGCGCTCTGGTCGGCCAAGTAACGGCAGGCCTCGAAAGTGTTCGGATAGAATGTTTTGACGATTTGCTGGTGAATTTTGTACGTCGACAAAATGCTAAATTTATTATCCGTGGGTTGCGAGCAGTATCTGACTTTGAATATGAATTTCAACTGGCATCGGCTAATCGAAGGCTTGACGAGAACATAGAGACCATCTTTTTGACGCCTTCCGAATCTAATTACTTTACTTCGTCTTCACTGGTGCGTGAGATCGCCCGTTACGGCGGTGACGTATCTTCCTTTGTTCCACCAGCCGTACTAGTGGAGCTCAACAGAAAATTAGCCTGATTTTTTGCTCTGGTTTAGTCAGATCACAGACGCATCGCAGCGCTGCCCGCGTCCAACCGTATTGAATACACATGGCTTTATATATTACAGACCAATGCATTAATTGTGATGTCTGCGAACCCGAATGTCCTAACGACGCTATCTATCAGGGTGAACTGATCTACGAGATTGAAGCTGCCAAGTGCACTGAGTGCGTGGGTCATTATAAGCAACAGCAATGCGTGGTGATCTGTCCTGTTGACTGTATTCTGGTTGACACGGATCATCCGGAGAGTACCTCCCAGCTGCAGGCTAAATTTACCAGCCTCACTGGGCGGGCTTACGCGTCAGAAAACGAAATTGACGGTGAACTTTCGCAGGCGTGATGTGCCTTGGTTCAGCTGCCGTTTTTTGGCTGCAGCTGCAGCTCAACGGCTTGCGCGTTTTGCAGTGCTGCCTCACTGCTCCGGTGTCTTAGCTCCATCCATAGCGACGTAGTTTTGTCGTAATAGCCGTCTTTCTTAAACCTCAATATCACCGTTTGCCGACGATCACTGTTGGCCTTTTGTAAAAAGATCGTGGGTGTTGTGCCGATTACAGAATTGTCGTCCAGATTCAGTACCTGCGCGCCACTCGGTTCAGAAATTATATTGACCGCGCCATAATAGGTGGCGCAGCCGGAAAGACTTGCCATTACTAAAAGGCACAGTGCTGCTTGATACAAAGTATTATCTGCTTGTCTGAAATTCTTTGGCCAGATTGCTGGCTGACCGGCCGCGCTCAAGATCGGTAACGATTTCATTAGCTCTACCCTGATCTACGTTAACCCTTGTTTGATTTGTCCCAGTACAAAACGTTGTCTTGTGCGATCAGTGGGCCAGTCTCGGGGTCCGCCTCAGCGCTTATTGGCTGGCCGCCCAATGCTTTGCCTGCGCGTAGTAGTTCATCAAGGCGGGCCTGTAAATCATTGAATGCGCTATGTTGATCTTCCAGCTGCCGATGCACAATCTCCAGTTCTTTGAGGCGCGATTCAACCGTGTCAGAAGCTTTGTGAATGCGTTTTACGCTTTCCAGCCGGCGCCGTAGCTGCGTGTGATGCTCGCGCACATAGGTTTCCATTGGTACCATAAGATTGTTGTTCCAATTATTTGCTTTGCGCAGGGCGCGGTCAAATATGCGTCGAGATGAAATCACTACGGAGTCTAAAAAGCGGTTGGTGATGGTCATCTGCTCGCGGAAAAACAGTGTCTTCACTTCTTTGAGATGACTGTATTTAACTTCCAGGCGGGTAATTTCCTGCTTGTACTTGTCCAGTCGAAGCCGCCTTACGCTGAAGTTTGCGATACCATGCTCTTGCTCAAAATCGCGTGTGATACTTTCAGATAACACCGCGATTTCATTCGCCTGATCAATGGCCTGATCGATATACAGGTTGAGCTGATCGAAGTAGCTCGAAATGATTTTTTGCAGAGTTACCGAGGTCGCGCAGCGAGCCATATTATGTTTGGTTACCGCAATCATTTTTTCGAGCCGCTCGCTACTTAGTAATCTCAATAGCTTGGCGGTTTCCTTGCCATATACTGAACGCAGCGCAGAATAGCGCTGCATATCCGTTTCCAAAGAAGTTTTTTCGGATTTTACTTTGAGCATGATGTGCGCGATCACATCGGTGTTCTTGCTGCTCAACTGCCGTAATTCAGCAATATGTTCGTCAGCGTCTTTAAGCCGGTTATCCAGAATGCGACCAGCGCTATCCATTACGCTTTGTAAATTCGATTCGACTTTTTCGATGACGATTTGTTTCTTTTGTGGAATGAGACGCTCAGCGATGGCCTGTTCCAGAGCCGGCATGCGGCTCTTCTCAAGAAGGTCCTCGTCTTTGTTTATTTTGCCGAGTAACGCTTTCTGAGCCGAAACCGGGAAAATCATATCCTTCGATATGTTCAGAGTGCGCGCCGTTGAGTCAACCTGTTGCTGAATCTCGGCCTCGATTTGTTGATCTGTTCGAATGCCGTCCCACAGCGCGTCAATTTTATTAAGCGCGATAAGTTTGCTCTGATTGCCCATGCTGAGCTCCGCCGGATCATCAGAGTCATCATCGTTTATGTGTTGTTCCCAAAGAGCCAAATCGGTGGACGTGACCCCGGTGTCATTAGACAAAATAAAGACCACCGTGTGCGCCGTGGCTAGTTGGTTGATGGTCAACTCAGGCTCGGCGCCGATGGCATTCAAACCAGGCGTATCCAAAATCACCAGCCCTTGCTCCAATAAAGGGTGCGGTAGATTAATAATTGCGTGCCGCCAATTCGGAATTTCTACCTGGCCCTGTTCATTGACCGGCAATCCAAGTTCAGACTCAGAGTCTTCCAGCAGGTCAAATTGCAGAGCCTTGGCTTGCGTGGTGGAGACCAGTTTGCTGGCCGTCATATTCGTGAAGGCCTCGGTCAGGCTGGATACATCGTCGGTATCAAATTCGATTTCAGTCCATAAATCCGGATCTTTTTTAAGCTGAAATAAAGCCCGTTCATCGGCCCGCGATTCAATTGGCAGCAACCTTACTGAGGTGGGCAAGTTTGAATCATACATTAGCTCCGTGGGGCACATGGTCGTGCGGCCGCTGCCTGAGGGTAGGATTCGCTGTGGATAATTTCCAAAGAAGATGGAGTTGATCATCTCCGATTTGCCGCGTGAGAACTCCGCGACGAACGCCACCGACAGATTGTCGTCGGCTAAAGAGCCCAATACCATTTCGAACTGGTGGTGCGACCGCAGGTCAGTGACGTTATGAGTTTTTAAGAACGAACTCATATCTTGAATGGTGTCGCTGAGCTGCGAACGCCAATTCGAGTAATCCAGAATATCGGTATCTAAATTCTTATCAGTCACTGTTGTGTTCTATCAAGTTGAAATGCGGATCGCAGCAAATGCGTCCAGACACGGCGTAGAATCTACTTACTTCGTCTGGTATTCACAGATCATATAAAACTGAGTCAAAAACCGGGCGATGGTGTATACGATGCGAATTGCATACACACATTCAAACACAGGATAGCGGAATCATTTAGCCGTTGTCAAAATGTAAATTCATGTTCATTCGCATAAATGTTCTATAAGCACATGAATTTAATGTATAAAAATACTTTACATTTTAATGGTCAGTCTGTCTATTAATTGCTAAAACCACCCGCCCTAGCAGCGTTTTGGGCTAGCATGGCAGCAGCGATGCGTTTAGACTCATACCAAGCCACCCAGGTTGGTCGCCGAAAACATCACTGTGAAACCCAGAAAAAAAATCAATAAAACGGGTAAAAAAACTATTTCCCAGCCAGCCGCAACGCCGCGTGCCGCGCGGCAGATCCGCCGCCAATTAGGTTATTGGCTACTACGTGGCCTCGTTATATTCGCGCTGGCCGTATTGGCCTATCTGGTCTATCTTGATGTCGAGATTCGAAAGAAGTTCGAAGGTCAGAAGTGGGCGTTGCCAGCACATGTGTATACGCGCCCTATGGAACTTTTTGTCGGCCAGAGAATTCCGGTTAGTTTAATCGAAGATGAATTACGGGAATTGGGTTATCAGGCCCGCGCTGACGTCGACCGGATAGGTAGCTATACCCGTGCGGGAAGTCAGATACAAATCTATCAACGCGAATTTCAATTCTGGGACGGGTTTCGAGGTGCTCAATTGAGCCGCCTCACCTTGCGTGAAGGGCGAATCGACAGGATCGAGACCGCCCTGCCGGGCGGCGATTACACTGAAATTGAGATCATCAGGCTTGAGCCACGGCTGTTCGGCAGTGTCTCTCCACTAAGCCATGAAGACCGTAGTTTACTGCGGCTGGAAGATGCGCCGGCGCAATTGATCAACGCCTTGATCGCCATCGAAGACCGACAGTTTTATTCCCATTTTGGCATTAATCCGGTGGGGATCATGCGCGCCATGGTTCGTAATTTTCGGGCCGGCCGGGTGGTACAGGGCGGCTCGACACTCACTCAGCAATTGATAAAAAATTACTACCTGACCTCTGAGCAAACCTACAAGCGCAAGATTAATGAAATGTTGATGGCCATCCTGCTGGAGATTCATTACAGCAAAGAGGCCATTCTTGAAGCCTATATCAACGAGGTTTACCTGAGTCAGGCAGGTAATCGTGCCATCCATGGTTTTGCCCTCGCCAGCCGTTACTTTTTTGGCCGGCCATTACAAGAGCTGGATTTGCATCAATTGGCCTTGTTGGCGGGGATCAATAATGGGCCCAGCTACTACAATCCGATCCGTCATCCGGTTCGTGCGTTGGAACGTCGTAATCTGGTATTGCAAACCATGTTTGATGAAGGCTACATCGATCAACAGCAGTTTGAGCGAGCTGCGGCTGCGGAATTGGATATCAGCGCGAACGTAGAGCAAGCCGCGCCGCTTTCCTATCCGGCGTTTATGGGTTTGGTTCGCGAGAATTTGCGGGACGACTATCAGCAGGATGATTTGGCAAGCGCCGGCTTGCAGATCTATACCACGCTCAACCCGCGCATTCAGGCTTCATTGCAGCAGGCGGCGCAACAACAACTTGCCGACATAGAGCAACTTAAACAATTGCCCGCAGATAGCCTGCAGGTGGCGGCGGTGGTCATTAGAACCGACAATGGCGAAGTGGCCGCAATGCTGGGCGATCGAGCCGCAGGATTTTCAGGTTACAACCGAGCCATGCAGGCACTGCGCCCGGTGGGTTCATTATTAAAACCTTTTGTCTATTTGACCGCCTTGGAATCGCCGTCACAATACTCGCTGGCTACCACAATTAGTGATCGGAGTATTGTCGTATCTCAGCAGGGCAGTCCCGACTGGGCACCGCAAAACTACGATGGCGAGGAACATGGCGATATCATGTTGATCGATGCACTGGCTAAATCCTACAACCTAGCCACCGTCCGGTTGGGCATGGAGCTCGGCGTTGAGCGGGTCGCAGACACGCTGCGCAGGGTCGGTTACCAGCGGGATTTTCAGGTATTGCCCTCACTGCTGCTAGGTGCAGTACCCATGTCGCTGTTAGATGTGGGTCAAATCTATTTGTCGCTCGCTTCGGGCGGTTTTAAAACGCCGGTGCGAGCCGTTCGGTCGGTGCTCGACAATGAGCGGCAACCGATCGGAAGATATCCCCTCACGGTTGAGCAGGTGGTGCAGCCGGAATTTAGCAATCTGATAAATTACGCGCTGCAGGAGGTCATCCGAAACGGGACCGGCCGGAGAGTTTTGCAGGGCTTTAAATATGACTATGGGCTGGCAGGCAAGACCGGCACCACCGACGATTATCGGGATAGCTGGTTTGCCGGATTCAGTAGCAACTATCTGACCGTGGTGTGGGTCGGCCGCGATGATAACCAGCCCACCGGGTTAACTGGCGCCAGTGGGGCAGCCCGCGTCTGGTCTTCCGCGATGCAGCAAATCCCCCTGCAGCGATTGCGCCTGGCGGCCAATGATGAATTGGTGGCCACTCGTGTCGCATACTCTCTTAACCCAGATAAAAATGATTGTAGCCTCGAGCGGCAGTTGCCAATCCATCGCGCTTCATTACCACTTCGAAATTTGCGGTGCGCTAAGCGGATAACGTATGATTCCGCAGATGCGAGCAGAGAAAACCAATCCGGTACAAAGAAAGCCGACAACAATAAGAAACGCAAACCCTGGTGGCGACGTATTTTCGGGCGTAAAAAGAAAGACGGCTAGCCGATCCGGGTATAGAAAGTCGGGCACGCTGACTGCATCGCTGTTGAGTTTGTTGTTATTGCTGACCGCAGGTTGCGCCACCCTGGTGCCGACTGAAACTGCTGACGAGGAACCTGCCAAGGTGGAGGATCGAGTGGTAGTGGATGGCGCAGTATTGCCATTACCGGACGAACCAGAGATTCGCGCCCGGTCAATACCCGGCTCCCAAGCTAGCTCGCCGGTAGTGGCGAATTTGCTGGCCAAGGCCGATGGTCAACAGCGTTCAGGGCAACTGGATGCAGCGGCTAATTCCCTGGAACGTGCTCTGAGGATTGAGCCGCGCAATGCCCATTTGTGGTTTCGCCTGGCAGAAATTCGTTATCAACAGGGGCACTGGCAGCAGGCTGCCCAAATGTCGGCCAAGTCAAACACTCTGGTTAACGACGATCATCAGCTGCGCAGGCGTAATTGGTATCTAATGGCCAATGCCTACAATGCGCTCGGTGATCACGCCAAAGCCAACCACTACAGAGCCAAGCTGCAATAGGCCGGCGTGGGTTTAGACACCCTCAGTCAGTGCCCGTAACTCGGCCTCATCAAATCCAGCCTGCAGTCTCGCAGCCAGATTGAACGGGCCTTTCATCTGCCCGTGCAGGTGTTGCGCCACCATCTTTGTAAAGGTCGCTCTTGGCTCCAGCCCCTGTTGTGCACACACATAGCGAAACCAGTGTGAACCTCGTTCGACATGCGTAATTTCATCTTCGTAGATTGTTTGGAGTATCTCCACCGCCGCCAAATCTCCGGCGTTGGTCAGGCGCTTAATCATGGCTGGCGTAACATCCAATCCGCGTGCTTCCAAAACCCGCGGCACCAGAGCCATTCGCGCTACCACATCCGTTGCGGTCTGCCGTGCCATATCCCATAAACCGTTGTGTGCTGGATAATCGCCATATTCGCAATCATGTTTATTAAGATAGGTGCGTATCAGGCCAAAATGACGAGCCTCGTCGGCCGCAATTTGCAGCCAGTCGCCATAGTACTCCAGAGGTAGATTACGGAATCGATAGGCCGCGTCTAGCGCCAGGTTTATCGCATTGAACTCAATGTGTGCGATGGCATGCATCAGCACATTACGGCCCGACTGCATGGCCAGCCCGCGCCGCTTTAGCTTGCCGGGTTGAACCAGCGTTAGTTCCGGCGGCAAGCCCGGCTGCGCGATCTCAGAAATTTCCGAATTGTGTGGGCGAGGTAAATCTTGCCAATTGCATGCCAGCTTGCGTGTAGCTTCGCATTTTCTATCTGCCTCGCGCAGACTAATGATTCGTTGTAGCTCGCAAAACAAGTCTGGAGTCATGATTCCAAGCTCATTATATAAGGGCCAAACTGCAACGCGGTAAATCGTTTAAATCTCGAAAACACCGTTTCCGGGATAAGCCTTGCTGGTCCATTAATCTCGCCACCGCGTCCTCCTGGTCGTAACCGTGCTCCACCAGTAGCGCGCCATTGTCTTCAAGATGATTGGGCGCCTGCTCAATAATGTGCCGCAATGCCTGCAGCCCATCTGCTCCACTGGCTAAGGCGAGGTCTGGCTCAAAGCGCAGATCGCCCCGGCCCAGGTGCGGGTCGCCTTCTGCTACATAGGGCGGGTTGGCAGCAATCAAGTTAAAACGCTGACCTTCGAGAGCCGAGAACCAATCACTTTTAATAAATTCAATATTCTTGAGTTGCGCAGTAGTGGCGTTGAGACGAGCGATATCCAGAGCCGCCATGCTGCTATCCACGGCTGTAACCGTTGCCAATGGGCGTTCCTTGGCGAGTGCCAAAGCAATGGCGCCGCTGCCGGTACCAAGATCAAGCACCTTGATTGCCCTATCCGCTGGCAGCAGTACCAGGGCCTGCTCAACTAACACTTCGGTGTCGGGGCGCGGGATCAGTACCGCGGGAGACACGGCCAGCTCCAATGACCAGAACTCGCGCACGCCGGTCAGGTAGGCGATCGGTTCACCGGTCTGGCGTCGAGCAATCAGCGCATTGAAATCAACCAAGTGCTCTGGTTCGGCAATTTGGTCGCCATGCGTGAGCAACCAGGCCAGCGGTTTATTCAGCACATGCTGCAGTAGCACCTCGGCATCAATACGCGGCGTTTCGGAGCTGTCGTAAAGTTGTTGTTTGGCCCGCTGAATTAAATCCGCGTAGCTAATCTCCGGCTCATTGCTCACTGAGGTCAGCCAGCAGGTTGGCCTGATGTTCCGCGGTAAGTGGATCTATAACCTCGCCCAGTGCACCAGCCATCACCGTGTCGAGCTTATACAGGGTTAAATTAATCCGGTGATCGGTAACCCGGCCTTGCGGAAAATTGTACGTGCGTATTCTTTCTGAGCGGTCGCCACTGCCGACCAGGTTCTTACGTGTCTCAGCCTGTTCATTTTGTTGTGCCTGACGTTCCGCATCTAAAATCCGCGCCTTTAACATCGACATGGCGCGGGCACGATTTTTATGTTGAGAACGCTCATCCTGGCACTCCACCACGGTGCCGGTCGGCAGGTGGGTCAAACGAATCGCACTATCGGTTTTATTAACGTGTTGGCCACCGGAGCCAGAAGCGCGGTAAGTATCTACCCGCAGATCGGCCGGGTTAATTTCCATATCTTCACCCACTTCATCCACCTCCGGCAGGATAGCCACAGTACAGGCCGACGTGTGTACCCGGCCCTGTGTTTCCGTTTCAGGTACGCGTTGCACCCGATGAGCGCCGGATTCAAATTTTAGTTTGGAGAAGGCGCCACGACCTTCGACACGCGAAATTATTTCTTTGTAGCCGCCGTGCTCACCTTCGCTTTTGCTTAGGACTTCTACCTTCCAGCCTTGAGATTCGGCATAGGCGGAATACATCTTGAACAGGTCACCCGAAAAGATGGCCGCCTCATCGCCCCCGGTACCTGCGCGAATCTCGAGGAAAATATTGTTGTCGTCGTTGGGGTCCTTGGGCAACAGCAGCTTTTGTAAGTCAGCCAGTAAATCGCCTTGGCGTTGTTCAATTTCTGTCAGTTCATCCTGCGCCATCTTGCGCATTTCCTTATCGTCTTCTTCCAGCATTGCGCGAGCGGCCGCGGCATCTTCCTCCAGCCCACGGTATTGCAGATAGTTTTCGATTACCGGGCCGATCTCGGCCAACTCAATACTGAAGCGCCGAAAGGTGTTCTGATCACTCTGTGTTTCCGGGTCGGACAGCAGCGCATTCAATTCCTCCTGACGCTCGGTCAGATTTTCCAGCTTCAGCCGAATCGAGTCTTTCACGTTTTTCGCCCGCCTTGGTTAGTTTTTGTCGATGGGTGGCAGGCCAAACAGCTCACGCGTTGCGGCTAGGAAATCCTGGTCTTGATTTTGGCGCAATGACTCGGTCGGGTTATGCATAAATTTGCGTGACAGGGCGTGGGCAAAATGTTGTAGCACCACTTCCGCGTCTTCGCCAGCACGCAGTCGCCTGCGGGCTTGTGCCAGTTCCGATTCAGTCAGCTCGGAGGTATGGTCACGTAATTCCGTCAATGTGGGTACGGCCTGCAGGTTTTCAAACCACTGCATAAACTGATGTGTTTGCGAATCGACGATTTTTTCCGCGTCTAAAGCGGCTGCCTGACGAGCCTGCAGGTTTTCGCTGACAACCTGTTGCAGATCATCGACGGTATATAAATAGACGTTTTTGAGGTCGCCCACCTGCTCTTCAACGTCTCTGGGGATGGCGAGGTCCACCACTAACATGGCCCGTTTGCGACGTGATTTCAGGGCCGTTTCAAACGCGCCCTTACCAAGAATCGGCAAAGTGCTGGCCGTGGAGCTTATAACAATATCCGCGTCGGGTAAGCGGGTTGACAGTTCGTCTAATGAAATTGCCTGTGCCCCGAACTCTGCGATTAAATTTTCAGCTCTGGCAGCCGAGCGATTGGCGACAATTAAATTTCTGACACCCTGTGCGTACAGGTGTCGGCAAACCAGTTCGATGGTCTCGCCAGCTCCCACCAGCAACACGGTTTGTTTGGATAAGTCTGAAAATATCTGGCGAGCCAGAGTGACGGCGGTGGCGGCCACTGACACACTCTGCGCACCGATGGTGGTAGTGCTGCGCACTTCCTTGGCAACTGAGAAAGTCGTCTGAAAAAGACGATTCAACACCTTGCCCGTGTGACCGCCGCGGTGTGCCTTGGCGAAGGCGGATTTCATTTGCCCTAAAATTTGCGGTTCGCCGAGAATCATCGAGTCGAGCCCCGCCGCAACCCGAAATGCATGTCGTACCGCCTGCTGATCAGGAAATGCGTATAGATACGGTTCCACCTCGTTGCGCTGTAACTGATGGAAGTCGCACAGCCAGTTCGTAGCAGCGGAGATGCCGCGCTGGTCGACGCGACAATACAATTCGGTCCGATTACAGGTCGACAACAGGGTGGCTTCGGCTATATGTTCGCGCCGTGCGATGTC
Organism: Gammaproteobacteria bacterium; assembly: GCA_013002025.1. Classification (GTDB taxonomy): domain Bacteria; phylum Pseudomonadota; class Gammaproteobacteria; order Arenicellales; family Arenicellaceae; genus Arenicella. The sequence goes on along the minus strand of JABDKW010000029.1, from coordinate 42,361 downwards.
TGCCAGCGCATCTTCCAGATGCTCAGCGCCCACAGCCGCACGTTCGCGCACAGCCAGCGGAGCAGTTGAATGATTTAAGCCTACGGATAGAACGTGCATATAATTCGCAACCGGCCCGATTGATTGGGCTAGTGCACTATTTTAACTGTTTTTCAGATTTGCAGGGAATATTCCCGCTGTGTCAGCATTACGCGCCCGATAGCGCAAGAAATTTACTGCAGCGGTTTAGGTTTGCGTAGCTCCCTGAACGGTCTTAGCAAGGGCGCTGTGGCAGCGCGCCAACCGGCCAATGACAGGCAGAGAATTGCGCCGATGCCGAGCGCCAGAAGGGCTTGGTCATTTGCCGCCGCTGCTAGCGCTGACCAAATCAGTTGATAGCCGCCTAATCCAATCAATATTACGCAAAGCGAATTAAAAATCACGTGTGCGGCAGTTGCCGGCTGGTCCGCTTGCATTTGCGCGGCGGTGACTAGCAGATCGCACAATAACCACCACGCCAGTGCGCCGCAAAGCCACCACCAATTGAGGCTGACGCCGCGCTCCACGAAGTAACAGACCAGAATGAAAATGATGGCCGCGTGCAATACGCCTGAGCGGCGCAAATAAACCGCCGCCGAACAATTAGCAGGCAGCGTGGGAACGATGGCGCGTAACCCGCTAATGGAGGTCAGCAACAGTCGCAGGCCGGCAATGCATAGCATGGCCATAAACACCGTATGAAACAGGTGGCCGATGTCGTGCTGGTTACTGGCCAGCTCGAAAAGGCTAGTGAGGCTCAACTCGAATTGATGCAGCAAATTCAACGATTGCGTCCACTGCAGATAATGCGTTTTCCAGGCGCCGATGCCCAAGGCGGCGCCTAATGACAGTACTAACAATGCAGAGAGCAGCAGATTAAATAGGCCGAGGCCCTGCCACTGTGCAAAGCGTTGCGCCGGTGCTGTCTCACTACTCCTCACGGCGGGGTCGGCCAGCTCTGCGAGCAACCGCCACAAGACTAGCAGCGTACTACCAAATAACAGTAAGTTAATATTTATCATCGCCGGCAAATCGGCTGAACGTTCGCGCAAACTGTGCAGCGGTGCGTCCAGGGTCGGCTGATTCCATATAACAAAGAACACCAGCAGGGATACCAACATTACCCAAACGTAGCCGCTCAAAGTCGCCAGCGGCGCCGCCGTGTTTGGGTTACGGTGCACCAGGGCCGTACCCACCATGAGAAACAGAGCAGCGCCAGTGGCGTTATTTAGCGCCAGCCAGTCCAACTGCATGCCAAACGGAGACCATGAGCCGTAGATGGCCATACCTAAGGTGTCAGCCAAAACCAATCCGAGCGCAATGCAGGCACCGGTTAGAACACGGCGCACAGCTGCAGACATAAATTGCGGCGCATGGCGATAGATTAGAAAAGCAGGCCATAGGCTCAGCAGAGCCCAGATCAAGCCAGGCTGCTGATCCAGCATAGATGCCAATTGGGCCAGCACGATCGCCACGACCAACACGATTAAAACCTCCCAGGCAAGCACGATGCTGGCTGACAGCGGGCCGCTCTTACCCCTGCGTTGTAGTGCTTGCTGGAGGGTAATGGGGGTCTGATCGGCGCCGAAGTTTATATTGATAATTGTTTCGACCAATAGGTGAAAAATCATCAACCACAACAATGCCGGTCCCCAGCCCCAGAAAAGCAGTAGGCTGGTGGCGGGCAAGGCTAAAAATATTGCACTGCCACCGAGCAGAGTGAGAAAACTTTGTGGGTCTTTAAATACGCTGACCAAGCGCACGGACAATCCGTCCGCCGCATGTTGTTTCCAGATAATGCGTAACAGGCTGACGTAGCCAAACACAATGAATGCCGCGGCGGCGAGTAAAACGAGCAGGCTATTGAGCATGAAACACAACGATGATGGAAATCGATCCGATTGGGCGCCGACCATAACAGCCCTAATGGGCGAGGCGCGGAAGATGCCAAGATTGTAATTACTCGCTCAATTAAAGTTAAGTATATAATTGTGTCATTCTGTTGCAGTTTTGATCATCGATTTGCGAAACCTTCCCGCTATAAAATTTACCAGCCTATCGCGCTACATGGCCCGTGGCACCTGTTTGTTGCTGTGCTTGTTGCTGGCGGCCTGCGCCGTCACCCCACGGCTACAGGCCCCGCCCGTTGCAACAGCCACGGCTGAGCAGCAGGAGCAGACCAAGACTGAGCCTGATGACGTAACCAGTAATCTCGAAGATTTACCAAATTTAGAACTGGATGCGGACCTGTTGGGTTCATTGCTCACCGCCAATATTGCGTCCTATCAGGGCCACTGGTCGATTGCATTGCAGAACGCCCTAAGCGCCGCCACCAGCAGTCGTGACCCGCGTGTCGCCCGCCTCGCTGCACTGTTGGCGCTGCGAATTGATCAGTATGACGATGCCGTGACTGCGGCTAGCCTGTGGGTGGAATTGCAAGCTGAGAACGCGGATGCCAACACAACCTTGCAATTGGCATTGGTGGGCGCCGGCGAAATTGAGCAGGCGTTACAAAGTTTTGATCGTGAACAGGGTGACCTGAACATTGATGAACACGTCAAGCGGGTGGCGGGACTTCTGGTGCGTCAGGATAACAGCGACGCCGCGATTAAAATCGTCTCTGATTTTGTGGAGCGCAACCCCGATTCGGCACAGGTACTACTAAGCGCTGCCTATGTAGCAGACAACTTTGAGCTTGAGACAGCGGCGCAACAGTGGATAGATGACGCGCTGGCGCTGCGCCCTGATTGGGATTTGGCGGCGCAAATGAAGGCCAGCATATTGCGCCAGAAGGGTGAGCATGAACAGCTGATGACCTATATCAGGGAGTTTGTTGAGGCTCATCCACAATCGACCGCAATGCGGATGAATCTGGCGGCCGAACTGGCACGGGCTGAGTCTTATGCAGAAGCGCTGGCGGTGGTGCAGGAGGTTCTGGAGCTGCAACCCGAAAACGGTTCCGCTCTGAGTTATGCGGCTGCCTTAGCCGAGCAGCTGGAGTTGGGTGTCCTGGCCGATACCTACTACGAGCAGGCTTTGCAGTTAGACCCGACTGACGAGGAAGTGCGTTGGGCGCTGGCACGCAGGGCGGTTCAGGCTAAGGATTACAAGAAGGCCGAGCGCCATTACAGCCTGATAGCTAGCGACCAGAATTTTTTCAGGGCGCAGCTGCAAGTGGCCAATATGCGCTACTACACCAATGGTTTGAAATCGGCGTTAATCACCTTGCGTGCTTTAAACCCGGTTACCCAGGCGGAGTACGTCGAAATCGCCGTTGCGCGTCATTATTTGCTGATGCAGGCGCATGAGCATGAGGAAGCCCTGGCCTATGTCAATGAGACTCTGGCCTATTTGCCCGACAATATCGAACTTCGGTACGCGCGTGGACTGGTGGCGGCGGAGCTTGACCTTATTGACACAGCCGAACAGGACTTTCGCTTCATTCTCGAGCAGCGGCCCGACCACGCCAATGCTCTGAATGCCCTGGGTTATACCTTGGCTGATCGAACCGACCGCTATGAAGAAGCGCGCGATTTAATCGGCAGAGCACTTGAGCTGCGGCCAAATGATGCGCATATTTTAGATAGTATGGGCTGGGTGCTGTACCGGCTGCAGGATTATGAAGCTGCCATTGGCTACCTGAAAGAAGCCTTTGGGGTGGGGCAGGAAGTTGAAATTGCGGCCCACCTCGGAGAAGTATTGTGGGAGTCGGGTGAGCAGGAAGAAGCGCGCGAAGTGTGGCGTAATGGTTTGCAAATTGATGCGCAAAACCCGTTACTCAAGAGCACTATCGAGCGTTATGGCGTCTCCCCGCAGAACGACTCCTGAGCGCTAGCCTGTTAATGCATTGAACAGGATTCTCCGTTTATCGCTGCTACTCAGCGCGTTGCTCTTAACTGCCGCGTGTCAGCACGCGCCCGAGCCAGAGCCCCAATCTGCATGGCGATCAGATTTTAGCGGTCTTCCTGAGGCGGCAATATCCTCACATTGGAGATTTGATGCCAAAGTGGGTATCCGGACCCCCGAATTGAGCGAGCAAGCCAATCTAGTCTGGCAGTATCGCGATCAAAGTAATCACTTAAAACTGTTTGGCCCGTTTGGTGCGGGGGCCATCACAATCGAGTTTGACGATTACGGTGTACAGCTTAGCGATCAGCGCGGCGTCCAGTACCGCGGCGCCAGCGCGGAGCGCCTGTTAACCGACATTATCGGTTGGCCGATTCCCGTCGATGCGTTGCCCGCCTGGCTTTGGGGGCAACCGATACCTGATACACCATTTCGGTACCGCCTTGATGGGCAGGCCCGGTTGGGCGTGTTGGAACAGTTGGGCTGGCGCATCGAGTTTGCAGATTATCGAGAGTACAGCAGTCAAGACCAATCCCGTGATCGCCCGCGCCATATAACGGCCAGCAAGCAAGTTGCACGGGGCAAGATAAAGGTTAGATTAGTCGCTCGTCAGTGGCAGTGGTAAACAAGTGGACCAGCTAAGCGCATCCGGCTGGCCGGCCCCGGCAAAGATTAATTGGTTTCTGCACGTCGTTGGCAAGCGGTCAGACGGCTATCATTTGCTGCAAACGGTGTTCCAGTTCCTTGATTACGGCGACAGCATGACGTTTGCGGTCAATGACACTGGTCAAATTACTCGTAGCTATGACTTCGGCTTTACTGAAGATGTTGACATATGCCTGCGGGCGGCGCGCTTATTACAAGGCCGTGCGGACGCTAAGCCAGGGGTCGAAATTGGGCTTGAGAAATGTTTGCCGATGGGCGGTGGGTTAGGCGGAGGTAGTTCTAACGCGGCGACCACTTTGCTGGCGCTGAATCACTTATGGGGTACCGGATTGTCGCGTGAACAGTTAGCGCGGCTAGGTTTGCAATTGGGTGCCGATGTGCCGGTTTTCATTATGGGGCAGGCTGCCTGGGCCGAGGGTGTGGGGGAGATTTTGACGCCCATTGAATTGGCGGAAAAATGGCTGCTTGTGGTGACCCCGCAAAGGCCAGTTTCCACGGCCGACATTTTTGCCCATAAACATTTGACAGCACGCCCCCAGATGAAGAAAATACGCGCTCTCGAGCAGGGTGAGACCACCTTATTTGGGGAAAATCAGTTGCAGGATTTAGTCTGCGCTGACTATCCCGAGGTCAAAGCTGTGTTGGAGTGGCTAAGTGAATTCGGACCTGCCCGAATGAGCGGCTCCGGCGGGTCGGTATTTTTACCGCTGTTGAGTCGTCAACAAGGTCTGGAGCTGTTGCAGCAGAAACCCGTCAACACCAGTGCGTTCGTTGCCCGGGGTTTGAATCAACACCCTCTGTTTGATCCGCTTAACTGGCCGCAGGAATAGCCGCGCTAAACTTAACTCGGCGATTTCTGCTTAGTTCAAATAAGTTCAAATAAGTTCAATTTAGTTAAAAGTTTGCACACTGGGGTGTGGCCAAGTGGTTAAGGCACCGGATTTTGATTCCGGCATTCGAAGGTTCGAATCCTTCCACCCCAGCCAAACTTTATCCTATCGACTGGCTAAGCCAGCGTTTTTACCAGCCGTCGATTTAATGTACCAAACTTGCTCATACGGTAACCGGGAGAGCTCCAGTGTCAATTGATAATCTGACCATATTCAGCGGCAACGCGAACCCCGCATTGACTGCACAGGTGGTAGATTACCTGAAAGTGCCGTTGGGCCAAGCTCGCGTCGAGCAATTCAGTGACGGTGAAATCACCGTTGAGATTCTGGAGAATGTGCGCGGCCGGGATGTCTTCATTATTCAGCCGACCTGTGCACCGAGCCACAAAAATTTGATTGAATTATTGTTGATGATCGATGCCTGTAATCGTTCCTCAGCGTATCGAATCACTGCAGTCATGCCCTATTATGGATATGCACGGCAGGATCGTCGGCCACGTAATTCGAGAGTGCCGATTAGCGCCAAATTAATAGCATCAATGGTCAGTACCGCCGGTGCGGACCGGGTGTTGACCATGGACTTGCACGCCGACCAGATTCAGGGTTTCTTCGACATACCGACCGATAATATCTATGGCTCACCGGTGTTGCTGGATGATATTCGTGGCTTGGAAGAAGAAAATCTGGTGGTGGTTTCGCCTGATATTGGTGGTGTGGTTCGTGCCAGAGCCCTGGCCAAACGTCTCGGTGTTGATCTCGCCATCATTGATAAGCGGCGACCCAAGGCAAATGTCGCCAAGGTCATGAACCTGATCGGCGATGTCGACGGCCGAAGCTGCGTGTTGATTGACGATATGGTCGATACCGCCAACACGCTCTGTAAAGCAGCCGATGCGCTCAAAGAAAAGGGTGCCACGGCCGTAAGGGCCTACTGTACCCATCCGGTGTTATCCGGTGAAGCAGTCAACCGAATTAATGCCTCGGATATGGATGAAGTGGTGGTCACCAACACCATTCCTCTATCGGATGCGGCCGCAGCCAGTGACAAGATCCGACAATTGTCGATCGCACACTTGCTGGGCGAATCAATTCGCCGAATCACAGTCAGTGATTCAGTGAGTAGTTTGTTTTCTGAAGATATGTAGTTTCAGGAAACGCTTAGTCCACATATTGACGTTAGTTTATTCATCAATGTGTGATTGGAAATAACGAATTACGAGAATAGTAATGAGTGCTAATTTTATAGTAGAAGCTGAAGTAAGAGCCGGATCGGGTACTGCTGCCAGTCGTCGTTCGCGACGTGAAGGTAAAGTGCCTGTGGTGGTCTATGGCGGTGGAGAAGATGAGCAATATTTACTGGTGGATCACAACAAGATGATTCTCCAGCTAAACGTTGAAGCTTTCCATTCCGCATTGGTACAACTGAAAGTCGACGGTGATTTGCAGCGCGCGATATTGCGCGATGTGCAAATGCACCCCTTTAAGCAGCAGGTCATGCATCTGGATTTCCAGCGTGTCAGCCGTAAAGACAAGATCACCATGACCGTGCCGTTGCACTTCATCGGTGAAGAAGACGCGCCCGGGGTTAAGCTGGAAAGCGGCATTATGTCGCACAGCATGACATCGGTAGACGTGTTCTGTCTGGGTTCCGACTTGCCGGAGTACGTTGAAGTGGACGTGTCTGGGCTTGATATGGGTGAAGCCGTGCATTTGGGTGACGTAAAATTGCCTGACGGCGTGGAATTCGCCAGTACTGTCCAGGAGTCCGATTTGGAACAGCCTGTGGCATCTGTCCTGGCACCGAAGAAACCGCAGACTGAAGAGGCTGAGGAAGAAGAAGGTGTTGAAGGAGCAGAAGGAGCAGAAGGTGCTGAAACCGCGGAAGGTGACGCAGCTGATGATGAAGGCGGTGCTGAAGAGTAATCGCAGTGAATCAATCGCCTATTAAGCTGATTGTCGGTCTTGGCAATCCGGGCGAGCAGTACCAGAAAACCCGGCATAATGCCGGGTTTTTGTTTCTGGATACACTTTGCCGACAGGTCGGAGCTTCTCTCAAAACGGATAAAAACTGTCAGGGTCGTAGCGCCAAGACGGTGATTGCCGGTCATGAGGTACGCCTGCTGGCGCCCGACACTTACATGAACTTGAGTGGTCAGTCGGTGGTGGCGGCATGCCGTTACTATAAGATTGATAGCTCACAAATCCTGGTGGCGCATGATGAATTGGACCTGGACGCTGGTGTCGTGCGCCTGAAACTGGAAGGCGGTCACGGCGGGAATAATGGTTTAAGAGATATTATTCAGAAAACCGGCACTCGAAATTTTGCCAGATTGCGACTCGGTATCGGCCACCCCGGGCCGGGTCGCGACGTGTCAGGGTATGTATTGAAAAAGCCCAACAAGGCAGATGCGCAACTCATTGCCAAAGCCATAGACCAATCCTTGCGCGTAATTGACCTGATTGTGGAAGGTGATTTTGCGGCAGCCATGAACGAACTACACACAACTTGAGCGGACAAAATAATGGGATTTAAATGCGGTATCGTCGGCCTACCAAACGTAGGTAAGTCGACTCTGTTTAATGCCTTAACTAATTCTGGCATTCAGGCGGAAAATTATCCGTTTTGTACTATTGAGCCAAATGTGGGTGTGGTCGAAGTTCCTGACCCTCGGTTGCAGCGACTCACTGAGTTGGCGCAGCCGGCCAAAACAATTCCAGCCACCATGGAGTTCGTGGATATTGCCGGATTGGTTGAGGGTGCTTCCAAAGGAGAAGGGCTGGGCAATCAATTTCTGGCCAATATCCGCGAGGTAGATGCGATAGCGCATGTGGTGCGCTGCTTTGATGATGACAATGTGATTCACGTTTCGGGCCGCGTTGACCCGGCCGCTGATATCGAAATCATCCACACGGAGCTGGGTTTAGCCGATATGGAGACGGTTGAGAAGGCTATCGAGCGCGCCGCCAAGCGCTCCAAATCTGGCGATAAAGAACAGATAAAACTCAAGGAAGTTCTTGAGCGGGTCTATACGCACCTGGACTCCGGTGAGCCTCTGCGAAGCCTGCCTTTGGAAAAAGAAGATGCGGCGAGAATCAAGCATTTGTGTTTGATGACGGCCAAACCGACCATGTATATTGCCAATGTGGATGAGGAAGGCTTTGAAGATAATCCATACTTACAGGTGGTCACTGATTTAGCAGAAAGCGAGGGTGCACAGGTGGTGGCTATCTGCGCCGCCATCGAAGCTGAAATTGCCGAGTTGGACGACGCCGAGAAGGCCGAATTTTTGGAAGAAATTGGCCAACAGGAACCGGGTTTGAACCGGGTGATTCGGGCAGGCTACGAATTGCTGGGATTACAAACCTACTTTACCGCCGGCAAAACAGAAGTACGCGCCTGGACCATTCGTATTGGTGACACGGCGCCCAAAGCAGCCGGGGTGATCCATACAGATTTTGAAAAAGGCTTCATTCGGGCTGAAACGATGGCTTTCAGTGACTACGATAAATACGACGGTGAACAAGGCGCCAAGGAGGCTGGTAAGTTTCGCCTGGAAGGAAAGGAATACGTCATGAATGATGGCGATGTCGTGCATTTTCGTTTTAACGTATAGCGCATTCAGTCTGCTCTGAACCCCATGCCTGGAATTCGATTATTGTTCGATCTGTGGACCCATCCTGCTAATAATACCCATCGATTAAGATCAATTTTCAGAGCCATTGCATGGCAGATTCGCAAGCGGTTTTCTAAGCAACCTAAACTCATCCCCTATCACGGTATGCAGCTACATTGCCCGGTCGACAACCATTCTGCGTCACGGGCGATTTATTTTTCCAACCTTCCTGATTATTGGGAAATGCTATTTATGCAAGATTACTTGCGAGCCGGAGATTGCTTTGTTGACGCAGGTGCGAATATTGGCTTGTATACGCTGCTGGCTCGCTCTCAATTAGGCGAAAGCGGGCAAGTGCATTGTTTTGAACCCAACCCAGTTACGGCAGAACAGTTGCAAAAGACTATTACTCATAACGAGCTCAGGAATGTGAAGATTCACCTTTGCGGACTCTCAGATCAATCGGGGTCACTCGAGTTCGAACTGGGTGATGATACCTGCACCTCACATATCCAGCCCAAAGATTCCAGCCATAAATCAATTTGGATTGACGTGGTCAGGCTTGACGAAATTTTGCAGGATACTCCGGTGACAATGGCCAAATTTGATATTGAAGGATTCGAGCCTTTTGCCGTCCGCGGCGCATCAGCGATGTTGCATCAATCAAACCCACCCGTTTTATTGATAGAAGTAGGGGGGCTAGCGAATAATTACGGCGTATCAACAGACAAGTTCATAGCCGAGTTGGCAAGCATGGGGTACACAACTGCGATTTATGACTGTGAGCAAAGAAAATTAGTCAACGTCGATCAGCCATGGCGCGTGCCAACGGAAAATGTTCTAGCCATCGCTGATTCGAAACGTCTCATGGTAGAGCAACGATTGGCCAGGAGTTAGAGTTCGAACGATGTTAAAACGAGTTCGGCCCACCTACTGGCTGTTGCTTTTTACCCTGTCGACCAGCAATGCCGCAGAACTAAGAGTAGCCGTGGCCAGCAATTTTGCGCCTGCGATGTCAAATTTGATCAGCGACTATCAACGTTACAGTTCAGACAAATTAACCTTAATTACAGGCTCGACAGGTAAACATTACGCGCAAATTGTGCAAGGAGCACCCTTTGATATCTGGTTTGCGGCCGATCGGGAACGGCCGGCATTGCTGGAGCAGCAGCAGTTAAGCATACCCGGGTCCAGATTTACATATGCCTTCGGCCGGTTGGTCTTATACAGTGCGGATAGGGAGGTTTTAGATGCTGGTGCATTGACCGAATCCAGCTATCGGCATCTGGCAATCGCCAATCCCCGGCACGCGCCCTACGGCCGTGCGGCTCGAGAGGTGCTCACCACCCTCAACCTCTGGTCAGCGGTGCAATCCAAATTAGTTTTGGGTGAAAATGTTGCCCAGACATTTCAGTTTATTGACAGCGGCGGTGCTGAACTGGGACTGGTTGCTTTCTCGCACACCAAGTTACTCTCCCAAAATACTCGCGGTTGGCTAGTTCCCCCCCATCTGCATCAGCCTATCGAGCAACAGGCGGTACTGATAAAGGACTCTTCGGCTGCGCGGCGATTCTTGGCGTATGTAAGGAGTCGTGATGCTATGGAACTAATCCGCTCGTTCGGTTATGACGTTGAATTGCAGTAGTATCTGGTTATGGGCATGGAACAGGATTTAATTGCGCTGTGGGTGACGCTGAAACTCGCTCTCGTCACGACGGTGCTGCTGCTGCTTCTCGGCACTCCTCTTGCTTGGTGGCTGGCTAACAGCCGCTGGCGCTTTAAGTACTGGTTGGAGGCGATGGTGGCGTTGCCACTGGTATTACCCCCAACGGTATTAGGTTTTTATTTGTTGCTCCTGTTCAGTCCCAATAATTTTGTCGGGCAGTTGTGGCTAGATGCAACGGGTCGGCCGCTGGCATTCAGTTTTACCGGGCTGGTTATCGGGTCAGCTATCTATTCATTTCCCTTCGTAGTCCAGCCTATTCAGGATGCATTCAAGGCTATTGGCAAGCGCCCTCTGGAAGTTGCGGCGACGTTGGGCGCTTCGCCGCGTGATCGCTTTTTTTCGGTGGCGCTGCCGTTGGCGCGACCGGGCATTGTGACCGGAGCGGTGCTGGGTTTTGCGCACACGCTGGGCGAGTTCGGCGTGGTGTTAATGGTTGGGGGGAATATCCCCGGTCAAACCCGCGTAGCGTCGATCGCAATCTATGATCACGTAGAAAGTCTAAATTATGGCCAGGCGCATACATTGGCCGCCATCTTGCTGGGTTTCTCACTGCTATTACTGTTGTTCATCTACCGAAATCGTGCGCGTGTGCGATTGTTGCCACATTAGCGGTTTCTGATGAGCCTTAGCATCAACTGTAAAATCCAACGTGGTGAGTTTGAGCTCTGCGCTGACATTGCGTTGCCAGAGCGCGGTATCACTGTTTTGTATGGGGAATCCGGCTGTGGCAAGACGAGCTTATTGCGAGCCATAGCGGGTCTCGATCGGCACGCCGATACTCGGATTATGTTCGCTGATCAAGTGTGGCAGGATGAGGCGGTTTTCGTCGCACCTTACCAGCGGCGTATCGGCTATGTATTTCAGGAAGCCAGTCTATTCAGTCACTTAAGCGTCGCGCAAAATATTGATTACGGCCGCAGCCGGTCAGCAGCGGCAATGCATACACCTTTGGCAGAGATTATTCGACTTCTCGGACTGGAAACAAAGCTGGACCAGCGTCCGGAGCAACTCTCCGGAGGCGAACGGCGCCGTGTTGCAATTGCCCGGGCCCTCGCGTCCGCTCCGCAAATATTGCTGATGGATGAACCTCTGGTGTCATTGGATCATGCGCGCCGCATGGAACTGATGAGTTATCTCGAGCAAGTCGCAATGCAATCCGGGTTGCCGATGGTGTATGTTAGCCACGCCCAGGACGAAGTTGCCCGATTGGCGCACCATGTGGTTATGCTGCAAGGCGGCAGAGTGTCCGGTAGCGGTCATGCTGCTGATGTGTTGACGGATCTCGCGCTCGCTCCTGCGGCCAGTCCGGATGCGGTTTCAGTGGTGGAAGGAGTATTGCTGGAACATGACCAACAGTACGGTCTCAGCCGAGTGGAGTTCGCTGGCGGTGTTTTCTCGATTCCAGCAAGCCCTCGTGCCGTGGGTGATAAACTGCGCATCCAGGTAGCTGCCCGCGATGTAAGCCTGGCACTGCAGGCGCCCGAGGCCAGCAGTATTTTAAATGTGTTTGCGGCGCGGGTCGTGGCAATTCAGGGTTACGATAGATCACAAGTTACCGTAAAGCTCGATTGCGGTGGCAGCGCGCTTCTTGCCAGAGTCACGCGAAAATCCATGGATAGATTGAAAATCGCTATCGGCACCCAACTGATGGCCCAAATTAAGAGCACCGCCACTCTGGCTTAAAAAAATTATTATGCGGCCCAAATTAAAATATTCGATGCCAGAATTCCGTTACAATTCCCGCGTAGAAAAAATCAGACGAGCCCGGTTTAGGGGCTGTACATGACAAATATCAGGGTGGTAATTTTTGGCGGTAATGGCTTCGTGGGCACCGCTGTTGCAAAGGTTCTGGTCGAAGCAGGCGCTACAGTACGCTGTGTATCACGCACGCCTGGCGTGCCGGTTCACTTGCTTACTCCATTATGGGCCCAACAGGTCGAATGGATAGCAGGCGACGCTGCCAAGCCTGATATAGACTTATTGAGGGACGCCGATGTGGCGATCGCCGCTGTTGGCACCGCACCCACGCCAACCTTCACAGAACAGAGTTACGAAGAAAAGGTTGCCAGCAATAGTCTGCCAAATCTGGGCGCCATTGCTGCCGCCAAAGCAGCTGGTGTCAGGCGCTTGGTGGTTCTGGGCGCACACCTACCGGCAATTTTAAACCGAGATAGTTTTGCCTATGCTAAGGGCAAGAGATTATGTCTGGAGGCCGCTGAGGATTTTGCCAACACCAGTGAGCAGCATACGGCCGTTGTCTTACAACCTTCTGCTATCTATGGCACTCGTTTTAATAAGCATGGTGAGCCCTCAAGATTAAACTGGGTACTGCGTTTGACGGCCACTTTGCGCAACATGCTGCCTGAGTTGCTCGATCCGATCTTGCCGAAACGTCTGGTTTCGATTGAAGCCGTGGCGGCTATGGTTATGCGGGCCAGCATAGATGAACGATTTGACGGAAATATCACTATTGTGTCTAATCGGGACATTATCAAGGGGGGCACAGAAAGAAGTTGACGACTCTTGAGGTCTGCAAGTATTCACAAAGGCAAACCTCGGGGGTGTAGATGAACAGAAGCGGAGATTGGAAAGAGGGAAGTATGTATGCAGTAATATTTAAAGGAACAGTCCGAAATTTTGACGCCGATTATGCAGAGATGGCGACACGGCTACACGTGCGCGCGACTACCGAATTTGGTTGTACCGGATTCAGCTCCTGTACCGAAGGAGATGAAGAAATATCTATCTCGTACTGGCCCAGCGAAGAGCATATAAAAGTATGGAAACAAGATGGCGAGCACTTGCAAGCACAGGAAAACGGCCGCTCGCGATGGTATAAAAGCTATATCGTGGAAGTGGTAAAAATCGAACGAGAATACAGTTACAGTTAGTCTAGCCGAGCCAGTCGCATCGCTTGCGCAACATATTGAGGTAGTTCTTCAGTACGAAAATCCGTGGCGTCGTCACGACTTTCACCCAGCCGCACAATCACCATGTTGTGTTCAGGAATGCAGATTACATATTGACCCAAATGGCCGCTAAACCAGTAATAGGCTGGCTGCGAGTCAGGGCTGAGCCAGGTTGAAAGTCCGTAGTAGTCGGTTCCCTGGGGTTGAATCATTTGAGTGATGAATTCGGTGGGCACAATTTGGCGGTTGCCCCAACGCCCCCCATTGAGCATCAACATACCCAGCTTGGCAAAATTGCGGGCGTTGCTATTCATGCAGCAAAAGGCCAGTTCCATGCCTACGTCATCAGTATGCCAAAGCGCATCGTCATTCATTTGCAAGGGCTGCCAGATTCGTGTGCTCAAATAATCACTCAGCGTCTCAGCGGCGCCTTGAGCCTGTAGAGCGCGCTGCAAAATAATTCCCAACAACTGAGTGGACGCACTGGAATATTCCCAAAACGTGCCAGGTTCGGCGCTGAAGTGTCGTGACAGCAAAAACTCGGTAACATCGGGCCCGTATAGCAATTCCACGGTCGGGCTGATAGGTGAATAGTAATGCTCTACCCATTCATAGCCAGAGGTCATTTTCGTCAAGTGCGCGATCGTGGCGTTTTTGCCCAGCGGGTCAGCACTGAATTCGGGCAGGTAATCGACTATTTTTTGATTCAAACCCGTGATTAATCCTTCTTCAATAGCGATGCCCAGCAAAAGTGTCACCACAGTTTTAGCCATGGAAAATGAGTTGGTTCGGCTACGCGCATCATAGCCATTGAAATAGTCTTCGCTCAGCACTGCTCCATCACGCAGCACCAGAAATGCGGCCGTGCCATATTTCGTTAAACGATGTTTAAACTCGGGCGATAGGGCGGTCTCCCCGAATGCGCCGGAGCGGGGCAGTTCCGCGGGGCGGGCAGTTTTAATTTCGCGCGTGTGGAATGCTCTATGGTCATTAATATTTGCGGTGATATTGCCATCAAGATAGGTGCGTTGCGCAGCCGTTATCAGAAAACCATGGCCGCTGCTGATCGTGATGACAACGGCGATCAACAGTCCGCAGAGGCCACCAAGAGCAAACTTTTGAAGCATGGAAACGGCCTAAATGGGGAGCTGGTGCTTATTAATCGGCTGGCGCAAGACAAAGCTCGAATGTACGCCGCTAACGCCATCAAGCTTGGTCAGGCGCCGTAGCAAAAACTCCTCGTAGTGTCGCATATCGCGCACCAGGACCTTTATCAAAAAGTCGGAGTCTTGCCCAGTCACCACATAGCACTCAACCACCTCCGGCAATTTGGCCGCCGCCTCCTCAAAGCGCTCGAAGCGGTCAGCGGTGTGCCGGTCCATGGTGACACTCACCATTGCCATCAGGTTTAAGCCCAGAGCCTCTGGGGCCAGAGCGGTGTGGTGCCCGATGATTACTCCAGATGCCTCGAGTTGTTTTACGCGGCGTGCGCAAGGGGTAGGCGACAGGTTAACCCGCTCGGCCAAATCCAGATTGCTGATCCGCGCATCGTCCTGCAGTTCATGGAGAATCTGGCGGTCAGTTTTATCTATACTCACTATATTCACCAATAAAAATAATAAAAATAGATAAAAACACTAATAATGGAGAGATGCAACCGAAATTTGGTCATAAACACTCAAATTGTATCGCTATAATCACTAACCAGATAGTAATTTTTCAATCATTTTTGTTTATGCAGTTATTCAACGCCAACAAATATCAGCCTTTCACTCGAATCGATAAAGTAGACCGGCGCTGGCCCGACCGTATCATCGAGGTCTCTCCGCAATGGTGCAGTGTGGATTTGCGCGATGGGAATCAGGCGCTTATCGACCCTATGACCCCGCCCCAGAAAATGGAAATGTTCGAAATGCTGGTCGAGGTCGGCTTTAAACAAATTGAAGTGGGCTTTCCGGCAGCATCGCAAACCGATTTCGATTTCGTGCGTAAGCTGATTACCGAAGATCGCATTCCCGACGATGTCACCATCCAGGTGTTAACGCAGGCTCGCCAGGAATTGATCGAGCGCACCTATGAGTCACTGGTGGGTGCTGATAAAGCTATTGTGCATGTCTATAACTCCACCTCCACTGTGCAGCGTGAGCAGGTGTTTAAAATGTCGCGCGATGAGATCAAGCAAATTGCCACCGATGGCGCGCGCTGGGTGCAGCAATGCGCCGCCGCGCAACCGCAAACCAAGTGGCAATTTCAGTATTCGCCGGAGAGCTTTACCGGTACCGAAATCGACTACGCAGTGGAAGTCTGCAATGCCGTGATTGATGTCTGGCAGCCAACACCAGAAAATAAAATTATTCTAAACCTGCCGGCCACGGTTGAAGTCGCGACGCCAAATGTCTACGCCGACCAGATTGAGTGGTTCTGTGACCACATTAATCAACGCAACAGTGTGGTGGTGAGTTTACATACTCATAACGATCGCGGCTGTGGCGTGGCTGCATCCGAGTTGGGTGTGATGGCCGGCGCACAACGAGTCGAGGGAACCTTACTGGGCAATGGCGAACGTACTGGCAATATGGATATCGTCACCATGGGCATGAATTTATACAGTCAGGGTGTCGACCCGCAGTTGGATTTCTCGCGCATGGATAAGATTATCAACGTGGTTGAGAAGTGTACCGCGCTGAAGGTACACCCCCGCCACCCCTATGCCGGCGAACTGGTGTTTGCCGCGTTTTCTGGCAGCCATCAGGACGCCATCAATAAATGTCTGGCAATGTACAAAGACGGTGAGCCCTGGGAGGTGGCTTATCTACCCATTGACCCACGCGACGTAGGTCGCAATTATCAGGAAGTTATCCGCATCAATTCGCAAAGCGGTAAGGGCGGCGTGGCCTATGTTTTAGAGCAGGAACACGCCATCAAGATGCCGCGCTGGTTGCAAGTTGATTTCAGCCCGGTGGTGCAGGCCGAAGCGGAACAGACCGAAGCGGAGGTCAGCGCAGAGCAAATCTTTGATTTGTTTCAACGCACCTATTTGCAACCGGCCGATGCCATGGCGCTTAAGAGTTATCAGGTCAGTCGAGAGGGAGGCATCGACAGGATGCAAGCGATGTTGGTCGATGGTGCTCAAGAGCTGGCCATTCAAGGCGAGGGCAGAGGGGTGCTTGAAGCCTTTGTCGCGGGGCTCGGTGAACACTTGGGTCATTCAATTGTAGTGATTGATTACAACGAGCACACCATGGGTCATGATGAGGCCTCGGAGGCTATTGCTTACGTGCAGATCAGTCTTGACCAACAGCGGGTTTGCGGCGCTGGTCGTAGCCGTGACATTTTGGGGGCAACATTGAATGCAGTGCTCAATGCCGTGGTTCGATCGGCCGAGCGGCGCGCGCAAAAGGTGGCTTGAACAAGCGATCAACCATCACGTGTCCAGAATGTGGGCATCGATCGCTGGAAACGATGCCCACTGATGCCTGTATCTGGTTTTACGAATGCAGGGGCTGTACTGCATTACTGCGGCCCTTAAGTGGCGATTGTTGTGTGTTCTGCTCCTATGGCGATGTGGCGTGCCCGCCGGTGCAGAAGAATGACCGCTGTTGCTAAGAATTAAGCATTACGTTGATCGCACTAATCCAGGTGCTTCAGGCCATCACGATAACGCTTGGTATTCTCTACATAGTGCGCGGTGCCAACCTGCATCATTGCAATGGTCGCCTCATCCAGCGCTTTGACAATTTTTCCGGGTGAGCCCAATACCATCTGACCGTCCGGGATCTCAGTACCCTCGGTGATCAGGCAATTGGCGCCAATCAGGCAGTTGCGACCTATTTTTGCGCCGTTAAGCACCACAGCATTCATACCGATTAGGCTGCCTTCGCCAATACTGCAACCGTGCAGCATCACTTTATGGCCAACCGTTACGTTGGGCCCTATGTTGATCGGAAATCCGGGGTCCACGTGCAGCACCGAACCGTCCTGAACATTGGAGCCCCGGCCAATCGTTATGGGTTCATTATCGGCGCGCAATACACAGTTAAACCAGACACTGGCCTGCTCTGCCAGTGACACCTGACCGATTAACGCTGCTGATGGCGCGATGAAACAGGTCTCATCAATCTCGGGAATAAATTCATCCAGCTGAAAGCGCATCACATGCCCGACACAAGGCTGATCATGACACCGGCTGCCACCGCCGAGCCAATCACACCCGCTACATTCGGGCCCATGGCGTGCATCAGTAAAAAGTTTTGCGGGTTTGCTTCCAGCCCGACCTTGTTGGCCACTCGAGCCGCCATGGGAACGGCGGAAACGCCGGCCGCACCGATCAGGGGATTGATTGGCGTTTTGACAAACCGATTCATTAACTTCGCCATTAATACGCCGGCCGCGGTGCCAATGCAAAAGGCCACCGCACCGAGCCCGAGAATACCCAGTGTTTCCCAATTGAGAAACTTATCGGCGCTCATCTTAGAACCCACACCTAGCCCCAAAAAGATCGTGACAATATTAATTAACGCGTTCTGGGTAGTATCACTAAGCCGATTAACCACGCCACATTCGCGCATCAGATTGCCAAAACAAAACATACCTAACAGTGGCGCGGCGTCGGGCAGTAGCAGCGCTACAAGCACCAGCAAGGTCAGTGGGAACACAATTTTTTCCGCAGTGGAAACGCTGCGCAGTTGCACCATGGTGATCTGCCGTTCGGCTTCTGTGGTTAGTGCTCGCATAATCGGTGGCTGGATGATCGGCACCAGCGCCATATACGAATAGGCTGCTACCGCCACCGCACCTAACAGCTCAGGCGACAACTTACTGGTCACAAAAATTGCGGTTGGCCCGTCGGCGCCACCGATAATGCCGATTGATGCGGCATCCCGAATACTGAAGTCCAGAATACCAAAATGCCCCAAGGTGACCGCACCTAACACCGTTGTGAAAATTCCCACCTGTGCAGCCGCGCCTAACAATAGCGTCTTCGGGTTTGCCAGCAGCGGCCCGAAATCGGTCATCGCGCCGACGCCCATAAATATGATTAACGGAAACATACCGGTCGCTATGCCGGCCTCGTAGATGTAATACAGCAGGCCACCGGGGCTGGCCAGATGCCCCATCGCGTCGTAAACCGGCGCTGCGTCAAAGCCGGCGCCGGGAATATTGGCCAATAGCGTGCCGAAGCCAATTGGCACCAGCAACAAGGGTTCAAAGCCGCGTCGAATTGCTAAAAACAACAGGCCAAAACCAATCGCCATCATGAAGAGCTGAGCCAGCTCGAGTTGCGCCAGACCAGAGCTTAACCAAAGATTATTAAGATTTTCCATGTTCTGAACCTGCCGGTCTAAGCGCTGGCCAGCATGAGTAGCGTATCACCCACGGTGACCGCGGCACCTTCCCGTACCTTAATCTCACCAATGACGCCGGCGGTCGGGGCGCTGACGTTGGTTTCCATTTTCATGGCCTCCAATATCAGCACAGTGTCGCCCGCGGCCACCGACTGGCCCTGAGCCACGCATACCTTGATTACGTTACCTGCCAGTGGGGCGGTCACCGGCTCGCCGCCGGACACCTGAGCATCTGCACCGCTGGGTGGGGCGCTATCAGTTACGTCACCTGTCTTGCCCACGGCTGCCAAAGCCGTGATATCACCGCCATCCGATACTGTGACGGTGTAGCTTTTTCCTTCAACGTCGACGGTGTAGATTGAATCGCCATCGTCGGTAGTCGGCGCATTACTCTGGCGCCCAGAGGGGGTCGGTTCAAAGGCACTGGGGTCGCCACGATGCTTTATAAAGTTCAAACCAACCTGTGGAAATAAAGCATAGGTTAAAACATCGTCCACATAATCTTCGTCGGTCTTGGCTTGCAGAGAATGCTCCTTAACCAAGCCGTCAAATTGGGCACTCAGGGCCTCCATTTCAGGCTCCAGCAAGTCGGCTGGCCGGCAGGTTACGGGGGACTCACCATCATCCAGTACTCGCGCCTGCAACTCAGTATTGACCGGTGCCGGGGTGGCGCCATATTCACCACGCAAGACCCCTGCGGTTTCTTTGGCGATATTTTTATAGCGTTCACCAATCATCACATTAATGACGGCCTGCGTTCCAACGATCTGGGAGGTGGGTGTTACCAGCGGGATAAAGCCTAGATCCTTCCGCACCCGTGGAATTTCATCGAGCACTTCATCCAGCCGGTCCTCAGCACCCTGTTGACGTAGCTGGTTTTCCATATTGGTCAACATTCCCCCGGGCACCTGTGCCACAAGAATTCGTGAATCAACACCACGTAGCGAGCCTTCGAAGCTGGCGTACTTTTTTCGCACCTCGCGGAAATAGGCGGCGATTTCTTCAAGCGCCACTATATCCAGACCGGTGTCGCGTTCGCCACCTTCAAAAATCGAAACAACCGACTCAGTGGCAGAATGGCCGTAGGTCATCGACATTGAAGAAATGGAGGTATCGACATTATCGATGCCGGCTTCCACGCACTTGGTTATGGTGGTTGTCGAAAGCCCAGTCGTGGCATGCGCATGCAGTTGAATTGGAATCGATAAAGCCTGTTTAAGCTCCTTCACCAATTCGTACCCGGCGTAGGGTTTCAGTAGGCCAGCCATATCTTTGATGCAGACTGAATCAGCGCCGGCGTCTTCCAATTGCCGCGCCAGATCGACCCACAGATTGGTATTGTGCACTGGGCTAACGGTGTAAGAAATGGTGCCCTGCGCGTGCTTGCCAACCTGTTTAACCGCTTTTAGGGCGGTGCTGATATTGCGCATATCATTCATCGCATCGAAAACACGGAACACATCGATCCCGTTGATGGCACAGCGCTCAACAAATTTTTCTACAACATCATCCGCGTAGTGGCGGTAACCCAGAATGTTCTGGCCTCGAAACAGCATTTGTTGTGGCGTGTTGGGCATTACCTTCTTGATCTCGCGAATCCGGTCCCATGGATCTTCGCCCAGATACCTGATGCAGGAATCAAAAGTCGCGCCACCCCAGGACTCCATCGACCAATAGCCAATTTGGTCAAGCTTTTCGGCAATCGGCAACATATCGTCGATACGCATACGGGTCGCCAGCAGCGACTGGTGCGCATCGCGCAGAACTACTTCAGTGATGCCTAGTTTTTGCTGTGTCATATTAGGATGAGATTAGTCTGTGAATTTTTTAAGGAGCTATTGTCTGTTGCAGGCCTTTTAAAGGTTGAGTGGCCATTCAACGCCGCCGATGCTCGGTGATCGCTAGCTTGATCGCAGCACGCACTTTCTCATCGATATTGTCATTGGATGAAGCTTTATCATTGTCTCGTAATAGTGCGGCATCTGACTCAGGCGCCAGTCGCCGCACCATAGCGGACATCGCGCCAGTGGCAAAAACCAGCACCGTGAGGAACACAAAAACAGTGCCCATGCCGTACAGCATCAAGTTCAAACCTTGATCAATTAATGTCGTTTGCATACTCTATCTCCAAAGCGGCCGCACAGTTTACCGTAAATCGGCCCCCTGATTAAGTGAGCGCAACTGTTTCGCGTGTGCCGATGTGGTGCATTGTGCGGCGTCTGTAATGGCTTTTTGCCATTAGAATTAGGCCTCTAAGCCGTTTGAGGCTGCGACACGCTGCCCCTATAATGATCGACCGCACTATAATGATGCGCCCCAACAGCATGTCAAAAAACAACGCACCCATACCAATACTGGATGAGACACAGGCCCTGGCCACTGCCAGCCTGGAGAACCTGTATCGTATTTTTACGGTGCCGGAAGCGCCGAATACGACTCTGGGCGCAATCGATAAAGAAATTTCCGACAACCTAATGGGCTTCTTATCCAACCGCATCGTGGCAGTCGAAAAGTCTCTGGATGATATTGAGGCTGATTTCGCCACCGCCGGTGTACCGGAAGTGCCACAGTTTGTTTCGGACTATACCGACTTTGTGATGGAAAAACTGGTAGCGCATTCAGTGCATACCGCGGCCCCCGGGTTTATCGGCCACATGGCAACGCCACTACCTTATTTCATGTTGCCGTTGTCACGGATTATGTTGGCACTCAATCAAAATCTGGTCAAAATTGAAACGTCAAAAGCGTTCACGCCTTTGGAGCGTCAAGTTTTGGGCATGCTGCACAATATGGTGTACCAACAGAGCGAAGGGTTTTACCGTGACAACCTGCACAACTCAGGTCGGGCACTGGGCTCCTTTTGTTCGGGTGGCACCACCGCCAATATAACTGCCCTTTGGGCTGCGCGCGACAGCATGTTGGCACCTCAGGGTGATTTCGCCGGGTTAGCACAGCTCGGTTTACCCGCCGCGTTGAAACATTATGGGCTCGATGGTTTGGCCATCATGGTGTCTGAACGCGGGCATTATTCGCTGGGCAAGGCGGCTGATGTGCTGGGTATCGGACGCAAAAATGTGATCGCAGTGCCCACCGATGAATTTGCCAGAGTCGACGTCGCCGCCATGCGTCAGCGCTGCGCAGAGTTGCGCTCCAGAAATATTGGGATCATGGCCATTGTCGGGATTGCTGGCGGCACTGAAACCGGATCGGTCGACCCCTTAACTGACCTCGCCGAGTTGGCACAGGAATATGACACGCATTTTCATGTGGACGCGGCATGGGGCGGGCCCACATTGATGTCTGAGACCCACAAACATAAACTCAAGGGCATTGAATTGGCTGACTCAGTCACCATCGATGCCCACAAGCAGTTGTATGTGCCCATGGGTGCGGGCATGGTGGTGTTCAAGAATCCCGCGAAACTTGGCGCAGTAGAGCATCATGCGGAGTATATTCTGCGAGACGGCTCCAAGGATCTGGGCCAGTATTCCATTGAAGGCAGTCGGCCGGGCATGGCCATGCTGGTGCATGCGGCGATGCATATTATTGGCCGCCAGGGATATGAAATTATTATCGACCAGAGCGTGGAAAAAGCTCAGCAATTCGCGAATATGATTGCCGCACATCCAGAGTTTGAGCTATGTGCTGAACCGGAATTGAATATTTTGAACTATCGATATGTTCCTGCGGCACTACAACTGGAATTGGAGAGTGCCGATCGGGCACGTACTGTTCAAATAAATAAAGTTTTGGACCGGGTCACTAAGCGAATGCAAAAGTTGCAGCGTGCGGCGGGTAAAACATTCGTATCTCGAACCCGCTTTCCACAGGCCCGCTATGATCGAGCAGCCGTGTCAGTGTTTCGCGTGGTACTGGCTAATCCAATGACCACGATGCAGACGCTGACGGCGGTATTGCAGGAGCAAACCGAGTTAGCCAAGGACGCGGATATCGTTGGCATGATTGAAAAGCTAGGCTAGCGTTCCATTAAGATCAGGCGGGTAGGCCGACTTGGCAAGGCCAGCTATCAGACGCCGAAACGAGCAGTTTTTTACTAGTTAACGGCGTTCATGGAAATTCTGCATGATGATTTCCATTAACTCAAAATCCAGCTGCGTATCAATCTGGTGGCCTTCCATTTCCGTCATCTTGTAGAGGCTGACCTCGCCCGCAACCCGATTTTTCTTCTTCTTCAGAATATCGGATTTAATAATGTAAATAGAGCCGTTCTCTTTGTAGCGGATGTCGGTGGCGTTGGCGTCCTGACGTCGCCGTTTTTGGTAGTTATATAACGGTTTCGGTGCCCCCTGGCCCTTGCTCTTATTTTTAGATTTACCCTCTTCCCATAGTAGATTGCGGAAGGGGCTAACACTTACCACGCAGTCTGCGCCGCTCGCTTCAAACTGCTTAATAGCTTCAGATATCGCACCGCGCCGCCGTACTGGGCATGTGCATTGCAGCATAACAATCGCATCAGGGCTGTAATCTTCGAATTTCTCATACCATGCCATGCAGTGCAGCAGGGCTACTTCTATTGTTGCGTTGTCGCCAGATATTTTTTCCGGTCTGCGAAATGGTGCTTCCGCCCCAAAGGCATCACTGACCTTGGCGATTCGGTGGGCATCTGTGGTTACCACGGTTCGACCAATTTCCGGTGTATCCAGAGATTGTTGTATGGTCCAGGCGATCAGCGGCTTGCCCAGCAGTTGCTTGACATTTTTGCGCGGCAGGCCTTTAGAGCCACCGCGGGCTGGAATGATAGCCATGTATTCCATAATACGTTTTACCCGCTGCGAATTGTTTGCTGACCGGAGCAGAGCCAGGCAGGCAAACCCGCGACAATCTTTGACACCCCCTTGGCCGAAGCTGGCAAATTAGCGTAATTGACTGCGCATCACAAGACTAATCGTCACCGGTTTTTTAAACCCCGGGCTTACAACTGTGTTTTTAGCGGCAACTCTGTGGTGTTCTTTATCTCGGTTACGGCCAAGTGCGAATGCACCTCGCCAATCATTGGCAACTCTAATAGTTTATTGCGCACAAACTGCTCATAATGCCTGATGTCTCGCGCGATAATTTTGAGCATATAGTCCCAGGCGCCAGTCATGGTATAGCACTCAACCACTTCTTCAAGTTGCTCAACAGCAGCCTCAAGTTTTTCCATATTGAGACGACCAGCTTTGCTCAGATTAATAGTGGTAAACGCCACCAACTCCATGCCCAGCGCCTCACGATCCAGCAGTGCGACCTGCTTGGAAATCAGGCCGGCCTGCTGCAGCCTGTTAATGCGCCTCCAGCAGGGCGATTGACTCATGTTTAATTGCTCCGCAATCTCCGCCGAACTGCGATCTGCATTGACCTGTAATAGCTCGAGAATGCGTCGGTCCTGAGGGCCTATTTCTTGCATAAATCTACCTTTAGCTGTTGATGGCCTTGAATAACAATTGCAATAACAACCACAACTGTTAATGCATAAAATATCTAAAATAATACTTATATTGAGTCTGAGTAAGACCAAATAATAGCTTTTATTGCCCTAAAAGCATAATTAATTCCCCATCCACTCGATATAATTTTTGATTAGTAAAATAACGATAACAAACAACTAAACTACTGTTGGTGGTCTGGCGTTTGAATTGTATTCAACCCAGCCCATCGGCGCTGTCGTTGAGCGAATTACGGGTGTTCTGTAAATTTGCCGCTGCAGCGAATTAATAGCCAAACTATCAGGTGGAGCACCATGGGCAAAGAGTTGCGAAACGTTACGCTCAACGACAAATACGAGCTTAATCAGACCAAGGCTTACATCACTGGAATTGAGGCGCTGGTACGCCTGCCAATATTGCAGCATCAGCGAGACCAGGATCGCGGCCTCAATACCGCCGGTTTTGTATCGGGTTATCGTGGTTCACCGCTGGGCGGGGTCGATCAGGCCATGTGGAGCGCCGAGAAATATCTGAAGCGCCACAACATAACCTTCGTACCCGGAATCAATGAAGAGCTTGCGGCAACGGCCGTACGTGGCTCGCAGGAAGTGGGTTTACAGCCGGGTGCTAAATTCGATGGTGTATTTGGTATGTGGTATGGCAAGGGTCCGGGCTTTGATCGCAGCGTGGATGCGGTGCGACATGCTAACGCGGCCGGCACCTCAAAGTATGGCGGTGTTTTAGCGGTGGTCGGCGACGACCATGGTTGCAAGTCTTCTACCTTTCCTTATCAGTCTGAACACCTGTTTATGAGTATGTCGATGCCGGTATTGGCGCCTGCCAACGTACAGGAGGTACTTGATCTGGGTGTTTACGGGTTCGAATTGTCCCGTTACTGTGGCTGCTGGGTCGGCCTGAAAGCCATCACGGAAAATATGGACTCGGCGATTTCGGCAGAAATTGATCCGGATCGTATTGAAATTAAAATCCCTGCTGATTTTGAAATGCCTGAAGACGGTGTAAATGTGCGTTGGCCGGATTCACCGCTGGCTCAGGAAGAGCGGCTCAACAAGTATAAGATTTATGCTGCGCGCGCGTTTGCATTGGAAAATGACCTCAATAAAATTGTCATCGACAGCGATCAGCCACGCTTAGGCATTATTACCTCGGGCAAGAGTTATCTGGACGTTATGCAGGCCTTTGATGACCTTGGCCTGACCGAAGAGCTGGCGGCGGAGATTGGGATCCGCGTTTATAAGGTTGGCATGCCCTGGCCATTGGAGCCGGTTAAAACCCACGAATTCGCCACCGGTCTGGATGAGATTTTAGTGGTGGAAGAAAAGCGTTCGGTGATCGAGGATCAGCTTACCGGGCAGTTATATAACTGGCCAGTCGACAAGCGGCCACGCGTGGTGGGGGAATACGATGAAGATGGCGAGGATCTACTCACTAATCTCGGCGAATTGACACCGGCCATGATTGCCGAGGCGATTGCCGCGCGCATAGAGAAATTTTATACAAGCTCCAGCATTCAGGAGCGCGTGGAATTTATCAACAGCAAAGAGCGAAAACTGGCACAGCCCCGATTATTGTCTGAGCGCGAACCCGCCTATTGTTCTGGTTGCCCGCACAACACATCCACGCAGTTACCGGATGGCTCGATTGCCGGCGGCGGCATCGGTTGCCATTACATGAGCACCTGGAGTAAAACTCGCCCAGCCCATAATTTCACTCAAATGGGGGGCGAAGGGGTGACCTGGACTGGCATAGCGCCATTTACCGAAACCAAACACGTTTTTCAAAACCTTGGCGACGGAACTTATTTTCACTCCGGCATTCTGGCGATTCGCCAATCGGTATCGGCTAAGGTCAATATTACCTACAAGATTCTCTATAACGACGCGGTCGCTATGACCGGAGGTCAACCGGTAGACGGTAATCTAAGCCTGTCAGATTTGATACAGCAACTTAAAGGAGAGGGCATCAAACGCATAGAGTTGGTTTCTGATCACCCCGAACAACATGTTGCCCTGCGCGACTCAATCGTTACGGTGAGCCATCGCGACCAATTGAACGCGGTGCAAAAATCCATGCGCGAAACGCCCGGCACTACTGTGTTGATCTATGAACAAACCTGCGCCACGGAGAAGCGCCGTCGACGCAAACGCGGCACCATGCCAGTAGCCGACACGCGTATTTTAATAAACGATGCAGTATGTGAAGGCTGTGGTGATTGCAGTTTGAAATCAAATTGCCTCTCGGTGGTACCTAAAGAAACGGAACTGGGACGTAAACGGCAAATCGATCAGGCTGCGTGTAATCAGGATTATTCCTGCGTGAAAGGCTTTTGCCCCAGCTTTGTAAGTGTGGTGGGAGGTGAGCTCAAAAAAGGTGTTTCGGTTGAACAAGGTGGTCAGGTCATCAGTCTCCCCGAGCCGGAGATTCCCACCATCAATCAACCCTGGAACATTCTGGTTACCGGCGTCGGTGGTACAGGGGTATTAACTGTGGCGGCGGTTCTTTCAATGGCAGCGCATCTGGAAGACAAAGGCGTGGCCACCATGAACCAAACCGGCCTGGCACAAAAATTTGGCCCGGTGGTTAGCCATCTACGCATCGCGCAGCGCCAGCTAGATATTCACGCGGTACGGATACCCGCCGGCGATGCTGACCTGGTGATTGGATGTGATTTATTGGTCAGTGCCAGCGATGATGCCTTGGCGAAGCTGCATAAAAATCGTAGTCACGCGGTGATCAACGACACCGTTGCGGTCACCGCCGAATTTGTGAATAACCCGGATGCGGTATTTCATATCGACCCGATGAAGCAAAGTATTCGCGACGAGTTGAGCGAGGGCAAGGTGGATTTTCTACCTGCCACCGACATCGCCTCCGGCCTGATGGGCGACACCATTGCAACTAATTTGTTTATGGTCGGTTATGCCTATCAAAAGGGCTTGATCCCAGTCAGCGCGGAGGCGATTAACCGCGCTCTGGAGCTGAATAATGTTGCTGTGGAATTTAACAAGCAGGCGTTCGTCTGGGGCCGACGTGCCGCGGCGGATGAGCTTGAAGTGCGGCGCATTTCTAAAATAGAGGAGCGGCAGCACCAGCCGCTGACTCGTCTGGCAGACATTGTGGATTTCAGAGCAGCAGATCTAGCGGCGTATCAGAATCAAGCCTATGCGGATCAGTATCGTGAATCCGTGGCGGCGGTCCAGGCACGCGAACAGAAACTTCTGGGCGAGGGCAGTGAGCGCGTCAGCATCGCGGCGGCCAAAGCCCTGCATCGGGTAATGGCTTATAAGGATGAGTATGAAGTTGGCCGTTTATATTCTGATGGGCGATTTCAAAAGCAATTAAAGAGCGCCTTCACCGGCAGCTACAAGCTCAAATTGCACATGGCGCCACCATTGTTCTCCAAGCGCGACCCAGATACCGGGCATTTAATTAAACGTGAGTTTGGCGCATGGATGCTGCCGATGTTTAAAATGCTGGCTCGTCTTAAGGGCTTACGTGGAACGGCACTGGATATATTTTCATACAGTGCGGAGCGCAAAATGGAACGCGGGCTAATCACCGAGCTGCAGGAAACTATTGAAATAGTGATGGCTGAGCTGAGCGAGGACAACGCCGAGCATGCTATTGAAATTATCAATCTGGCATTGTCGGTACGCGGCTTTGGTCATGTTAAGCATAAAAACTATGAGCAGTATCGCTTGCGCCTTGCGCAACAATTGAAACGCTATCGCGGTGAGTTGGGCGGCATCACTGTCGAAGTCGCCAACGTCGCATAATCACAACTATTTTCGGAGAACACGCATGTGTGTATTTTCATCAGCCTCTTTTGACCAGCACGAATTGGTTGCGTTTACTGAAGATGCTAAAAGCGGCCTGCGCGCTATTATTGCAGTGCACAACTCGTCGTTAGGGCCTGCCGTGGGCGGTTGCCGTATGTATCCCTATGCCAATGATGCGGATGCGCTTGAAGATGTGTTGCGACTGAGTCGTGGCATGACCTATAAATCAGCGCTGGCGGGGCTCCCAATGGGCGGTGGCAAAGCTGTGATTATCGGCGACCCGGCAACGCTCAAGACCCCAGAGCTGTTACAGGCGATGGGTCGCTTTATCGATCAACAGGGCGGCAAGTATATTACCGCTGAGGACTCCGGCACCTGTGTCGCGGATCTCAAAATAATGAGTTCACAAACTAAGTTTGTTACCGGCATCAATGAGGCGCAAAGCTTTGGGGGTGACCCCAGCCCACTGACTGCCTATGGCGTGTATTGCGGCATTAAATCAGCCCTGCAGTTTGCCCGCGGAGACGCACAATTAAAGCAGGTGAGCGTGGCGGTGCAAGGTGCCGGCGCGGTGGGCCGCTATTTGATCAAGCACCTGATTGATGATGGGGCGCAGGTTTATGTCGCCGACATCAAAGCCGATAACTTGCGCAAGGCCGTCGAGCTTGGCGCGACCGCAATGTCAACCGATGAGATTTTAGCGGCCGATGTCGACATCCTGGCGCCCTGTGCCATGGGCGCAGTGCTTAATAGCCAAAGTATTCCGAAGTTGCGTGCATCCATCGTTGCTGGCGCGGCGAATAATCAGCTGGCGACCATAGAAGATGGCGCGCTGTTACAGCAGCGGGGCATACTGTATGCACCGGATTTTGTTATCAGTGCCGGTGGCATCATTGAAATATTTCATCAGAATTCCGGCACCATGGAACGCAGCCGCGAGCATATCGCTAAAATCGGTGATACATTAACGCAAATTTTCGAACAGAGCACAGCGCAGCAATTGCCTACCGTCAGAGTGGCGGAGCAAATGGCCGAAAGTCTGTTTGAAAAAGCCGCAGTAAGCAACGCGGCATAAACTCGCACAATAAATAAAACTTTATCAAACGAAACCCCGTCACGAGGAGACCCATGCGCAATCTAGTCATCATAGCCCTTATTACTTTACTGGCTGCCTGCGAGCAGTCCAGCCAACGTAGCGAATCAAGCGAGGCTACGACTGCCAAGCCGGTTGCTGCCACCAGCGAGCAGAGTGAATCTGACCGTCTTAATGAATGGTTTGAGGCGCGCTATGAAGAAGAGCTGATGTTCAGCCCGATCGGGCTGACCATGTTGGGCCGCAAAGAACGCTACGGCGAGATCGATGATTTCACCGACGCGGCGCTGGATGAGCAACTTGAATGGAAGCGTAAAACGGTTGCTGATATGGAAGCCGGGTTCGATTACGACGCATTGGACGACGCCACCAAGGTCTCCTATGACCTGTGGAAACACCAGTACACCCAGGCTACCAAAGCCGCTGAGATGCGTCGGCAGGGCTATGTGTTCCACCAGATGGGCGGCATTCACTCGTTTATGCCAACCTTTCTGATGAGTTTTCACAAAGTTGAAACCGCCGCAGACATGCAGGCGCAAATTGCCCGAACCAAGGCCGTCGGCGTTGGCATGAACCAACTTATTGAGCTGGCCAAGGCGGGTATTGAAGCAGGAGTCCGTTCACCGCGCTTTGCTTACGAAATCGTCACCCAGCAAGCTAAAGATGTCATTTCCGGCGCCCCTTTTGACGACTCAGGGGAAGACTCTGCGTTGTGGGGCAGCGCCAAGGGTAAGATTCAAAGCTTGCTGGATGCGGGCACCATCGATCAGGCGCAGGCTGATGAACTGCTGGCGCAACAATCGGCCGCGTTTACTGAAGCCTTACAACCTGCCTATCAGCAGTTAGTCGATTTCTTAACCGCTGATCTGCCTAATACGGCTGAGGTGGCTTCCGGCGTGCATGCGCTGCCAAACGGCGAGGCCTACTACAAGATGCGCCTCGAGGCGATGACCACCACGGATATGACCGCGGATGAAATTCATCAGCTTGGTCTGGATGAAGTGGCGCGCTTACGCGTCGAAATGGAGCAGATCAAAGACAAGTCCGGTTTTGAGGGCAGCTTGCAGGAATTCTTCACCTTCATCCGCGACAGCAAAGACGACCCACGCTTTTACTATCCGGATACAGATGAAGGGCGCCAAGCCTATATTGATGATGCGACAGCCGCCATAAACAATATCAAAACACAACTGCCCAACTATTTCGGAATTCTGCCCAAGGCAGATCTTGAAGTGAAACGGGTAGAGCCGTTTAGAGAGGAAGCGGGTGCGCCACAACACTATTTTGCCGGCACGCCGGACGGCTCGCGCCCCGGTATTTACTATGCGCATTTGTCTGACATGAAAGCGATGCCTAAGAACCAACTAGAAGTGATCGCCTATCACGAAGGTTTGCCTGGCCATCACATGCAAATTTCCATTCAGCAGGAGCTGACCGGCATCCCTACCTTTAGAACTCAGGCCCGTTTTACTGCCTACTCCGAGGGCTGGGGTTTGTATTCTGAGATTTTGGCCAAAGAAATGCCCGATACCTATGTTGATCTGTACTCTGATTTTGGTCGCCTAACCAGCGAAATCTGGCGCGCCATTCGTCTGGTGGTCGATACCGGCATGCATGCAAAAGGCTGGAGCCAACAGCAGGCGGTCGACTATTTCGCCGCCAACTCACCCGCCGCGCAGACTGCCATTGAGGCAGAGGTTCGCCGCTATCTGGTGATACCGGGGCAGGCGACTTCCTACAAAATTGGCATGATCGCGATTCAGAAAATGCGCGCTAAAGCTGAGCAGAAGCTGGGCGACAAGTTTGATATTCGCAGCTTCCATGATGTGATCCTCGGCGCTGGAGCCCTGCCGCTCGACATGCTCGAAGCACGTGTTGATCGGTGGATTTCAGAGCAGATATAACCCACTCAGTTCTGTTGATTGCAAAAACCCCGCACAGGTCCTGTGCGGGGTTTTTTATTGGCGGCTCGAATGCGCTTCGCAATTCGCTTTAAAGACAGATTTGTTGGGCGTAGAATGGCGCGTTTAAATACAGTCGAGCGATACGAATATGGGCAACCAAGCATTTATCTACGACGCGGTGCGCACGCCGCGCAGCAAGGGCAAGTCAGATGGCACCCTGCACGAAGTTAAACCCATTGATCTTGGAGCCGGTCTGTTGCGGGCGCTGCAGGAGCGCAATGACCTGGACACCTCCTATGTTGATGACGTCGTGATGGGCTGCGTTATGCCGGTCGGCGAGCAGGGCAGCGACATTGCTAAAATGATCGCCCAGAATGCAGATTGGGATGAATCAGTCGCGGGTGTGCAGTTAAATCGTTTCTGCGCCTCTGGTTTGGAAGCAGTCAATACGGCAGCTCAAAAGGTCGCCTCCGGATGGGAGCAGTTGGTGGTCGCCGGTGGCGTTGAATCCATGTCTCGTGTGCCGATGGGCTCAGACGGCGGCGCCATGGGCAGTGACGCGGCGTTTATGATCAAAGAAAGTTTTGTGCCCCAAGGTGTGGGCGCTGACACCATCGCCACGCTGGACGGCTATTCACGCGAAGACGTTGATGCCTTCGCTTTGGAGTCACAAAAACGAGCTGCGCATGCGCGAGATAGCGGCTGGTTTGATAATTCGGTCATCCCAGTAACCGATCGTAATGGTGGGGTTATTTTACAGCGTGATGATTTCATTAAACCCGACTCCACTATGGAGGGCCTGGGTGGCTTGCGCGCGTCGTTTCAGGAAATGGGTAAGTATGGTTTCGATGACATCATGATCAAAAAATACCCTCAGTTGGAGCGTATTGTGCATGTACACACGCCAGGCAATTCGTCGGGTATCGTCGACGGAGCCAGCGCCGTATTGATTGGTAGCGAACAAGCCGGCAAAGATCTGGGTCTTACAGCCCGTGGTCGTATTGTCGCGGGCGCGATTCTGGCGACTGACCCGGTCATTATGCTGGCTGGGCCAGGACCGGCCGCCAAAAAAGCCCTCAAGACATCGGGGCTAACGCCTGCCGACATCGACCTGTGGGAAATCAATGAAGCCTTTGCCTCGGTGGCGTTGCGCTACATGAAGGATCTCGATATTGACCACTCAGTCACCAATGTTAATGGTGGCTCGATTGCCATGGGCCACCCGCTGGGGGCCACCGGCGGTTGCCTGGTGAGCACCATGCTCGATGAATTGGAGCGCCGCGATCTGCAGCGCGCCATGTTGTCACTCTGCGTGGGTGGTGGCATGGGTATTTCCTGCATCATCGAACGCATTTAAGTCGCATAGCACCCCAAGATAGGTAATCGAATAATGAGTGTTTTCAAATACGAAAAAAACAACGACGGCATCGTCACAATCACCATGGACATGACCGGCCCGGTCAATGCCATGAATCAGGAATATCACCAGGCTATGCACGAAACCATGGATAAGCTGGAAGCAGAAGAGGGTCTTACTGGTGTGGTCTTGGCCTCGGCCAAAAAAGTGTTTTTTGCCGGTGGCGATCTGAATGATCTGCTGGCCGCCGACCCGTCTGACGCGGAAGGCTTTCGTCAGAATACCGAGGCCATGAAAGCGGATTTACGGCGGTTGGAAAAATTGCCCGTGCCAGTCGCGGCCGCGATTAACGGCGCAGCTCTGGGTGGCGGCTATGAACTCTGTCTGGTCTGTAACCACCGCGTCGCCTGGAACCACAAGGCGGTGCAGATCGGTCTACCGGAGTGTTCGCTGGGATTGTTTCCGGGTGGTGGCGGGGTAGTGCGCATGACTAACATGCTGGGCGTGGAAAAAGCCCTGCCGTTTATTTTGGAGAGTAAACGACTGGTGCCGGAGAAAGCGTTAGCTGCGGGCATGATTGATGCCACCGTCGACACGCTGGAAGAATTAGTTCCGGCGGCCAAGGCGTGGATTCTGGCGAATAAGGATAACCAAGACGCCGCCAGCCAGCCATGGGATCGCAAGGGCTTTCGTATCCCGGGTGGGCCGATTAATTCACCAAAGAATGGGCAGCTTGCCATGATGGGCCCGACCATGTTGCATCAGAAAACCCGCGGATTACTCCCGCAGGCTATTGCTGTGATGGACGTGGCATTTCAAGCGTCGATGCTGGATGTGGACACCGCCCTACGCATCGAGGGTCGAGAGTTTGCCCGAATTGCCACCAATCCGGTTGCCAAGAACATGATCACCACGTTCTTCTTTCAACTCAATCAAATTAATGCGGGTGCCAGCCGACCAAAAGATGTTGAGAAGTCGCCCACCCGTAAAGTAGGCATTCTCGGCGCCGGCATGATGGGCCAAGGTATTGCTTACTCATCAGCCATGTCGGGAATTGAAGTGGTGTTGAAAGACATCTCGCAGGAAGCCGCCGACAAGGGCAAAGCCTACTCCGAGAAATTGCTCGCCAAGCGCATCAAGCGCGGCCAGATGGATGAGGCCAAAGCCGGGCAGATATTGAGCCTGATCAATGCCACCGATCAGGACAGCGACCTACAAGGCTGTGATTTGATTATAGAAGCTGTGTTTGAAAACATTGACCTCAAACACAAGATCACTAAATCGACTGAGCAGTATTTGGCGGACGATGGTTTTTGGGGCTCAAATACCTCGACCCTTCCCATTACCCAATTGGCGGAAGCCAGTTCTAAGCCGGAGAATTTTATCGGCATCCACTTTTTCTCGCCGGTCGATAAAATGCCGCTAGTAGAAATTATCGTGGGCGAAAAAACCAGTGATGCTGCGTTGGCCAAGGCCTTCGACTATGTGCAGCAAATCCGCAAAACACCGATTGTGGTGAATGACTCATTAGGCTTCTTCACTTCCCGCACCTTTAGTACCTATCTGGACGAAGCCGCTAACCTGCTGGTTGAGGGCATCCACCCCGCTCGCATCGATAATCTCGGTCGCTCGCTGGGAATGCCGGTCGGCCCGCTACAAGTCCAGGATGAAACCAGTTTGGAGTTGTCGCGCAAGGCCGCGGAGACCTGGGCTGAAATGGGCGTACAGGATAAATGGGGTGATGGTGCCATTGCCCGCAAAGTGGTCGATGACATGGTGGTTAAAAACGGCCGTGGCGGTCGCCATCATGGCGGCGGTTTTTATGAGTATCACCAAGACGGCAGTAAATCGATCTGGCCGGGTTTGCTTGATTTGTATTACGACGCAGAGGCGGATAACCAGGACCAGGACATTCGCGATCGCCTGATGTTTCGTCAGGTGATCGAGTCGTTGAAATGTCTCGAGAGCGGCGTTCTGCGCAGTGTGGCAGACGGCAATATTGGCTCTATTTTTGGCATTGGTGCGCCGCCCCATACGGGTGGCTTTATACAGTATGTAAACACCTACGGTTTTGCTAAATTTATTGCGCGATGTGAGCAACTGACCGAGCGCTACGGTGACCGGTTCCAGTGCCCGCAAATCGTGCGCGATCATGCCGCCAGTGGCGAGTTGTTCGCATAGGTCCTGGCCCTGTAGCTGATGGATAATATTGACCATGACTGACTATCAATTCATCGATTATTCGGTTGCCAATCGCGTGGCGACCATTGCGCTCAATACGCCGGATAAGCTCAATGCCTTCCACAAAACCATGCGGATGGAGCTAATTGACGCAGTACAGCAGGTTGAACGGGACGACGGGGTTCGAATCGCTATTCTGACTGGCCGCGGCCGCTCATTTTCGGCCGGCGCTGATCTGACCGAAGGTAAGGATGATTACCCGAGTTTTGTTGAACAATGTGCAGCCGAATACACGCCCTGGTTAATGGGGATTCACAACTCCAGCAAGCTCTATATTGCAGCGGTCAATGGCGCTTGCGCCGGCATTGGAACCGCCGCCGCGATGAATTGTGATCTGATGGTGATGGCGGATGATGCCTATATTTATCAGGCCTTCGCGGCCATCGGTTTGATGCCGGATGGCGGTGCCAACTGGTTATTGGTGCACAAGCTCGGTTATTCGCGGGCGCTACAACTGGCAGTCGAAGCTGGCAGCTTAACCGCCAATGAATGCCTGAGCTACGGGATTGCCAACAAAGTGGTGCCCGCGGCGGAGCTTGAGCAGCAGGCGCGCGACTGGGCCGAAACATTGGCACAGGGTTCTCCGCTGTCGCAGTCAGCCACTAAAAATCTGATGCGTCGCGTACCCTCTCTTAGTTACGAAGAGACCATCAAAGAAGAGTCGGCGATGCAAAATAAAATGATCAATAGTGAAGACTCTGTGAACGCGATTGAATCGTTTTTCAATAAACAGAAAGCCGTCTTCAAGGGGCGCTGATCGATTTATGTTTTGGATCGCGTTTAAAGCGCTTGGGTCAATGTTGATTCGACCGCAGAGAGTCACAGGGCGCAGTTGGCGAACAGAGTTAGTTTGCAGAGTGATGCGCGGTTTTTTTGATGAAGCCATGCGCCGTCCACCTGAATGGGCACAGCGGCAGATGGCCAAATTGCCCATCGATCGAAAGCTGCTAAGTCAGGTCAATCAAGCAGCTATTCAAATTGCCGGTGTGCACTGCATTGAGGTCACGCCCAAAAACTCGACCTCAAACAGCACCGTTGTTTACCTGCACGGCGGTGCTTATGTGATGGGCAGCCCAGCCTCCTACAGTGCCTTTACGGCACAGTTGGCAGTGGCTTGCGGTGCCCGAATGGTGGTACCGGATTACCGATTGAGCCCGGCGCACCGCTTTCCTGCAGCACAGGAAGATTGCCTCGCGGTGACCCGTGAATTGCTCGCGACAGGGACGCACGAAATAATATTAATGGGTGATTCCGCCGGTGGCGCGCTGGCGGCCAACACCGCCCTGGCATTGCAGCCGACGCCGAGCATTAAAGGATTGGTGCTTCTTTCTCCGTGGGTGGAACCCACTGCGTCAGGCGGCACGATGATCAGTAATGACGCGCATGATGTCTTTAGCAAAACATTCCTCGACCAATGTTTTGCAATGCATATTGGCGAAGCTGACGCACAAGACCCACGCGTTAATCTCGTTTGCGCAGAATTAGCTGGTTTGCCCAAGACCTATGTGCAATCCGGTGGAGCCGAGTTATTTCATGACCAAATCGCTGAGTTTGCCGAGCGTGCCAAACACGCTGGTGCGGACTTAAGTTGGGACGTTTACCCACCGCAATTCCACGTGTTTCAAGCTCTGGCTGCAGGTGACCCAGATGGTGTAAGAGCAATTGACCAAATTGCTGAATTTGTGATTCCGTTGGGCCGTACCGAATAAAACGGACTAGCTGGAATAATGGAATCGATCCGCTTCCAGTCACTATAATTAGGGCACCATTCCGTAAATTTCCGCCGGAGTAATGGAGAATAAATTTATCATCACGCTGCCGTCCTCACTGTTTCCATTTCGGCACGATCAGTTAAGCCACTTGCAGTACCGCAACTATTCGATGTTAAACGTATTCGAATCCATAACAGATGAACAGCGCGAGGCCGTGATGCGATTGTGGAACAGGAATGGCCTGCTCACTGATCAAGACGCTGCCTGGCAACGTAGCAGCGAAGTCTGTTACTTCATTACCGAGACGCGTACTGGCCAATTGATTGGCGTGAATACCTTGTATCCAGGCAAGATCGTGGCCTCAGGACCTACCCTATTTTTAAATCGCATGTTTATTGATCCACAGCATCGAAACTCTCGGTTATCGATTATCGCTACCGGGATGATGCTATGTTTTGCCAAAACGGCGCTTTCCGATCGAGGCATATTGGGCGTTGGCAACGTTAACGAAAACTCAAAATTGTCCCGTCCAGGGATGCGGAAAATATTTACCCGTTGGGGCTATCAATTTAAAGGCACACTGAGTGGCCAGGATGTGTGGCGGTTTGATTTTGATCGTATATCCATCCAAACGAACTAAACAGTCACCTTCTTGACTCAGTTCAGGTTTTCAACGGATTTGTCATATAACTTTGAAAATCCACAGTAAAAATATGTGGTAACACAATGCCAGACTGCCACCTGCGTTGGTGGGACGTAGAATCCTTATCGCAGTGATTTCGCTATCAACACTTCTTGCATTCGGTGCCGAGATGGCAAACACTGCGATCATGGAAAATCAGCAGTGCGGTGGACCACCGCCTATTTGAGATGTGCCACTATGTTTGAGATTGTAAAATCTGTTTCCTTTTGCTACGGCCATCGACTGCTGGGCTATCAGGGCCCTTGCCAACATCTGCATGGGCATAATGCGCGGGTCGATATTATGCTCGCCAGTGACCAATTGGACGAACAGGGTATGGTGATGGACTTTGGTGACATCAAAGCACCTATAAAGGCCTGGGTTGATGATAACCTCGACCACACTATGCTGCTTTGTGAAGATGATCCGCTCATAACTACGCTGGAGCAGGCTGGCGAGAAGTTTTACGTGATGCGCGATAATCCCACCGCAGAAAACATCGCCAAACTGATTTTCGAGTATGCGTTAACGCTTAAATTTCCAGTTAAATCGGTTACTTTATGGGAGTCTGAAAACAGCTTTGCTCGCTATTCTGGCACCTCAAGTGGAGCACGATCATGAGGCACATCGGACCATGCGTTCTAGCCCTGCTGCTCGCAGCCTGTGGTACGGCTGAGCTCCAACCGTCAACAGCTAAAACGTATATCTGCCCGCCCTGTGCCCATCATGTGGGCGAAGCAGGAGAGCACTACACAGCAGATGGCATATGCCCGATTTGCAATATGCAGCTCATGGAGCAACCCAACTTCAGCCAGATAAATCAGGTTGATTTACATAAGGGCGGCGGTAATTTCGTGATTGATGGTGGGGCCGCAATCCCCGGCCGCACTATCACGGTGTTCTACCATCAGCCTGAGAATTTCAATTCGGAAACTCCCATATTAATTGTGGTGCCTGGTACCGGCCGCAATGCCTGGGACTATCGTGACACCTGGGTGCAACACGCAGAGCGAAATGGAGTGTTGGTTCTTGCCCCACACTACTCCAAAGAACAGTACGATTTCGCGGCCTATCACATGGGCGGTGTGATCGAAAATTTTGAGATGAACAATACACAGGGGGATTCGGATAATCGCTTCTATATCGCAGATGAAGACGTTCGTTTCGACATCAACCAAGATCGAAGTAAATGGCTGTTTGCAGACTTTGACCGCCTGTTTGAGCTGGTAGTGACCGCTACCGGTTCGAACCAGCAGTCTTACGACCTGTTTGGTCATTCCGCCGGGGCGCAGATCGCGCACCGGTTCGCTTTGTTCCAACCAGACTCCAAGGCCGGCAGGATTGTCGCCGCTAATTCCGGATTTTATACGCTGCCAAATTTGCAGAAAACGCCCTTGTTTGGGCTGGCCAAAACCGGCTTGGGTGCAGATGAGTTGGCGCGTTCATTTGAAAAAGAGCTAATCTTGCTGCTCGGCGAATCAGATAATGCTGATTCCAGCGGCGGCACCATGTTGCACAGCCCGAAGGCCGATCAGCAGGGCCTGGGCCGCTACGAACGCGGCCACTATTTTTATTCTGTGGCTCAGATGACGGCCAGCACGCTGGCGATGGATTTTAACTGGCAGCTGATCAGCGTACCTGACACTGACCATGACTTTTCTGCCATGAGCGAGGCCGCAACACGCTATCTTTACGATAACTAGTCGGTCTGCTTACTGCTCTGAATGCGCGCCAACGCCTTATCAATGTGGTCTTTGGCTTGACGGGTCATGCGGCCGGTGTGATGCTCCTTGACTACCACTGATTCCACATAGGAGACCATGTCATCGAGGCTGCCTTCGCTCGGGAAGGATTCGTCCGGGATGTCATCGGGCGCATTGCGTAGCGCGCCAAACAGGTCAATCCAGCGTTCGCTGCGTTTGCCCCATGCCAACAATCGGTAGAAATAGCCACCGGGCTTGCCGTCAATGCCAGTCACCAGGCTGGCAATCCCAGAGACCAGTGTTAGAGGCACTAACACTAAATCACGCAACCCGTCGACGATCAGCTTTACCTGAATCACCGCGACGTCACGAATAAGCGTCCAATTGTCTACATGGGGTGCGGCCGGTTCTTCAGTCATATTAAACGCGGCTCTCCACCGTGGTTAGTTGGCGATTCCTTATGAAACGGATTACAAAATACAGCAACAAGCCTACCGGCCCGGCCATCAACGTCAGAATCAGACAAGGTATCACCCACCCATGATGGATTCCGTGCCGCTGGGCATCACGAACTTGCCAGGCGCCAACAAATAAATCAAAGGCCAGGTAATGTATCCAGCCAGCTGTGGCCGCGAAGGGAGATTCGAAAAATGTCAAAACCTGCTGCAGCGAACTAAAACCGGCACCCTCAGCAATCGGCATGGCTCGATAAAAACAGTATATATAGGCTACCGCCAGCAGGGCCGGAATCCAGGCATGAAATACTAGCCTGCGGGTCCAATCCCAGCCAGGCGCCAATACCAACAACAGCCAGGCCGGTAATACGGCGCGGTTACAGATCGTGAATAATAAATCAGCTTCGATCATGATGTCTCCCAATCGTCGTAGTCGATTTGTGTCGTGTCAAATTAATCCATGCTTCGGCAATCACCATATTAATGGTGAAGCCCAACCACAAGGCTGGGCCAAAAGTCTCTTCAAATGTTGCGTAGCCAGTGAGCTGGCAGATCACCAGAACGAGCCGCTGGGTACCCACACCTAAGGCAAGGGCAAAACTGCGAATTATCCATTCCCGGTGCAGCACGATTTGACGAGACCGGGCACACCAATAGGCGCGAGAGATCGCAAATAGAAACAGCAGACCGAAAAACCAACTTGCGGTCTCGCTCGCAACACCGCCAAAAACGGGTAAAACGAGCGCTGAAAGTATTCCCAGTACCCCAGCGACCAGCGCGCAAGCCAGCAAGATGCGGCCAATGAGTCGATGCAAGGGTAAGTATCTCGAGCGAAATTTTTGGCTGAAGTTTAGCGGCGCAAATACCAAAAAAGCGAGCCCGGTAAACATATGAACAAAAGTAACAACCGGAAAGTCAAAATAACGCGCTTCGAATAGGTTATCAGGGCGGGTACCGGTGGTCAGATCCAGGGTCCGGATGATGGTAAACGTGATAAGAATCAGAATCAATAAACCCGATGCACACCATCCGAGCCTGGATGCGTTCTTCAGGATGCTTGCGTGCTTCATGACTTAGATTTTGCCGGTGGGCTCAAACAATCGGCACTGGTGTCGCCCAGTTCAGTACCACCATCTACCGTCAAAATGGTCCCGTTTACGTAATTTCCAAGCTCGCAACTCAAATAGATAGCGGCATTGGCGATGTCGGTCGGGTCTCCAAAGCGGCGTAATGAACATTGCTGCATATAGTGCTGCCGCATGGCTTCCGTGGGTGCCAGTCGGTCCATGCCTTCGGTGCCATCAATCGGGCCGGGCGAGATCCCGTTGACGCGGATACCAGCCGGCCCCCATTCGGCCGCCAGGCATTTCACCAGCATATTGATGCCCGCTTTCGCTGCGCACACGTGTGCTTGAAAGGGCATTGGCATGACCGCCTGTGGTGCGGAGATTGCAATCAGCGAGGCATTCTTATTGATGTGCTTAAAGCCCAGATGAAACACGTTATAGGTGCCGATAAGGTCGATATCCACCACCGTTTTGAATCCCTTGGGGCTAATGCCTATCGCGGGGGCAGGGAAGTTACCGGCTGCACCTGATACCAATATATCGATCTTGCCCCACTTTGAGCTAACTTGCGCCAACGCGACTTCAACTTGTTCCGGGTCTCGGACGTCTGCGCTCAAGGGCATGGCTTCTGCACCCGTTTGTTCGGTAATCTGGGTTGCCGCAGCCTGAGCTTTTTCGGCATTTCTGCCCAACACGGCCACCTTCGCGCCGACCGCAGCGAGGCCCAAGGCGATGCCCAGGTTAATGCCGCTGGTGCCACCCGCGATAAACGCAATTTTGGTTTCTAATGTTGATTCCTGATACATATTCCTGCCCTTATAAACACTGATTAACCGCTGATACTATAGCGACAGGACCAAACTGTACAATGAGCTACGCATTTTCGACATGAATTATGTAAATATGCAGGCAATATCCTTATTCCGCATTGCAACCCTTGGCGATCGACCTAGAATAATGGCAGCTTTTAACCCTTCCAATACGACTAATTTTTAAACGATGAGAAATTTTACAGAAGAACAAAACATGTTTCGCGAAGCCTATCGCAAGTTTTTGGAGCAGGATATCGCGCCCAATATCCCACAGTGGCGCGAAGATGGCATTGTCTCGCGAGAAGCCTTCGAGAAGGCTGGTGAACAGGGTTTTTTGATGATTTGGCCAGACGAAAAATATGGCGGCATGGGTGACAATGATTTTCGCTATGAGCAAATCATTATCGAGGAAACAGCGCGGCAACAATGCGCAGAATGGTTTAACACACTGCACAGCCGCCTGGTTGGCCCCTACATAGACAAGTTTGGCAATGAAGAACAGCGCCAACGATTTTTGCCACCCTGCGCTCGCGGCGAAAAAATCCTGGCAATTGCCATGACCGAGCCCGATGCAGGTAGCGATTTATCGGGCATGCGCTCAACTGCTCGCGACGCCGGCGATCATTTTGTGTTGAATGGCTCCAAAACTTACATATCAAACGGCATTCTCGCTGACTATGTCATCGTGGCCGCTAAGTTGGAGGGCGGTGACAACGCCC
Organism: Gammaproteobacteria bacterium; assembly: GCA_013002025.1. Lineage (GTDB taxonomy): Bacteria > Pseudomonadota > Gammaproteobacteria > Arenicellales > Arenicellaceae > Arenicella. The sequence goes on along the minus strand of JABDKW010000029.1, from coordinate 376 downwards.
ATTCCATGGTGCTGATGGTTGTAGAACGAGGTATGGAAGGTTTTGAACGCGGGCGCAATCTTGACAAGATGGGTCTCAAGGCACAGGACACCGCGGAGCTGTTCTTCAATAACGTAAAAGTTCCCAAAGAAAACGTGTTGGGCGAACCGGGCAAGGGGTTTATTTACCTGATGCAGGGGCTGGCCGAAGAGCGGCTATTAGGCGCAGTCGGCTACATCGCCAATGCGCGCGTGGCCTTTAATGTGACGCGCGACTTCGTGATGGAGCGCAAAGCCTTTGGACAACGCCTGTGCGACTTTCAGAACACCCAGTTCAAGATGGCAGAGATGGATACCGAGATCGATATGGTGCAAACCTATGTGGATCACTGTGTGGC
>JABDKW010000019.1 GCA_013002025.1 Gammaproteobacteria bacterium | reverse complement strand
ATTGCGATCCGCGTTTGCTAGTGTGACACGGCCAAATGAACAAAAGCAGTTTATTGTTATTCTAAATAATAACCGCACCAACCGTGAGCATCGAGACTTGGCGCGTCAGTTGGCAGAAGCCAGTGGCGACCAGGATATGCTGCGCATAATTAGCCGTTAACCGCCAGCACCTCGGCTGGCCACAGTGTTTGTTGCTGATCCCCGTGCAAATACCTCTTACTGGGAGGCATTGATGGTAATCCTCCATCCCATTTCAGTCATAGCAAGCACTAAGATGTCTTAATACAGAGACACTGCAGATTCAGTTAAGCACTAATATCAGCAACTTATGACGGACATCTATCAACATAGTTTATGTGATTTGCAAATTGGGGATTTATATACTAAATTTTGCTGACCTGAATGAGGGCGGGGCGCCCTTGTTCGCACGAAAAATGGAGGGGCAAAACCCTCCTAACATAATAATTATTTAAAAATTCCATCACAGGAGACATGTACCATGTTTAGAGGAATCAAACACAGTGCGGCCTCGGCTGCCCTCACGTTACTGCTCGGCGCATCCGTATCGCTGCCAGCGGTCAGTTCAGATCGGTTGTCGATGCGCCAGAGCGCCGAATTACCCGCCAGCATCAGTGCAATGCGCTTGGCTGAACCTCACTCAATCCAGTTAGATATGGCCGAGATTGATCCGGCGCTGCTGGGGGTTAGTGGGGTACAGGATGTGCTGGTCACATTCCGAGCCGCGCCGGTTGCCACGTTTTTCGACAAGTCGAAAGCGGGCCGGAAACTGCATAAGCAAAAGCTGGAAAAGGCCCAGAAAGATTTTATCAAACGCACCAAGCAAAAGGCCCCTAAAGCCAAAGAGCTGGCTAACTCGCAAATTCTGATCAACGGCGTGTTTATGCAAGTGGATGCGGCCGATATTCGTAAAATTGCGGCGGACCCAGAAGTACGTCGTGTAACGCGCGTACTCGATTATGAGTTGGACCTGTCTGAAACTGTCCCCTACATCGGTTCCACTGCGGTGCAAGCCGGCGGTATTGATGGCAGCGGCGTGACTGTGGCGGTGTTGGACAGCGGTATTGATTATTACCACGCTAATCTGGGTGGCTCCGGCGATCCGGCTGATTTTGCGGCCGATGATCCGACCGTGGTAGAACCTGGTACGTTTCCGACCGCCAAAGTCGTGGGTGGTTTTGACTTTGTCGGCAGCGCCTGGCCAGGCACCACAACCCCCGAGCCCGAAATGCCCGACGCCGATCCGTTGGATGACGGCCCGGCCGGCGGTCATGGGACTCATGTGGCCGATATTATCGGTGGCGCGGGTGGTGTCGCCCCTGGGGCCGATCTATACGCGGTCAAAGTATGTTCGTCGATTTCGTCCAGTTGCAGCGGTATCGCGCTGATTAACGGCATGAACTTTGCGGTAGACCCCGACGGCGATGGCGACCCCTCTGATGCGGTCGATATTATCAATATGTCTCTGGGCAGCAGCTACGGACAACCGTTTGACGACGATCTGTCGGCGGCTGTCGAAGCGGCTACCGCTTTAGGCACGTTAACCGTCGCCTCGGCGGGCAACAGCGGCGACAAACCCTATGCCAATGGCACACCCTCCTCAACACCGAGTGCATTAAGTGTGGCACAAACCCAGGTTCCCTCCGCGGAACTGCCATTTATTAATGTGGGTGGTGTCGATTACTCGGGTGTATTCCAACCCTGGTCAGTTACTCCGGCCGGCGTGGTGAGCGGTAACACACAATATGGTGATGGCGCAGGCGGGAATCTGAACGGTTGTGCACCGTTTGCAGCTGGTTCTCTCGCTGGCCTGGTCGTGCTAGTCGATCGCGGAGCCTGTAACTTCACCCTGAAAATCAAGAACGTGGGTGATGCAGGAGGTGTCGCAGGTATTATCGGTTTGGTGGCGCCCGGCGCGCCATTCTCGGGCGGTAACGGTGGCGATGCTCCGATCACCATTCCGGGCTATATGATCAGTCAGGCTGATTCCAACGCCATCAAAGGGCAAGTCCCGGCGCTTGCCAGCATTGACCCGGATAATGCGCTTCAATTAGTCGGTAGCATGGTGGGTAGCTCGGCGCGCGGCCCCGGCCACGAAGCCAGCAACCACATCAAGCCGGAAATTGGTGCCCCCGGAGCATCGGTGTCTGCCGTTGCGGGTACGGGTACGGGAGAAGGCCCGTTTGGCGGTACCTCCGGTGCCAGCCCCATGGTCGCCGGCTCTGCAGCGTTACTGCTGGAGGCACAACCCGGTCTGCTGCCGCATGAAACCAAGGCGCGCCTGATGAATACCGGTGAGATAGCTATCGATACCGATCCGTTCAGTGGTCTGGCACCGATTACGCGAATCGGTGGTGGCGAAGTGCGGGTTGATCGTGCCCTGGCAGCCCCGGCTACGGCCTGGGACGATGACAGCGGTCAAGGAGCACTGAGTTTTGGTTTTCTGGATGTGCATAAAGACAAGCAGAAGCTGAGAAAGAAAGTGCGGATTCGTAACTATTCGGATTCCGATATTACCTACAACATTACGCCAAGTTTTCGTTTCGGTGATGATGCTGAAAGCGGAGCCGTTGAGGTTGAAGTGAAGCCGAGCACCGTTAAAGTCAAGGCTGGCAAGGACAAAAAAGTTAATGTCGAGATGACTATCAATGGCGAGCTGTTAGGCGGTAACTTCATGAACTCCGGCAGCCAAGGTGCCAACCCCGTGGCATTAACGCTCAACGAGTTTGACGGTTACCTGCATTTCGATGGTGACGATGAGTCTTCCATTCATATGGCCTGGCACGTATTGCCACGGCAAGCGGCTAAAGTGAAGGCACCCAAGAAGTTCGAAGCTGAAGCGACCGAGCCTGAAGCACCGCCGAGTGCGATAATTGAACTGGAAAACAAAGGTGTGGGTATGGCGCAGAATGACGCCTATGCGCTAATTGCGGTTAGCCCGGATCAGGATGAGGGTGGCTTTGGCGATCAGGCGCCAACCCCGGATATTCGGGCGGTGGGCGTGAACACGTTCCCTGTACCAGCCGGGTTTTGTTCGGCTTCCGACTCATTCGTCTGGGCCTTTGCCATTAACACGCATGAGCGGCAGGAGCATCTATTGCCGGTAACGCACCAGGTTTGGTTGGATACCGATCTGGACGGGTTCGACGATTATGTGTTGTTAAATCGCGATCTGTCTGGTTTTGGCAGCATCTCCGATGGCCGGCAGGTGACCTACGCATTCGACCTAGCAACTGGTTTGGCACCCGCATTTTTCTTTACCGAGCACGCCACTAATACCGGCAACAGCGTGTTTCTAATTTGCGGCGAGCAAGTAGGTCTGAGTGGTGGTGATATGCTCGCGACCAACGTCGGTGTGGACGTGATCGCTCAGGATTTCTACTACGGTGGGCCCGGCGACATTATCGAAGACCTGGTGGTCACACCGCTTGGTGAACGTCACCTCGGTTTACCTGACGATATCCCGGGTAATTCTATCGGTGGCATGACCATCTTGGATTTTGGTGATTTCCCGGGTAATACGCCCGAACTCGGCGTGCTGTTGTTCACCAATGGTGATCGTGGCACTGGCGCACGAGGCGGAGCGACCGAGAAAACTGAGGCGATAATCCTGGAAGCAAAATAAGTAATAAGCCTACGGGCGTGTATTAACTATTAAGGCCCCTTCGTTGAAGGGGCCTTTTTTTATGGTCCGCGGATTAAGCCAGCATGGCCAGGGCCGCAACGGCGGTCATCAGAATTACGAAGTAACGGTAAGCGGACTCTGGAATACGTTGCACGATCACCACGCCCAGCCAGGCGCCGAGGGCGATGGCGGGCAGCAAAATGGTATCGAGCATTAAACTGTTTAGGCTAATGGTGTGCCAGGCGAAGATGTGGAATGGCACCTTGAGTAGATTGATCAGCAAAAAGAACCAGGCCGCAGTACCGATAAATTCATTTTTAGGGAAGCGCTGTGCTAACAGGTACAGGGCCATGATGGGTCCAGCCAGATTGCCCACCATAGTGGTAAAACCACCCAGTACGCCAATGGCATAGACAAACCACTTTGATTCAGGGAGAGCTGCCGCGCCTTGGGCGGGTTGCCGCTCCTGCCAGATCATCAGGGCCAGTGAGGCAAAGATAATGAGGGCCATCAGGCGAATAAAGCTCGCCTCGTCAATCAGTTCGCCGGTCAGTGTGCCGAACACCACACCAAGCAGTGCCCAAGGCAGCAGGCGCCGCAGATGCTGCCAGTTGGCATGGCGGTGGTACCAACTGACGGCCATCAGGTCGGCGTATATCAGGATCGGCAGTAACAGGCCGGTGGAAGCCTTGCCGCCAAAGATCAGGGCAAGCACTGGTACCGCTATCATGCCTGCCCCGGCTATGCCGGTCTTACCCATGCCGATCAGCAAGGCGACCAATACCAAGGCCGCCAGATCCAGGCCACTGAGGCTGTACTCAAATAGTTCGATCACCAACGATGGGCAAGTCTTAAGCGCGTCATGTACGCACTATAGCAGCTACCAACGGTTGGACTCGTGGCGGTTTTGCCGCCCTGGATTTTGATTAATAGGGCATAAACTATTTCGAGATTAAGGCAATAACCCAGCCAGCACCCACATACATCAATCCATCCACCAGCATGGTAACCGCGGTGGCAGTTGCACCCCAGGGTTGCAGGCCGTAGAACAGCAGATACAGGGAAGCCACAAACAGACCTGCCAAAAGGCCAAAGCGCAACCCCTGGGCGGCACCGGTGTGTTCGTTGCCTTTGCTGTAGATCATGCTAAGAACCAGGCCCTGTAGATAGCAGGAGGCTGCAATTGCCCACATGATTTCTTCGCCCGCCGGGCGCATCAGTAGTGCTCCCGCCTGCGCTGTCCAGAAGTCGACCAGCAGTACAGCATTAACCAGCCAGCCATACAGAAAGATAAAGGTGCCGCCACCCAGCGCGGCCAGAACGATATTTTTATTAAGCACGTAGATTCTCCGCAGTATTATTAGAGTAGGCTGCTTTGGCTTATCAGCCATGAGAAATTCAGCCACAGCCAATATCGTTATAGCAAATATTCAGTTGTTTAGCGTTGCGCTTCGAAAAACTTCAACGTGTCAGCCAGTAGACCGTCGTAAAGGGCAAAATCTTCTCGAGTAATGCAGTGGCGGGATTGCGGATAGTGCGTGCGTTCACAGTGTTCTAGGTTGTCGCAGAAAGCTTGCGCGGCGTCGCTGTCTACCAAGGTATCGATGCCCGCAGTGAACATTTTGACCGGCTGTGTGATCTTGGCCATGTGGAATGGACTGGTAATCAGGTCGGTTGATTCTGCAGTTCGATGTAACCAACTCATGGTAACGCCATTGGTGCGCGAGGTTTCGCGCAGCGCGAAAATCGCTTCGCGAGTTTGCGCGGTAGCCGGGTTGGCATTGCAGTCAATCGCTTTGCCAAATTGCAATTCTCCGCTGGGCCACATGGACTGACCGGGGCCATACAGGGTGCCGAGACCCAAGTGGTGAAACACACTGACGACTTTACGCATTTGATTATAGGCAAAGTCACCGGTGTTAAGTTTGATCAGGGGTACGATTAAGGCATAGGCATCCGGGTTTACGTTCTGCTCGCCCGCCATGCGCATGGTGATGTGTGCACCCTTGGATATTGAGAAAAAAAACAGTGGTTTGTCGGCCAGGCGCACAGATTCGGCAAACTCGGCAACCTCTTTGGCTAGCGTGGCATAGCTCTCCACATAGCCTTTCTCCGGGTTTCTGATTGGCCGATAGGATTCACCCTGGCCACGGTATTCGAGGCTCGCGACGCGATAACCGGCTTTATGAAATGTGTCTATTTCGCGCCACACCATTTCAATGGTGGCAGTAAAGCCGGGCACAATCACAATGGTACCCCTGGCGTCGCTCGCATCTACCATGCCGGTGCGCAGTTCTACACCAGGTTCAGGCTCAAAGGTGCGCCATTGCCAGTTAGCCGGTTCAGGCGTTAGTTTGCCTTGAATGTAGCGATCGGCATCCGTCAACTGTGCATCGTTTAATTGCAAGTACTGGTGCTGTTCAAAGCGTAAAGCCAACCACGTGACCAGCCAGGCACCGATAATCAGCACCAGCAATGCCAGAGAAATATGTTTCAGTAGTTTCATAGCGGGGACGCTGTGTTTATACAGCGCGCACTATACCAAATTCAGCCTTGTTTTAGGGCGCTCAGCCGTCGATGGCAGCGATGGCTTTCTTGGCTAATTTGCGAGTGCAGATGTTCTGAAAAATGGTGCCGCTGGAGGCTTCTCTTAATGCCGGAAGCGCACGGCGGTCTTTGCGGTCTTTCAGCGTGTGAATCGCGGCCTTTTTGGCTTTGCAGTCTTTGCCTTCTTTAAGATCCAGAATCGCCATTGCAACCGAATCCAGTTTGTCGCGCCGGTCTAATTCACGCAATATGTAGGCCGCGTCGCGACGCCCGTTTATACCGGGGCTTGCCGCGCGCTCTGCGAGCTTTTCAACCACGATTTCTGTGGGGCTAAGCTTGGCCAATTCGGTGACGCGCGCACCATGGCCACGCATCATTTTGATCAAATTATTGGCGTAGCGCTCGTTTTCGGCAAGCTCGGGCTTCTGGCTGAGGGCCATGCCATACTGTTGTAATGCTTCTCGATAAGTGCGTCGCTCGGCCGATATATGCCCCTGCATAAATTGGGCCAGCGGGTCATTCGGCAACTCCGCCAAAATTGCAGTGGTGCGGGCTTCGAGCCCAATCAAATTGTTAGCCTCAAGCAATGCTTCGAGTTCCGGCCGTACATCAACAGATTTAAATTCTTTGACGGGTGCTGGCGTCGCCACTGCGTCAACGCTGGTCTTAACTTCGCTGGCCGTGGGGATAAATTGCACACCCACGGCGATCAGCAACATTGCGGCGATACCCATGGCTATTTTTCCAATCGGCACGCCGCGCTTGTTAGAGGCTGGCTGTTCTGCACTGTCGTCGTCACTTGCCGCGACCTCAGCGACGGGTTGTGCTTTGAGGAGATGCATACCGCCATAGGGGTATTTGTTGTCCTTCGCTTCATCTTCACCGACAGCGACCAGGCGTTTTGCGGATGAGCCACGCGGCACACGATAGATGGTGACTGGTTCTGGAATGCCCTTGAGTTCTTTTACCCCGACTTTTTCACTGTGCACCTCGGCCTTATTCATCGCCAGATAGATGGCCTCGCTAAAGTACACCTCATTGGCAGGGGTAATGCCTTCCATTCGGGCGGCGACGTTTACTGGTTCACCAAAAATATCATTGCCGGCGATACGTACTTCACCACAGTTGAGCGCTACGCGAATCTCATGGCGTTCGCGTGAAGATACATTCTGATTGTGTTCCCACAGGGTGTCGTGCATAGCCATAGCGCAATGCACAGCATCGGTGGGAGATTTAAATACGAGTAATAATGCGTCGCCGATCGACTTGATTCGTTCTCCGCCAAATTGTCGAGCCACTGACATCAACAAACGTTCATTATCATTGAGCATCGCTTCGTTTTCGCCGCGCGATTGCATTGACGTCATCTCGGTGAAACCGACGATGTCGGTAAACATTACCACTAAGTTTTCTGCTTTGCTCATGGCCAACCCTTTATTAAGCTCTGTGGTCAACGGCTATTCCTCAGCCATGCCACACAGTCATCTGTCCAGTATAGAACTTGATTCGCTTTGCCGCAATGTTACTTGACGTGGTCATTGCACAAAACTTCGCTTCGCAGTAAATTGACCACTCGATCAGAGTTTTCGGAGGATGATGAAGCTCAACAAGATGGATGTTTCGACTAATAAGTTCAGCACTTACCCGTTTCATCACCGCAGTGAGACGGAATTGGAAGTGGCATTAAGAAATGGCGAGTGTGAGCGCTGGTTAGCAAACTCTTTCTCTGAAGGTCACTTTCCATTGGCGTTTGCGCCGCTTATGGCGCATTTATCCGGGCTTGCTTATCTGGGGCAGGTTGACCATGCGAGCGGGCTGTCCGGATGCGAGCTGGCGCTGGCCGAAGAGATCGGTGCAGCGGCCATCACCCGTTTCGAAAACAGAAACGCAGAGGGCTACGGCTTTGTGTTTCGTGGCCAAGCCTTCCTGCTGTTTTGTGGCACCAATGATATGTCACGTGACTGGGTGCATAACCTGCTGGCCATTCGTAAATCGCATACTCTGCATGAGGAACCAACGCGCGATATCCATATGGGCTTTGCCCAGCACTTTCAATTGTTACGCCCACAAATTGATCATTGGTTAGCTGGGTTACCTGCGGTAGACGGTTTTGTCTGTACCGGCCATTCGTTGGGCGGTACGCTGGCGGTTTTAATGGCGCAACTGCTGGGTCAACGGCAAATCCCTGTCACCGGCGTCATGACCTTTGGCGCGCCGGCAGTCGGAGGACGCGCCTTTAACGACGAATATTTATGGCATGATCGTACCTGGCGGGTAGTTGATTTCGGCGATCCGATCCCGAAGTCGACACCCGAGCAAGTCGGTTTTAAGCATGTTGGTGTCAGTGTTTCATCGCGCACTTGTTTTACCGATCAGACACAGCCCCCGAGCGGCCCTAAAGCAGCACCGAGTCAAATTGGTATCTATCCCAAAGCGGTCGACGATTTCAAGCTGGGTAATATGCTCAAAGGGAATGCCAAGAAAGTCAGTGAGGCAGTATTGAATATGTATCGCGCGCGACCTCGGCATTGCAAGGTGGTGTATCGCAACTCCATGCAACGCATGCTGGAAGAAAATTTAAGCCATTTGCCGGACGCTATTATCCGTCGACACTATGACACCTGCGGTATGCGTTCGGTGCCACTCTATAGGGGTGTCGAACACCCCGAGGAGCAGGAGTTTTCAGTCTAGCACCAGGCCACGCCCGTCACGGCTGCTGTCAAATCGGTCAAAGATATGTTCTACGTCGTTGGTCTCCACGTCAAACTCGGGCCCGAACAACTGCAGCCGTGTAATCAGGCACGGCATTAAATATAAATCCGCCAGCAGAGCCAGGGTGATCGAGGTGCCGAGCAAAATACCGAAACTGGCCAGTGTTTGCATTTCTGACAACATGTAAGTCGCAAAGGCTCCGACTAGAATAAGGGTGGTGATTATCAATGCCGGGCCAACGTCGCGCAAACAGCGCGCCATGGCCTTATCATAATTGCCCGTCGACAAAAATCGTGAACGAAAGCGGGTCACCAGATGAATAGTGTCATCGACTGCGATGCCGAGCGCGATCGCTCCCAGCATTATTTTGTAGTGATCTAAAGGAATGCCCAACCAACCCATGCCACCCATGCAGACAAAAATTGGACCCAGGTTTGGAATCATGGATACGGCGCCCACCTTGATGGAGCCGAATACCACTGAAACCAGAATGCCGATCATGCCAAACACCAGAATGTAGCTGGCAACCTGCGTATTGATGACGTACTCACCAATCTTGACCCACAACAGACCCATGCCGGTGGTTTGTACGGTGCTGTCCGCGATCGGGTTTTCATCGATGTAACGGTTCATAGCGTCGACCACGCCGGAAATTTCCTGGCTGGATGCCATGGCCAGACGTAATTTGAGTACGGTGTTCGAGTAGTCCAGCGATACAAAATCGCCAAGCTGCTCGCCGCCGGAGAATTCATACACCAGCAAATACTGAGCCAACAGTTCTGAGGCCGCAGGCAGCGCGAAATAGCTGGCCTGGTCCTGGTTGAAGCTCTGATTTACCTCTTTAACGATATTGACCAGGGAGCGACTATCGCGCACCAGCGGCAGCGTGTCGGCGTATTGCTGTAAACGTTCCAGCGCCAACATAAATTCAATATTCTTAACGCCGTCCGGCTGGCCACTATTAATCAGAAACACCAGACTTGCATTGCCGCTCATTTTGTCTTCTACAAACTCGGTGTGCTGGCGCACTTCTACGCTGGGTTTGAAGTCTTCGATTAATTCAACCTGTACCTGCAGTTTGGCCAGGCCCAGTATGCTGCCGATTATTACGGCAAAACTGATAGCCAGAATGAGCCCGGGCATTTTACGGTTATGGCCGATCACACGCTCGATCACACTCAGCACGGTAACGTGAATTGAAAAATCCTGATACAGGTTTTTAACCTGATGGTTAGCACCGCTGCGTGACATAAACGCGGCGAGCAGGCAGACCGAGAACAGGAACGCCAGCATCACACCGGCACTGGCGTATAAGGCCATCTCGCGCATGGATTGCATTTGCGAGGTCAGCATGACCAGAAAACTCAGGGCTGTCGTGGAGGCCGCCAACAGACAGGGTCCGCCGACCTTGCGAATCGCTGAGATGATGGCCACATTGCGGTCGTGCGTTTCGATCAACGCGCGCTGGTAATCGATCAGAATATGCACCGATTGGGCGACTCCGATAGCACACAGCAAGGTTGGCACCATGCCGAAGAATATACCAATGGCCCATCCGTTTAAGCCCATCAGACCAACGGTCGCCAGAATGCTCATGATCACGATAAATAACGGCCCTAGAATCCCCACCCAGGTGGCATTAAAGAAAATCATCGACAGCAGCAATACGACAATCAACGATGCAATCACGATCATGGCGTTGTTATAGGTCACCATACGATTGCGCTCGGCGTTGATACTGACATCGCCGGTTAAATAAAATTCCAGCTGCCGGTACTCGGGGCGCTCGAGGATCTCCTTCACCTTTGCATAGCTGACGGTAGGGTAAAGATTGGATGACAGAGTACTTCCCTGCGGGTCAAACTTGAGATCTTCCAGCGGGTCCAAACGACTGGCCGCCATTTCTAAAATAATCGCAGCGTATTTGCCGTCGCCACTCAGAACCAGATTCCGGTAATTTTGCTTAGCCATCACCTTGGGCCGCAATTGCTCCATGGCGGCCTGCGATTTGGGCAGGTCGATCATCAGGTCGTTAATGTCAATGTCGTTCTCACCCACGGCCTGAATGAATTCGACGTTGGCAAGGCTGGTGACTTTGTCTACAAACGGAACTTCATCAGCCAGCACCTCGGTGAGATTGGCCACGGTACGCATTGACTCCAAATCAAACACACCGTCGCGTTGGCGGGTTTCATACAGCACGTACAAAATTTCGTCGGAATCAAATTCCGACAAATAGTCGGTGTAGGCTAGATAAGCCGGATCCTGTGGTGTGAAGATACTGCTTATGCTTGTATCTACGCGTACTTTGCTGATCCCCCAAAAAGCCGCTGCCATCAGTGCGATTGTCGCCAGCAACACCAGCCGTCGATAACTCACCAGTGTTTCGGCCAACCCACCGAATAATCGCTCCGCGTAGTCTGCAATCTTCATTAATCCATTCTCCTCGCAGTGTCGCTAAGTGGGCGGGTTGTGTGTAGTTGTTGGAGTTATTCCTGCTTAGCGGCCAAATCGCCGCCGCCCTCCTGAGCTGATGCCAATGGGTCCGCGCGGGATGCTGATGTGCTCAGTCTCACCCTCGCGTTCTATTTCAACTATAACATTCTGCCCCAGTGTGCCTTGCGCAGTTAAATCGTTCAAGTCCGAGCCGTTGAACACCCGCTGGCCATCATAATTACGAATAACGTCGCCCGGTTGCAAGCCTGCCAATTCGCCAGGTGAGCCAGCCATGATTCGGCCAATTTCAACGCTGGTGGGGTGACCTTTTGATTCCAGGTATCGTTCATATTTTTCGTCACCTAATTTGGCCCGCAACGGATTGTGCTTGGCAAACCAATCGGTGCCTTCTTGATCGAGCTGTTGAAAATACTCACGTCGGTTCATGTGGTCTGAGCGTAATTGCTGCAGCGCCAAATCCGACTCGGTGCGCACAATAAACGCTGCATCCTGCTCACTGAAGCCTGCCTCAATTAACTGCTGGCGTTGATAGTCTGGTTGCAGGCGAGCCATGCGTTGCGCGCGAACGTCAGCACGGCTTAGGGAAACATCAGGTCCAGCCTGGATAGCAAGGATTGAGTCGTCGGGCGGATCTGCAGCAGGGTCCGTGCTGGTTGACGGCTTCTGTGTTGACGCAAGCTGCTGTAGCTGCCCCTGCAGTGCAGTGCGTGCCGCAGTTTCTGATGCCAGACTCGCTTCCAGAGTCGCCACCCTACGTTGCAAGCTATTCTGCGAACCGCTAATGGCAATTTCGGGAGCGTTTAAAACTTGGCTCACGATGGCCGCCGATGCGGCGCCAAATAACGTGGAGACGCTGACACAGATCAATAATGTTTTTGCATCCATGTTGCTCATGCTAAGGGATACCGATTGATTCGTCTAAATTGATGCACTAGTTGTAACCATTGTCTTTAGTCGCTGAGGCGTGTCCTTGGTAGATAGAGCTGGTGTCAAATCAAGTGGATTGTGGCTTGAGCAGATACATTCTGCTTTTGCCAAAGTTCTTGGCCAATTGCATCTCGCCGACATAGTCAGCGGCGAAACGTTGTGCAGGGTGCAGGGCAAGTTGGGCCGCGAATGACTCAGTAAGGTATACCTCGCCCTGCGGTGCTATTGGTTCGATACGTGCCGCGGTGTTTACTTGGTGGCCGAAAAAGTTCAGTCGCCCGGTAATCGGGTCGGTAAACTGAAACACCGGGCCATAGTTAGCCCCCAGGCGTAATTGAGGTTGCTCTTCAATGCCTTTGTCAGTGAGATCACAGTTTTGCAGTGCAACAAGCATATGGTTAGCACAGGCAGCGGCCACATCAGCATCATCAAAGACCATAAAGATACCGTCACCCCAGGTGTTGACGGAGCGCAGGTGTGATTTGTCACCACCCAGTGCCTTGTCGATGGCCCGAGCCAGTGTGCCCATCACATATTCAACAAAAATCGGAATTTCGCGATCGCTTAATTTGCTGAAACCAGCCACGTCGCCGAATACCACTGCGGTGAGGTCGCTATTTGTAACTGTCGGAGCAGGTGCCGTGGGTGCAGCCTGTTTAGAGCGGTTACTTTGCACCGCAATTACATGCGATTCATGACCCAGGCGTTGCCAGGTGGCACGGTCGCCCGCGGTTCCCGCAGCCATATTGGTCTGTTCACCATCCCACACCACCACCTGCTTAACGGGTGCGCCTAGATGGGAGCGACGCAGGCAGGCCAGCCCCATGGCGTATAAACTGCAATTGTGGAATAACACACTATTGCCCTCATAAGTGCCAGTAGCGCTGTAGGTGACCTTGCTGGCACGTTGCATGACCTGTTCGAAGCGGTCGAGCCAGTCGCCGCCGGCACTTAATACGGAAGCCTCGATAAAGTCGTCTCGATCAAACGGCAGCACAATGTTTACCTCGCCGCCACGCTCCAATAATGCCTCGGCGAATTGAATATCGGCGCCCGCCGCCAATGAACCGTAGCCGATCATGACGTTGTGCTGCTCCAGAAATGCATTGATTTGATCGGCCACCTCAGATTCCTGCTCTGCCGGGTAACGGCTCTGCGCACCGGGAGCGCCTATGATGTGGCCAGCGAAGTGAATAATGCCGGGTAATGTGAGTTCCGCTAAGACTTGGTCGGGAGCACCGAGCATTTTGAATTGCTTACGAGTGGCTGCCTTACTGGCAATGTCGGCATACTCACCGGCGCAGGCTTGTTGCAAGGCCTGTTTGCAGGCATCAATCTCACCTAACAATAGACGCGCCTCAGCGAGCGATGCGAGAGACCAATAATTTGCCTCTTGTTGTTCGCAGAGCGCTACCGTTTCTGCAGCCAGTTCACGCGCCAGATCCGGCTCATTCGCGAGCATATAAAGGCTGGCAGCGTTGATGGCCGGGTAATAATCATTGCGCCCAAAATCCACAAAGATTCGCTCATAAGCGCGCGCCGCATCTTCAAAGTACGGCGCTTGATCTTGTTGCGATTGCATCAACGCCATGTCCTTTTTTAACCGCGCGCCCAGTGCCAGCGGGTCGACTTCATTGATCTCGGCCAATTGGTATTCCTGATACAACTTACTGGCTTGCCGCGTAGCGCCCATGCGGGCCAGAGCCAAAACAGCGAGATGCTTTAACTGGTCGTCATCGGGAAAATGTTCAATTCCAGCCAGCGCATACTCATACGCCGCCAGGTACTCTCCTTGTGCGAGTGCGGCTTGGCCGGACTGAATGGTTTCGTGGTGGTCAGTTGACATGCTCGGAATACTTTCAATGCCAACGTGCGAAACGGAGCCGGGTTTAATATTCGCTATTATCGTGCGGTGAAGTGAACTCCTTTACTGCTCGCAATAACTGACGACAGGTGATCTGGCCGATCAGCCGTCCGTCGTCGTCAATCACCGGGCGACGACGATGTTTGTGTTCCAGCATGTCGGCAGCCACATCGACAATATTTTCATGCAGAGAGGCGCTGATTACATTTTTGGTCATATACTCGTGCACGGCACCGACCGGAGCCTCATTGTAAACAGCACTTAAAATGGCCCGCATACAATCAACTTCGGACAACACGCCGAGCAAGTGATCGTCTTCATCTACTACGCAAACTCCGGAGACCTTGAAAACCAGGATCTGGTGAATTGCGTCGTATACGTTGTCATCCGGTTTCACCTTAACCGGGTTGTGTAGCATGGTGTCTTCGATTTCGACTGAACGCAGCATGGCTCGCTCCTGTTGGTTCTAATTAATATTGAAAAACGATCTTAACCTGGCGTTCATTGCTCAAGTGCAACGCTACCGAGGTAGTCCATCACGGATTGTGGCATTACGCCGAGATACACCATTATAAATAGCAGTGCGCAGATCACAAGCTTTGCGATCAGTGAGAGCTTGCCGGGCGCAATTGTAGCGTTGCGATTATCGACCTTGCTGCTCATGATAAACACCACTCTTAGATAGTAGTAAATTCCGATTCCGCTGCCGACTACCAGTGCGCCGATCAGCCACCACAAACTGCCTTCGATGCCGACCGCAAACAAATAGAATTTGCCAACAAAGCCAATGGTGAGCGGGATGCCGGCCAGAGAGAGCAGGGCGACGGTCAGCAGCAGTGCCAGTAGTGGCCGCTGCCAAAATAGGCCTCGCAGATGGTCGACGTCATCGAGGTCGGCATCATCACCAAGCACCGAATCTGGCACGTCACTGGAAATGATGGTAAGCAGTGAAAATGCCGCCAGTGACGTCACAATATAAGCGGTGAGATAAAAACCGGCCGCTTCAATAGCGAGTTGCGGCTGTTGCAGGCTGGCGACTACCACCAGTGTGATAATCAGGTACCCAAGATGTGCAATGGAGGAATAAGCCAGCAGGCGCTTCAAGTTGTCTTGCTGCAATGCCAGTAAATTGCCGGCCAGCATGGAGGCAATGGCGATGGCGGACAAGCCCGCCATCAGGCCAGCGTAGTTATACAGGCCGGCATCTATAAATAAGCGCATCAGCGCGGCGAAAATCGCGCCCTTCGATACGGTTGCCAGAAAGCCGGTAACGGGTGACGGTGCACCCTGATAAACATCCGGTGTCCACATATGGAACGGCACTAAAGACAACTTAAATCCGATACCGGTAAACACCATGCCGGTACCGATCAGCACCAGCAATTGTTTGTCCTGCGCCAGATCCAGCACCGCCAGTTTTTCGCCTATGCCCGCGAATGACAGGCTGCCCAGAGCGGCGTAGATAAGAGCAAAACCAAACAGCAGGATGGCCGAGGCTGCGCCTGACAGAATCAAATATTTAGTGGCGGCTTCCAGCGGCAGATGCCCTCGCTCGGGATAGGCGATCAAAGCGTACAGCGCCACGCCCAAGAGTTCCAGGCCCAACAGAAAGGAGGCAAGATGAGTGGCAGATACTAAAATCAAACCACCCAGACCAGACAGCAATAGCAATAAATAGAACTCTTCGTTCTCGCCACGACGATGTTCCAGGTAATCGCGGGCAATGAGTGCGGTTATCAGGCAGCCAAATAAGATTAAGATGCTGAAGAACACGCCGTACTGGTCGGCGATTAATAAAGGAGTGACCTGCAGCGGCAATTGAGCGTTGTCGGGCAAGGCCATCAAGGCAAACAAAATAGCACCGCAGGTCAGCACCCAGGACACTTGCACATTTCGCCAGAAGGCGATCTGCATCATCAACACCAGTGACGCGATGGCGATGACCAGCGCCGGTAGTAGCGCCATAGCTGCTTCCTGCATCATGGCGCCACCTGCAACTGACTGATGGGCGCAACTTCGACCGCCATACTGTCTAGCACCGGTTGTACCAGGTCAAACACTGGCTGCGGAAACAAACCCAGATGAATCAGCGCAATAATCATGACGGCCATGGCAGTCATCTCCAACTTACCAAAGTCCTGCAGGTTACGGCCTTCATCAGGGGCGCCGTAAAAGGCCTTTTGCATCATGATAAGCGAGTAAATGGCCGCGGTGATCAAGCCCAATGCGGCCGCTGCCGTCATCCAGGGGTCGACTGCGAACAGACCCACAAGTACTAAAAATTCCGCCGTAAAATTTCCCAGGCCCGGCATGCCCAACGATGCCAGCGCGAAGAACAAGGCCACCGCGCCCATACGCGGCATCTGTCGCCACAGGCCGCCCATCTGATCCATGTCGCGCGTGTGTAATCGTTGTTGCAGTGCACCGGCAATCATAAACAGGGCGGCGGTGCTGAAACCGTGCGCCACCATTTGCATTACCGCGCCCTGCAGCGCCAAGGTGTTCCAGGCATAAATGCCCAATAACACAAAGCCCATGTGGCTGACGCTGCTATAGGCCACCAGCCGCTTGAAATCGGATTGTGCGAAGGCCAGTATCGCACCGTAAATTACCCCCGCCACGCCCAGCAACATGGCAATCGGTGCAAAGTCCAGCGAGGCGCCCGGAAACAGTGGCAGGGTAAAGCGCAATAGTCCGTAAGCACCGGTTTTTAACAAAATACCGGCTAGAATTACGCTACCCGCGGTGGGTGCCTGTGTGTGAGCATCGGGCAACCATGTGTGCACCGGAAAGCCAGGCAGTTTGACCACGAAGGCGATGAAAAACCCCAACATTAACCAGTGCGCGGTATTTTGTTCAAGCGGTGTGTCGAGTAGATCGAAATAACTAAAGGAGTATTCGCCGGTGGTGCCATGATGGACAATGGCCAGCAGCACAATTGCCACCAACATCAATAGCCCGCTGAATTGGGTAAAGATAAAAAACTTCATCGAGGCGTAGGACTTGCCCTCATGTCCCCAAATAGCAATCAATAGGTACATGGGGACCAACATGACTTCCCAGAACAGGAAGAACAGGAATAAATCCATGGCCAGGAACACGCCGATAACGCCAGCCAGAGTCCACAGAATATTGGCCTGGAAGAACCCCTGCCGTGGGTTGTCCTCATCCCATGAAGAAACGATGGCAATGGCACCGAGCACCAGAGTTAGTAGCACCAGAATCAGGCTCAGCCCATCCATTGCAAATGAAAATTCAATACCGAATCGCGGGATCCACTCGGCTGACCAGGCTAATAACCAGCTATCGGGGTTGATGGCTTCCGGTACCAGGGCGAATTTTTCCGGCGCAATAAAGGTCAGGCCACGAAGCAGGTAGAGAAGGTCGCCGATAACTATTGCCAGCGCCAGTTGGCGCGGCCAATGATCACCAAAGCGTTCTGCCCACCAGACCAATGCGCCGCCCAGCAACAGAATGAGAATCAGATTAACCAGCAGCATCAGTACACCCAGCCTAACAACGTAATCAGGGCGATCAGGCCGAACACCATGCTGGTGGCATACCAGCGCATCTTGCCGGTTTGCGATTGGCTAAGCCCACGATGCAGCGCCTGACAGAATCGCACTACGCTATGGTAGATCGCGTCGACCCATTCGCTTTTCAGGGCCGATGAAACTGCCACAAAGGGGTTGACCAGAAGGCTGTCGTAGAGACGGTCGAAATCCCAGCCGCGATACCAATAGCCACGCAGAGCCACTCCGCTGTCTGATTCAGTAATACCCGTAACAGGCAAGCTGCGCCGATAATAGATTAACCAGGCAAATGCGACACCCAGTAGCGGAACGCCTATGCTAATGCCTTCGACCAGGCCGCTCACATGGTGCCCGTCAGCGGCCGGGAACACGCTACTTAATGGCAACACAAACCACCCGCCTATAATAGATAACACACATAACAAGGATAACGGTCCGGCCATACGCCAGCCCGGTTGTTTATCCGGTTCGGTCTGGGCCGCACCGAAGAATACGATGAACACCAGGCGGAAGCTGTAGATGGCCGTCAATAATGCCCCCAACAGGCCGCCCGCCCACAGCCATGGGCCGATACCGGCAATCGGAGCATGCAGTTCAAAGGCCGACAACAAAATCTGGTCCTTACTGAAAAACCCGGCGGTAAAAGGCAGCGCAGCCAGCGCCGCCGCACCGATCATAAAGCTCCAGAACACCACCGGCAGCTTTTTGCGCAGGCCGCCCATTTTGAAAATGTCATGTTCATGATGCAGGCAATGGATAATCGCGCCGGCGGCGAGAAACAGCAGTGCCTTAAAAAAGGCGTGAGTCATCAAATGGAAAATGCCAGCGCTCCACGCACCGACCCCCAAAGCTAGAAACATGTAGCCAATCTGGCTAATAGTGGAGTAGGCCAGAATCCGCTTGATGTCGTGTTGATTGAGGGCCGTGAACGCCGCGAGCAACAGGGTTATCAGACCGACCAATGCCACTAGCAGCAGCACATCGGGTGCCAGCAGAAACAAGCCATGGGTGCGGGCGATCAGATACACGCCAGCGGTGACCATGGTAGCGGCATGAATGAGTGCGCTGACCGGTGTGGGGCCGGCCATGGCGTCAGGAAGCCAGGTGTGCAGTGGTAGTTGAGCGGATTTGCCTACCGCGCCGCCCAGCAACAACAGCGCCGCGAGGGCCGCCAAGGTGTCGCCGCTGGCCCAGGTCTGATTGGCGGCTTCCAGCATCGGCTGAATAGTTAGCGTGCCAAGTTCGGTGAATAACAGGAATAACCCCAGCGCCATGGCGGCATCGCCAACGCGAGTTACCACAAAAGCCTTGCGCGAGGCTGCACCATTGGCGGGGTCTTCGTACCAGAAGCCCACCAGCAGATAACTGCACACGCCGACGCCCTCCCAGCCCAAAAACAGCAGCAACAGGTTGTCTGCCATAACCAGGATCAACATGGCCGCGACAAACATATTCATATAGGCGAAGTAGCGGCTGTAGTCGCGGTCATCCTGCATGAATTCGGTGGAATATAGATGAATCAAAAAGCCGACGCCGGTGATGACTGACATCATCACCAGAGTTAGCTGATCAAAATAAAACGCGAACTCGGGGTTAAACCCATCCACCTGCATCCAGTGCCACAAAGTCAGTGTGAAGGGCTCGGGTGCCCGCATAAACTCCAGGCCCGCCCCCAACACCACCAACGCTGACAAACCGACCGAGCCAGCACCGAGCAACGCTACCATGGTGCGTGGCATGCGACCGGCTGTGACCATCAGTAACACCGAACTGACAAACGGGAATAGGGGGATTAGCCAGATCGCCTGCAGCACGCGCTTACCCCTGCAGTCGCCGTGCGGCGTCCATATCCAGTGTTTTAAAACGCCGCTGGATTTGCAATACCAGACCGAGACCCACCGACACTTCGGCCGCTGCCACCGCCAGAATTAACATAAAGATAACCTGACCATCGGCTTCAGCCCAGGCCGTACCGGCCGCCACAAAAGCAAGCCCGGCGGAGTTCAGCATGACTTCCAGCGCCATTAAAATAAAAATGACGTTGCGGCGAAACATTAAGCCTGCCAAGCCAGTGATAAACAGCAGGGCAGCCACAATCAATACATGATTGAGAGGGATAACCACGCCTTCCATCAGCTGTCGCCCTCCGTGCTGCTTGGTGACGAGTTATCGGGTTCGCTAAGGCGAAAGCGCCGGCCAACATGATAGGCGCCAACCAGGCCTGCCAGCAGTAACATGGAGGCGATTTCAACGGCCAGCACGTATGGGCCAAACAAGGTTAGGCCAACTTGCTTAGCGGTGATCAGCGCGCCGGTGTGGCGATCATCAAGTTGGCTTAGCATCAGGATCATCTCGATCAGCAAGATGGCCGATAGCAGTGAGGGACCGATCCAAACCGCCGGGTGCATGCGCTGGCGCTCACGCTCTTCGCCTTCCTCGCCGAGATTTAACATCATAATGACGAACACAAACAGCACCATAATCGCACCGGCGTAGATTACGATCTCCAGCGCTGCGGCAAACGGCGCGCCCAATAAGAAGAAAATCACTGCCACGGCTAACAGCGACACAATCAGATAAATCAGCGCATGGGCCGCGTTGGTGCGGGTCAGCGCGAAAATGGTGGCGAACAGGGCTACCGCCGACGAGATATAAAACAGAACCAGTTCCATCAGGGCAGCAAGCTCCTGACGTCAATCGGTGGCGCCTCGTTTTGTGCTTCGCCCTTGGCTTTGCCCTCTATTTCCATGCCGGCCACGCGATAAAAATTATAGTCATGGTATTTGCCGGGGCCGTCAATCATCAGGTGCTCTTTTTCATACACCATGCTGCTGCGGTCGTATTCACACATCTCAAAATCAGGGATTAATTGAATAGCATTGGTTGGGCAGGCTTCTTCGCAAAGACCGCACATAATGCAGCGCGAAAAGTTAATGCGAAAAAACTCCGGGTACCAGCGACCGTCTTCGCGCGTGCCTTGCTGTAACGCAATGCAATCGGGCGGGCAGGCGGCGGCGCACAGATTGCAGGCAACGCAACGTTCGTCACCGTCTGGGTCCAGGGTGAGCACGATGCGGCCACGATAACGCGGCGCGAGATAGGGTTTTTGCTCAGGGTATTGCACCGTCTCGGCACGCGTAAAGGTGTGTAGCAGAATGCGCCACATGGTGCGAAATTGACTGGCGAGCGCGCTAAATATATTCATTTCAAGCCCCCTGCATCCACAATGCAACGGCACCGGTCACCACCAGGTTGACCAGCGTAAGTGGCAGCATGACTTTCCAGCCGAGCGACATCAGTTGGTCGTAACGCGGGCGCGGGATGGCGGCGCGTAGCAACACAAAAAAGCAGATAATGATGAAGGTCTTTAGCGAAAACCACACAATCGGGGGCAACCAGGTAGCACCAAAAGGTGCCAGCCAGCCGCCGAAGAACAGGGTGGTAATCATGCAGGATATCAATATCAGGCCCAGGTATTCACCGAGCATAAACATGGCAAATTTCATGCCGCTGTACTCGGTATGAAAACCAGCGGTGAGTTCGTGCTCGGCCTCGGGTAAATCAAACGGCAGACGATGGCTCTCGGCAATCGCGGCGATGGTAAAAACAAACAGGCCTAAAGATTGCGATACGCAATACCAGCCATCACGTTGCGATTCGACAATATCTTGCATACTGAAGCTGCCGGATAACATCACCACGCCCATCAGCGATAATCCCATAAACACTTCGTAGCTAACCATTTGTGCAGCGGAGCGCAGGCCACCAAGTAGTGCGTATTTATTGTTGGATGCCAGGCCGCCTAATAACACGCTGTACACTGCCAGCGAGGTCATGCCGATAAAAAACAATAGGCCGATATTGACGTCGATAATGTGTAGGCCGGGGCCAAACGGCACTACTGCAAAACCCAACAGCATGGCTACCACGATCGCGGTGGGGGCGAAAATAAACACCCAGCGGTCGGCAAAGGGTGGCACCCAATCGTGTTTGGTGAGTAGCTTCAGCATGTCCGCCACCACTTGCAAGATGCCGCCGGGGCCGAGCCGGTTGGGGCCGTAACGATCCTGCCAGATGCCGAGTAATCGGCGTTCGAACCAGGTTAACACCGCCGCTCCGCCGACCGCCGCCAGCATTACCGAAATCGCAAAAATGATGGTCATGGTCTCAGACATCACTACCTCCATCCGCCGCAGTTATGCTGGCGTGAGTATCGGGCGGCAGCCAGGCTGCGCCGGGCAGATCCATACCATATCCGGCACAGCCATCAGGAATAGCATCGTTAATCTGTACCTGCACCTCGCACCGCGTATCTGCCCAGCTCAAAATTGCGTAGTCGCCTTCGTTCAGGTTTAGCCGGTGTGCGGACGTAGTGTTTAATTGTATAAAGGGCTGACTTACCAATTCCGCGACGGCCGGCGCGCGGGCGCTGAGTTCATCACTGCCGAAGATACGGTGCAGGGGCAGCAACCACAGCACTGCATCGCTGGCAGTAAATACGGGTTGTGGGGGTAATACCGAATGGCTCACCTCCTGTTGTGGCTCGATCAATCGCACACCGGCGGTACCGCCGCTTACCGGCCCGCCCACGCGTGATTGAAATTTGTGTACAGACTGATTTGAGTTCCAGCCGGGTGCCCACACAAAGGGCAGCAGGGCGCCGGGGCGGGCGCCGCTGGCGCCTTCCATGGTGAAGGCCAGCGGTGTGTCTTCATCGACCGGCTGCTTGGGCTCGTGCACGTTGTGGTTGCTGAGCATGGCGGTGCGACCACTGTAACGATGCGGTTGGCGTGGAACTTTCAGGCCGCGAATTCGAAAGCCTGCATTGGGGCCAGCTTCTGCAATCCGCGACAGTGCCGGGCAGTCTGCAGCGCAGGCTGCGGTAATGTCATCAAAGTGGGGCAGTGGATCAAAGCGCGCCGGTTGCAACTGTTGCCCCATTTGTTTTAGCCACTGCCAGGCCGGCTGGCGTTGCTCGGCTGGTAGAAAGGCCGGATAGTAACGCTGTGCCCGCGCTTCACTACTGACCAGGGTGCCTTCGGCTTCGGCAAAGCTGGCGGTGGGCAGGGCCAGCGCCGAGCATGACATGGTGGCGGTGTCGACGCAGTCCAGCACCACAACCTTGCCGGCATTTTTCAGCAGAGCTTCGACAGAGGACTGCGGTGCTCTGCGGTACAAATCGTTTTCCAGCACCAGCAAAGTGTCGATCTCGCCATTGTTTGAGCGGCGCGTTAATTCACTAAATGATGGCTGCTGCGCGTCGGCCAGCATGGCCACGCCCAGACTATTTGCTTCCGGCAGGCAGAAGCTCAGCATTTTGTCGGTCTGAGACAGCGCCCGCGCGATGGCGGCGGCGGCATCGATCACCGCCGCACTCTGGCTGGCGGTACCAGAGATCACCAGCGGGCGTGACGCTGAGCGGAGATCATCGGCGATTTGCTGAGCGCGAGATTGTAAGTCGCTAGCGAGGTCTTCGATAGCAGGCAAACTGTTGTCGAGTGCCGCAGCCACAGCGTATCCGAGCCGAGCAATGTCGTCGGGGCTGTGAGCAGCGGTGCTGGCTGCGACATCGTCCAGCCGGGTATCGCTCATGGCGACGATATGCAAGGGGCTACGCTGTTGCTGAGCCAGTACCCGCACCGCCTCATCTTGCCACACCGGGATTTTCAGTTCCGCCGCCAGTTCAAAGGCTTTGCTGCGCACCGATTGGCGCAGGGCTAAGGCGAGGCGTGGCGCGGTGTTGGTAACATCTTCTCCCAGTATAAATACTGCGTCTGCATGCTCAACCTGTTGCAGTGACGGCGTGACGACGCCATTGCTGGCCAACAGGCCGTGCACCTGTGACAGCAGGGCCGCTTCGTGATCGGCCATGCCGCTGTTAAAGTTTTCCACACCCACCAGACGTCGCAATAGATAGTTACTCTCCAGTGATGCCCGAGGCGAGCCTATCGCTGCGACCCGCCGGCCGGTACCACACCACTCGGCTAGCGTGTCGAGTGCCTGTTGCTGTTCAATGGCGTCGTAGCGCTGTTGCTGATTGCGCAGGCCGGCAAACAGAGGTCTACTTTCGTCGTTCACAAAATTGCCGCCGTAGCGCCCACGGTCACACAAAAAGTAATTATTAACTTCGGTGTTGTAACGGTTGTGAATGCGTTTTAACTTGCCATATCGTTCGCCCACACTGGTATTGCATCCCAGTGCACAGCCCACACACACGGACGGCGCAGATTGCAAATCCCACTTGCGGGTGTAGTCGTTGACCAGAGGCTTATCGGTAAACACTCCGGTGGGGCAGACTTCCACCAGATTGCCGGCGAATTCGCTTTCCAATACGCCATCTTGCTGGCGGCCAAAATACACATGGTCGTGCGCGCCCTGCGCAGCCAGATCAGTGCCGCCGGCGTAATCATTGTAGTAGCGGGTACAGCGATAGCAGGCAATGCAGCGATTCATCTCATGGTGCACCAAAGGCCCCAGATATTGATTGCGGTGGGTGTTTTTGCGGCCGCGGTAGCTGCGTTTGCGATGCCCGACCATTACTGTCATGTCCTGCAAATGGCATTCCCCGCCCTCGGCGCATACCGGGCAATCGTGCGGATGATTGAGCATCAGCGACTGGATGATCTTGCTGCGGAACTCGGACGCATCCGGGCCCTGCATAGAAAAGCGCGCGCCTTCGGCGACCGGCGTCATGCAGCCCATCACAATACGACCCTGAGTGTCTTGTTCATCGCGGAACTGGACCAAGGCGCACTGGCGGCAGGCTCCCACCGAGCCCATGGCCGGGTGCCAGCAGAAATAGGGCAGGTCCAGCCCGGCGCTCAGGCAGGCCTGCAAGACATTATCACCTTCAGGGACCTCATATGGCTGGTCGTCTATATAGATGGTCGGCATGTCTCAGGCCTCCATCGCCACGGCGGGTGTGTCGCAATAGGGGCAGGCCTTGCCATCTATATGCTGTTGAAAGTCATCGGCGAAATATTTGAGCGCACTCTGTAGGGGCTCCATGGCGCCGGGTGCCAATGCGCAATGGGTATTGCCAATGGCGCCAATAAATTTAACCTGCTGCTGCAAGGTTTTCAGGTCGGCCGGTATGCCATTGCCGCTGTCGATATCGCCCAGCACCTGACCTGACCAGGGCAGGCCATCACGGCACGGCGTGCAGAAGCCACAGGATTCCTGAGCGAAAAAGTCGATCAGGTTTTTGACCATGCCGACCGGACAGGTTTGGTCATCCAGAATAATCATGGTGCCAGTACCGAGCCGGCTGCCAGCTTTGCCGATAACGTCATAGTCCATGGCCAGATCAAGGTGCTCCGGCACCAGAAAGTCGGTGGAAGCACCGCCGGGTAAAAAGCCTTTAAGCTGATAGCCATCCTGCATGCCGCCCGCGTGCTCTTCAATGAGTTCGCGGATGGGGGTGCCCATGGGCAGTTCCCAACAGCCGGGGTTTTTAACCCGCCCGCTGACGCCGAATAATTTGGTGCCGGCATCGGCACCAATGCCGAGGTTTTGAAACCACTCGCCGCCGTGTTTGAGAATATGCGGAATGTTGCACAGGGTTTCAACATTATTAACAATCGTAGGTCGGCCCCAGAGACCGCTGACCTGCGGAAAGGGCGGCTTGGCGCGTGGATTTGCGCGCTTGCCTTCCAAAGACGAAATTAGCGCGGTTTCTTCACCGCAGATGTAGCGGCCGGCGCTGCTGTGCACGTACATCTGCAGATTAAAGCCGCTGCCCTGAATATTGTCGCCCAGATAGCCGCGCGCGTGGCAATCCGCTATCGCTTGCTTGAGCAATTTAATCGCCAGATGGTATTCGTGGCGAATGAAAATATACGCCACATCCGCCTGAATGGTGTAGGCCGAGATAATCATGCCCTCAATCAGCTGATGCGGGTCACATTCCAGCAGCAGCCGATCTTTAAAGGTGCCGGGCTCCATCTCGTCCGCATTGCAGATCAAGTATTTGTGACCCGGCGAGACATTGTCCATTGGCACAAAGCTCCATTTCATGCCGGTGGGAAATCCAGCGCCGCCTCGGCCGCGCAGGCCAGAGTCTTTTACCGCCGTGAGGCAATCGGCCGGGCTCATCTGTGCCAGCACCTTGCGCAGCGCCTGATAGCCGCCGGTGGCTTCATAACCGTTGATGTCGGTGGCATCACGCGCCGCGTTAATATTAATGGTGAGTGGGCGGTCGCTCATACCTCACCACCTTTGTTGAACGAACCCGACTGCAGAATCTGGTCCAGCTTTTTTTCATCCAGATCCTGATGCAAATCGTCGCCCAGCATCATCACCGGCGCGCGATCGCAGGCGCCCAGGCAGGGCGCCGGCAAAAACGTGTATTTATTGTCGGCGGTGGTTTCACCAAGCCCGACACCGAGCCGGCCGCTGATATGTGCCTGTAAGCGGTCGTAGCCTTTAATCCAGCAGGTGACGCTGTCGCACAGGGAAATCACCTGCTCGCCCACTGGTTTGCGGTAGATCAGGCTGTAAAACGTGGCAATGCCGTCTAGTTCCGCGGCCGACATACCGAGATATTCCGCCAGCGCGGTGAGGCTGTCGTCGGATACCCAGCCGCGATGCGCCTGCACGATTTTCAGCGCGTCAATCGCCACCGCTGCTGGCGTAGGTGCATGGCTGATCTCATGATCAATCTCGGTGCACTCTGCAGCGCTCAGGTAAGTTGATGTGCTATCCGCGCTCATGATCAACGATCCACGTCCGCCATTACAAAATCGATGCTGGCGATAATGGCAATCAGGTCAGGGATCAGCAGGCCGCGGCTAATCAGCGGTATTTGTTGCAGGTGTGGGAACGACGGCGTGCGAATCCGGGTTCGGTATGAGGTCGTGCCGCCATCACTAACCAGATGATAGCTGTTCAAACCTTTGGTGGCTTCAATGGGCACGCAGGCTTCACCGGCCGGGATCACCGGTCCCCAACTGGTGTGCAGAAAATGGTGAATCAGCGTTTCAATATCATGTAGCGTATCTTCCTTGGGCGGCGGCGAGGTGAGTTTGTGGTCAGACTTATAGGGCCCCTCGGGCATATTCTCCAGACACTGGCGCACAATGCGCAGACTTTGGCGAATCTCCGCGATGCGCACGACCGCGCGGTCAAAGCAGTCACCGTTTTGTGCCACCGGTACTTCAAAATCAAATTGGTCATATCCCGCATAGGGGCGTTGTTTACGCAGGTCCCAATCGACGCCGGTGGCGCGCAGGTTGGGGCCAGTCACGCCCCAGTCTAATGCCTCCTGAGAAGTGTATTGGCCAATGCCACAGGCGCGGCGTTTGATGATGCTGTTCTGCATGGCCATTTTTTCGTAGTGATCGAGCCGCGCCGGCATGGCGTCGATAAATTCTCGCACCATTTTGTCCCAGCCGTTGGGCAGGTCCTGCGCTACACCACCGATACGAAACCAGGCCGGATGCATGCGGCCGCCCGTTATGGCTTCAATTATTCCGAATAGCCGCTCGCGATCCGCGAACATATAAAACACCGGCGACATTTGTCCGAGGTCTTGAACAAAGGTGCCGTAGAACACCAAATGGCTGGAGATGCGGAACAGCTCGGCCAGCATAATGCGGATGACCTTGGCGCGGTCCGGCACTTCAATGCCAGCCAATTGCTCAACCGACAGGCAATAGGGCAGGTTGTTCATAACACCGCCCAGATAATCGATGCGGTCGGTGTACGGCATGTAAGAGGGCCAACTTTGACGCTCACCCATTTTCTCGGCACCGCGATGGTGGTACCCAATATCCGGCACCGCATCCACCACGACCTCACCATCCAGTTGCAAGGCGATGCGAAACACCCCATGCACGCTGGGGTGATTAGGGCCGAGATTTAAAAACATATACTCGGTGCCGTCTTTGCTCTTCTGCATGCCCCATTCTTCTGGCCGAAATCGCAACGCTTCCTGCTCAGCGGCCTGTTTGGTTTCGTTGAGGCTGAACGGTTCCATTTCGGTGGCTCGGGCCGGATGATCTTTGCGTAGTGCGTGGCCTTCCCAGGTGGGCGGCAATAAAATGCGATACAGGTTTGGGTGGCCAGTAAACTTAATGCCGAACATGTCCCAGGTTTCCCGTTCGTACCAGTTGGCATTGGGGTAAACGTTAGTGATGGTCGGGACTTCCGCCCGATCTTCGCGGGTGGCCAGCTTGAGGCGCACCTCGGCCCGCTGTTGCAGGGACAGCAGGTGATACACCACGGTGAAGTCAGAAGCCGGTTGCTCTTGGCGATGCTCGCGCAAGCGTTCGTCAATGCCAAACAGGTCATAGAGCATCGGGTAATCGGGTTTTAAAAACCGCAATACTGCGTGTAGCTGGTCGGCCTGCAACCACAGCGTCGGGGTGTGGTCGGCGGTATTCTGGATGACAAAACTATCGGCCCCGAACTCATTGCTGAGGTCGTAGATAATGTTATGACTGGTGGTGTGTTGGGCTGCCAGCATCTAGATATTCTGCGCGGTTATCTCCGTGAGACTGCGTTGGGCTTGTTTCGTGGGGTCATCGATTACACCTCGGTCGGCGGACGGTAGGTGGTGGCGGCACGGCGCTCGTCCATTAATTTATCGCGCTGGCTCGGCATTTCCGGTTTGATGATCTCGGTTTCCCCCACCACCCAGGACAGTGGCCGGCGTTCCTGCTCGATGGCATCCTGTAACATCATCAAGCCTTGCAATAATGCTTCTGGCCGCGGAGGGCAGCCCGGCACATAGACATCCACCGGAATAAACTTGTCCACGCCCTGTACTACGCTGTAAATGTCATACATGCCGCCGGAGTTGGCACAGGAACCCATGGAGATAATCCACTTGGGTTCCAGCAGTTGGTCATAAAGGCGCTGTACCACCGGCGCCATCTTGCGAAATACAGTGCCGGAGATCACCATCAGATCGGCCTGTCGTGGGGTGGCGCGAATTACTTCGGAGCCGAAGCGGGCGATATCATGGCGTGAGGTAAACGAGGTAGCCATTTCTACGTAGCAACACGACAAACCGAAATTGAACGGCCACAGTGAATGCGCGCGCCCCCAGGCGATTAAATCTTCGAGCCGGGCGAACATGACATTGCGTTTGACCTGCTCCTCAATCATGGCGTCGCTCACCTCATCGCTGGCGGTGCCGCTTAAATGATCAGGGCCCTGGTCGGGACGAGTAAGATTCCACTCCATTAGCTGACCTCGCTGGCAGGTTTTATACGTTCCAGTTCGCCGGGAATCGAACTCGGTGGTGCGGTGGTGCGGGATTTGACGCCCCATTCCAATGCCCCCGAGCGCCACTCATAGACCAGCGCCACGACTAGCACCAAAACGAATACCAACATGGCGAAATAGCCCTGCCAGCCAAGTTCAAAGAAGGCGATGGCCCAGGCGAAAATAAAAACGGTTTCCAGATCAAAGATCACAAAGAAGATTGCGATCAGATAAAAGTCGACGGAGATGCGACCCTGCGCGTTGCCGACCGAAACCACACCGGATTCAAAAGGTTCATTGGTGGCAGCATTGGCTCGTTGTTCACCCAGCAACCATGACAGCCCCAGCATGGTTAACACCAGGGCAATCACCGCCACGAAATAGACAACCAGCGGCCACAACTCCAAATTTGAAACTTCCGTCAAGCGGGGGTTTCCTCCTCCAGGTTCGGTGTGACTAGTCATAATGACCAGATACTGTGGTCATAGGTCAGGCCGGATTATTCTTAATAGTAGACACCTGACTGGGGAAAACTGTAACCCTCTTTAGCGGTAAACGCAAATTTACGCGATGGACGTTGGTTCACAATCCCCAAGCTGCATGTTTTTGTCTGTTTAGCGTGATTTACCAGGCTATTTTCCGGATTCGAATTCACCCGAAAACGGCGTGCTTTTAATTTTAATTAGTTGTTTAAAATCATGTGCATAGCTGAGACAGTGCGATAGAATACTTAACATCAAAAAAAACACGAAACCCCTAGAGCGCTCGACC
>JABDKW010000007.1 GCA_013002025.1 Gammaproteobacteria bacterium | reverse complement strand
AACACATTGCTGGTCGACAACAAACGGCCGTCGGCGTGGTGCAGCGCCTGTTGCAGGCGTAGCTTTTTGCCCTCGCCTTCATTCACCCGCGTGGTCACCTTCACCCTATCGCCGGCATGGCATTCATCGATATATGAGACTTGCATATCCACCGTGAAGTAACTGAGGCCTGAATCAATATACGCCTTGTCCGCACCAATGGCGTCCATGGTCACCGTGATCGCCTCAGAAAACACCTGCGCGTAGCGCGCGTCGTTCATATGGCCGTTGTAATCCGTCCAGTTAACCGGGATGACCCGCTCACCGGTCACCAACGGCTTGGAGAAGTCGGTGATGGAGGGCGCGGCCAATGCCTGATCGACGGAGTTTAATAATTCCCCCGCACCCCAGTCCGCGCCTTTCAGGCCGCGCATAATGCGCACCAGATTATCGTCCCGAATACGTTCCAACTCACGAATGCTGTGCTGGCCGGACTGCGCATCGGACTGATCAGAAATCGTCTGCACTAGTTCATCAGTGAGTTCCGGCACGTCCATCAACTTAGTCCAGGGCCATTTCAGCGCCGGGCCAAACTGCTTAATAAAGTGCGCCATGCCAGCCTCGCCACCGGCAATGCGATAGGTTTCAAACAAGCCCATCTGCGCCCAACGCAGCCCAAAGCCATAGCGAATCGCGTCATCAATCTCCTCAGTGGTGGCAATACCATCGTTGATCAGCCACAGGCCTTCGCGCCACACGGCTTCCAATAGGCGGTCAGCAATATGGGCATCGATCTCTTTGCGAACATGCAGCGGTTTCATCCCAAGCTGCGAGAGCACCGTGCTGGCCTTGGCCACCGTGGCAGCCTCACTCACCAGCTCTACCAAGGGCACCAGATACACCGGGTTAAACGGGTGCGCCACGATGATTTGTTCGGGGCTGGCCGAGCCAGCCTGTAATTCAGAGGGTTTAAAACCGGAGGTGGAGGAAGCAATAATGGCGTCCGCCGGGCAATGCGCCTGAATCTCGGCATACACCTTTTGTTTTATCGCCAACTGCTCGGGCACACTTTCTACAATCCATTGCGCCTCAGCCACTGCCGCCTCCAGCGACTCACAAAACGCGAGCTTGCCCTCCTCCGGCAACACGTGGTTGTACAAACCCGGCAATGAGCGGCGCGCATTGCTCAACACCTCAGCAATTTTGCGCTCGGCCTCGGGGTCAGGGTCGTAAACATTTACATCTACGCCCATTAATAAAAAGCGCGCGATCCAGCCGCCGCCGATTACGCCGCCGCCAATGGCCGCCGCCGTTGTTATCATCGCGGCGCTCGCTTGGTCAGGCCCAGTTTGTCGCGCACTTGCTGCGGCGCCATGATGGTCGCGCCCATTGCTTCAATAATGGTGCGGGCTCGGGTCACCAGATCCGCATTGGTGGCCAACACGCCTTTGTCCAACCACAGGTTATCTTCCAGACCAACGCGCACATTACCGCCCGCCAGCACCGCCGCCGCCACAAACGGCATCTCGTTGCGGCCCAGCGAGAAAGCCGACCAGGTCCAGCTGTCCGGCACGTTGTTCACCATCGCCATAAACGTATTTAAATCATCCGGCGCGCCCCAGGGAATGCCCATGCAGAGTTGCACCAAGGCGGGGCTGTCGAGCACGCCCTCCTCGACCAGATGTTTGGCGTACCACAGGTGGCCGGTGTCAAAGGCCTCGATCTCGGGCTTGATACCGAGCTCGGTCATCATGCTGCCCATGGCCACCAGCATGCCCGGGGTGTTGGTCATCACATAATCGGCCTCGGCAAAATTCATGGTGCCGCAATCCAGCGTGCAAATTTCCGGCAGACAATCGGCCATCGCCTCCATGCGGCTCTCGGCGCTGCCCATGTCAGTGCCCTCCACCGGCGGCAGCGGTTTAGACGGCGGCCCAAACACCATGTCGCCGCCCATACCGGCGGTGAGATTCAGCACCACATCGGTACTCGAATCACGAATGCGCTCAGTGACCTCGCGATACAGTTTGGGGTCGCGCGAGGGCGCGCCGGATTCCGGATCCCGCACATGGCAATGCACCACCGCCGCCCCGGCCTTGGCCGCAGCAATGGCGCTGTCGGCGATCTGCTCTGGTGAGCGCGGTACATGTGGGCTGCGATCCTGCGTGCTGCCGGAGCCGGTCACAGCGCAGGTGATAAAGACGTTTCGATTGATTTCTAAGGGCATGGTGACCTCCTGATTGTGCTCGCACTAGCATCGCAAAATGTACCAAACTTGTTCTACAATAAACGAATAACATTTAACCTTTAGCGAAAGTGACGCAAACCACCCAAGTCACCATTCTGGCTCTGTCGGAATCATCGATGATGACCCTGTCGTCCATCATCGACCCGCTGCGGGCGGCCAACCGCCTGTCGCGCCTGCCACTGTTCTCGTGGAAAATTGTTTCGGTTAGCGGCAAACCCATCCGCCTCACTTGCGGCATTGAGATCAAGGCCGATGGCGCGCTCGATGGCAGCGCACAGGGTGATTTACTGGTGGTGGTGGCCGGGTTTAACGAGCGCCGGCATGCGCCCAATAGCGCTTTGCCAACATTGCGCGCCGTCGCGCAGAAACACCACACCATTTTTGGCATCGAAGCCGGCACCTGGGTATTGGCGCGCGCGGAAATCATTCGCACCCACCGCGTTACCACCCACTGGGAAGATCTGGAATCATTGTCGTTCACCTACCCCGAGTTGGATGTGATCGGCCAACGCTATGTCATCGAAGAGAATATCTGGACCAGCGGCGGCGCCTCCCCGGCACTCGACATGATGCTGCATTACATCCGCACCACCCAAAACCGGTCACTGGCGCTGGACGTGGCCAGCGCATTTATATACAACGAAAGCAGTGCCGCCAGCGACACTCAGGCCATCGTCTCACTCGGCCGAATGGAACAGGCCGAACCCAGGCTGGCACAAGCCATACATCTGATGGAACAGAACATTGAAGAACCACTGTCGATCACCGACATCGCAAAACAACTCAAGCTCTCAACACGATCTCTGGAATTGCTCAGCAACAAACACCTCGGCGTAGCGCCAGGCGCCTACTACCTAAGACTGCGACTACAGGCCGCACGAAGACTGGTGCTGGACACCAACAGCCCCATCACCGATATCGCGGTGCGGAGCGGGTTTAACAGTGCAGCGGCGTTATCGAGGGCGTTTAAGCAGCGGTATGGAGTAAGCCCGATGGGGATGCGACGGGGTGTGGTGGGATAGATGACCGGGAATGACGGCTTTGTGCTGAGCGGTCATTAGAGTTAAAGGGCGCTGACCCCTTTATTTGAAGTCACCAGCATCATGTAAAAACGGCTTTTATACTTTCTATACCCCTGAATATAAAAAGCCCGCGCACTCTTTCCGAGCGGCGGGCTCTTGATTCTTACGAATCGCTGGGTGTTAAGAAACTACCCAGTAAAGTTTATGCAGACTTTTTCAGGTTCGCACTGAGTGACTCTAATCTGTCAGACAAGTCTTGCAGACGTGCAGGAATGCCAACTTTTGATGTCACGGCAGCAAAACGATCTCTGGCAGTCTCAATTTGATCTTCTACATTTGCTCGGCCTTCTTTCAAAAGAGCTTCAGCGTCGTCTTGAACTTTTCCGCCGCGAGCGATTAAGTCTTTAAATAGTTCATTGCGTTCTTTTTGCAAGCGTGAGTAACGAGTTTGGGCTTCGTCAAATAAGCGACCGTAAGCGCCTAGACCGGCGAACCATACTTGCTTCGCAGCTTTTTGAGCATCGCGAAAACGTGCATTGATTTCGGTCTCAGCAGAATTAACTAGCTTCTCTTGAGCGTTCGAAACGCGAGTTGCAGCGGCTTTTAGGTCTGTTTTAGCAGAAGGTGACTTCGCAGAAGTTTTTTTTGCAACGCCAGCAGTTTTCTTAGCGGCGTTTTTAACTCGTGTTGTAGCCGCTTTTAAATCAGTTTTAGCGGAAGGTGATTTTGAGGTTTTTTTAGCAGCCATGTTTAGTTCTCCTAAATAGATTAGCTAGTATTAATTGGCATCGAAAATTTGATGACGTGATAGTACGGTTCTAATTTAGAATCCGCACCCTATTTAGAATCACCTTTCTAACGCTGGTTTCGGATATCTGCAGAGCGAA
>JABDKW010000005.1 GCA_013002025.1 Gammaproteobacteria bacterium | reverse complement strand
CCGATGGCCGCTGCCAGGCTGTCGATACCGACCGGGCCGCCATCAAATTTTTCCATAATGGCTTTGAGAAGCTGGCGATCCATAAAGTCCAGACCATGCGGGTCAACTTCCATCATATCCAATGCGCTGGCCGCCAGAGTTTTGGTTAACTTGCCGTCACCCTTAACTTCGGCGTAATCGCGGGCCCGTCGCAGCAGCCGATTGGCGATGCGCGGGGTGCCTCTGGCACGATCTGCAATCGTCTGCACGCCCTCTGGTTCGGCAGGTACCGACAAGATGGACGAAGAACGCTTTACAATCTTCGCCAGATCATCCGTATCGTAATATTCAAGACGCTGCACAATACCAAAGCGATCACGCAGCGGCGAGGTGAGCAAGCCAGCTCGAGTCGTGGCACCAATTAACGTAAATGGTGGTAACGCCAGCTTTACGCTACGGGCGGCGGGGCCCTCACCGATCACAATATCCAGCTCAAAGTCTTCCATAGCAGGATATAGAATCTCTTCAACTACCGGACTCAGCCGGTGTATCTCGTCAATAAACAAAACATCATGCGGCTCGAGATTGGTCAGCACCGCCGCCAGGTCACCGGCTCGCTCCAACACCGGACCAGAAGTGGAACGAATTTTGACGCCCATCTCGCGCGCAATAATATTGGATAGTGTGGTTTTACCCAGCCCCGGCGGGCCGAACAACAGCACATGATCCAGCGATTCTTTGCGCGCGCGCGCGGCTTCAATAAAAATTGACAGCTGCTGTTTGATTTTCTTTTGCCCCACGAAATCGACCAGCAGTTCCGGACGCAAACTGCGATCAATCAGATCGTCATCGCCGTTTTGCAAATCAGGATTAATGGGGTTTTCTTCGTTCACGGAAATATGCGGTGGTTAGAGAACTTTGCCGGACAGGTTTCGCAGCGCCTGCCGGATCAATTCTTCGCTAGACAGATCCGACGGTAGATCACGCACCACACGCCCGGCATCGGCCAATTTATAGCCGAGACCGGTGAGCGCGGCAATAGCATCCTGTCGATCGCTGGCCGCGGCACCAGGTGTGTTCGCTGCTTCCAATGCCACATCGGCGAATTCTTTTTGCAAACGGTCTTTCATCTCAACCAGCAAGCGCTGGGCAGTTTTTTTACCGATACCCGGCACCTTGGTCAGTTGACTTATGTCTTCATGTGCCATGGCCTGCATTAATTCCTCAGCGCTGAGGGTTGATAGTACCGCCAACGCGACTTTGGGACCGACACCATTAACGCGAATCAGGCTACGAAACAATTCGCGCTGTTGTTGGGAGTCAAAACCGAACAGCAGCTGGGCATCCTCCCGCACCACCAGATGGGTAAACAGGGTGGCCTTCTCACCCACGGCGGGCAACTGATAGAAGGTGTTAAGCGGCGCTTCCAGTTCATAGCCGACACCACCAATGTTTAACACAATGGTGGGGGGTTGCTTATGCAATACAATACCCTGTAACCAGGCGATCATGATTTAATTTCCACAGTTCAGCGCGCGCCGCGCAGGTTTGACGACGCAGCCAGAGCCTGGTTCAATTGCTGCTGATGGGCATGGCACACCGCTGCCGCCAGCGCGTCAGACGCATCAACTTCCGGTGCGACGCGCAGGCCTAACAACACCCGCATCATATGCTGGACCTGTGCTTTGTCGGCGCGGCCCTTTCCCACCACGGTTTTTTTTATCTCTGTCGCTGAGTATTCCATCACGGGGATATTGTTGTTGACCGCGGCCAGCATCGCCGCGCCGCGCGCATGCCCCAGTACCAACGCGGATTGGGGATTTTTGGCGATAAACACTTTTTCCAGAGCGACGATGTCCGGCCGTGTCTGTGCGATAACGATTTGCAAACGGGCATAAATTTGTTCCAGCCGCACACTTAACTCGCCCTTGGGCAGTTTTAATGACTCAGAATACACGTGTTTGAGATCCGTGCCACAGGCACTGATAACACCCACTCCGGTGATTTGAGATCCCGGGTCAATGCCTAATATGGTAATGGTTTGTTTGATGGCCGCCACCACAAAATTAGCCGAACACCGACTCCGGAAACTCGGCATTGGTGAATACATCCTGTACATCATCCAATTCTTCCAGCGCGTCAATCAGGCGCATGACTTTCTCACCATCACTGTCGTTTAGGGCAATTTCGTTGTCGGCGCGCTGAATAACCTCGGACGATTCGACCTCGATGCCGGCCGCCTGCAGAGCATTTAACACATCATGATAGCTTTCTGCCGGGCAGGTAATCTCTACTGTGGCGTCGTCGTGGGTGACGATATCTTCGGCGCCCGCGTCCAGCACCACATCCATCACCTGTTCTTCGTCAGCGCCGGCGGGCAGTAAAATCACCCCGACCTTTTCGAACATATAGGCGACCGAGCCTTCAGTGCCCATATTGCCGTTGTATTTGCTAAACGCATGCCGCACTTCGGCAACCGTACGATTCTTATTGTCGGTGGTGCATTCCACTAACACCGCGATGCCAGACGGCGCATAACCCTCATAGCGAATTTCCTCGTAGCTAACGCCCTCCAGATCCCCCGTGCCTCGCTTGATCGCACGGTCAATGGTGTCGCGGGTCATATTAGCGCCCAGCGCTTTATCAATCGCTATGCGCAACCTCGGGTTGGCATCGGCATCACCCCCGCCCTGCCGGGCAGCCACGGTGATTTCACGAATGTGTTTGGTGAAAATCTTGCCCCGTTTGGCGTCTTGAGCCGCCTTGCGGTGCTTGATATTCGCCCACTTACTGTGTCCTGCCATGCTTTATTAAATCAGGAGTTCTAAAGCGCGCAGTTTAACACCACCGTAGGGCATAACCTAGTGAGCCAGTGCGTCGGCGTGAAAAACTAGCCGGCTGTTTTCTGTGAACCCTGTTCCGCCAACTCTTGTTCCTGCTCTGCCAAACTACGCGAGCGCACCAGCTTCATCCAGGTACCCGGCTCTGCTTCGCCATTCGGGTAGTAGCCATTTATGAGCCGCAAAGTTTCCTCGGTAAACGTGCCCAACTGTTTATCTGCGGCCAGTGAGGCAAAGGTCTCGCCCGGCTCCAGCCGTTTATAGTAGATGACCTTTAGCTCCTTGGGCGGTAAATCCTGCCGGGAGGCACGCCGAAAACTGCCAATAATGTCCTGAAACTGATCATCCTGCGCCTGGGTCAGTTGGTTATTGCGGGCAATGCCCTGAAAGTGGAAAGTATTGCGACCAACCGTGATCGCCGCCACCCGCTGCTGAGAGCGCCGGGCGGTGGTGCCGTAGTCCTTTGCCAACTGCTTGTTTTTGATCTCGATAATGGGCTTTACCTGTGACAAATCGTCCGGATATTTTCGCTTCAGTATTTGTTTACTGGACATCGATTTATCGGCCGTTTTTTCAACCTCCAATTTTAACTGGACGGTTTGGGCCGGATCTTTGAGAATGATTTTGCTGCCCTTAATGGTTTGCTGCCAGTCCTCTGGGTATAAGAAGGTGACGCCCAGCGATTTGTGCACGAACCGTTCATAGCCATCAACCTTATTACCCGTGTAGTTGGCGCCATAAACCACGCCATCCAGCATTTCCCGGATAGCTTCACGGCCACGAAAGCTTTCACCCGGCGGCAAGGCACCGGCTTTTCGCACTACTTCCTGTAAGCGTTTGTCACTGCGCGGATGCGATGAAAATACCCCATGGTAAGTTGCATCTCCGCCATCCTGAAGACTTTGTAAATCGCGGAAGCGCTCCTGATCTTTCAGGACTGACAGCATACCGAGCATTTCCTGAGGATCGTAGTTGGACTGATACATGTATTCAGCGCCCCATTGGTCGGCTTCCAACTCCAGTTCCCGACCAAAACTATTAATGCGCGCCTGATTACTCAGGCCGATGGCCTGACCGACGCCACGATTTCCGGTCAGGATGGTGCCCGCTGCCGCCGCCAGCCAATTCCACAACTGAGCTGATTTGCGGCGCGACAAATGACGCTCCGTGTTATGGGCAATTTCGTGCGCCAGCACCGCTGCCAACTGACCTTCCGAGGTCATGAAATTAATCAGCCCGCGATTAATATAAATCAAACCATGGCCAGGCGTGAATGCGTTGATACCGGGGTCATCGAGCACATAGAACCCATATTTAGTGTCTGGCGTTTTACTGTTTCTGACCAGCTTCTGCCCGATTTGATCGACGTACTGCGCCAACTCGGGATCATCATACAGCGGTGTTTGGGAAATAATCTGGTAGTGTAGTTTTTGCGCCTTGGTGGCCTGTGCCAGAGCCGACGTACTACCAAAAACACACAGCAAAAATAGGATTGTCAGTGCGGCTCGCATGTCACCACTTACTCTCCGCCAGGCAATTGCTTAAGTTCGGTATCCGTATCATTGAAGAAACGCACTAACTGACTGCCCATACCCTTGCAGGCATCTCCCTCAACCTGCGCCAGCAGCGGTATTGGCACAACGAAGGCAGGCATATAGCTGGTACCCACCGCGTCGGTGCTGATGCGCCCCACCTCTTTGAACTCTTCGATATTCCAGATCACCGTCTCATATTCACTGGTGTCTTCCCAGGTACCAAAGCCAAAACAGCCGCCGCCGCCCGGGCCTATCGAACAAGTCATGGTGCCGGCTGAATTAGTGCGCTCGGTTGAGCCCTCCACCCAAACGAAAAAACGAATATTCAATTTCTCGATACGCTCAGCAATCAACGGCAAATCCAGAACTCGCTGTAGCCGTTTTGGATGCATTGGCGCGGTGCGCGCTTCGAACCAGGGATAAAACATATCAACGAATTCATGCTCTGGGATAATACGCACTTCGCGTGTCCCCTTCTGCAAACGACTGCCAATACAACGGATTAAACTTGGTTCAGTCTCAAACTCTGCCGAATGATGCCGGCCCAGCACTACCACCGCATCACCCGCATTAACATCCAAACTATTGTCTAATTTAACGTGATCCACGTTAATAGTGGTGCAGGCGCTTACCAGCAAGGCAATACAGAATAAACCCAAGTTTTTCATAAGCATTGTTTAACCCTCCGCTTGGGTATCGTGGTCGGCTGCTTCATGCTCGACTGACGGCTTGGCCGGCTCATCATCATCGTTCACCTGTATTGCGGGTTTGGTGTTCTCACCTTCAACTTCATCGGCATTGCCAGGCACCGCAACATCGCTCGCAATCTGTTTATCTTGTTCGCCGGCATCTGCGCTTGAATCCAACATTTTGCTGATTGCGGGTTGCCGCGGGAAACCGATAGCTAATTGTGCGCCAACGTCACGCAACGCAATATTGGTTGCCAGATTAAACGCCGTTACCGCTGAACTCAGCGTTGTCGTGGGTGTTTTACCATAGCCCTTGACCACCCAGTCTGCGACTTCTGCGCCTGCCGGGTCGGTGATCAAAATTCGATATTTTAGCCAGATTTCGTATAGATTGAGCTTGGTTTCTCGCGGCACACTGTACTGAAATTCTAGTAATTGCGGCGTAATCTGCAAGTCGATTTGGGTTACCGCTTGTTCATCCAGGGGCAACAGAGTGAGGATGCCATCAAACACGCGCTCAAACATCAGCACTTGCGCCGCCCCAAAATCCAAACTCTTCAGTGAGTTACGGCCTTTTTCTTTTTCTTCATATCGATAGCGCCGCAACTCATCGGTAATAATCAAGTTCGCCTTGAGCGGCACAGGTTCAATAAGTGGCTGCGGCACATCGCCGGTAACTACAATAGTGCGCGCGCAGGCGCTTAGTAACAGCACCCCGACCAACAGTGCCGGTGTACAGCCTTTCTTAAAATTAATTGACATGGCTGGTTCCCACAAAGACACCATTATTTCGCTCCGCCAGTTCACGCATCAGTGAAGCATACCGCATCGCGGCGCTGGACATACCTGGTCGGGGCCGTAATTGCACTGGAAACCCAACTGTATGAATGCGCACCATGGTCTCGCCCCGGCTGTTCTTCTTGTTTAACTCTTCAACGTGGCGCACCACCCTCTGAATCGAACGCCCCGGATAATCATCGCCAAAAACATAAATGCTTATTTTTTTATTTTTGTCGTAGAACCGAGTGATCGCTTGCGTAATACCCGGCACCGGGTTACTGGCAGAGCCGGCCCGCCAAATGGCCAATTTCTGCAAAATCGCACGTCGTCTTGCTGGGGTATCCGTCATCCACTCGCCACGGCTGTTACCGAACATATAAGCCCCCAGATTATTCATTACCTGAATGCCTTTTACCTTGGGGTAGATTCTTAGAACGCTATCCACCTGCCTTAGTACCGACCCCCAAAAGCCCTGGTCTGTCATGCTGCCGGACGTGTCGATCACGAAAATTATGTATTCCGAATCGACTGGAACGCCAGCGATGTAGTCATTTTTAGGCTGGCGGTTGCGTATTAAACGCTTCATCTCGCGGGTCAATGATTGCAGCGCAATTTGTAGATCCAACGCTTCCTCGGCGTCATCCGCTCCGCCTTCATCAATACTCGCGACGCGCGAATTGAGGGCTTCAAATTCGCCCCTCAAGATAGCCACCCTGCGCTGATCAATGCCGAGCTGCTCATGTTTAGCATTAAGTTCAGTCTCAAGATACTTTACCTGCCCACGAATCTCGAACAACCGCTCCTGCAATACCCGCACCTGGCCTTTTTGCTGAATCGGAGACTCTTCCAGCACAATCGGTTCAGTCGGCTTAACAATTACCAGCAACAGAACAATGGCGCCGAACCCACAGCAGATAATATCGAGGAACGATATATTGGTGTCTTCGCTGCCGCGGCGATGGCGTCTTCTACTCATGGCCAGTCCGCCGCAGGGGTCACCAGCGATCCACGGGTGCTCAGCGCCAGGCCCCAATAGGAGCCGGCGGCATAGGGGTCGCCTTCAAGGGGCAACAAAAACGTATTCACTCGTACACCGGGCAACAACTTATCCACCGCTTTCCAAAATAGGCGGTATCGTTCAACACCCGTAATACTACCGCTGCGCGCGGAATTATCACCGATGGTCGGCAATCCATCCGTGACCAGATAAATGTTATCCGGCCGCGGGCGCATTTCCATGGCAGCTGAGAAGACGTGCGCCAGATTGGTGCCGTTCGCAGGCACCGCCTTATTGATGCCTTGCACCAAACGGGTTAGATCAGCCCGATTGGTAGCCTCATACCAGGCGTTCAATTCGTTACCATCCGCAGCGCTGATTTCAGTATTGAACAACCAAACCTGAATATCGCTACTGAGCGGCAGATTGGCTACCAGCCACTGGCCAATCGCCTGCGTGCGCTGCCATTTGGGTGCTTCCTTTTTGAGCCGGTCAGACATGTTGCGGCGGCGCACGATATTAACGATGGTTTCATCCAGCATGCTGGCCGACGCATCTAATAAGATCAATACATTCTCACCATTCAACGGTATACCAGTTAGATATTGTCGCTGCCCTTCGCCGGTAAACTCGTATGCTTTATTGCCGGTGGGTATCGTTTTCTCCAGCGCTTCTTTTTGTGCTTCCAGCCTGGCTATTTTGGAACGCAAGCCGGGTACATCAAAATCGGAATCTGGGTTAATTTCCTCGATCTGACTTTTTAATTTATCGATATCCTCCTGAATTTTTCGTGCCAGACCCTGAGCAGTCACCGTTTCATAACTGACATCACTGATTGTGTTACGTATTCTAACCAGTGTTTTTTCGCCTTCTTTTATCTCCTCCTCAAGCAGCGAAATTTCCGCCATCACCTGTTTTTCCTCAACCGTGGTGGGCGCGTCTGTGACATGTTTTAAAAGGAGAAATATCAACACCGCTGCCCCCAGACCACAGGACATGATGTCCAAAAAGGACAGGCTGAAACTGGAGGTTGAGCGGAGTTTTTTCGGCATCTGTTAACTGCGTACCCTGATGGCGGTGACCACGCCATCCGCTAAATTTGACCCCAGCCGATCATTGAGCAGCAACTCTTGCCTATCTGGCGCGTTGAGGACAAACAGGTCCCCGCTGGCCAGCATAG
Source organism: Gammaproteobacteria bacterium (assembly GCA_013002025.1). GTDB lineage: Bacteria > Pseudomonadota > Gammaproteobacteria > Arenicellales > Arenicellaceae > Arenicella. Next base: position 122,378 of record JABDKW010000005.1, on the reverse strand, counting down.
TCGATAAATTTGCCTGCGCGGTGGCTACCAACTCCACGCTCAACTGGTTTGCCTCAGGCGATATAAAGGCGCGCTCCAACGGCACGGCGCGGCCATTGCATAACAAGTGCGTAACCGCATTTTCGTCAACGGGTGGTATTTCAGAAGGTTGCGATTCGGCGGTCGTTACATTTTCCGAACAACCCAGGCGGTTTACATAGATCAATTCGCCGTTTTGATCACGCTGATAGACTTCTGGCGGCAGGGGTAAACCAGGTTGTGGCGTCAGCACCACGGTACCCGGCAATTCTGGCAGACTTGATGCATTATCGCGCAGCAATCCATTGAGTTGCAGAAAGCGGCTGTCGTAGCCGTTAACATTTCCCAGAGACAATTTGTTAAACCACTCGGCCAGGGTTTCCTTCCATTGCCGCGCATCTATCGACACGTTATGTGTCTGACCCTGGTGCTCAACCAGTAAGCTGGTTTTACCATCGCGGCCTATGGCACGTGCCACCTGTGGTATCTGATCGAACAATTGCTGCTCTGTCGCCGCGTAGTGCAGGGGGTCGAAGCGATCGTTTTGAATAAAGTTATGCTGCATTGTTTTGAGGAGCGAATCCTGCACGCTCTGCAAACTGATGTCGTGGTGCACTTGAACATCAACCAGCTCAATCTGCGCATGCGCGACAATAAACTCACTGCAGACAGTCTGATTTAATTGCATGTCCACATGCTGATATTTGCCCGATATAACGTCCGCACGATACAAGGCCAGGAGCGGCCCGTTAACCAAGGCATTCACTTTAAGTTGGCAGGCTTGCGCAATTCCCAGCAACAATTGCAGGTTTGCTGTCTGGTAATGAGACGGCACCACCAGCGCGATTTCCTGTAAATTAAATCGCTGTTTCAGTTCGCTTAAGTGTTGATAGATTAAGTCTGCCGCATGCCTGATGCCGGCCTGATTGGCTGGCAGTGAACTTTGATCACATTGTTGCCAGTAACGACTGTAGATCTGCTGAGGTGACAGCCGGCAATGGCGCACTGCACTGGCTCCAGCATCGGCATCGAAAATGACGCTCTCACCACGTATCCACGCATAGCCCTGAGAACGCTCAAACTTCTGATTTTGTTCAATCAGAATTTGATGATCATTGATGTAAATAATTGCACTCATTGCCACTACCTACCTTTGCAAATGCCGAATCAGATTCTGATCACAATAATCCTGCGCGGCCAGCACCATGCGTTCTTGCATTAGAGTAATCTGGTGGGTCAAAAACATAATCAGAATACTGATTAACAAAGCCACAAACGTGGAGTTGAATGCCACCCCAAGATTAGTTGTGACCGCAGCGATATTGCCGGCCACAGCTTCATGGGCATTGCCCAATGCGGCGCCAATGCCGCGCACAGTTCCGATAAAACCAATGGATGGGATTGCCCAGGTAATATAACGCACCATCGAGAGCTCCGAATCAAGACGATCAGCCTCGGTATCGCAGATGTCCCGCACTACATTGCTTACGTCCTGAATCGATGAACCCGCGCCGTAGCGGTTAAGGGCGCTGCGCAGTGCTCTGGGCAACAAAAAATTGCGCTCCGGTAATTGTAAGGCCTCCAGGGGCCGAGCCAACTGACGCGCATCTTCTGGCAACACCCGTCGGCCCTCCTCAATATGTAATAAATCACCGGCCATCAATTTTCGTTGTGATAAAACGCCCTGTGCTTTGAGCCCCATGATCGCCATTACCCATAACATCAGAATAAAACACGATTCCTGCTCATAATCTTTCAGCACCACCCACGCAGAGCGCTCGATGGGCGCGGTGTTGCCACTAGCCTGCTGTTCGGCAATCAACTGCCGTTCCTGCGCAAGTACCGCTTCGGCATTGGGCCTCACCAGCCCTACATACACCGTGTGCACCACGAGTATTGATAGCAGTAGCGCTACGATTTGGTGGAAAAACTCTGACTTTTGAAAATTCATTTAGGTCTCGATTTGTTGTCGTTATTCTGGGACTGTTTAGTTTTTAAGTTTACTTATCAATCGGGATTATTCGGACATTCGATGCATGATCAAATATCCACTGGAAATGGTACCGGCAAATCTGCCGAAATATCTTCACTGGGCTTGAATACAGTGGTAGCAGGGTCACTGTCGCTTTCGTCATCGCTGCGCGCAGGTTCTGGGGCGGGCGCAGGAGGCGTCTGCTCGGCCGTCGGTTGTGAAAGCGGTTCGTTTACTGCATCGTCACCGGCATCGCTAACTTGGGCGGCTGATTTTTCAGCCACCTCATCAGTCGTTGCGCTCTGTGGCGGCGCAGCCGACTGTTGCTCGACAGCTTGAGCGCCGGAACCCGATTGTGCTTGCGAGCCTACTGGCAGCAACAAGGCAGCTACAATCAAATAGTAGGTGCGCTTCATTTAGGCCCCGCATAACGGGCGATTCGAAAGCCAATATCATGTTTACCCTTGGCACCAAAATCACGATAGGCGAGCCGCAATTGAGGTAGGTGGCCTTTGGCCCAACTACCTCCTCGCACCACATGAAACTCACCGATCTCGGGCCCTAACGGGTCAACCAAGTTGGATTTCTTACCGCCCTCGAGGTTGCCTTTGGCACCGTACCAGTCGTGCACCCACTCTGAGGCGTTGCCTTCCATGTCATAGATGCCGCGATGGTTGGGCGGGTAGCGACCGACCGGAGCCGAGGCCTCATAACCATCGTTGTAGTCGCTCAATGAGAACGCCACCAGACTCGCGGCGCTGCTGTCGGCAAAGTTTCCCACCGGCTCAGCCGCACTCGGCGAGGCGGACTCACCCCAGGGATATAACAGCACGCCACCGGATTTGTTTCTGGCCAGCCAGGCCCACTCAACTTCAGTTAACAGGCGATAACCATTGGCATCCGGGTTGGCCCCCGAGACAAAGCCCTTGGTGGTCTGGTAAAAGGGGTCCAGGCCTTCCTGAGTACTCAGCCAATTACAATATAAGGCAGCCTTCTGCCAACTGACGTTAACCGCCGGGTGTTTGTTTGAATCAAGGCTTTTCTTTTTATAGTTGCCGGCGCTATGAGCAGGTTGAAAAGCCCTGAATTGTTTATTGGTGACTTCATGCTCGCTCACGTAGAAATGTTTTTTCAGTGTCGCGGTATAGCTTATTTCATTGCTGCGGCGGCCCGGCTCGCGACGCGATGAGCCCATGCTGACTTTGCCCGGCGATTTAAACAAGCGCATGGTCTGGCCGGCGCGCGTCTGATAGGTGTCGGGAATATTTGCCCAGTAGTATTGCTCTTTGGTTAACAGGTCTACGCTGACGATTTGCCGACTCGCTTTACTGGGTATGATTTGGTTCTGATAACTCACATAACCCGGTTTACCAATGCGGATCTCATGTGGCAATGTGGTGAGTGCAATGGTTTGGCTACCGCGGCCGCGCGACACACCATCAATTATAATTTCCGCATCTGCCGGGCTGACACTAAACTGCACATTAACCAGATCGGGCTGCAGAGTTACCTGTTCGGTGCGCTGTTCACCGGGCCCCACATTGAGACTTGTTGCCTGCAGTTGGAATCCGCCTTTGTAGACTTGCAGGCGGGTATCCTGTCGGGGCCTCAACGTTAAGGTCATCGGGCTGACGCCACGATACTCACCATCGACAATCACCGCTGCCTCCGGCGGGTCGGTAATTACCTCTACCTCGCCGTCGGCCGGTAGTAACGCAAGGCTGGGAACCACCAAATCCTGCTGCGCGGTGACGGTAAATTCCCGTTCGATGGGTTGATATTTATCGGCACTAATCCGTAACTCGTGGAGACCTTCTTCAAGCTGTATCTGCAGCGGCGTAGTGCCGACCTTTTGACCATCAATGGCAATTGTTGCACCGACTGGTGCGCTATCAAAACTGACATTTGCCCAGGCCGGCTGCAGCGTGACCTCGAGACTTTGAGTCTGGCCGCGCCCTTCGATCAGAAATTCACGGCTCACGGCACGATACAAGGGAGCGTCGATAGTAATCTGGTGTTGGCCGGGCGGAATGTCTGTCACCAAACCCGGCAATTGCGCAAAGGGTTCGCCATTCAGCATCAATTCGGCCGGCACCTTGGGCTGGAGAACCACGTCCAGATTACCGGGTAGCCGACGCAACTGCACTTCAAACTGATGGTAGCGCTCGGCACCAACTGTTAATGACTGAATTTGCGGGTGGTAACCATCGGCCGTGACATTAACCTGATGATCGCCAGGCAGAACCATGGTGCGATTGCCGATCGGCAATTTCAATGTGCTGGAAATCTCCACACTGGCGGCCACTGGAATTCGGTTTTCGCTGTCCAACAAGTCCGCTGCAACTGCGGAGACCTGAATACTCCTCGCCAAAGTGATGAAGGTAATGAACGCAACGCATAGCAAAGCCACTGCGAACAACAACCAGTGCACTGGACTGAGACGCCAGCGCCGTGCCTGCTGGCGCTGACCCGCCACTTCATAACTGCCGGCCTCGATCGGTTGATTGGGCTTTAATTGCTCCAGATTGGTCATGATTTGCCGACCGCCAAGCTGTTACTGACCGGCGTATCACAGCGCACCGAAAAAGACTGCACACTGGAGCTCGGCAACAGTTCAATTTCAATACGCTGGTCCTGATAGCCCAGACGGATGCCAGTCAGCACATAGCGACCGGGCTGAAGCGCCAAATTTCTAGAACTAAAGCGACCCAGATCTATGCGGCTGGCACCTGCCTTACGCAATGAAACCTGCGTTTTTTGATCGGAAATCAAACGAACCTTGACTTCGGCGGTTGCTAGCTGCATGCCGTTTTCCAGTTGATCAATCTGACTTTGCAGCAACGGCCCCCGATCCCGGATTGCTTTTGCATCGGCCAGCACCGCGCGCGCTTGCTTAGCCTGGCCACTCTTGCTTAACGCCAGGGGGTCAGCAAGCAACTCTCTGAGTTGCCGATCCAACTCGGCTCTAGCCCGGCTTCTAATCTGTCCGAGCCGCGCCGCCACCATGTTGGCATCGCGTTGCAAGACGGATTCGTAGTTAGCCAATGCACCCTGCCATTGCTCACTTTGTTCCAACCGTGCCGCCCTATTCAGCAGGGATTGCAACGATGAGGTCTTGTTAGCCGCCAGCGACTGTGAATAAGCGATTTTGGCCATCGCGTCGTCTGGACGCACATTAAGCGCGTCAGCAAACCCGCCGTTTGCAGCGCTGTAACGGCCGGCAAATAACGCGCTGAACCCCTCGGTCATGGCGCTACGGAACTGTTTGTCGGTGATCAACGTATTAACCTTGGCTAACAGATCTTTAGATTTTTGGTAGGCCGGGTCGATGGCGATAGCCTGCTCCAGCAACTCCTGAGCTCGGTGCAGATGCTGCAACGAGTCATCCTGCAAATGCTGTTGCTGGGCAGCCAATGCGGCCTGATTGAGGCCTAAAACCTCATCCAGTTTTTCTTCGCGGGCCAGGCCCTCAAGGGCACTAAGATTGTCCTGATCGAGCTCCAGTGCCCGTTTAAACGAAGCTGTCGCGAGCGCTGACTTACCGGCGATAATTGCATCATTCGCTTTGCCAATTTCACGTTCCACCAGTTTAGGGATGTCGCTGAATAATGCATCCAACCCATCGGCGGCCGCCTGATAACTGGCGAGTGCCTGTTGATAGTCCTGCAATTTGTATTGCTCATCGCCCTGTTCTGCTTTGGCGAGGGCCTGTTCAAACTTGGCCGGCGCCCATGCCTTCACACCTGCCCGCTCCAGTCGCTCTTTACTTGCAAGTAACGCCGATAAAATGTCTTGCGCATCGCTACGCGCCTGAGCTCGACGACTTTCGTCCCAGGGAGCGGCTTGTGTAGCGGGTGCCGTAGCAGCGGCGCTTGGCTGGGCATCGGGCGCTCCAACTGTCAACTCTGGCGGCGGAGTTAAACGGGTGAATAAGAGCGCTGCCACAGCGAGCAGCACAAACACACAGATCATCAAATTAAATTGCGAGTGCCACCATGGTGCCTGTGGCTTGGCAAACCGATCAACGACCTCGGGCTTACTGCCCGGCGGCGCTGGAGTTTCAAACCGGGTGGCTTGAATACTCTGGCCGAAATTGCTGGACGTCTCACGCTGGTCGCTCATTGCTTGCGCGGGCGAAGGTCGTCTAGAGCCGCACTCGCCGAGTCAACCGGTAGGATGGTGCTGTCGCGCTGTAAAGCCCCTTCGGCCTCAAACATCTCGGTCAGGATCCGACGCCACTCCCTATACTGTTCAGCCACTGTGCCAGACAGCGTTACCGAACGATCCTGCAAATCAATCACACTGGGTTCAAGTTCTGCTTCTAAAGACTCCCCTAGCTCGCGCACTGCTTCTGCATGCAAGGAAGCATCAATTTCGGTGAGATAACCCTTACGAAACAATTGAGCCCCCTGCAGAACCCCAAAATGCCCACCCAGGCGTGATGTCCGGCTATTGCTTTGCGTGGCCAGCAATCCCACGACTATGACTGCCACACCAGCCATTTTTTCATGCTTGGCTTTTTTCTTTAATTGACGCTCGTAGACAACTTCCTTGTAGCTCAGCTTGCGCCACTCATCATATGGTGAGGACATGCGCTTGGTAAACACACGGTAATAATCCTGTACTACATCTAAAAACAGCGCATTGCGGGCCTGGATTTTTTCTACCCGCACCAACATTGGGTCATCCGGCGCCGGAATACGAACCAGGTAGTAGTGGCCATCGTCATCCTGCGCCAGGAAACCGTCGAAGCTTTGCGGTGCAAACTGCTGGGCAAATCTGACGCGTGCTATGTGCCGCAGAGCCACCAGATAATCGGCATCGAGCGTGGCACGATGGTCAAACAGGTCATTAGCAATTCGATTGAACAAACTCTGGAAGGGGTCACGCTGTAAATCAATCTCCGGGTTGTAGGAGTAGGCGCTGGCACGCTCGCTGTATTGATTGGCGAACCAGATTTGCCCGGAGGCATCGGTTGCGACCACCTCCATTACCAGCACCTCGCCACTGGAGTCGACTATTTTGCCAGTCACCATGACGTCGCTGATTTGTTCATCGGTGGGTAACGCGCGTACCTGACCCCATGCCCTGCTGCGATCCAAAGCACTTTTCAGCAAGCCTGTGAACCAGACCGCCTCGCTCTCGCGAACATTGGCGTAGGCAGCACTAACGTCATCCATGATGTCCACGCCGGGATCGAACAGGGTCAGACCAACATCCAGCAGCGTTTCTTCGGCAGCATCCTCAAACTCCTGCTTTGAGACTTTCGATACAGGCACGCTGGAGGTGGCATGGTACTCATATGTGGCACAGCTGCTCAGTATTAACCCGACGGTAACGATCAGGATCCATCTGGATTGTTGCGCAACGTTTTTTAACTGCATAGTCTCTGCTCTTGTTATTGGTTTTTATAGCGGCGATATTCTTCCCATAACTTTTTTCGCAATTCAGGGTCGGTTTCGCGCTCAGCCGCTTCGCGGATTTGTCGCGCCACAATGTCATCGTTGTCCCGTAAATCGGGTATGTCGTCTTTCTGTTCTGCCAGTTCCTCATCGAGCGCATCATCCACGTTTCCGGCGGCATCACTTTGCTTTGCCTCACGCAATCCAGGATCGCCGCCGTCGCCCTCAGCATCAGCATCGGAACTGCTACTGGCACTGGCCTGACCAGTCTTGTTGCTGGATGAACTGGCCTGACGCTGGCGCTTAGAGGCAGCACCTTCGCCGTCACCTTCATAGGTTTCAAATGTGCCCACGCCACCCAGTGTGCCCTCATCGGCGTTATCGTTGGCGCGCTCTTCAGCGTAGGTTTTTTCACGCTGGATTTCTTCATCAAAGTCGCCGAGGCTCTCATCGAGCTCCTTTTCAAGCTCCTTCATTTCTTGTTCTGTCATGCCGCCATCTTCACCGAAATCCGGCTGCTCAAATGCGGTCTCACCGGCCGCGTCAGAACCACTTTGAGGTTCTTCGAAGCTGGGTTGGCTCTCGTCTTCTGCGTCACCTGTCTCTTCGCCTTCTCCCGCGCCGTCCCCGTCTGCATCTGCTTCACCCTCTTGTTCCCATTCGTCTGGAATGGCGGTACTGTCACTTTCAGACCCGCTCTGCGATGACCCCTGTTGGCCCTCACCACCCGACTGCTCACCCTGAGATTGCTCGCCTTCAGACTGTTCGCCCGGCTGACTCGGCGACGGAGCGCCGCCGCCTCCTGGCGAGGGCATGGTTGGGGACTTGCTTGGGCTGGGCGACGGAACGCCGCCGCCAGAGCCACCACTGGTTTGGCAACCAACAACAAAAAATGCGGCCGCCAACACGGCAATGAACTTGCATCTGTTAAGCAGGGTTCTGGGGAGTTCTATAGTCATCTTATCGGATCAAGGTTTGATCAACTCTCATCAGTGGTTGCACCACTTATTTCGGGCGCAGTTTGAGACTCACCAGTGGCGCTATTCCGCTTCGTGGAAGCCTCAGTGCGGGGCTGGCCAGTAAGAAATATTCTGACATCATGATGTAACTCGTCCACATCTACTAATTGGCCATCAATAAGCGCGGGACGAAATGTCAGCTTTTTTGCCGCGCGCCGGGCGCGCGAAAAATATGCGGCATTTTCATCTTCGCTATCAAACTTGGTTACCTTTCCTACCTTGCCGGTGGACTTCACCGCAAATGTCATCGGCACAAGCTTTGAGCGACGATTGGGTTGAACCTCGGAGCGAGTTTTCGAGTAAAAGTAGGCTGGTAGGGTCACGGGTTTTGCGAGTTGGTGGCGCAGTTCGTGATCTGCGGGGAGTTTCTCTACTTCGCTCCAGGCAAGCTCATAATACTTTCTTGCTGAGCTATCGCGCTTAAATTGCAGGTTCAAATCACCCAATTGGATTAACGCTCGCGCCTGATCCGCCGGGGAGTCTTCCTCACGAGCCTTCTTCAGGTATCGTTTCAAGTAATAATCCGCGCGCGTAAACGACTGCACCATATGATTGACGCTAGGTTGAGCATTCTCAACATCATTAATACTGCGCTGACGCGGCGACTCATAAGAAGTATATCGGTTGATTCGCCCTGCCATCTTCGCCTGCAGCGTACTCGCCAATGCAATTTCACCGTAGGGCATTAACATTTCGCTTAATGGAAAGTGCTCGTATCGCGCAACTGCAAAGGATAGGTATCGCTGTGCCTTCTCCAGATATTGGCGACCTGTTTCGCCGGCAATCGGTCGTACCATAAACGCATCGATAAAATAATTTCCGACCTGTACCAGCAAATCAAATGAATACGTATCTTGCTGTTCCGGGTTTTGATTTTCCAGCCAAACAATACGACTCAGATACTCTTCAAACTCTTTAGACTTACCCTGTGCGAACATCGTGTCAAACAGGCCTCTCAGGGCAGGCCGCTGTTCCAGAGCATATATCCCGTTATTGATTTTTTCTACGTGTAGAGCGTATGCATAAGCATCGCGGGCTTTTTCATAGTCAGCTGCCTGCAGTAAGAGCGCAGCGTAACTGAAATACAGTTCGCCCACATCGGCGCTGAACGCATCCTCTCTCTGCAGCATTTCGCTAATTTGACGGAACTGGTTTTCGATATTGCGTGCCAATTGTCGGTTTGAAATGGTCGCGGTTCGTCTGGGTGCAGCGGGTGCAGCCACTTCCAATGCCTCTTGTAGAGGAGAGTCGTCCGCTTGTATAGGAGAGTCGTCCGGCACAACTTCGACTCCTGCAGCCGATGCGTCTACGCCCTCTTCATCAACTGTCCATCCTTTGGAGTTCGCCTCTTTGGTTTGCGCCGTAACACTTGAGCTACCTAGCAATACCAATACAGAGAAGGCAATCTTTACAACGGCAAACCGCGCACCTTTGAGCGAAGCCCGCGCGGCCAAAGCCTGCTGCGACCGCGCGTAACCGCAGTCAAAATCAGACTCAGAATTTGACCTCAATAAATGCACCTAATCAGAGTTAATTAGTTTTTAGCACCCCACTGTATTACCGACCGTGTGTAGCGCCAAATAAGGATTACCAAAAATTAACCAGATCAGAAAAGAATACAGCCACTTCTGCGACGCTAAATCAGTAAATTCTTGGTTCTATTTCAAGTTGAATACGGAATTGTTTAGCGATATCTTCCTGGATCGCCCGCGCCAGACTCATGACCGATGCGCCGCTGGCACGACCAGGATTGGTAATCACCAGCGCCTGATCTTTATGAACCTGCACTCCATCACGTTGACGGCGTTTCCAACCAGCCCGCTCGATCAGCCAGGCGGCGGCTAACTTGATCTGGCCCCGATGTTCGTAGCTGACTATCTCAGGATAGTGCTCGCGCAATGAGGCCAGCTTCTCTTCAGACACCACCGGATTCTTAAAAAAGCTGCCGGAATTTGGAATTTCCCGGGGTGAAGGCAGCTTGCTGCGGCGAATATGACAAATCGCATCGAATACGTGCAGGGCGGTCAGTTCCTGACTGGGTCGCATGCGGGTCTGGAGATATTCTTTCACCGCGGGATATGTGATTTGCGGCTCAAAGTAGGTGTTCAGTTCAAATGTTACCGCGGTGATTATTGCGCGCGGCGCATGGCGATGCTTGAACACGCTATCACGATACCCGAACTCGCATTGTTCACGACTAAGCTCACCAATCTCACCACTGTCTACATACAACAGTTCAACGCTGTGCAGGTATTGCTCCAATTCAACGCCATAGGCACCGATATTTTGCATTGGTGCGGCCCCGACCAAACCGGGAATAAGCGCCAGATTTTCTAAACCACTCCAGCCCTGCTTAAGACTATGCGCCACCCAACGATGCCAGTTTTCCCCAGCACCGACTTTTACTCTTATGAGATCGCCCAGTTCTTCAACCACATCCATGCCACGCAGACGATTGAGGATGACGAGGCCTTTATAATCGTGCTCGAACAGTGTATTGCTGCCCTCTCCCAGTACCAGCACTGGCAAATTCTGGCGCCGCGCCAGGCTTAGCGCGTCGTGCATCTCGGGCACGCTGGTGACCGTCGTCAGATAGTCGGCTTGTGCAGGCACCGCCATGGTATTAAAGCTTTGCAAACTGACGTTTTGTTGAATATGCAAGCTCATCGTTGGTTAGTCGTTGATCAATATATTTTCTATTCCAGATCGGCGATCATTCCTTGGATTGCTCTGAGCCACGTAAGCGAATATGCAGTTCCCGCAATTGTCGCGAGTCAACTGCACTGGGTGCTTCAGTAAGTAAACATGAGGCACGTTGCGTTTTCGGAAAAGCGATAACATCCCGGATTGAATCTACCCCTGCCATCATAGCAACGATTCGGTCGATACCGAAAGCGATTCCACCATGTGGCGGCGCGCCATATTTGAGCGCATCCAGTAGAAAGCCGAATTTTGCTTCCGCCTCAGCGTCATCAATCCCCAGTGCCTGAAAGGCTTGTCGTTGCACGTCGGTCTGGTGAATCCGTATCGAGCCCCCACCGACTTCTGTGCCATTGAGCACCAGATCATAGGCGCGCGATAAAACGCTGCCGGGGTCGTCGGCCAATTGATCTATTTGATCTGTTTTGGGCGCCGTGAATGGGTGATGCAGCGAGGTCCACTGCCCGCTATCCTGATCTTTTTCAAACATGGGGAAGTCAATCACCCACACCGGTGCCCACTGTTCTTGCAGCAAGTCGAGGTCATGCCCCAGTTTAACGCGCAATGCCGCCAGCGAATCATTGACTACTTTGGCAGTGTCGGCACCGAAAAACACGACGTCGCCGGTTTGCGCTTCGACCCGCTGTAAAACCGCATCAACCACATCATCCGGCAAAAATTTAAGGATCGGCGATTGCAGGCCTTCACGGCCCAGAGACAAATTATTTACCTTGATATAAGCCAGGCCTTTGGCGCCATAGTTGGCAACATAGTCTCCGTACTGATCCAGTTGCAGGCGACTGAGTTTGCTACAACCCTCCGGAACGCGCAGGGCAGCAACCCGCCCTTCTGGTGAATTCGCTGGCCCGGAAAACACCTTAAACTCAACCTCGGTCAATAAATCTGTCACCGACGTGAGCTCTAACGGATTACGCAGGTCGGGGCGATCAATGCCAAAGCGTTCAATCGCTTCCGCGTAGCTGATTTGCGGAAAGGTATCGGCCAATTTAACGCCCAACTGTTGTGCAAACAGATCGCGAATCATGCGCTCCATCATGAGCATGATTTCGTCTTCCGTCATAAACGAGGTTTCGATATCCAACTGAGTAAACTCAGGCTGCCGATCAGCGCGCAAATCCTCGTCTCTAAAGCACCGTGCAATCTGGTAGTAGCGTTCAAACCCGGCCACCATTAACAGCTGCTTGAATAACTGCGGCGACTGCGGTAGCGCGAAAAAATCACCGGCATGTACGCGGCTCGGCACCAGATAATCGCGCGCGCCCTCAGGCGTGGACTTGGTCAGGATTGGAGTTTCTATATCGACGAAGCCCTCTTGCTCAAGAAAATCACGGAAATACTTGGTTACCGCGCTACGCAGGCGAAACGTTTTTTGCATACTTTCGCGTCGCAAATCAAGATACCGATATTTAAGGCGTACGGCTTCACTTACATCCTCTTCGTCTAACTGAAATGGAATCGGCTCTGCCCGATTGAGGACCGTGATATCAGTGGCGTAGACTTCGACCATGCCAGTAGGCAAGTCCGGATTCGTGGTGCCCTCAGGGCGCGCCCGAACCCGGGCCGTAACCTGCAGCACATGCTCGTGACGTACCGTATCGGCCACGGCAAAGGCTGCGGCTGCATCCGGGTCAACAACCACTTGCAGCAAGCCGCTGGCATCACGCAAATCTATGAATATAACGCCACCATGATCACGACGGCGCTGTGCCCACCCGGCCACGCAAATGGTTTGGTCAATTAGTTTCTGATTGATCTCGCCACACAGGTGGCTACGCATTTTGTTCATCCTGCTCTCTACTGCTAATTGTTTTTTGTGTTGTCAGCCGCGCCGCTAATAGAATCACGATCAATAGTGGCACCCTGCTGCTGAAGCTCGTCAGCCATCCGTTCGGCCTCAACGGGATCATCCAGTGGATTCACTACGCCGGCCGATAAAATCATTTTCAAGCCTACCTCTACCGGAATATCAAGGCGCTTGACGTCTTGCGGCGGCACCATAATATAAAAGCCGGAGGTGGGGTTAGGCGTTGTCGGAACATATATATTTATAAGATCTTCGCCTGCTTTGGCTTTGAACTCGCGTGGAGTCTCGCCGGTGACAAAGGCCAGCATCCATAGGCCGCGCCGCGGGTATTCTACTAGCACGACCTCTCTAAACGATTGCGATGCATCTGCGAAAAGGCTGGCGGTGATTTGCTTAACCGCACCATAAACCGATCGCACCAGCGGTATACGAGCTAACAGGGACTCCCAGGCAGTGACCAGCCGACGCCCGAAAAAATTGGCCACGATGACGCCGGTAAGCAAAACCAGGACCAGCGTCAAAATGACGCCGAGACCAGGAATCTCAAAACCAATTAGCGTTTCGGGCCGGTACTTTAGTGGTAGCAGTAAAAGCGACCGGTCAATCAGCCGGATTGCAAAATTCAGCACAAAATACGTGGTTACCAGTGGTAACCAAACCAGCAATCCAGCAACCAGATAGCGTCTAAAGCGTTGCATCAAGATTTCGCTCCGGCGGATTGATCACTGCTTTTGGCTTGCTTGGCATTACTACTGTCATGCGCGTCACTGTTACTCGCTGTGCTGGTGTTGGAAACAGGCGCAGCACCGGAATTTTTGAAATCAGTCGCATACCAGCCGGTACCCTTCAGTCTGAAAGAAGCCGCTGTGATCTGTTTACGTAGACCGTGCCCACCACAGGCCGGGCAATCCACCAATGGTGCATCACTCATCTTTTGCAGGGCCTCCTGTCGGTGGCCGCAGTCGGTACATTGATATTGGTATATGGGCATGGTCTGCGTGCCTGGAAAGGGCACTGCGTTGATTCGGCCGCAGCCGTTAAAACCCGCGTATTATAGGCGCAAGCGGGTGGACTTAACTACCGGCCAAGGTCATATTTTGCACCAATATTGAGCCGCTATGTGTGTTGCCTCTGCGGTCGGTATCGTTGCCCACAGCGACAATCCCCTGATACATATCCAGTAAATTGCCTGCTATGGTGATTTCTTCTACCGGATAGCTGATCTCGCCGTTCTCCACCCAAAACCCGGCCGCGCCACGAGAGTAGTCACCAGTTACCATATTAATGCCAGAACCGATCAATTCTGTGACCAGTAAACCCTGACCCATTTGGGCCAATAGCTCCTGAAAATTATGCCCGGTATCCGAGACGCGCAGGTTGCGTACGCCCCCCGCGTTGGCGGTGCTCGACAGGCCTAATTTACGCGCCGTGTAAGATCCCAGCACATAAGTTTGCAGCCGCCCCTGGTCGACCAGAGCGTGATAGGCCGGTGTGGCGACGCCCTCGTTGTCATGCAGCGCACTGCCGGCCCCTGCGGGAATATGCGGGTGTTCGGCTATGGTTACAAATTCAGGCATGATCTGCTGCTCGAGCCGCTCCAACATAAAGCTGGCTCGTTTGTAAATCGCGCCACCACGCAAGGCCCCCACCAGATGCCCGATTAGACTTTTGGCCATCGCCGGGTCAAACAAAATCGGAGTTTCTGTGGAGTCGATCTTGCGGGCATCCAAGCGCTGAACGGCACGCTCTGCTGCGGTTTTCCCTATCGCCTCGGGGGCGTCGAGGTTAGCGGCATTGCGGTCGCTGTCATACCAATAATCGCGCTGCATACCTGCGTCTTTGCCGGCAATAACCGAACAGGACAAACTGTGTTGGCTGCTACTGCTAATACTGCGAAACCCGTGTGAGTTGGCATACAGGGCATTGCCAGAATAGGTGCTGACGTTTGCGCCTTCGCTGTTGCTTATGCGCTTATCCCGGCTTAGCGCCGCATCTTCACAACGGGTAGCAAGTTGGGCCAACTCAGTAATATCAGCGCCCCAGGGGTGGTGTAAATCCAGGTCATACAGTTCACTCGCCATTAGTTCCTTGTCTGCCAAACCGAGGCATTCGTCGGCACCCGTCTGGCTCGCTATGGAGGCCGCGGCATCTAGCAAGCTGCGCACTCCCGCTTCACTCATGTCGGCGCTGCTGGCGCTGCCAGTGTGATGATTTTTATACACATTCACAACGATTTGCGCATCATTGTGCTTCTCGACTGTTTCCAATTCACACATACGAACGTTGACAGAAACACCCGTGCCCTCATGCAAAGACACCTCGGCCTCATCCAGGCCAAGTTTGGCAGCATAATCGAGGGCAAAATCGGCGACCGAATCCAGGTCCAGTTGGCCAGCTAACTTCATAACTGCACTCCACCAACGGTCAACTGGTCCATCTTCAGCGTGGGTTGGCCCACACCCACCGGCACACTTTGCCCTTCTTTACCGCACACACCCACGCCGGAGTCCAGCGCCATATCGTTGCCCACCATGCTAATGGTCTGCATGGCTTCAGGGCCGCTACCTATCAAGGTGGCGCCTTTAACCGGTTGCGTTATTTTGCCATTTTCGATTAGGTAAGCTTCGCTGGATGAAAACACAAACTTACCGGAAGTGATGTCGACTTGGCCACCACCGAAATTCACCGCATACAGGCCTTTTTTTACGGATGCGATTATTTCGCCCGGATCGTGCTCACCAGCGTGCATATAGGTGTTGGTCATGCGCGGCATGGGCAAATGCGCGAACGACTCGCGGCGGCCATTGCCGGTTAACGGCATGTCCATCAGGCGTGCATTGTGCTCATCCTGCATGTAGCCCTTGAGTATGCCAGCCTCGATCAACACCGTATCCTGTGTGGTATTACCTTCATCGTCGATACTCAATGAACCACGTCGATCCGGTAACGTGCCGTTATCCACTACCGTGCATAATGGCGAGGCCACCTGCTCTCCTAATCGACCGGCGAATGCGGAAGTGCCTTTGCGGTTGAAGTCACCCTCCAATCCATGACCGACCGCTTCATGCAACAAAATGCCCGGCCAACCGGAGCCCAGCACCACCGGCATGGTGCCGGCGGGCGAATCTACCGCTTGCAAGCTCACCAAGGCCTGACGTACGGCTTCTTCCGAGTAATGGCGAATCAGGTCGGTATCAAAGTAGGCAAAATCAAAGCGACCGCCACCGCCCATGGAACCGCGTTCGCGCTTGCCGTCCTGCTCTACAATTACGCTGACATTCAGCCTTACCAGAGGCCGCACATCGGGTACCTGCTGCCCGTCACTGCGCACCACCAGTACCACCTCATACACCGCTGCTAAGGTGGCCATCACTTCTTTCACCCGAGGGTCGTGGGCGCGCGCGAACTGATCCGCCTGATGCAAAATCGCGACCTTGGCAGCGTCGTCCAGTGTGGCCACAGGATCATGCGGCTGGTATACACTGCGTGGACGTCGTGGCCGCCAGGCGGCCTTAGTGCCAATGTCCTGGCCTCTGCGCCCAATCGCCTGCACCACATCTGCCGCACCCATGATTGCCTCGTGCTGCAGGTTTTCGCTGTAGGCAAAGGCGGTTTTCTCACCACAGACACTACGCAGGCCCACACCCTGATCTATATTGAAGCTGCCGCTTTTCACGGTTCCCTCATCAAGACTCCAGCTTTCCTGCTTGGCGTATTGAAAATAAAGGTCAGCGAAGTCACAGCCCGCGACACCGGTTAGTTTATCCATCACCTGTTGCAGCTTAACGCCATCAAGCCCCGTGGGTGCCAGTAGCGTGGAATCGACAATATCGAAATTTGATTGAGTCATTGGTAATAGTGCACGTGATTGATGCCGTAAGCGAAAATTTTCGAACTGCGTAGTGTAAGAGCAGTCACCGCTCAACGCCACATGATCCGCCGTAGTTTATTGCTGATTAGGGCGTTTTTCAGTACTACCTGACAGATCTGGCCGGGCGGCTACCCCGGCTGATTTCTTCGGCTCCCCATTGCGCTCGATCTCGACCAGATCAAAATCCTCCCATGACCCCTTGGCACGATAACTCTGAAACGACGATGCGCGCATCTCATCCTTAAACAGTTGCTGGGTTAGAAACATCACCGCACCAGCCGCAGGATTTGCCAACGCGCTTAACAAGGTCAGGTTGCCGCCTAGCTCAGGAGACATATGAATTTCCAGATCAACCAACTCCTGGTCTAAGTCCAGCGAGCCCTCCATTTGTACAAAAATCGCCGGAGCAAAGATATAGGCATCGCGCATGATGGCTTTGCCATCAGCCAGCACACCCGCGTAGCGCATTCGATCAAACTGCAGGCCGCTGGCGAACACATCACGAAAATCCAGCGTCAGTCGGCGGGCGATTGCGTTAAAATTTAACAAACCCAGCAGTTTGCCGCCGCCTGGCTCAACCTTGACCAATTCGCCATCGCTAATTCGCAAATCAAAATCGCCATTCAACCGAGCGTAGTCAAACTCATGCGGCGCACCGATCCAGTTTAGATTGCCAACCAGGTCACCCTTACCCTTTTTTAAAACATCTGCAAGGTCCATTCCCTCCAGAACATCGCCCGCCTGCCGAATCGATGTCTGGTAGTTAAAGTTTGAAATCGTCCCCGCCTCTGCATTATTCGTCCATTGGCCGGTGACCACCGTGCTAATACCCTTATCCTCAAGTGTAAAACGGTCCAGTATCCAGATATCATTATCAGGCCGACCCAACATGTCGAGCCGACCAAGACGTTTAGCGCCAATTTTGAAAGATTCTACCAACAGTTCCATACGCGGATAGCTGGCCGGAACCAGTTCCCTGTCGACCACCGCTGGTACAGAATCATCTTTGGGTGCGTTGGGCAAATGCAACCGAGCCAGTTCAAATTTAAAACTCGGGATTTCAGCACGCGGACTGGCTTGTAGGGTTCCGTCAATATTGGAACCTTCTATGGCGCCGATCCAATAAGCACCATCCACCGACAGTCCATTTATCTTCAGTGAGCCAACGCTTCGCTCTAACCACACCGGCTGTTCCGCTTGTATTCGAACCGAGCGCATCGCATCAAGGAAGCTAGTGTCGCTTTGTTCCGCGGTCGTTTCGATATTCGTCAAATCAATAATGGCGCCCAGCCACTCGTCAAGATCAAGCTGCGGATATACCACATCAAAATGAATACCTTCACGTAATGCTTGACCGGTCGGCTCAGCATTTTCGCCAATACTGATTCTAGCTCGATCAAACAATAAGTTTTCGCTCTGTAAATCCCCAGCCATGGCCACACTTAATTGATCGCCAATACGCAGTTCAAGGCTGCGCGCCGTAGTGCTGCCGCCGAGAGCGGTGTTTAACTCCAGTGCCCTTGGTTCATCAGCAGGCTTGTACAACGGCTCGGGAGCACTGACTTCCACGCCCATTAAATCAGTGCTCATGCTAACCCGTGACCGGGGCCCATCAATGACCACTGCACCACTCCACGGCGTGGTGCCCGAAAACCAGCTCAATAAATGCTCGCCGACCCAGGGTTCCAGCAACTTAACATCAGCGACGCCACGACCATTAAGCGTTAACACTGGCGGCTGCGCCACACTGGTGGTCAGCAAAGAGGCCCGCGCCGGATAACCCAGGAAATCGGCCAACACCATATCGGCGGACGCGCTGCGTTCGGTAAACTGCATCTGAGTACGGATATTGCTGACCGGCACGCCGGGCGGCAACAGCAACGCCCCACCACTCACCTGCGCCATGCCTTTGACTGTAGCCTGGCTCACTCTTGACAGGGGCACACTGATCTTCACTTCAGCATCGACCCTACCGGCAGTCACGTTGACCGGGGGCTTACGACCTCGCTGGGAGGGCTTTATCAGAGGCCCATCAAACAGGAATTCAGCAACCGTCGCGAGGCTGGTTTGCAGGCGGCCGGACAGGTCCAGCCGTCGCGCTCGCTGAAACAGGTCAGTGATTTGCAGCGCCGGATCCAGTATCTGGTCATTTTCCAGCCAAACTTCCTGCGGCCCAAACGTGAGTACGTCATTTTGTAACGTAGCACTGCCGCGGCCGTTGCGCACCACCGGCCAATTACGTTGATAACCATAGTCGATCTCAACGTTTTGATAATCTGCCCGACCACGAAGCTGAGCTTTTCCTACTGCAATTGCGTTGCTGGCCAACTCGCCTCGGTAGCTCAATCGGCCATTTTTTGCCGCGCCGGAAACAATTGCATTAGACCACCAGGTCCGAAACCGCTGAAGCTTGTCGGCGGCCGGAATATAAGCCACCAGCTTACGCATATCGGAAACCTCAAACTTCATGCTGGCGTCCAGGTACAAGGGCTGTATTGTCGAATCAGTTGAGGCGCCCGTTGTAACCATAGTGCCATCTTCAAAATTAAGGTCGCCAATCGATTTCAGTTTAAATAATTGCCCGACGTTAGACACTCGGCGCTCTTTATTATCAAACTCAATGCTGGCGTTGAGTTCGCTGATACGCGTAATCTGATCCTGAAAATTGCCTTCGGATAAGGTGAATGACACGCCACCATTGTCATTGAAAACCCAGTTCAAATTACCCCCGGCACTGGCGACAGCAATATCAGTTTCCAGCAGTCGCGGCCAGGAAAACAGAGCTTCACGAGCCGAGAACTGAAACTCTCCGCCGCCGTTGTGGGCCGACAGCTTGCCATGCAAACCGCTCATTGCTGGTGCCGTTGCAGTTGCCTCGAAGGCGACATCTCTGGCATTGGCCTGCAACGACCATTGACTGAAATCCAACAGGGCTCCCGCAAACTCAAATTTCACGTCATGCAAAGTTCCCTCAACGCCAGCTTGCATTAACCACAAGGCAGAGCCGCTGAGACCAGACAATTGAATCAGATCCCGGATCCGTTCAACCGATAGCTGTTTTAATAGCACACGACCCCGCCCGTCTTTTACCTCGAACGATAAGTCTTCGGGGCTGAGTAAGCGTTCTCCGGCATCCCCCAATACTTCGATCGACGCATCCCAGTTACTGGCTTTGAGAATCGGGCCGTTTGAATTCGCGGTAAAGGCCAGCACTCCCTTGGGAGACAGTGTCGTCGCGCGTACTTCACGGGTCAGGCCTTGCCGCCTATAGGTGAATGATGTTTCTCGATAGCGTTGCAGTTCAGCATTTGGTCGGCGCCAGATGATTTCGCCGTCATGCCAGACCAGGTTTTCATGATCCAATAACCATTGAATTAAACGCTTAGGGCTAACGCCCGAACCAACCCCTGAACGCAAAGTGAAACCCGCTACCTGCATGGTCCGGGCTGACCGAGTTACAACCTCCAGTCGTGGCCGCTCAATAGCAAATTCGGTGAACTGCGGCCATAGTCTAAGCGCCGAACCTGCATCAAGCTCTGCCGCCAGCGTATCAAACGCCAGCGCCGGTAAGTCCGGATGATCTCCGGCTACGCTAAATTGGTGTACCAAAACCCTCGGTGACAAGCCATTCCAGTCAGTGGTCACCGAGCCGATCGAAACAGTGCGCCCGAACACCTTACTCAAGTTTGATTCAAGCAGTTCTGCGTGACCGCTGGCGTAGGTGAAGTAAGCAGCCACAGACAGCCACAACATGGCGTACATGCCGAACAACAACAGGAATACTTTAACAACGGCACGCATCGGTGGCTTTACTTAATGCGGTAGTCATCGCGCGCCAGCGCGGCATCAGCCTCCAGCGACAATGATTGGCCTATCAAGTTTTCAATTTCCTCGAGGGATTTGCTCTCACTGGTTTTTAACATCTCAATAATAACAGGGTGGGCGTGCAAGGTTGTGGCCGGATTATTACCATCAATTGAGACTTTGACCACCGCACGCATTATGTCGAACAGGATGGTCAGGCTATTGCGCTGCGGGGTTCCGTTGGGGCTACCGCAGGCAGTACAGGGTTGGCATAATTGCCGTTGCAGTGGAGGACCTTGATGGCGCCGGCTGAACTCCACCAGGCCGAGCGGAGAAATCCGTTGCGCTGTGCTGCACGACCCGTCGGACTTTAAATGTTGGTTCAAAGTGCTGAGCAAGGTCTGACGCGCGTCGGTACTGTCGAGATTAATGAAATCAACCACAATAATGCCGCCAATATTGCGCAATCTTAGCTGCCTGACTAACTCCTCAGCCGCTTCCAGATTGCTCTGCAATAATACATCCGGGTTAGCCCGGCCGAGGTTCGCTGCAGAGTTCACATCGACTACGACTAACGCCTCGGTGTTGTCAATCACCATCGATGCGCCACTTGGCAAGGGCACCTCGCGCAGCAACAATCCGTTCAGTTTTTGCTCAGTGTCATAAAGATCGAACACGGCGGTAGGGCTGGCATACATGTCAACGGTGACATTATTCATACCGGCCTGGTTACTTAGCCACTGTTGGGTGTCCATATAAACAGTCTGAGAATCAATTCGTACCAGCGTGCTAACGCCATCGGCCGCTCTGCGCAGGCTGCGCTGCAGGAGATCGGGTTCCTGCCACAATGGTGTGCCGACTTGCACAGTGCTGCACTGCAGTTCGATCTGGCGCCATTGCGATAACACCAACGCCAATTGTTGTTTTAGTTGAGTATCGTTCGCCTGCGCGGCCCGGGTGCGGGCGATCAGCCCCAGAGAATCGGTTTCTAATGCTAGCGCAGCGGACAAAAGATTAAACAGGCGCGATTGCTCAGATGCGTCGCTAATTTTATTTGAGATTGAAACTCCACAAGACTGTGGTTTAAGCACCAATAAAGAATCTGCAATACACAGATCCATGGATAGGCGAGCACCCTTATCGCCCCGTTCATCCTGCAATACTTGCACCGGAAACGTCTGGCCATCATGCAATAATTTTTGTATCGGCAACTGAGCTTGATCAGCCGCCAACGCGACCTCGTTTCGACGCACATCTGTGACATGCAGGAAACCATTTTTCTGCCTGCCGATATCCATAAAAGCAGCTTGCATGCCGGGCACGATTCGCACCACGCGAGCTAGACAGATCGTGCCCTTTCGGAATGCCTCCGAGCGGCGTTCGATCTCCAGGGCCTGTAGTTCGCCATTCAGTAAAGTGGCGACTCTCTGCTCCCCACCGGTAATATTAACCAGTATCTCGCGTACTAGAGCCACTGATGCCCTACCGTTCGCAGCAAATCATTGACCTCAAACAGAGGCAAACCAACAACATTGGAATAACTGCCCTCTATACCAGTCACCCAAGCCGACGCCAGCCCCTGTATGGCGTAGCCGCCTGCTTTATCGCCTGGTTCGCCAGTGTCCCAATAACGCGCCATTTGCGCTGTACTGATTGGGCCAAACGACACCTCGGTGCTGACCAGCCGCTGCAATTCAGAGTCCTGATAGATTAGCGCCACGGCAGTGAGAACCTGATGTTTTGTAGCGGCCAATTGCCGCCACATGGCCTGCGCTTGCTGTCGACCCTGCGGTTTGCCAAAGACCTGGTCATTCTGTGTAACAATGGTGTCGGCGGCTAGAACCGCAACGGCATCTCTCGCCTGCCGTGCTACCACAGAGGCTTTTTCCAAGGCCAAACGCTGGACCATTTGGGCCGCCGTTTCAGTCCCTCGCCGGGATTCATCGATATCGACCGGCTGCACTGAAAATACGACCCCCATTTGCGACAATAATTCGCGTCTGCGAGGCGAGGCCGATGCCAGCACCAATTCAGGTCGCACAATACTCATGGCTCGCCCCGATGATAGGGTAGCCCGGCATTAATGCTCCATGCCCGATATAATTGTTCTGCCAACATCACCCTCACCACCGGGTGTGCGAAGGTCATGGCAGACAATGACCACTTGGTATTAATAGCAGCCAGGTAGTTTGGCGCTATCCCCTCCGGCCCACCAATCAGCAGGGCCACATTCTGAGAATTATCAATCCATGATTGCAGCTTAGCTGCCAGCGTCTGCGTATCTAATTGTCGCCCCTGTCGGTCCAGCGCAATCGGCAAATACCCGGCCGGTAATGCGGCGTCAATCAATGCTGCTTCCTGCTGCAGAATTTTACCGGTATCAGAATTCTTGCCTCGCTTTTTGGCGACAACTTCGTGCAACTCCAGTTGTGCAATTTGGGGCATTCTCTGCGCATATTCATGAAATGCCTGATCCACCCACACGGGCATGCGCGTCCCGACGGCAATGATTTTTATTTTCATCGCGGCGGCGGCAACCCGGGTTAGTCGTCCTGGGTTTCGCGGTGTGCTTTCACCATGTCGCGCACGTCTTCATCCCACAATTTTTCGAGGTCGTAATAGTCCCTAACCTCAGGTCGCATCACGTGTAAAACCACGTCGCCAAAATCCACTAACACCCACTCACCCAAGTCTGCCCCATCTTCGTTTAACGGGTTTACGCCCTGTTTACGCAAGCGGTCTGAGGCCTCCCGCGCCAGCGCCCTCACATGAGTATCTGAGGTACCACTTACCACCACCATAAAATCAGCAAAATCTGATATCTCGGCGATATCCAGCACCTTGATGTCCTGACCTTTGATGTCTTCCAGCGCGCTAACGACCTGCTCTTTAAGTTCGGTTGGGTTCATATATTTGTTTTCATATAGCTGATGTTGTTCAATATAGGCAAGTATTTGTGGCTCGAGGAGCTCTTCAAGCTGCGCCTTTGTGGTGGCATCTCGATTCGCCACGGCCAGTAGCTCGCGAATGGCGCTGGATGATATATCAAATTCACTGTCCTCATACAGGGCTATTTTTCCAGCCTGATACTGGGTTAACTCGGCCGCAGTTGACACCAGCCTATCAGCAAACTCAAGCGGCACGGTGGCGTCATAACCGGGGCGTCGCAAAATCAGTAAATGCACCTGCTCAATAAGTTCTTTATAGCGATACCATTTGTGGAATTGCAGCAAGCTGTCAGTGCCGATAATCAGACCCAAGGTCTGGCCGGAGAACTCCTTGCGGAACTCTTGCACCGTGTCATAGGTGTATGATTTTTGAGGCCGGCTGACTTCCCGCTCGTCCACCACAAACTCGGGGGTAGATTGCAGCGCAATGCGCAGCATAGCCAGACGCTGTTCTATATTGGCGCCGATTTCTCCTTTATGTGGTGGGCGGGCACTTAATACCCAGTGAACCGATTGCAATGAAAACGCCCGGCAGAGTTCACTCACAGCGCCGGTATGCCCTCTGTGTATTGGATCAAAAGTGCCACCAAATATACCGATCACGATTTCAATTCCGCGACAGCTGTTGCAGGTAGCAGGGCATCATTTATTGTCGAATCTGGCCGTCACCGAATACCACATACTTTTGCGATGTCAGCCCTTCCAAACCGACCGGTCCCCGGGCGTGCAGCTTATCAGTACTGATCCCGATTTCCGCCCCCAGACCATATTCGAAACCATCGGCAAAACGAGTCGAGGCATTAATCATGACGGAGCTTGAGTCTACATCACGCAGAAAAGCGCGGCCACGGCTGTAACTCTCTGTGACGATACTTTCGGTATGTCCCGAACTATAGTCAGCGATGTGCTGCACCGCGGCATTGAAATCAGGCACCACCTTGATCGCTAAAATGGGTGCCAGATACTCTGCTTCCCAGTCACTCTGATTGGCTTCCTCAATTGCAGTATCGTTAACGATACTGCGGGTTACTTCACAGCCGCGAAGTTGCACGCCGTGTGCCGCATAATCTGCGCATAATTGTGGCAGAATTTGATCGGCGACTGCGGCGTGTACCAGCAAGGTCTCCATGGCATTACACACACCATAGCGATGCGTCTTGGCATTGAATGCGATTGCATGTGCTTTCGCTAAATCCGCGTCGCGATCAATATAGACATGGCAATTGCCGTCCAAATGTTTAATCACCGGAATGTTTGCATTCTTGCTAATGCGCTCGATCAGACCCTTGCCTCCACGCGGCACGATCACATCGATATGCTCTTGCATGGTGATCATCTCACCCACCGCAGCCCGGTCGGTGGTATTAAGAATTTGTACGGCCGTTGTGGGAATACCAGCATCTTCGAGGCCGCGCTTGATGCAGCCCGCAATGGCCAAATTGGAATTTATCGCCTCTGACCCACCCCGCAAAATCGTGGCATTGCCTGATTTTAAGCACAGCGCAGCAGCGTCAACCGTAACGTTAGGCCGTGATTCATAGATTATTCCAATCACACCAAGCGGCACTCTCATCTTGCCGACCTGGATGCCGGAGGGCCGATAACGCAAATCACTGACCTCACCTATCGGGTCGGGCAGCGCGGCCACCTGTCGGCAACCCTCGGCCATGGCGGCAATACCGCCTTCGGTTAACTGCAGTCGATCTAATAGGGCAGAGTCTAAGCCAGCAGAGCTGGCCGCCTGCATATCTTTTTGATTGGCCGCCAATAAGCTCTGGCAATCAGACTCCAGTGCATCAGAGATGGCCAGCAGAGCAGCATTTTTTTCTGCGCCGGAAGCGGCCGCCAACTGCCGCGACACCGTTTTGGCCTGCTGGCCCAACTGAGTCATATATTCCTGTAAGTTCATATGGCTTGGGTTCTTGGGATTAAGATGCTTTTGGCACCAGCGCCACATTACATAGCTCCGCACAGAGCTGCTCGATTTGATGCCATAGTGAGCCCACAGCCGCACGCTGCCCCTTCACCGTTTGATCAAGCTGCGCAGCTTGTTGCAACAGACCGGCAAATTGGCTGGCGCTGAGCCGGTGCAATGCCGCGTTAACTAATGGTTCCCGCTTGCGCCAAATGCGCAGTTGCTGAAACAACTGCGCACGATTTTGACCGGCCTGCAATGCGGCCGATAATTGTGCCAGTGTGCGGATCTCCCGCACCAGTGCCCACACTACGATGACTGGTTCAACACCTTCGGATTGCAATCGATTCTTGATTCTCACGGCGCGAGCAAAATCCCCGGCCAGGCAAACATCACTGAGTGCATACACATCAAACCGAGCCTGATCGGCAAGACTGTCTTTTACCAACTGCAGCGTGACGGCTCCGTTTTCTGCAAGCACCTGCAGTTTGTCGATCTCCTGGGCCGCCGCCAACACATTGCCTTCCAATTGCTGGCACAGCAATTCAATCACACCGCCCTCAATGCGCAGCGAGCGACTCTGCAGGCGTTGCTTAAGCCACGCCGGAAACTGTTGTGCGGAAATGTCATAACAGTCCACCATCCAACCGGTGGATTCAACCAACTTAGCCCATTTAGCCTGTCGTTGACGTTTATCCAAAGCCGGCATAATGACCACTAGAAGGTCATCAACCGGCGGATTATTACAATACTCGGTCAGGGCTTTGGTGCCGGGCGCGCCCAGGGATTTGGGCACCCGAAACTCGATCAACCGCCGCTCTGAAAACAATGACATTGCAGCACCTACACCGGTCAGCTGACTCCAGTCGAAACCGGCTTCCAGCTGATATTTGAGACGCTCAGCAAAGCCCATGGATTGCAATGCGCTGCGCAACTGATCCAGAGCCTCCTCTATGAGCAACGCTTCGTTACCATTGATGAGGATGATCTTGGGCAGGTTTTGCGCACCACTGGCCTGTAATTTGCGGCTCAGTTCCTGCAGCTCAACTTTCATTATTCGGGTAGTAAGGACATTGCGCCAATAGCGAGTTCTGCCGAAGTCTGCGTTAATTTATCGGCTAGCTTCGCTGCGACGGGCCGCGTTATTGCAAATCGGTTACGGTAGAGAGTTGTCGCATCATGCGCAACGCAATGGCCTGCTCCATGTCCTGCTGCAGTTCGGCTTCTTCCGCTTCCGACTCGATTACCAGTTCGGGATCGAAATTGTAGCGTCGAGTTTCCACCAAGGTGGCCTTGCGCAGCTGCTTCTTATCAAGCGTGTCCAGCGTGTAACTAACTCTAAAGCGAAGGTTGTAGCTGCTGGCTTTAGCGCGCTCATCCAAAGTGCCGACAGTACGGTTAGTGGCTGCCTTACGCACATTCAAAATAACATCGGCGCCTGCTGGCGCACTGGCCAGTTGAGCACCGCCGTTTGTCAATACTTCTTCTAATTGATCCTTAAAGGTTCCCGCAGGGGCCTCAACGTACATATTCTGAATTCCGCTAGGCAGTGGAATATTCCCGCGCAAGTGAAACCCGCAGGCGCTCACGCTAAGTACGATTGACAGAAATAACAGTGTTTTCAATGGAGTTGGCAGCTGGCGCTTGAGCATAGTGTGGTCCGGATGGTGTCGAGGAGAGACTCGCTGTTATTCAGGTTAAGAGGTAATTTTATCCTATGGCGCCGCTTTGCACGACTAATTCGCAACAATATTGACCAGTTTGCCCGGCACCACAATGATTTTCCGAACCGTAAGCCCGTCCAGAAATTTTTGTACATTGGCGTCCTCCTGAGCCAATTGTTCAATATCAGCGGATGCGGCATCTGCGGCGACGCTTATCTTGCCACGCAACTTCCCGTTTACCTGCACCACATAGTTTATCTCGTCGCGCACCAATGCGGTGTCATCGACCTGCAACCAACCTTCGGTCAGCGCGCTATTCTGATCGCCGAATTCCGACCATAACTGCTCGCACAAATGTGGTGTCACCGGCGCTAATATTTTCAATAAATTGAAACAAAGCTCCGACAATACGAGCGGCGCCTGATCTCCCATTGCGGCCCAATCTGTTTTCTCGGCGGCGTTGGTTAATTCCATGGCAGCGGCGACCACAGTGTTGAATTGCTGCCGTTGGTAGTCGCGGGCGGCGCGCTGCACCAGCGTGTGAATAGTCAGGCGGCTCGCCTTTACCGACGCGCAGTCAGTCTGCAACTGGGCCTGAGGTTTTAAACCGGTCTCGCGCAATGTTTCGGCGTGGGCAGCAAACAAGTTCCACACCCGGCGTAGAAATCGTGACGCCCCTGCGATGGCATCATCGTTCCACTCCAGCGACTGATCCGGCGGCGCAGCAAACATGGTAAACAGGCGCACCGTATCAGCACCGTATTTATCAATCATGCTTTGCGGGTCGACTCCATTATTTTTGGATTTCGACATTTTTTCGACCGGGCCGATTTCAACCGGTGCCCCATCAGATTTCAATACCGCACCAGTAATCACGCCCTTCTCATCGATGCTGACCTCAACATCGTCGGGGTTGAAATACTCCGTTTTACCGTTTTCGTCACGCCGCAGATAGGTCTCTGCAATCACCATGCCCTGGGTCAACAGACGTTTAAAGGGTTCATCCGAATCGAGCAATCCCACGTCACGCATCAGCTTGTGAAAAAATCGCGCATATAAGAGGTGCATAACCGCATGCTCTATACCGCCAATGTATTGATCCACTGGCAGCCAATAATTGGCCCGTTGGTCTAGCATGGCGGTACTCAGATCCGGACAACAATATCGAGCGTAATACCAGGACGATTCGAAAAACGTATCAAACGTATCGGTTTCCCGGCTGGCTGGCCCACCGTTGACTGGATCTATGGTGTCAATGAAGGAGGCCATTTTTTTAATTGGCGAGCCAACCCCGTCCATCACGACATCGGTGGGTAGTTCAACCGGAAATTCAGGCGCCGCGTGGGCTTTGCCATCGGCATCGTAAATCATCGGTATCGGGCACCCCCAGTAACGCTGTCGCGATACGCCCCAATCCCGCAAACGATAATTTACGCGCTTTTCACCGAGGCCATTACTCACTAGCCATGCTGTGATATCGGTGATGGCTTGCGCGGAACTCAGCCCGTCGAATTGGCCGGAGTTGCGCAACTCACCATACTCCACATAGGCCTGTTCGCTGATATCTAAATCACCTTCCAGCGGGTAGATCACCGGCTTGATGTCGATGCCATACTTGGTGGCAAACTCATAGTCACGCTGGTCGTGGGCGGGCACCGCCATGACAGCGCCGGTACCATAACTCATCAGTACGAAATTCGCGCACCATACCGGAATCGATTCTCCACTGATCGGGTGCACCGCCTCAATGTCGAGAGCAATCCCCAGCTTTTCCATGGTTTCAAGGTCGGCCTCGGCGGTCGAGCTTTGTTGGCACTGTTGGCGAAACGCTGCGACTTCCGGCTTATTTTGTGCCGCCGCAATGGTCAGCGGATGGTCAGCCGCCACCGCCAGATAAGTCACACCCAGCAAGGTATCAGGGCGGGTGGTGAACACCGCCAGGTCCTCCTGACCCGCCACCGTAAATCGGACTTCAGCACCAACGGATTTACCAATCCAATTACGTTGCATGGTTTTGACCGAGTCTGGCCAACCTTCCATGTCATCAAGGCTGCTGAGTAACTCCTCTGCATAATCGGTTATGCGGACGAACCACTGCGGAATTTTTTTCTTTTCAACCAACGCGCCGGAGCGCCAGCCGCGGCCATCAATTACCTGTTCATTGGCGAGTACTGTTTTATCAACGGGATCCCAATTCACTTCGGCTTCTTTTTTATACACCAGACCACGTTCATACAACTTGGTAAAAAACCACTGCTCCCAGCGATAATACTGCGGGTCGCAGGTCGCGAACTCACGGCTCCAGTCATAGCTAAACCCGAGGCGCTGCAGTTGCGCGCGCATGTGCTTGATGTTTTCGTGAGTCCATTTGGCCGGCGCTGTCTTGTTCTGAATTGCGGCGTTTTCAGCCGGCAAGCCGAACGCATCCCAACCCATTGGGTGCAGGACATTCTTGCCCAGCATGGTCTGGTAACGGCTAATTACATCGCCGATGGTGTAATTACGCACATGCCCCATATGCAATTTGCCGGAGGGGTAGGGAAACATCTCCAGACAGTAAAACTTCTCTCGTTCATCGTCTTCGCTGGCGATGAAAGCACCTCGCTCGGACCAGCCGCGTTGCACCTCGGTTTCGATTTTCTGGGGGTCGTAGCTGGGCAACATAATGGGTTGTTAGTAGCAGATGTGGTGGGACAATAAAGTTTGGCAGCCGGCCGACATTTAGTTAAGTATGAGTCGCCGTGGATTAAGCGCCTGATTGTAACCAGAAGGGCAACCGGTTTCACCCACTAAAGTAATCAGATAACTGTAACCGTGAATCGATCCGCGGCGCTAACCCTGCAGATATTGGCCGGCACCCTGATAAATGGCACGCATCATGGAGTGCAGGCCATTGCTACGAGTGGGGCTTAAGTGATCGGTGAAGCCAATATCCGCCACAAAATCCGGTTTGGCGGCGAGGATGTCCGCGGGCTTCTGGCCACTGTAAACACGCAACAGGATAGCAATCAAACCGCTGACAATGGCGGCGTCGCTAATCCCGTCAATACGCAGCCGATCATCTTCCATTTGCATATTAAGCCACACCTGTGACTGGCAACCTCGGATTCGGTTAGCCTCGGTTTTCCACTGCTCCGGAAAATCCGGCAATTGGCGACCCAGATCAATCACATGTTCATACCTTGCCATCCAGTCATCGAACATCGCGAATTCATCAACCAGCTGCTGCTGGATAGCGCTAATCTCACTCATCACGACACCGGCTTCTCGATCCGCCAGCGAGTACCGTCGGCACCGTCTTCCAATACCACATGCCGCGCGGCAAGCTCATCTCTAATCTGGTCAGCCAAGGCCCAATCCTGAGCCGCGCGAGCGGCCAGCCGTTGCTCGATAAGGGCGTCAATTTCAGCAACATCATCGGTACTGCTGGTGCCTGCAAACCAGTGTTGCGGGTCTTGTTGTAACAAACCCAGTAATTCACCGGCCTGCAGCATGGCTGCTTTGATCTTGCTGAGACCAACGGGGTCGGTTTCTGAATTGGCTCGTCTGGCCAGAGCGAAGAGCTCCGCCAAGGCTTGAGGGGTATTTAGATCATCGTGCAACGCAGCAATAAATGCGCTTGGAACATGCTCATGGTCGCCTTCTGGCAGCGGCACATCTGCCAACTTCCGCAACGCGCCGTACAACCGATCAAGACTATTACGAGCCTGCGTCACGACATCGTCGTTCCAATCCAGCGGTGCCCGATAATGAGCCCCGAGCAATACATAACGAATCGCTTCACCGGGTACCGAATCGAGCAGATCCCGAATCAATAAAACATTGCCAACTGATTTGGACATTTTCTCCTTATCTACATTGACAAAGCCATTATGCAGCCAATACTTCACAAATATTTTACCGCCGTGCGCACAAACACTCTGGGCTCGCTCATTCTCATGGTGCGGGAAGATCAGGTCGTGACCGCCACCATGAATATCCAATGTGGTCCCCAGATGCGCAGCACTCATGGCCGAACACTCAATATGCCAACCAGGTCGACCGCGGCCCCACGGGCTGTGCCAGCCGGGCTGATCATCTGTCGATGGTTTCCACAGCACGAAATCGCCTGCATCACGCTTGTAGCTGGCAACGTCGACACGGGCTCCAGCAAGCAATTCATCCGGAGATCGTTTAGATAATTCACCATAGCCAGCATAGGAGTTCACACTAAACAACACATGGCCGTCAGCTTCATAAGCATGATCAGCATCAATCAATTGTTGAATGATCTGGAAGATCTCATTTATGTGATCGGTAACCTTGGGCTCAATATCTGGCGGCAACACGCCCAATGCCTCAAGGTCAGCGTGATAGGCGCGCGTATAACGCTCAGAAATCACACTGATATCAACGCCTTCGTCAGCCGCTGATTTATTGATTTTATCGTCTATGTCGGTAATGTTTCTGGCATAGGTGACCCGCGGATAAAGACGGCGCAGCAAGCGACTAAGCACATCAAACACCACTGGTGGTCGAGCATTGCCAATGTGTGAGTACCCATACACGGTTGGCCCACACACATACATGGTGACGTGGTCGGGATTTTGCGGAACGAATTCCTGCTTCGTTTTAGTTTCGGTGTTGTAGAGCTTCACTTGCTCACCAGCAGATCAAATCGCGGGCGGCAATTGTAACACTGCCGTGTTTCTTGCTGTAACCGCTTTCGCCGTTCCTTAGTGTCGGAGGCCGTCATGAACAGCCTACTTACAAGCGATATTGCAGCGTTGCGATAAACAGAGTTTCACTCGCTTGAGTGCTCACATGATTTGGGTTTTTGCGCCAGGCTGCGAATGCACCGGCTTCAAGGTGATCGCCGATTCGGCTGCGGTAGTACCACTCCAACTTTTGTTCCGTCGCGTCGGTATCTGCCAGATCATAACGC
This sequence comes from Gammaproteobacteria bacterium, assembly GCA_013002025.1. GTDB lineage: Bacteria > Pseudomonadota > Gammaproteobacteria > Arenicellales > Arenicellaceae > Arenicella. Next base: position 90,316 of record JABDKW010000005.1, on the reverse strand, counting down.
TCCGTATCGAAGGCAATATCACCATTGGCAGCGCGCGCTACCGGGATTCCGAAATTGACGCTACCGGAGCGAATTTTGAGCGGTTGCGCTACGGCAAAACCCATTTGGTCATGTCGTTGCAATACGCCATTGCCAATAATTCCAACGCTATACCAGTCGCTGCTCAGGTCAGAAAAATCATCCAGTAGACTATGCCGAGCAGAATCGACGCTAGTGCGCCCGACGCCGTAGTTTGCCAGCAGTGACCATCGTTCGCTCAACTGTAGGTTTCCTTTCAGGTTAAGCGCGCGAGTAGTCGCCGTCTTAACACCGAACACACCACCTGCCGCGCCGCCGAATAAACTGCCTTGCTCCTGTAATTGACCGAACTGCAGTGACACGGTAGCAGCCGGGGTGATCTCATAATCGGCTTGCGCAATTGAGGAAAAACTCTTGTGACCATAACGCTGCCTATCGTTAACCGATACCAGGCCCAATCGAAGCCCAACCGCTTGCTGGCCAGGCTGATAATCCAAGGCTAAGGCATTAGCCCGAAAGCCAAAGCCCGACAAAGGCGACGAAAACTGCTGCCCAGAAATAAAAGAATGTCCGGCGAAAGTGGCACTTGATTGGGCACTCTGGCTGGACCCGAACATATTGGCAGGATCTACCTGATACGCTGCTGTCAAATCGAACGAGCTATTTAACTGGGTTCTTAAGGCAACCGCTAATTCGGCCCGGTCTTGATGCACCACGGGGTCATCGGCTGGCGAAAAATACGCGATCATGTCTTCTCTTGGGTCAGAATACGACGTTGCTGAATACATTACCTCAGTTTTCATTCCCGGTAAGTAGGCGCCTTCGCTGACTGACGCTTGCTGTAAACCGTTAAAAAATCGATTTAAATGTAGCGGCTCATCGCTGGCAATAATGTGGTCTCCCAAATCCAATTGAAAGGTTCGGCCATAGGAATCCAAGACCAGGGTTTTCTCAAGCTTTTCTTTAGGTTTACGCAATAACACCAGAGCACCAACTAAGGCCCCACCGAGCAATAGACCCGCGCCACCGCCACCGCCGCCACCGGAACTGCCGGTGCTGCCATTATCGGCGGGCTCCATAGGCACCGTTACCGGCCCCATCACATTGTTCAATACCTGTTCTGCGCTGGCGATAAACCCACGCCCAAATTCCGAGTCAGTGCCTGGGTCGCCACGGTCTTCGGCCGAATCAAGGATAACGGCAACTACCTCGGACGCGTTTAGCGCCGGGTTTTGTAGTAACACAGCGCCCGCGATGCCCGCAATCCTGGCTGTTGACCACGATGCATCGCCCAATTCCGCACCCTCGATAGGCAAGCCATTCGCAACCACATATTTATCTGCGGTGGTACCCGCCCGGTTTGTATCCGGCAGCAGTGTACCTTCAGCATCTGATGCGCCAACGATAATAACGCCACTTAAATTAAAGCTGGTTGTTGCCAGCGTATTGGGCTGGCTCGCAGAATCATTGCCCGCCATAATCGCGATGACTTTGTTGGCATTTGACAACTCCGGCAACAATGGCGCGGCTGAACCGGTAATGCCGGAAGTACCCCAGGTAAGGGCGACTACGCGCACATCACTACGACCCAAAATATCCGACAGTGCGCTGTCACGGGCCACCTGTGTTTGCTCCTGAAATTCTGGCTCACCGGTCCCTTCTGTAATAACAAAGGGAACAATCTCTCCAGAGAATACGTCGCTGATCAGGCGCGCTGAAACAGTACCATGGCCTTCACCTTCCAGTGTGGACACATCGCTGGTATCGTCGGTGTTATTAAAATAATTAAACCCACCAACAATATTGAATCCCGCGTCCGGGTCCACACCGGAATCCACCAAGGCGACTTGTTGGGCGTGGCTATTTGCCGAAATCAGCGCCAAAAAACAAATTGTTGTGGGCTTTAAACGAATCTTCAGGGTAATTCTCATGCTACGACAATCTCTACTTCTGCGGCGAATAAATAATGCTTGAGGTGGGGCGTTAGATCTATTCGCCCACGTAGGGTTTATTAAAGTAGCGTCGCTCGCGAATCAGCAACAAGCGCACACACAACAAGAACATAACAGTGAAAATACCGACCATCCAGGCCGGCATACTCAACCCAAGTAACTGCCATTGAATGTCAGCGCATTCGCCGCTACCGAGCAGAACCGTTTCTATCACCTGCATTAAGGGGAATGCATCCAGCATAAACTCCAGATCGGGGCCACAGGCAGGAACCTGGTCAGCCGGTAGATTCTGCAGCCACACCTGACGACCGGCGATGGCGCCACCCAGCGCTGCGAACAAACTACCTAGCAATGCCAATACCTTGCTGCCAAAGACTTTTGGTCGCAGCATAATGCCGACTAGACATACACCGGCTATACCGACCAACGCAGCACGTTGAAACATACATAATGGGCAAGGCGGCAGGCCCAACTGACGCTGGAAATAAAAATAGGCGATGCCCAACAGGCTTAAGCACGCTATTAGCCCCAGCCAATACCATCGAACCGCAATCAACTATATCGCTCCGCTGTGTCAGGAAAAATTTCTATGGCAGGAGTATACATCAAGACCCAAGTCACGCTGCGTCATTCGTTTTCAGGCCATTCGACGATAAAATCCTGCAATTTATGCTGCGCAATTTCTCGCTGATGGCGAACTTTTCCTGAAACCGAGGCACCCGCACGGTGGACCATGGATTTATCACCGCTACGCAAATGGTGCCAGGGTGGCAACTGATCACCCTGTACCAACAACCGATAGGCGCAACTCGAAGGGGCAAATTCCGCACATTGCTGCACGTTCTGTGGGGTCAGAGTCATACAGGTCGGCACGCGCTCGCTACGATTAGGATAATCAGTGCATCGACAACTTTGCTTATTGAGCAAATCGCAGGCCACATCCGTAAAAACCAGGGCACCACTGTCCTCATCTTGAAGCTGTTGCAAACAACACTTGCCGCATCCGTCGCACAAAGACTCCCATTCTTCGGTGGTCATTTCGAACAGTGATTTGCTTTGCCAGAATGGCTTAGTCATGCATTCTCTCAGGTCAGGTTAACAACTTCCGCCACTGCTCCAGCTTCTGCGTTTTGCTGAGTATCGCCATTGCGGGGCTGCTGGATGGTAGTCGCACTGAAGATAGCTCGAGCCGTTTAATCAGTTCTCCACAATGACGGTGAAACAGTTTTTCCGCCGCAGCCCCATTAAATGCAAGCAGACGAATTTCCGGGTGCTCCGCCAACAGGGCTGCGAACGCGTTGGGAGTTTGTCCGTCTCGGTGAATTGCGGAGTCCAGACTGCCTGGCCGCTCACAGTCGTACAACACATCCCACACCGCATAGCCGGCGGCAGTCAGCCGCTTGGCTCGATTTCTATAATCGAGCGTACTATCAAAATCACACAATTTCGACATCAACCACCAAAAGCTATTTTGCGGGTGCGCGTAATATTGTCTGGAGGCCAATGAACGCTGGCTTGGCATGGAGCCGAGAATCAATACGTCCGCATTCTCGCCAAGCAATGGCGGAAAACCTGGCACTGCCGCTCGTTAAGCCTCAGTATGGGCTAATTTTACGACCAATTGCGATATTCGGTTTTGTATGTTCGCGTCAAAATTGGGTAAGTCGGATTCTATATTGTAATAATAAGCGTAGAAACCATCCTCATCGCCTTGCAACTGATACAGGCGCAAGCGCTCACAATGGTACTGATCTTCTTCAATTTCGTTGTGGCGGGCAAAATCCAGGAGTTCTAATGCAAAGCTGTAATCCTGTTCTTGAATCAGGTTTTCAAAGCGCTCGTCGAAATTTAGATTTGACTCATCCAGTTCAATGCCACTCGGCGTTTCGCGTGGTGCGGGCTTGGGATCAACATCCTGTAAGTCGATGAATCGAACACCGTGTTTTTCTTTCTTGATAGCCGCATTTACCGCCGCAAGCACCTCATCATCATCACGCTCCGCCACCGAGTTCACCGAAAAATTCGACTCTTCGGTGAGATCTACTGCACGCTCCGTGCCAAATAAGTTTAAGTCTCTTATAAGCTGCGCCAGGCGATCCTTCATCAGTACCAATACGGTGATCAGTAACACGGCGAATAGCACTATCCAGTACCAGCGATTATTTTGCTGTGGATCGGAAGGTGCGGTCACCGGTGCAGACACCGGTTGGCTGGATTCAATAGCGATGCTGTCTGCATCTATACCAGTTAGTTCCTCGAGTGCTGCCAGGCGATTTTCAAGATAGTCGATCCGCTTATCTTTCTGAATTAATTCTTGCGACAGATTGCCAACCGTGGCCGCCAGAGACGCGATGATCTCCTGTGATTTCTGCAAATTTAAATCCGCCGCGCCAGTTCCGCCTACCGGGACTTCGTCCAGCGAACCGACGCGAAATGCATTCTGCTGGTCTGCTGCTTGTTGTTCTGCGCCAAGGTCAACCGCCTGGTTTGCCTCGCTTTGTGCTGCGGTGTCACTTTCTGTGCTAGCAGCAGCTTCCGGGTCTGCGATTAAAGTATCGGTTTGCTCAGTTGATGGTGCGTTCGCTTGGTCCGCTGTCTCCTGACTAACAGCCTGCTGAGTGGAACTGATTGGCTGCGCCTGAGCGCGCCCCATGCCAGCACTTAAATTGGCTAGCGCTTGCCGGGCATCCTGATCGCTGACCTGACGAACGTAATCCGGTGCTGGAATCTTTAAATAGCTGCCCGCTTTTAAAGAATCGACTGAGTCAGTTACAAATGCGTCAGGGTTTTGCTGGTACAGGGCCCACATCATCTGATTAATCGACACACCCATGGCACGATTTATTCGGCGCGCGACGCGCCACAACGACTGACCATCCAGCACCGCACCAAATTGTGGTGGAATAGCGCCCGGCTCGGCCCAATCATAAGGCCCAAGCACAGCACCTGATGGGGCGATATCCCTGGCACGGATATTGTTATCGGAGAACTGTGCTGGTGCTGTAATGGTTGTGCTCGATGCGGGCGCTAGATTCAGGAGCAATGTAAAATCTTTGTTCAGCGCATTCCCTTGATCGTTAAGTCTGATCGTGAAGGTTAAATATGGCTCTTTAATAGGTCGTTCTGAGCGCACCCGCAGTGTCAATTGGCTATTTGATCTGTCCAGTTCCGCTGCCAAACCGACGCCGCTTGCGGGAATGATGGAGGCTGAGGTGAGACTTATTTCGAGCGAATCAGGGTCGACCACGTTGAAGATCGGTATGCTGGCACTCAATGGTTCCCCGATATAAGAGTGGGCGCTCACGCCGCCAACACCTAAAGCCAGTGCTTGAGAAAACCATAGCGACAAAGCCAGCACGGCGAAACTCCGCAGCGTCGCCCGGCTTACTTTACGCCCCCCTGAATTCTTTCTTACACAACCCATCATGTATCCACCCCAGAATACGCTCCCAAATAACTGCGGTTCGTATTATTTCTCTATCTACCCAATTGATATTTTATACGCCCCGTAAAACCGCTAGTGTGAGGCAGCCCAGCGTCTCAATCAAGCACCGAGACATAATTTTTGCAACAACTGTCAACAAACTGCTGGTCAGCGTAATCAAATCAACTATTAGTCCAATAATATCAATAATTTAAAACGTATCAAAGTTTGTTCAGGACTGGCAGACTACGTCTACTGTTGACCACGCTGACGTAAAACAGCGACGGCCGGAAGCTCTTTGCCCTCCAGAAACTCTAGAAATGCACCGCCTCCAGTGGAGATATATGAGATCTGGTTCGCCACCCCATACTTCTCGACCGCGGCCACGGTATCACCCCCACCGGCGATGGAAAATGCGTCGCTGGCCGCGACCGCTTCAGCAACCACCCGAGTACCTTCGCCAAATTGATCAAACTCAAACACACCCACGGGCCCGTTCCACACTATGGTACCCGCCCGTTTTAATAAACTGGCCAGGTGTTGGGCGGTCTGCGGACCTATATCGAACACCATGTCATCGTCCTGGATGGCCGCAACCGACTTAGTTTCAGCTTCGGCATCAGCGGCGAATCGCTTGCCGCACACCACGTCCACCGGCACCGGAATCTCACCATTGGCCCGCTGCGCCTTGGCGCTGAGCGATTTTGCCTCGGTCACTAAATCAGGTTCATACAAGGACGCACCAACACCATAACCCGCTGCCGCAATAAACGTGTTGGCGATGCCCCCACCCACGATAAGCTGATCAACCTTGTCGCTCAAGGCATCCAGAACCGACAGTTTTGTAGACACTTTGGAACCCCCCACAATGGCCACCACGGGCCGGGCAGGCTGCTCTAAAGCTTTGGCCAGTGCTTTAAGCTCGCCTTCCAACAGGGGGCCGGCGCAGGCTAGCGGTGCAAACTTCGCCACCCCGTGAGTTGAAGCATGAGCACGATGCGCGGTGCCAAATGCGTCCATCACATAAATATCGGCCAGTGCAGCCATGCGTTGGGCCAGAGAGTCATCATTGGATTTTTCACCCACGTTAAAGCGCACGTTCTCACACAGCACCACCTCTCCCGAGGAGACTTCGACGCCATTAAACCAATCAGCTTCTAAACGGACTGGTACGCCCAATAACTTGTGCAAATGGCCCGCCACCGGAGCGAGTGAAAATTGGCTATCGAATTGGCCCTCGACGGGCCGCCCAAGGTGCGACATCAGTATTATCTTTGCGCCCTGCGCCAAGGCCATTTTAAGGGTCGGCAATGACGCTACAATGCGTGCGTCGTTGCTAATCGCACCGTTATCCAATGGCACATTCAAATCCTGCCTGATAAGCACCCGCTTATTCTGCAGGTCGAGCTCTGACATTAATTTAATCGGCATTGTTGTTCCTGTTTCAAAAGTAATTGTCTACCGATACTCTCTATCCGTTAGTCGATGACCAACACGCGCCGTAGCAAAACGAGCCTGCATTGAAACGCTACTCTAATTCAATAATTGTTGAGCCGTCTCTACGACATTATCCACGGTAAACCCAAAATGTTCGAATAGTTGATCGGCGGGAGCCGACTCCCCGAAAGAAGTCATACCGATAATCCTGCCCTGCAGACCAACGTATTTATGCCAATAGTCGGTAACACCAGCTTCCAACGCAATGCGAGCCATGACGCGAGCCGGCAGAACGGACTCACGGTACTCTGCTGACTGGCGATCAAAATGATCGGTTGATGGCATAGACACGACCCGCACACCCGTTCCGCTTTGCTCTAATACAGTGGCTGCCTGCATTGCCAATTCAACTTCAGAACCGGTGGCAATCATTATTAATTGCAGATCCCCGTCTGCCTCTTTGAGAACATAGCCGCCCTTCTCGATATTACTTAATTGCTCAGCATTACGTGTTTGATGCTCCAGACCCTGGCGCGAAAACACCAGACTACTGGGTTGATCCTGATTTTCACAGGCCATTTTCCACGCCACCATTGATTCCACGGCATCGCATGGCCGCCACAATGACATATTAGGTATTAGTCGTAATGACGCCACGTGCTCTATCGGTTGATGGGTCGGACCATCCTCGCCCAGCCCAATTGAGTCATGAGTCAGCACATAAATCACCGGTTGTTTCATTAATGCTGACATTCGCATGCCATTGCGCATGTAATCAGAAAACACCAGGAAGGTGCCAGCATAAGCCTTAAACCCACCATGCAAAGCAATGCCATTACAGATCGCCGCCATGCCAAATTCGCGGACCCCGAAATAAATGTAATTACCCTCCGCCTGTTCAGCGGAGATGGCCTTGGATTGATCCCAGATGGTGTAGTTCGAGCCAGCCAAATCGGCCGAACCACCAATCAGTTCGGGCAACAACGGTCCCAGTTGATTAAGTGCCTGGAGGCTGGCTTTACGGGTGGCCAGCTTGGCCGCTGCGGCATCGGTCTGCTGGATAATCTCCTGCACGGTTTGTTGCCAGTCGGCCGGCAAATCGCCACTCATCCGGCGATTAAATTCAGCTGCCTGCCGGGGATGCTTGTCGCGGTAATCAGCGAACATATCGGCCCAATCACGCTCCTGTTCTGCCCCTCGGTTGCCCGCATGCCAGGCTTCCGCAATGTCGGCTGGCACTTCAAATGGCGGCGCGTTCCAGCCCAGACTCTCGCGCACCAGAGCGACCTCGTCTTCGCCCAACGCTGCGCCATGGCAACTCTCACTGCCTTCCTTATTGGGCGAACCTTTACCGATGACTGTCTTACAACAGATCAGGCTAGGCTTATCGCCAACCGCCTGCGCGGCTTCAATGGCACTTTTAATAGCCGCGGGGTCATGACCATCAACACCCGCCACCACATGCCAGCCATAGGCCTCAAAGCGTTTGGCGGTGTCGTCTCGAAACCAGCCCCCGACTTCGCCATCGATCGAGATGCCGTTGTCGTCCCAAAATGTAATTAACTTGCCCAAACCAAGGGTGCCGGCCAAAGAGCAGGCTTCATGGGAAATGCCCTCCATCATGCAACCGTCGCCCATAAAACAATAAGTGTAATGGTCTACCACAGCGTGCGACTCGGTATTAAAGTCAGCGGCTAATGTTCGCTCAGCAATTGCCATTCCAACCGCATTGGAAATGCCCTGGCCAAGTGGCCCGGTGGTAGTTTCAACGCCCGGAGTGTATCCGTGCTCGGGATGTCCCGGCGTTTTAGAATGTAACTGGCGGAAATTGGCTATGTCATCGGGTGTCACGTTATAACCACTCAAGTGCAACAGCGCGTAGATCAGCATCGACCCATGACCATTCGATAACACGAATCGGTCACGATTAGTCCAATGTGGATTGGCCGGGTTGTGGCGCAAAAAATCATTCCACAGAACTTCCGCAATATCAGCCATACCCATTGGCGCTCCGGGGTGACCTGAATTAGCTTTTTGCACAGCATCAGCGCTGAGCATGCGAATGGCGTTGGCACGTTGCTGCCGACTGACTGAAGACATTTATGCGACCCTATGGCGGTTTTTAACAGCGTCGTAATATAGCAAATTTAATGCCCTCTGCATCGGCGCTGAGCAGAATAAACGTCGGTTCTGGTGGGGGTGGCGGATTAAAGCGCCACGCCGGGCTGGCTGGGGGGTGGACTTACCGTTTCAAGGGGTCAGAAGTATGAAAATGCCACGCTAATGGCGGCCAATTTGGGCACCACCGCTTCAATTTTATTGATTCTGACCACGGCATCTACGTAGCGCCTATCTAACTGTTCAGGAATTTCAGCCATAAGCGCGGAGTGCCCCACTGTCAGACGCTCTATATTGCCAAAGCACAGCCAGGCTGCGTAAGACTTTCGCGCCGCACTCGGTACTGGATTCAACACCACCAAATGCGCTTTACGGCGCCCTTTAATCTTCGCATTCGAATCATTCAGCGCGTCGAAAGACATCACCGGCAGGCGCTGGTTCTGCCACGTCGTGTGACCGACCATCCAATTGGCGGACCCTGTTTCAGCAGGCTCGATATCGGGTTTGGCAATGACCTCAGCCACACACTCCAACGGCAAAACAACCGGCAATGGTTTCGCCGGCAACAAATAACAATCAATATCTGCGGTGATACCTTGTTCAGCCATAGTTACGATTTCTCCAGCGTGATGGGCGATTCAAGTTCTAGAAACTGATTGAAAACGGTGACCAGATTTTCCAACAGATATGGCTTGCCCAAAAATGCACTACACCCCAGCTCAGTTGCTTTGCTGACATATTTTTCAGTGGCACGAGAAGAAATCATCACCACAGGAATGCTCTTCAGATCATCGTTTGATTTGACCCATTCCAATAGTTCGAAGCCATCCATGCGAGGCATCTCAATATCGAGCAAAATCATGTCCGGCGCGGCTTGCTTGAGTTGCACTTGGGCATCAAGTCCATCTTTGGCCAGCAGCGTATTGATGCCCAGGGCACTAATATCCCGCTCGGCTGATTTACGCACCGTGAGGGAATCATCGACCACCATTACGTTCGGCACTTTAAAGCCTTCAGATTCCTGTTCGCGCACCGAATCCGGCACGCCAATAAACGACTCGTAGTAGGACACACCCACCAGATCCAGCAGCAACACAACCTCGCCTGCTGCACGAATTGTGGCACCGGCATAAATTGGTATGCGGCCCAGATGTTCGCCGAGACTCTTCACCACTATCTCCTGAGTATCGAGCAACTCTTCGACTATAACCGCTACGTTCTGCACACCGGCGCCTACCAGGATGACGGATAACTTGCCTGTTAGCATGGACAGTTTGGAGTCAAAACCCAGATACTCTGCCAGATCAATCAGGGTGTAAGACTGCCCAGCGACGTCCAGCACTGGCTTGTCTGCTCTCATCTTCTCAAGCAGCTCTTCAGCGTCTACATTCACGACGCGCTCGATAGTGCGGGCCGGAATCGCGAACTGGCGACCGCCACTTTCTACAAACATGGCACTGGTAACAGCCAGTGATAATGGCAGGCGAATTGTGAAACTCGAGCCAGGCCGGTCGTTTTCGAAATCATAAGCCACGCTGCCGCTCATGCGGCGCAACGTAGTTTGTACCACGTCCATACCCACACCACGACCGGAAATCTGGGTTAACTTATCCGCAGTACTAAAGCCGCTCTGTGAAATATACATAAGCATATCTTCGGGCTTGAGAGGTTGGTCTTCTGTCAGCAGTTTATTTTCAACGGCGGTTGCTTTAATTTTCTCAAGATTTAATCCAACTCCGTCGTCCCGAACACTAATCAGGATTTCTCTAGCCACCTGACGACATTCAACACTGACCTTGCCGACTTTGGGTTTGTCAGTTTTACGGCGCTCGGCAGGCGTTTCAATGCCGTGATCCACAGCATTTCGCAACATATGTTCCAGTGCTGGCACGACGCCGTCAAGAATGGATTTATCTAATCTGACATCGGCTCCGATTATTTCCAACTCAACATCTTTCTTAACCTCACGCGCGGTGCGCCTCACCACCTGACGTAACTGTGGCCCGACACCACCGAACGACACCAAACGCACCTTCATAATCTCGTCCTGCAACTCACGATTCAAGCGATCTTGCTTCTGCAGTGCGGTTTCGGTTTTGTATACAAACGAACTCAGGCTGGTTTGAATATTGCCAAGCTCATCAAGATTTTCAGTCAGGCCGCGTGACAGTTGTTGCAGTTTGGTATAACGGTCTAATTCCAGCGGATCAAATTCTTCAGCCCGGCCCGGCGCATAGGTCTCGCCGGTGCGCGACGTGATTTTACTGTCAGCCTCAATCTCCAATTCGCGCAGCTGTGAGGTAAACCGTTGCACATTGTCGTACAGTTCTTCAACTACAGTTTTGATAGATACCACATCCTCGCGCATCTGCGAACGATTCATACTGGCATCCCCAACGTAGTTGGTAAGGCTATCAAGCGTTTCTGTTTTTATGCGCAACGCCGCTGCGCGTTCACGGGCCGCACGTTCCTGCCTTTCCAGATCTTGCTGGGCATTGCGGGTCAGTTGGTCCACAGAGGCGGGCATGAAAATGGAGTCGTCTTTTAACGGTTGCTCCGCTTTGGCGGCGGCTTTAGGAATGGACGGCTGCACGGCGTCCTGCGGCAATTCGCCCTGCAGCATAGCTTCCACATCGGTTAGATTTTCAGCGGCTTGGCCGATAGCCAGCCTGCTGGCATCGGCGGCCAGCGTATCGAATAACTCTTCGATCAACACCTTGGCCTGCTTGAATTGTTCCGCATTTGATACCGACATTTCGGCGACATGATCGCGTACCTGACTCACCAGCGGCACGATAGGCCGCAGTTGAATTGCGTCGCGCGTTAATTGTTGGAAAGCCTCAAATTGTTCAACCATTTTTGGTTGAGTCGATTTCCAGCCGCGCGCTGAGCTCCAGGCTGTATCGATCTCCACCATGCGCGCGCTAATCTCTGCGAGCGCGTCATTAATATCGAAATCACTTAACTGTTTATCCGACTCGGGCGCATCATCATCCAGCTTAGCCAAATCGCGCTCGGTCAAAACATGCGCGGTAGTCTGGTCGATTGTGCCTTCCACGGGCTCGGCTTTGAGGGGTTGAATTGAACCGCTCTCCGCATCGATATTGAATGCCGCCAGCAAATCAGCCGGTGGCTCAAACATCTCACCCGACGCATAGTTATCCGCAGCGATTGTTAAGGAGTCTGCGTAGTGTTCCAGAGCCTGACGTGTGGCCGTGAGATCATCTTCATTGCGAATAAAATTTTGCTCCAGAAAGCTCTCAACTCCGTGGGTCAGCTCGCCCAGGGCCGTGGCCTCTGCCATTAAGGCGCTGCCTTTTATGGTATGCAGATGGCGCAGAATATTGGACATGGCCGGTGCCATTTCGCTAATCGAAGACAGTTTGGCAACTTCGTCATCAAGATCATGATGCAAAACACGGAGCTCCTGGATGAAGATTGCTTTTAACTCCGGATCGAGATCATCCTGTTCGGCTTCCACTTCGGCCGCTGGCGTAGCCTCAGGCTCTGCAATCTCATTCGCTGTCTTATCAGCAGTGCTCTCGACCTCACGGTCGACATCGAGCTCGTCGACTTCGCGCAGATCCGATGTTTCGGGATGGCCTTCGGCCTGAAGATCAAAACTGTCGATCTCCATCTCAGAGGCCTCTACGGTTAGTTCCGAATCTTCCACCTGAAAACTCATCGCTTCTATGCTTTCTTCCAGCGGCAGAATTTCATCCTGAATTAAATCAGTCAGTTCGTCGGGAATCAGGCTCTGACGTGCAGCTTCTGGTTCAGCTTCTGGTTCAGCTTCTGGTTCAGCAGACTGACTGACCACCTCTTCCAGAGCATCGATTTCAGCGCGTTCATCAAGCTCCAGTTCGTCAGGTTTGCCAGCCTCATCGGTCCCCGCATCGAACGGTGCACCGTTATCCACACCATCGACCAGTAAGTCATCAATCGGGGCAAGGCCCTCAAACACCGCAGCCACCTTGGCGGCGGCCGCAGCGTCGTCGATCGATTCAAGCGGCTCCTCTAAATCCAGCGCATCAGCACCCTGCCGATCCGCCAGCGTGAACTCTTCCGGCAATTCTAATGCATCTTCAAGTGACTGGTCCGGAGACGATTCCTGCTGCTGCGCATGATCATCAACATCCACATCCAGCGCAAAATTCTCCGATTCGTCAGCCGCCGCAACAGTTGTCTCAGTTTCCGCCGCAGCCGCGGCCACCCGCTCGCACCGAATCCTGAGCGCGGCGCCTAGTTCTTCCCAATCGACAGCGGCATTGTCAAAGTACGGCTGTCGGTTCGCCGCACTCGATAAGAACAGGTTTGTGGAGTTCGCCAAGTCAGCCAATACCTGCTTATCTGCCGAGGCGAGTGGTTGACCAGATTCTCGGTGTAGATCACACAACCGCTCTGCTAAATCAAACGTGTCTGACATGTCATGCAATGTCATGGTGCGCGCATTGCCCAACAAGGTATGAATTGAGATTGCCAATTGATCGTCATCTTCGATGACCAGTGGTTCACGCTCCAACTGCTCGATGATTTTGCCAACATTGGTACCTGCTTCCTGCTGGAATATTCCACGCATCTCTTCGTCATCAACCATGTTGAATGAAATGGTCTCGAGCTCCGGCTCGTCTTCATACTCATACTCGATTTCAGCGTCGTCGTGGTGCTCGTCGGTGGGTTCTTCAAGCTCAGATTCCGAGGCGCTGGGAAGCGTGGCCTCGGGGACAACTTCCGCATCCGTACCCACCAGGCCGAACGTTGCTTCCTCGAAGCCTTGCTCAGTGGGCGACTCAGGCCTATCCGTCGATTCTTGCAGCGCAGACTGAGAGTCAGATTCGTCAGCGGTTTCGGTCGGCAAAACTGTCGCATCGGGTGTATCGTCGATTTCCTGATCCGTATCAGCGTCAACCCCGTCTTCTAAATGCATCGATACTGTTTCGGTTTTGGAACCCCAGGCGTCGATGTCAATTAAATGTTGCTGTTGGTAATTTTCGTCCACCTGCTTGGCAATCTCATCCAGCGCTTCACGCGCATATACCAACAGCGAAGGAGTGACGGGTTTTTCAGTATCAAGCACGAAATTAAACAGCGACTCACTAAGCCAGCCCAGCTCTCCAACCTGCTCCAGGCCTACCATCCGGGCGCTACCCTTTATGGTATGAAAAGCGCGCCGCAGTTCCTTTATTGCGGAGAGGTCTGTCGGATCTTCCTGACAGGCCTCGATGTTCCGTTCTGCATCGGCTAAAACTTCGTGGCTTTCTTCAATAAATACCGCCAATATTGCTTCGTCGACTTCGGCGGCTTGTTCATCAACCGCATTGCGTTTGCCAATCTCGGTAGAACTTAACGTTTCTCCTTCGGCCTCGAGTGATTCGCTGAGTTGCCCCACATCCATATCGTCGTGATAACGCACGCCGTCATCGTCCTGGACTTCAATAGCGGTACTCTTGGCAATGATATCCGCATCAAATTGTGATTCCTCGTCAGTCTCCTCAGTGCCATAAAGTTCGATAATCTGCCCGGCAATGGTCGCCATATTATTTTGCAGATTGGTCGTAATATTGTCCGTTAAAAACGCCGGTTCCTGAGAAATTATGTCCACCAGCCGATTTTGTTCTTCAACCAGATTTTCAACTTCCACCAGCTTGGTCTTCTTGGCCAGGATCAACATGTCACGCAAGCTGGACTTGAGATCAGTAAATAACTGATAGTCTGATTGATTCGCTAACCAGCCAAACAATGAACTGGAAGCGTTATCCAACAACGTCTCCACATCGGCACGCGACACTTTTTTACCTATCGCAACTTCCAGATCGGTGATGCTGCGATCGAGCAGATAATCCATTCCCTGACGGCCAGCTTGTAGACCCCTGACGTACTCCTCCATGGTGCCAATCGATACTGCCAATGCCTCATTTAAGGCTGCCGTTGGCTCAATTTCCCGCTCAGCAATTGCCGTAAACTGATTCTCGGCCAGCTGTAACAAGAGCCCCACTTTCTGCTCGCCTAATACCTGCAGTGCACCGCGTACCTGACGAATTTTTTTGTCAATGCCTTCTAGTAACTCTAGTCGAGTTGAATCTTGAGAAAACTGCTCCAGATTAGTCTCGATTTCACGCAGATTTTCTTCAACCTCTGTGCCAACAACGTCGAGCAAGGCCCTGCGCTCACTGCCGGTAAGATCAGAACCATCCATGTCGCTGCCAATCTCCTGCTGATTGTTTAATGCCTCCAACGCCGCCAGCTTCAGGTTGCCGTTTTCCATCCATTGCTCAGCGGCACTCTCATTGCCACTCAAGCTGGTTTCCAGAAACATCACCGCACTGGCAATATGAAATCCGCTTTCATCATCGCGGTCGATAACGGCACTGCGTAAATTTGCGCTTGCCTTAATAAGTTCATCGACCACGTCACATAATATATCGATGCGCTGGGCATTCAGTTGCTGTGCAACTTTTTGTAACTGAGCCTGCATTTCGTCAAGCAATTCAGGGGCAGGAGTGTCACTCTCAAAATATTCAGCCACCAACTGCCTGATGGAATGCAATGGCATTTCTTTTTGCTGTGCCAGCAGACCCATCTTTTCCTGTATTTCAGCAAAATCCTGAGCATGATGCAGTTCATTCAGCTCCGGGAAAAAGCTCTTGAGACCGAATTCTTCGGCAATTTCATCCATCCGTTCAGTACGTTGCTCACCGACCCCGATATAGAACAACATCATTTTGACGAGTTCTTCTTTGGGGTCGCGAACCAGGGCTGCCTCACCACTTTGCGACAATTGCCGCAGCGCATCATCCAGTTGGCGTAGCATGCGGCCATGAACCGAACGATTCTGTAGTTCGTTATTAGCAACATACTCGACATAGGCGCTAGCCACCCACCACAAACGCGCAACCGAGCTGAATGAGCTCATGTGGAACACTTTATCGATCAATAGACGTAAGTTTTCCAATGCGCGCGGGCTGTTGTCGCGAAGCCACTGCAACAGGCTAACCTGATAGATATTGCGCACCGATTTAGCACGCTGAATATATTCGCTGTCTTTTAATGCCTTTTGTGAATCCACCTCTGGAAAATGATGGATGTCCGGTGAGAAAAAAGATGAAATTTCAACGTCTTCTTTGCCGCGTAATGCGCGTATCTGATTGATGACTTCAACGACTTCAATGGACTTTTCATATTTGCCCGCTTCAATTCGTACCAGTGAAGATGACAATGAATTCAGCGAGCTCTCAATTAAAACAATTAGTGAGGGCTTGGTAATCGGGCCTTTTTCTGAGGTGAAATCTTCCAGCAATCGCTCGCTCTCAAGCACCAGCGACGACAATGATTTGAGTTCCAGCATTTGCAGCGAACCCATGATTTGATGAAAGTAATTGCTTAAATCAAATAAGGCACCTTTGTCGGCGGTATCGACATAATTTTGCAAAGCCTCAACAGCAGCCTGCAGAGTGACATCAACCTCGGCTTTCACCCATTGAAAGGTTTCTCGGTCTATGTGTGAATAGGCTGACATGGTCGTGTGATAGTTAGCTCGCTGTTATTGCCTGCAGAGTGACTGCAGGATTAGGCGCCCGGTAATTTAAAACGTGACACGGATGTTTCCAGGTCTTTTGCCAGTTCCAGTAGCTTGGCAATTGAATTAGCGGAAGCCTGCGCTTTACGCGATGTTTCTGTCGATGATTCACTGACCTGCGAAACTTGCTGTGATACCTGGGTCACTACCTCCGCCTGTGCAGTTGAGCCCTCGGCAATGCCCTCGACCAACTTCGTTAAGCGATTGGACACTTCTTCAATCGCAGATAGTGCGCTGCCCGCTGAATCCGCCACCTGTGTTCCACTAACCACTTGTTGGGTGGCCTTTTCCATAGACAAAACCGCATCGTTGGTGTCGTTTTGAATAGTCGCTACCAGTTCTGCAATTTTTCTGGTGGCTTCGGTAGAACGCTCAGCCAAACTCTGCACCTCGTCTGACACAACCGCAAAACCTCTACCCGCTTCGCCCGCCATCGATGCTTGAATTGCGGCATTCAATGACAGGATATTGGTCTGTTCGGCAATGTCGTCAATCAGCGCAACAATATCGCCAATTCGCTGCGAACTCTCGCCTAATCGTTTTATGCGCTTCGAGGTTTCCTGAATCTGCTCGCGCATATTTTCCATGCCGCGAATGGTGTCACGTACCGCCGCAGTACCCTGCTCGGCAGCCTGTTGTGAATCTTGCGCCATTTCTGAGGAACTGGCCGCCTGCTCTGACATCTGGCGCATACTCTCCGACACTTGCTGCATAAGCTTGGCGGCGGCCGTGATCTGAGTTGCCTGATTCATGTTCGATTGCGAAACCGATTGCGCATTGTTAACCGCTAATTCAGATTCATTGGCCACCTCGATCGAGGCACGGTTAATTTGTGAAACCAGCTCTCTCATTTCGATCACTGCAAAGTTTACCGAGTCGGCTATGGCGCCTGTTATCTGGTCTGTGACCTCCGCTTCAACGGTTAAGTCTCCGTCCGCCAGCGCGCTCATTTCATCCAACAGCTTCAAAATGGATTCCTGTTGCTCGGCCAGAGTTTCTGAAAGATTTGCCTCGTGCATCACCAACTCACGGCTCTGCAAAGTAAAGTACCGATATAACCCGTAGACGCCCAGAACGCCGAATACAACCGGCAGCAATGCGCCAATCGCCGACAGGATTCTTACCGTTGCTGACGGCGCACTGGCCGTTTCCAGAGAGCCTTCCAACTTTTCGCCCTCCGCCCGCATATCACGCAGCGCGGCTCGTGCTTCAACCAGTGCGCTAGTGCCTTCACCAATTTCACTAACCTGAGTTTCCAATTGCTGATAGCGTTCACGCAGAGGCGCCGCGACGGTACCCACCACCGCAGCTGAATTCGCCACAATTCGATTCAGCATATCCTGCAGTTGCACCATCAGACTGGCCTGCTTATCGACCGTCGCTACCAGGTCGCTATCAGATTGATAGAAATTTCGAATCGAGGTGGTGAGTGTGCCCAATATCCCATTCAGGTTTGAGGCTTCTGAGGTCAGAAATAAATAACGATCTTTAATGCTGGAGCTGGATTTACTGGTACCTTCTTTGGCGACCGCATCAACAAAATCTACCGACTCCGTCACCGCGGCGCCGATGTTCGCACTGAGCTCTTCGAGCTTCGTCTGCACCTGAGTAATCTCGTCACGTTTAGCCAGAAACTGATTAGCCGCCGTATTGTAAGAAGCCCAGTCGGTGCTAAGGGCCGCGTTAGCATCGCTATCAGCAAACATGGCTGCCGATATTTTTTCGAGCAGAGTATCGGCGCTGATCAGCCCTTTTGCTGCCTGTTCAGCGACACGACGATTACTTTCCACCGCAGCAAATGTGCCGCCCTCACTCAACGCTTGCGCCGCGGCTGCATTGGTTAGGCCGACCGCGTTCTTCACTTCCTCAGCCTGATCCACACGTTGGTCCTGCACCGCCACCATGGGGTTCAGTAACGAACTGCTGAGCAGCGCTAGCAGGAACGCTAACACCGTAATCACGATCCACAGTTTTTCTTTACGCCCGTCGGCCACCATATCAGCCGGCGGTGCGGCCTCGCCTACTACCTCAGAACTCGGCGTCAGGCCGGTAGATCCTTGGGCATCGTACAAGCCTTCGCTGGTCACATTATCGTCGATAGAGTTCCCGCTTTTAAGCTCCATGAACTCGTCTCTTTTATTGCTCGGTTCACTCATTTCGCTAACCCTTTGAAAAAAACTTGTCTGTCTGATTATTGTCGTATTGCATGACTACTGGACCTCTCGGAACTGTTCCGACTCCATCAGGGCCGGAATAGCCAGCTCAAACCAATCCTGACCATCGAGATGACAGCCGGACACCACAAAGGTGCTAAGGCCATCCAAAGTGTCTTGTTTGGTTTCCAGGTTCTCAATGCGTTCTGCATCATCGAAATAGCGAAAACCAATAACCCGGTTGACCAGAAAAGCACTCTGCAAATCTGGATCATTGAGTAGTAGCAAATGGCCTTTTTTCTCAGGCGTTTGTCGACCAAAGCCCGCCAGCAAGGACAGGTCAGTAACTGAGTACAACACACCTTTAGAATTAACCAGCCCACGCAGCCAGGGCTTGGTTTGTGGAATTCGTGTCAGATTTTCGCACACAGATATTTCCCTGATGTCCTGTGCGTTACTGAAAAAGTGCACGCCATTTACCACATAGGCGATATTTTTCACGCCCGCAGATTGGGTGGTAATGGTGATATTGCGCGCGGCGAAATCAATCGCCTGCTGACGCATATCACTGAGCAACTGATAAGCGGACTGTTCAGCCATGATTACTCAACTGGCCATAAGTGCGGCAACTATGCATCGATGATTTCATGCGCTTAACACCGATTTAAGCTTGGTCAGTAGTGCCCTGGGGTCGGCAGGTTTTATCACGTAGCCGGTGGCGCCCTGGCGCTGAGCCCAGACCTGATCCGTTTTCTGTGACTTGGTACTTAACATGATCACCGGAATATTGGCGGTGGTAAAGTCTCTGGACAATGCGCGAGTTGCCTGAAACCCGTTCATCTCGGGCATGACAACATCCATTAATATGCAGTCCGGCAAAAGCTGTTTGGCCTTTTCCAGCCCGTCCTTTCCTGACTGAGCATGCACAATGTTGTAGCCGCCATGTTTGAGAATGTTTTTCACATAAACAAAATCGGTCATGGAATCGTCTACGACCAGTATGGTTTTATCTGATGACATAGTTTTGGGTGATATTTAAGACAGGGGAATTTAATTGCGATCGTTGTTCAAACGTATCGATTAATAGCTTCGAGTAATTCACTCTTAGTGAACGGTTTATTTATGTGCTGCTCAGAACCCGCCACGCGACCTCTGGCGCGGTCAAATAAACTGTCTTTACTGGACAGCATGACCACGGGCGTATTTCGAAAATAGCTGTTGTTCTTAATTAATTTGCAGGTCTGATAGCCATCCAACCGCGGCATCATAATATCGACGAAAATAATATCGGGGCGGGTATCGGTTATCACCGACATGGCCTCAAACCCGTTTGTGGCTGTATAGACTTCGTAACCCTCTTTTTTGAGGATGGTCTCGGCCGTCATTCGGATAGTATTACTATCGTCAATTACCATTACCTTTGCTTGCATAAGTCAGGACTCTCAGGTGGCTCGGAAGCAGAAGATCGTTGTGCGGTGGCAAGCCACGGCCAACTTCTAATGAAACTTCGCAGAAAAAGTACTTAAATTGTTGTTATTAATGTTGTTTAACTCATATAAGATACAACATCACAGCTGGTTTGTTAACCGAATTCGGCTAGCAATTAGGCGCTCAATGGGCACCGAGGTGACCGCGCCGGCCGAATCCGGTACTACAGCGCATACGCCACAACGTATAGTAGTGGGCTGGAACAGTAGGCAACAGGAACCGAACTATAGATTGACAATGCTTTACCTGAGACTGAAATGCAAAAAATCACCGGGGTGCCGCGTTTTGGCACCGGCCAACTACGCCGTAAAAACCACTCTCAACAAGCAACAATGAGTTCAATGGAGCAACAATGGTCCATTTATATCCTGCGTTGTGCAGATCAATCCTTTTACACTGGCATCGCATTGGACCCTCAGCGCCGCCTCGACGAACATAACCATGACAATCAAAAGGCAGCTAAATATACCCGCGCCCGGCGCCCTGTTTCACTGGTGTACTGCGAGCCGGCCGCAGACCGGAGTAGCGCCAGCAAGCGTGAATATGTGATTAAAAAGCTGAGCCGATCCGCTAAGCTGGCTTTGATTGATAGCTCGCAGCAATATGACTAGGATAGCGACTGCGTGAGCGATAAGCGAAAATTAAATCGTCAGCAGCAGGCCCGCAGCGAACGCCTGCAACAGAATCGCGCCGATCAGGCCGGACAGTCAGGTCGAGACCTCAGCGCAAATCATCGGACAGGTGACTTATCCAGCGCGCAACTCGGCTTGGTGGTGTGTCGTTTCAGTAAGCATTTTGAGGTCGAAGCACTCGAGGCCTCACACCAAGGCAGGGTTTTTAAGTGTGTAGCGAGAACCAATCTTGGCACGCTGGTCACGGGCGATAAAGTGATCTGGAAACTCGCCACAGATGGTAGTGGCGTCATTGAATCGCGGCTCGATCGACGTAGTGTTTTGGAGCGGCCGGATAATTTTGGGCGACTCAAGGCGGTGGCCGCCAATATCGACCAGATGGTTATAATGATCGCGGTGCAACCGCCACCACAGGCAAATTTAATAGATCGCTATCTGGTCGCCGCCGAATTAATGCAGATTAGGCCGGTACTGGTGTTAAACAAAACCGATCTGCTGGCCGCGCCCCTGCAATCCGAATTCGACTCACTGCTCAATCTTTATCAAGCACTGGGCTACCCGGTGGCCAGGGTGATTAGCTCCAGACACCAGACGGCTATGCTCGATCAATTAATACCATTGATAAAGGGGCGTACCAGCATAATTGTAGGTCAATCGGGGGTTGGCAAATCATCCATGATTAATGCCTTGTTGCCCGAGCACGACATTGCCGTGGGCGCGTTATCTGAGCAAAGTGGCGAAGGGACACACACCACCACTACGGCCCGCTTATTTCATCTGCCAGATGGGGGCCAGTTAATCGACTCACCCGGCATCCGTGATTTCGGCTTGTGGCATATTGAACCTGAGCAACTGCAATATGGCTTCATTGAGATTGCGCAACAGGTTGGCCACTGCAAATTTCGCGATTGCCAGCACAACAGCGAACCGGGCTGCGCAGTGTTGGCTGCGGTGCAGGCCGGCACGATAAGCGAACAGCGATTTAATTCGTTTGTGAGTATCAAAGCCAGCATTAAAGAACAGCATGCGCGGGGGCTGGGCGGCTGATTACTGCGTAGCCTTGTGTGCGACTTTACGTGCGGCTACGTGCGGTTTTAGCTGCGTGCGACGGCAAAGCGATATTCACCGCTGTATAGGTGCAGAGTTGAACTTCCCTCTGGCTCGGCGAGCGGCTCACCATTGTCGCTCTCCAACGCCGCCTCAACCCATTGCAAATAGGTTTGGCGGCCGACCCGCGCCCACAATTCATACCTGACTCTCACATAGGGAACCCATACCGAATCATATAAGCGGAGCTCAACCGGATGTTCCGACCCGGGCAGTAATTGCTCAGCGGTATTAAGCGTGAGCACCCACGCGCTATCAACCGCCTGTGCAGACTGGACCAGGAAAGGCACATCAGCCACCGCTATTTTGAGTTTCTCAGCAGGCGTGACCAGATAGTATTGATCTTCCTCATACCAGAGAATTGAAGAAAACAGCTTCACCAACTCGGCGCGCTGGATCAGGCCGCCTTCGTGCCACCAATCACAGTTGTGATCAATCTGTATATCAATCTCGCCGACCTGTTCGGGTCGCCATGCATGCACCGGCGGTACTTTAGGTGTCGCGAGGCTGGCGGCGATCCGTTGTAACTTATCCACTAATTAAGTACCGGGCCCTGCTGATGAGATGCCAGCACAGATAGAAACTGCTGCCCATAACGCTCCAGCTTAACTTGCCCGACACCGTTTAAGGTTAACAACTCGCCTGCATCGCCCGGCCGATATTGGATCATCTCCATAAGCGTTGCATCATGAAAAATATGAAACGGCGGCACCCCCTGTGCCTCGGCTAACTGACTTCGACATCGCTTTAATGCCTCCCACAACGCCCGATCATCATCAGATACTTCTTTGGGCACTTTTTTAGTGCGGGCCGGTTTGGCGGCCTCCATGTCCTCCCGTAGAAACAGTTTGATTTCGCCCTTCAATAAACCACGCGCCCTTTCGGTGAGCTGGATGGCACCGTATTGCGCATCGTTTACCCACAGGTAGTCCTGTACGATCAATTGTCGCAGCATGGATCGCCACTGCTGATCCGATCGACCTTCACCGATGCCATACGTGGATAATTGTTGATGTCCGAATTGCCGCACTTTTGCAGTGTCTTTGCCGCGCAATACATCAATAACATGGCCAGACCCGAAGCGCTGGCCGGTACGATAGATGCAAGACAATAATTTTTGCGCGTCCTGAGTTGCATCCCAGGTACGGGGCGGATTTGAACAGATATCACAATTGCCACAGGCACCTTCGGTGTACTCGCCAAAATAATTTAGCAGGGAGCGGCGTCGACAGGTAGTTGCCTCACACCAGCCCAACAGACTGTCAATCTTGCTGCGCTCAATGCGTTTGTGCTGCTCGTTGCCATCCGACTCCTGAACCATCTTAACGATACGCATTACATCTTGCAGGCCATACACCAACCAGGCATCGCTGGGCTGTCCGTCGCGCCCGGCCCGACCGGTTTCCTGATAGTAGGACTCTAGGCTTTTAGGCAAATCCAGATGCGCCACAAATCGCACATCCGGCTTGTCGATCCCCATGCCGAAAGCGATGGTGGCAACAATGATTACACCCTCCTCGTAGAGAAAGCGATGCTGATTAGTACTGCGCTCGGCGGCGCTGAGGCCGGCGTGATAAGGCAGGGCATCAAAGCCACGCCCTGACAGCCACGCTGCGATGCCATCAACCCGGTTACGCGACATACAGTACACAATGCCCGCCTGACCGGTCCGGCCCTCCAAAAATCCGGCCAGTTGCGCCTTGGCGTCACCCTTGGGCTGCACCGCATAACGAATATTTGGACGATCAAAACTGCTGACGAATATCTGCGGAGAATCCAACGCCAGGCGCAGCACTATTTCTTCGCGGGTGCGCTCGTTGGCAGTCGCCGTCAACGCCATTCGCGGCACCCCCGGAAACGCCTGCTTGAGCACATGTAAACCAAGATAGTCAACCCTGAAGTCGTGCCCCCACTGCGAAACACAGTGCGCTTCATCGATGGCAATCAATGAAATCGGTACCTGTACCAGGCGCTGCAGGGTGTTTTCCTGCAATAGTCGCTCCGGTGCGATGTACAGCAGATCCAAATCGCCATCATAGATTTGCCGCATTACCTGGTTATGGGCCTCGGCGGTGAGAGTGGAATTCAGGTAAGCCGCGTTTACACCCAACTGTCGCAGGGCCGAGACCTGATCCTGCATTAACGCAATTAATGGCGAGACCACAATTGCCATCCCATCCTGCAGCAGCGGCGGCAATTGGTAACACAGCGATTTGCCACCGCCGGTGGGCATCAACACCAGGCTGTCTTTGCCAGCCAAGGCACATTCGATTACCTGCTGTTGATGACCCCGAAACTCCAGGTAACCAAAGGTTTCATGTAATATCTGACGGGCACGCTCGATCATTGATGTTCCTTATCTTTGATGGCTAAATTTTGCATGGCCGACGAGTATGCCGCCCGGCCTGTTATGATTCAAGAATATTAACCGACAGCCCCTGTATCAAGGTCAATTATGTCTCGATGGCGCCCGCCCAGAGAAAAATCTTCACCCTACATCACTGCCGAGGGCTATCAGGCTCTGGAGCAGGAGCTAAAGGCACTGTGGGCCAAGCGCCGCATCGTCAACGACGCTCTGGCGGCAGCAGCGGCCGAGGGCGATCGGTCGGAAAATGCGGAATACCTGTATCGAAAAAAAGAGCAAGCCGGCATTGATCGGCGAATTCGATATTTGCAAAAACGCATGCCGGATCTGAATATTGTGGAGCGAGTGGGAGATCCGCAAAAGATTTTTTTTGGCGCCTTCGTGACCGTGGAATCAGAGGCTGGCGAAACTCGCAAATACAGAATTGTGGGGCCTGATGAAACTGATCGGGCCGAGGACAACATCAGTATTGATTCACCCCTGGCGAGAGCCCTGCTGAAGAAATCCGTCGATGACGAGGTATCTATCAAGCTCGCTGGTGAGACCCATTGCTACACAATTATGGAACTTAGCTACCTCGAGTAACCAGCTAATCAGGTGGGCCCTGATCGGGCCGGATTAGTGCATCTCAAATTGCTTGCTTACCAATCGATTAAAGTTGCATTAATGCTCTGTAATAAACAAATGTCCAGTAAAGGATTTTGCTATATATAGGGCGTGCCACGCTTAGAACGAACGTGCGCACATTGTTGTTTTTCATTTGAAACCCAAGCTAAATATTCCCACCCCTACACTATTTAGTTTGCATTCGGCGCTCTGGGCAGTAAAAGCCAGAGCGCCTTTTTTATGCACAGGATGTGCTGTATGCCGTGAGCGCAGGGATGCGCAGGAACGGCATTTCACAGGATGTGCTGTATGCCGTGAGCGCAGGGATGCGCAGGAACGGCATTTCACAGGACCTCGGTACCCCCTTGAGGGGTATGTGCAGGAGCGGCGCTTGTCCAGGGATGAACGGGCCGGAGTCGCTCCTGGCGACTAACCGGCACTTCCCACTTCCCTGTGGGTCGTATGCCGTGAGCGCAGGGATGCGCAGGAACGATGTTAGATGAACGGGCCGGAGTCGCTCCTGGCGACTAACCGGCACTTCCCACTTCCCTGTGGGTCGTATGCCTCGGCCGCCGGGATGCGCAGGAACGGCGATGTCCGGCCCACAAACTGTAAAGCAATGCAAATCCGCTCGTTTTTGCATGTTTAATTAACTCGGTTGCCGTTAAATTGAAGTCTTCAACCCCTGATCAAACCGATGTTCGGAGGTCCTACCCTCCAGGTTTGATATTGTTAGCCCCGGTTTTCGAGCCGGGGTTTTTTTTGGCTGCTGCAAAGCTGCTACTTAGTAGGATATGATTTAGCCATGATTGATCGGTTGCCAAGCAAGTTTAATTAGCGTGCCTTCGCGATACTGGATATTGGGCATCGCCGCGACATCGATGCTATCAGCCACGATCTGGTGGCAAATGGAGCAACGCGCATTGCAGTCGCCTGCAGTTGCAGCGCCAAATGTATCAGGGTCTGTCGGTGCTGGTACTCCGGTCGCGACATTGAGCGCCGCAGAAGACTCCTTCGCTGCTTACCAGCAACAACTACAACGACTCCTGACAAACGGAGAGTTCAATGCAGCGGTTGCCCTGCTCAATTCCCTGTACGCGCGATTAAATTCCAATCAGGCGGAGGCATTGGCACGATTAATCCTCGATCATGCCGCACAACGCACCGCCAGTGATCAGTTGCAATCCGCAGTCGACCTTCTGGTGACCTATGCGGCCACTAATGAAAATGCGGATGCGTGGCGTCAGCTTGGCAACGTACAAATGTTAATGGACGACTGGGCCGCCGCGCTTGAGTCAATCAAGCGGGCCAGCTCTCTTGAACATCGCGCAGACATTCAGCAACGCGATCTGGCCGCTCTGGTACAGATTTCAGGGTATTTGCGCGACGAATTACTGCGGGGTGGTAACGAGTTAGGCGTGCTGGAAATGTATCGAGACCTGTATCACTTGCACCCGGGGTTCACGCATTTTCAGCTGGAACTGGCTGACGCCTACCTGGAGTTGGGTGATACAACGAATGCCTTGACGCTCTTGCAACCATTGCTATACAACCAGGATCTGGCCATCACGGTACAAGCCAAGCTGCAGCAAATTTATGCAACTGCCGGTTTGCAAAATAGTGACTCAACAACACCGGGGCAGGTACGCGTGCCACTGTTAAGCACCGGCAGCAGCTTCGTCATTGTGGCTCGTATTAATGACACTGATGTGCGGATGCTGCTCGATACTGGAGCCTCAATCTCGGCCCTGTCTGAAAGCGTTGTGAAGCGCCTGCGATTGCCTGTAAGCGGAAAGTTGATTCGCCTGAATACAGCGAATGGAGTGCGACAAGCACAGTTGGCCACAGCTGAATCGGTTGCTTTGGGGCCGCTACAACGCCGCGATGTGAAATTTGCTGAAATTGAATTTGCCCAGCCCGGGGTTGAGGGTTTGCTGGGCACTGATTTGTTAAACCAATTGAACCCGGGATTAAGCTATGTCATTGACTCGCAAGAAAATGCGCTGATATTTAATACCCCGAAATAATCCAAGAAAGAATCAATTTCAACGTTTTAAAAATAAGGCCTTATTTAATTGTAGTCAGCTTTGGCACCTCGGGCGAAATGCGGCTACTATACGATTCCGCGCGTTTACCACCCGAACGTGATTACCTGAATTTTGAACAACATCGATCTGACCCGGAAGACCATTAATGAATCTGCAAATCAATCCTGAACTTGATATTGAGCAAATCGCCGCAAATTTTCAAAGTCAGGGCAAAATACGAATCGACAATTTTCTTACCACGGAGTCTGCAGAATCCATTCTGGATTGCTTAAAGAATTACACTGCGTGGCATTTGGCGTACTCTGACGCTCAAGGTCAGCCGGTACGCCTCGACAGCACCCAGGTGGCGCAATTGTCGCAGGAACAAGAACAGCAAATCATGACCGAGCTGCACCAACGGGCATCCGCTAATTACCAGTACATGTATAAGTTCTTCCCAATCATCGATGCGATTAAGGACGGCCTGATCACGGACAACTCCATGCTGTATGAGATTGCAACTTTCCTCAACAATACCGCCTTCATTAAGACCGCGCGTCAAATTACCGGAGTCAATACGCTCGTGAAAATGGATCCTCAGGCGACCTTGTATGAGCGCAATCATTTTTTAAACATGCATGACGATATGGGCGACCAACGGGAAACTGAAGATAGCAGCGTGAGACGCTTTGCCGTGGTACTGGGGTTTACCAAGAACTGGTCCTATAACTGGGGAGGCCAAACAAACTTTTTCGATGGCGTAGGGGCAGCGGCAGCGGAGAGCTGGTACCCGTGTTTTAATTCACTGACCATTTTTCAGGTGCCAAGATTACACAGTGTTGGATACGTGACGCCCTTCGCGGACAAAGGTCGCTATTCCCTGACAGGCTGGCTGCGAGATGACCCTACCGTCATAAGAGAAGACCTGGAGGATAATTGACCGATCAGGCAACCCGTGACGGTATCGACACGGCCTTTGCCAAAGGCGACAACGCCGAAGGACTCAGGCTGTTACGCGAGTTTACCGAATCAGACCAGGCTGATGCCGAGGCCTGGCATCGTTTGGCCAACGTCGAAGAACAGATTGGTAGCTGGGCGCGAGCGGGCTATGCGCATCATCAATGTATCCAGTTGGCACCTGATAACCCCTTAGCATATCTTTATGCTGGCGCTTGGCTGCAAAAGAGTAATCAGCCGGAGGCAGCGGCAGCAGTCTACTCTCTGCTACAAGATTTGAACCCAAGGCTGCTAAATGACCCACGCGCGGGCAATGCTAACCAGCAAACTGCCCTTCGCGCCCGCCTGGCAAACCATCATCTGCGGACTTTTTTGAGTGCACAACATCGACAGCTGTTTTCCACTGAGCGTCGTAGCTCGAGAGCCGCGCGAGCAAAATGGACCAGAACGCATGATCTCCCGATCAGCCACTTCAGTGACCAGTTTGCACCTGAGTTATTTTATGTTCCGGATTTAGAGCAAAAGCCCTGGTTCAATGCCAGCGAGTTCGACTGGTCAGCGATCCTTGAGTCTCGTGGCGACCAGATTCGCGCCGAACTGCATCAAGCACTGAATGAACACGCGGAGCAACTCGGCATTCGGCCATATCTGGGTATCGAAGAACAATATCAGGATAATCTGGGTCTACTGGCAGGCTCATCAAATTGGTCGGCAATCGATCTTTTCCGTGATGGTGAACCAAATACCAGTCTCTCCGAGCTGTTTCCAGTCACATTGGAAACCATTCAACATGCGCCGACCTATGGTTTAGATGATCAACCCTACGAAGTTTTTTTCTCGATGTTGGCGCCGGGATGCTCAATTGAGCCTCACTTCGGTTTGTCGAATCACAGCCTGACCTGCCATCTGGGAATTGATATTCCGAATCGGGGTTTCCTCGAGGTCGCAGGGGAAAAGCGTGCTTGGCAGGCCAATCGTCTGCTGGCTTTCGACGACAGTTATCTGCATTCTGCGCACAATGCCAGCGCGCAGCGCCGTATCGTGTTGATTTTTTCAATCTGGCACCCCTCGCTGACCGAGGAGGAACGAGCTGAAATCCAGCGCGCATTTAAAACACGCCAAATCTGGATGGCGGCGCGACGCGAACAGCTACAACTACTGCTGCCCGAACACAGGCATCCCAACTAACCGCTCAATTCAGGCAAATACGCCTGAAAAGCCTGCCAGCGATTAATGCGCTCTGCAGTGATCGGTTGTCGCACAGCCATTTCACTGAATGTGAAACTTGGGCTTATATTTTGATGAAAATCCAGATAATGAGGCTGCCATTTCAATCCGCAGAACTCCACCAGTTGTTGCGCGTAGTAATCCGGTTGACGGACTAGATTCTCATATTGCAAATTAAACAGCTGCGGCGAATGCAATCCGTTCCAGTGCGTCATTAGTCGCTCTGCCTGCTGATAGAAATGCTCACAATCTTGCAGATCACAGGCATAGCTATGACCCTGCGCAAACGGCTGCGAATAAATCGACAGACAAACATCCTGCAAGTTGCGGCGCAGCTGAATGATTTTTGCTTCTGGAAACAGCTTTAGTATCAAGCCAACATTTAAAAAGTTGTGCGGCAGTTTATCGGTCAGAAATGCCTTACAGGGCTCCGGCTTTTTGTCGAGGTAGGCGCTCCGCAAACCCTGCCACTGCTGCTCGTTCATCTTCGCCGGTTTAGGCAATTTGCCTAACCCGACCTGTTTCGTGTATTCCGTCGCAATCAATTGCATTGTCTCCAGTTCACCGCCCATGGTTACCTGATTGCTCTGCCCGAGAATCCGCTCGACCAGCGTTGTCCCACTGCGTGGCATACCAACAATAAATATGGGCGCCGGACTGTTGCCATCTTGGCCTGGGGTGGCACTGGGCAGATCAATCACATCGCTGCCATAGTTCTTGATCAGATCATCAATGCGCTGCTCTGTATTGTCCCTTTGATACGCAGCATTTCGCTCCATGAATTGTGCTTTTTGAATCAGGTTCGCATCGCGCAAGGCACTGACGCTGGCTTCATATTGCTCGAGTCGCTCATGCAAATGGGCAAGTGCGTATCTGAGAAGCGCTTCATAGTGATGATTCACGCCCGCGGCCGCAGGCGCTTGACTCACCAATGCCTGCAGGTTTTGAATCAAGCTTTCGACATCTTCGTCGGGTGCTAATTCGGCCAATATTGACCAAGCCTGGCCCTGGCGCTCAAAACGCTTGATAGCCTGTCGGCTGGTCTGTATCGCCAACTCATAATCGCCCTTCAGGCGGGCAATTTTACTGCGCAACGCATACAGCTCTGCCCCATCCTCACCGTGATCAATTGCGAGCTTGATGGCCTGTTCACAGCGGTCAGTCTGTTGGCTGAGAAACAACAGGTCTGCGAAGCGCAAGTAGTCCGCCGCTTTCGGTGTGCTCGCTTTCAGGTAGCGCTCGAACGCCATTATTGCGACCGAATAGTCGCGTAAATTTGCGGCGGTAGTGGCGAGTTCTTTAGCAACCAGGGCGTCGCGTGGGACTTCCTCGCTAAGCCTGAATAACAGTTGCACGGCCTCCTGGAGGTTACCCCCCAGACTTTGGGCTCGCGCCAGTAATATTTGGTCGGTGGGCGTCAGTTGCGGCAATCTCGCCAGCAATTCAATCGCGCCTTTGGACTCGCCAAGCTTGACCAGCAGGTCGGCGATTGCCGGGCAAAAGATTGGGTCATCACGGCAGTATTGAGTAGCGCGCTGTAATTCCAACAAGGCCGCATAACGATCGCCCGTCTCTGCATGACATCGCGCCAGGTTATAGGCGATATCAACGGCCTCAGGCTCCAGATCCCGGGCTTTAAGAAAAAACGCCAACGCCGCATCAAACTGCCCCGCTTTCATGTGGCCGCTGCCGGCCCCAAACAAGGCGGCAGTAGAATCGGGGTCAATTTCGAGCGCCTGCTCGAACAGCTGCATAGCTTCTGTAACATCATCACTTTCCAGGCGTGCTTGTGCCTGGCTTAGAATATTTTCAATATCGTTGTTCACAGTTATCTCTCTCTGGGGTAACGAACTTTCACAGATTTCTTACTTGGGGGCATGGGTTGATGGGCACCCCCGCACAGCCTGCGTATGCTAGCATATTGATCAATTTAAATGGCATTAGCAAACTTGGGTGAAAGGCATTAAACGACTCTTTCATCGCGCACTAAAATTTAATTGAAAACGGATCTCCAGATTGCCGCGCGTGACGACCTCGCGCACTTACAGCACTATTTTGCAGCGCATAATCGCGTGCAGATAAGTGATGTGTTAACGCAAGACACAGCGCAGGCGCTACTGCATGCGCTAAAGAATCAGCAGCAGTGGAATATTGTCTGGAACGAGCAGGGCAAACATGTCGATATGGATTTTGATGGCGTGATGCAATTGCCAAGCGCGCAATTAAGCGCGTTGATCGATAAGATATATCGCCAGGCCAGCGATGATTTTCAATATTTCTACGCGAACATTCCTCTTTACGATATTTATCAGCACAACCGGCTGCCGGGGCATTTTTTCAATACGATTTACCAGTTTATTAACAGCGAGCCGTTACTTGAGCTGGCCAGAAGAGTTACCGGCTTTGATCAAATCGAATTCGCCGACGCGCAGATCACCCGCTACTCGGCAGGTCATTTTTTGACGCAACACGATGATGATGTAAAAGGCAAAGGTCGATTGGCCGCCTATGTTCTTAATTTGACCCCAACCTGGCGGCCAGATTGGGGAGGCGCGCTGGTTTTTCCCGATGCAGAAAGGGGGTTTTCAGAGGCACTGTATCCCTGTTTTAATGCGTTGAACCTATTTGCTGTGCCGCAGAATCATCTGGTGTCCATGGTCAGCTCTTTTGCTACAGAGCACCGGTATTCAATTACCGGTTGGTTGCGCTCCAGTCGAGAGAAAAGTGATTAGCAATCAGACTGCAAGCCGTTAGTAACTGCGTGATGACTAGAGATACTAATCGGGTTTACGCGCTATTTTTGGCCCTGTATAGACCAGCAGAGCAGGTATGGAGATTGCCCAGACTCAACATACAGCGGTTCAAACTGAATCGAGACGCCGTGCTGATCCATAATCACAGAGAGCTCGTCGAGTGAGCGAGCCGTTTGCGCTGACTCAATCATCTGGCTGAGTCGCTGATGCTCAGCTCTCACGCGAAAATCCATGTTTGACGCCAACTGCCGAGCCTGATTGATATCACGCTCGAACAACTCGATTATCCGATTAATACCTTCAAAAACCTGACCTGAAATCGCAGCAGTCTTAACAAACTTACCCTCCAGATACCGCGCGCCACAAGCTTCCAATTCGGACAAGGAACTGTTCCCTGAAAAAATCTCGTGCAGCACCGCCAGCAGACCACGTGGTTCGATCAATCGCTCCAACTCACGCTTTTTGGGCTGACTGGCGACAATCAGCTGACTTTCCGCATGGTGGGTTAAGAACAGTAATTTTCCATCGGGTTTTAATAAACTACTGACTCTGGGAGCGGCCCTTGTCAGGGTTGCGTATTCAATACCAAACTGACTGGTAATGGCGTCAAAACTTTGTGCTGCAAACGGCAGTTCAAGGATATCGGTCTGTGGGTGGAAGCGCACTTTCTCCAAGTCACCGCCATCGCTGAGAAATTTCATCGGATCAATCATCGCTCTATCCACAGCGTCGATTTGCAGATCGGATCGAGTTGCCAGCAGCGCCTTGGGAACTGCACCATTGCCAGTCGCCAAATCCAACACTCGCGCAGCAGCGGGCAGTTTTGCAGCAAACTCCTCCCATTCCGCATTTAACAGTCTTTCATCGTCGGGATTCTCGCTGGCGATACAGCTATGCAGGCGATCCTGCGCCCAATAAACAGACCATGCAAATTCCGGATTATCCTCGGTCATAAAATTTATTCTCTTTTGGGCTGGGTCAAGCAGGGATGGCATCAAAGGGTGTGGTCAGGCGCACATCTCTTTCGTCTCCAGCATACGGGATAGTTCCATGCCACATATAAGACGGAAACAAAACCACCATTCCCGGTTGCGGAATAATTGTTTTCTCGATGACCTCGCGATCACCCAACGCCAGAGGACTCTCGCCAAACTTGATGGCACCCTGCAGCGAGGCGGGGTCGGCCCGGTTGACGGATGGCAGAGTGATATAACAGGACGAACTGATCCAGCCGGCCGGATGCACATGATTTACGTGAAAACCGTTGGCTTTCAGATTTACTGACCACGAGCCCGAGAATGCAAATTTGCCGGTGTTTCGTCGCAACAGTGGGTGCGCATCATCGTTGGGCATGTCATCTACGTATGACTGCACGATGGGTTGCAATGCCATCTGCAAGGATTGGATCTCTGGTTGCTGCAAATGAAATAAACGGGCGGCAGTTTGCGTGCCGTGCCGCAGGGTCTGATTCAATGGGGCGTTCACCGTTTTATGCAGATCCGCCAAGCGGCGCTCTAATGCCGCCAAAAAATGCTCAAGTGAATCGTAACCCGGTGGCGTCACCAACGAATAAGCCACAACAAACTGCTCATAATCGGCCAGCCAGTGGTAGCGTTCATCACCCGTCAGGCGCCAAACCAGACTCTGGTAGGCCCACGCCAGTTGGCAATCCGGTGCGTATTGTAACAATTGATCTATCTGGTTTTGAGCCCGTCCATAGTCACCGGTAATCAAACACAATTTGGTTAATTGCCGAGCCAAATCTTCGGAAAACCCTGACTGCAGAGCAGCGGAAAAATTTAATAAGGCCCCGTCATGATCTCCAAGATCGGCCTGCAAGCGTCCCTTCAGGCCCAGTAATTCTGGTCGTTGCCCAAACTCTTGCAGTGCTGCCTCAGTTTGTTGCATGGCCTCGTCGGCATGACCTGATCTAATCAGCTGCGTAATGTAACTGATCCGCAATGGTTCAGATTTGGGCGCGCCCGCCATGGCTTGCATATAGCTAGCACCAAAGTTCTGCAGATCCCCTGCCTCCCACAACAGCTCGTTCAATCGTTCGTGTAGATGAACCGCCGTAGGGTTTCGCTTTACATAGTTGCGTAATAAATTGGTACTTTCCGTGATCGCACCACTGTCGGCCAGCGCTGAGGCCAAACTGCCCACAATTTCGGCTTTATCCGGTTGAATCTCAAAGGCACGTCGATAACCGGTCAACGCCTGGTCAATATCGCCCATCAGATGATAATTGAGCCCCATGTTATGCCATGCATTAGCGTGCCCTGGCGCGGCATTTGTTGCGCGTTCATAGAGTTGTTGTGCCTCAGTGAATTGCCCCGTTTCGCGATAGACATTCGCCAGGGCCGTTAAGGCGATGGCATCTTGGGGGGCAACCTTGAGAACTGCCAGCAAGTGTTCTGTCGCCTCCTCATAATTCGCTTGCGCAGCGAAACACAGGCCCAGATTGCGACGCGCTTCATGATATTGATTGTTCAACATCAATGCTTTGCGATAGTGCGTCGCTGCCTCTTCGAATCGAGACTGTGAATTGTACAGGTTGGCCAGATTATTGTGCACGTGCGGTTGCTTTTGGTTTTCAGACAATGAAGCCTTAAAAAAATGCTCAGCCTGACTCGGATCGCCAAGAGATTTGTAAGCAAGCGCCAGCAGATGGCTGATATCGGCTTGCTGGGGGAACTGTTTATGCAACGCCTGCAAGCGCTGGGTTACCGATGCGGCATCGCCTTGCGAGATTTTAGCCGCCGCGTCTGCCAGTTCTGATTGCAGTTTCTTTACTGAGCTCTTGGTCATCGTGTGGGGTTGGAGTAAGCCGCTTATCCATTCGCCTGTGCGAATAGTTTAACCCAATTATCACACGCGAAAAAAAACGGCGAGCCGAAGCTCGCCGTTTTATTACTGCTTACTTCTTTGATCGAGTTACCGGAAACGGTAATCCGCGCTAAAGAAGAATCTTGGGCCAAGCAGGTCATACGTTTCTGGGAACGTATTCGCTTGCTCTTGTACATCACCAACACGGGTTGGTTCAGTATCCAGAACATTCTTAACACCAAAGTTGACGGACATATTCTCGTTGAACTCGTAAGACGCGCTCAGGTCGAGATAGAACTCAGCATCGATTTCAGGAACAACCAGATTGGCCGGATCGACACCTGAGTTTTCAATGCTGTCATCATCAACAGCGCTCAGATAACGCAACAGGCCGGAGATACTCCAAGGGCCTGATGACCAGGTGGCTCGTGTATTCACGATCAGCTCGTTATACGGGTCGCCACAGGTGTTACCAAAGTTACCGGCACACTTGTTCACTGTATCCAAGCCAACCACTGGCGTGACATCAAAGTCAGTCAGATAGGTTGCTTTGGTATCAATGTGCAGTGTGGAACCTTCGCCTCCGATACCGAAGTCCAAGTCCGTTGTGAAGTTAATGCCAAGATCGATACCGGAAGTTTCCAGTGCAGCGATGTTTTCATTAAGTACCCGAACAAGACCAACGTTACCGTCCGGTCGTCGTGATACTGCCTGGCAGAACGCCGATGATGCATCGCGAATCTGGTTAAAGCAGATATCCAGTACGTTGTCGACACCGCCACCGAGTACGCTGATGGCATCTTCGATTTCAATCTGGAAGTAGTCCAGAGTGATATCCAGATTGTCGGTCGGTTCAAACACAACACCCAAAGTGAAGGTGTCAGAGGTTTCTTCCTGCAAGTTGGGGTTACCACCAAACGTACCCTCAATCTGAGAGTTCGCTTGCGAGAACACACCAACCTGACCAGCCGGCACACCAGATGCCTGACACAGTGCAACGTCGGTTACACCTGGCAGGAAGCCATCTGCTGCACAGGGATCAGTTGCAGTCGGGAAGCCATTCGCGGTACCCAGAAACAGCTCTGACACGTTAGGTGCACGAACTGCGCGCTGGAAACCAACACGAGTGCGCACTTTATCAGTCGGTGCATATTTCAAGGCCGTAGCGAAAGAGCTAACGCCACCAATGTTGGAGTAATCGGAGTAACGATAAGCACCCCAGAGTTCCAGATCTTCGACACCTTGCTGGCCTTCCATCAGCGGTACGCTGATTTCGGCGAACAATTCGTTAGAGTCATATGAACCAACGGTGGCATTACCCGCGTTGAAGCCCAGTACGTCACCAGAACTCAAGAAAGTATCAGGGCGGAAGCTAGACTCGTCTTTGCGATACTCAACACCAACAACTACGCCGACCGGGCGATCACTTGAACCAAGTGATCCGAGGGTACCTGAAACAGAACCTTGAATTACTTCCTGAGTGATGCTGGTCAGATTGGTTGCACCAACTTTAACAAAATCAATGGCAGCCTGTGAAATGTTACCTGCTCCAAAAATATTGAGCGGGGCACATCCAGCAGAGCCGTTTTGACACGCAGCACCATCATCGGTAACCAACACCGCTTGACGGAAGCGGGAATCAGATACGTCATTTTCCAGCGTGTTAGATTGATCCAGTTGCGATCGGCTGAAATAAGCGTCGTAGCTCCAGGTGTCATTGATGTCGCCGTCGACACCGATCAGGATACGATTGGCGGTACGGGTATCAATTGATTGACGAGGACCATTCTCAACCATACGACGACCGATAAACGGCAGGAACGTGTTGTCTTCGCCATTGACCACGCCGTCACCATTGGTGTCGGAGCGTGTACCATTCAAAGCAGACTGAACGTCAGGGGCGAAGAATGGGCTGTCCGGATTAACTTCCAGAGTTCCAAGGAACGCAGGAGTTGGCGCCAGTTCCTGAGGAACCACGTTGCGAACATAGGTCA
This sequence comes from Gammaproteobacteria bacterium, assembly GCA_013002025.1. GTDB lineage: Bacteria > Pseudomonadota > Gammaproteobacteria > Arenicellales > Arenicellaceae > Arenicella. The sequence continues at coordinate 53,656 of JABDKW010000005.1, read as the reverse complement.
ACTCTGAATACAAACGTGCATTGTCAGTCAGGTCATAATGCGACATGGCTGTCAGCAGATAGCGTTCTTGCGGCAATTGCAGAAAGTTATCCGGTGCATAGTTGAATCGATCCGCTGGATCCTGGAAGGAACGACCTGAACCATCTTGATTAAAGATGCCGAGGTTGTCGCCGTTAGGCAGAGTCGGGCCACCAAATACACGAGTACCCGGTACGCCTGAAGAGCCGCCTGGAACCAGTACACCACCACTCTCAGTCAATGCAACGTCAGAGAACTTTCGATCACCCTGAAACACCGGGTTACGATCAGTATAACTACCGTACAGTACTGCGTTACCGCGACCGTTGTCGAAGTTACCACCAACAGTGAAGTCGAAGTTAAACTTCTCGCCGTCACCATCTGAAGTCGTGTCATACAAAGCCGTAAATTCAGCGCCTTCGAAATCGTCAACCAGTTGGAAATTAACAACGCCGGACAGCGCATCTGAACCGTATACGGCTGATGCACCACCAGTGGTGATATCGACTTGTTTGATTAATGTGCCTGGTACTGTGTTCAGGTCAACCACACCGTCCTGACGGGAGGGGATGTAACGCCGACCATTTACCAATACCAAGGTTCGTGCGGTGCCTAAAGCGCGCAAATCGACAGTTGCCGTACCATCGCCCGGGTTATTTGAACTCGGTCCGAAGGCAGGTTGCGTTTGAGGTAGCTCTGCCAATTTCTGCTCAACATTGATGTTGCCTGAAATTTTGAACTCTTCTCCGCTTACAACTGATACCGGGCTTACTGCTGACAAGTCAGCACGCTTGATTCGCGACCCAGTAATGATCACCTCTTCGATTTCAGCACTGTTATCCTGTGCCAATATCGGGGTGGTGAACCCGATTGCGCCAACACCTATCGCAGATGCAACTGCGAGTGAAAGCTTTTTCTTTTCTAACATCGTTATACCTCTTTCTGTATATCTCGAGATTTTGAAATTTTCGACGTGTCGGGAGCGACTCATTATTGTAGTTTTTCCCGTCTTCAATCGGTCTGCTTGTGCCTTGCCGGGCGTCAGATAAAACATTGGCACCCATGGAGATCACAACCCGACTCGACTTAAGAACCACGACGCTTCGAACTGCATTGCCAAGCCGCACAATCACGGCTGTGATCGCACGATTTAACGAATGTTGACACTCTACACAAACTATTAAAAATAAACAATGAAATGGTCTCGCAAATCGCGAATTACACAACAACATTCGGCTGTTTTTGGTGTTTTTACAACAAAATGCTGGAACACCTGTTAATTACACGCGAGAGGGGGCTTTAAAGAGACCAGACCCGAGTGTAATTCCGCTCTGCGGGACGGAGTTGAAGCCAAATACGCGTGGCTCACGCAATTTAGCGGTCAAGCCAATTTAGATTAAATATTTGTGAGCTGCTTGGCTCTATCTGCATCGGGTCAGGCCCCTACTCATCCAACAAAGCCTCGATACGATCCATGACGTCTTCCATGCGTTTCACCAGCGCCTGGTAAGGTTCGGGGCTGGCCATGTCCAGACCGGCATCCAATAGAATGTTGTACGCGTAATCCGAACCGCCGGCTTTTAAGACATTGACCAGATCTACACGGGCGGATTCATCTCCTTTCAAAAACTTGTCTGCAAACCAGGCCGCGCCTGAAATCGAGGTGGCGTATTGAAACACGTACATGTCGTAATAAAAATGCGGGATGTAGGCCCACTCGGCATTGTATGGCTCATCGATCAGCACTACGCCTGCGTCATGGCCGTGATACTTTTTTAGCAAATCCATATACATCTTTGAGAACACCGCGCCGGTCAACGGTTCACCGCGTTCACCAGCCTCGTGAATCGCCAACTCGAACTCGGCGAACATGGTCTGGCGGAAAAAGGTACCGCGAATGGATTCCAGCGCCTGCCCCAGATAAAACAATTTCTCCTGATTGGTTTTGGCTTTGGCGATCAGGTGCTCTTCCAACAAAATTTCGTTAATGGTCGAGGCGATTTCCGCGGTAAAGGTTGAGTAATACGCGGTTTCAAACGGCTGAGCGCGTTTCGCCAGCATGGTGTGCACCGCGTGTCCCCATTCGTGCGCATAGGTAGACAGGGCGTTGTAATCATCGTTGTGGTTCAACAACACATAGGGGTGCACATCATAGGCGGAGCCATTCATATAGGCGCCGGAGCGCTTGCCCGGTTGTGGGTAGGCGTGCGCCCAATTTGAATCCAGTGCAGTGGCCAGATGTTTGTTGTATTCCTCACCCAGGGGCTTTAGCACTTCCCGGGTAATTTGTTTTGACGCCTCAATACCGAAATCGGTATCCATCTCCACCAGAGGTGGGTAGATATCGTAGTAACGCATCTGTTCGATGCCGAGAATCCGCCCGCGCAATTTAAAATAACGATGTAGTGTCGGCAGGTTTTCATTAACCTGCTCTACCAGCGTGCGATACACCTTCTCAGGGAGGTTTTCCTGCGACAATTGCCAGTGCAGTACCGAATCGTAATTACGCGCCTTAGCCTGAAACATATTGGCCTGTACTTCGGAGTTGAGCGTCGCGCCCATGCTGTCTTCAAAGTCTTTCCAGGTGGTCCAGAACTGATCAAACACTTTTTTTCGATCATCGCGGTTTGCGGCGCTGCGCAAGCGCGAGTAACCGGCCTGGTCGAGTCGCGCCGTAGATCCATCAGCCAACTTGATTTCGCCCCACGGTATGTCCGCATTGGCAATCATGCTGTATATCTGATTAGGGCTGCTGGTCATTGCACTGGCCGACGCCAAAAGTGTTTCGCCCTCTTCGTCCAGGTAATGCGGGGCTTCACGCAACGTGTCTTTAATCGAAAATTCAAAGGGCTGCAAACGCGGTTCTTTGGCCAGATAGCGCAGCAACTTTTTTTCTCCCAGCGCAATTAAAGAAGCATTGACCCACGACTGCGCTTCACCAAACTTGGTGCCCAGGGCACGCACTTTGGCCCGGCGTTGTTGGGTGACCGCATCGCGCTGATCTTCATCGTTCTGCAAGCTTGCATACACACTTAAGCGCCAGTATTCCTTGATCAGTTGCGATTGTTCAATCATGTCATCCGCGAGGCGGGCGGCTGATTTACCAAAGCCCTTGCGCTGCTCTGGAATGCGCTCAACGCGTTTTTGAATATCCTCGAAGGCGGCGTCCCAGGCTTCGTTGGACTCAAACAGGTCGGTCAGATCCCAAGTAATCTGTTGGCGCTCTGTGTCCGCGTGGGCGACGCTAAAGGTGACCAGCAAAGCCACACAAATAATTAAAATTCGCATCATAAATCCTCGTTAGTCTATTTGCGGAATCGCGCTGAGCAAATCGCGCGTGTATTGTTGTTGAGGCGCTTTCCACAGTTGCTCGGTGCTTTCAAATTCGATTAATTTGCCATGTTGTATGACCATCACTCGATCGCACAGGGCCCGTACCACCGACAGGTCATGTGACACAAACAGCATGGTCAGGTTATGTTTCTTGACCAATTCCACCAGCAGATCAAGGATTTGCTTTTGAATAGTGACATCCAGCGCCGACACCGGCTCGTCAGCAATAATTAGTTCCGGGCGGGTGGCGATGGCGCGCCCAATCGCAATGCGTTGGCGCTGGCCGCCAGAAAATTCATGAGGATATTTTTTAATCGCACGGCGATCCAGGCCAACGTCGTCCATCAGCTCCAGCACTTTGCCTTCAACGTTTTTGCGCGTAGCAAGGCCGTGATACAGCAGTGGCTCGGCCAGCGTATCAAACACCGTCATGCGTGGGTTCAGTGAGGCATAGGGGTCCTGGAAAATCATTTGCATGCGACGCCGCAGTGGCACCATTTGTCGCTGGCTCAGCGGCAGCAAGTCCTGTTGATCGAAAATCACCGCGCCCGAGTCCGCCTCAACCAACTTAAGAATACTGCGGCCAATCGTGGATTTGCCGGAACCTGATTCACCCACCAGGCCTAAAATTTCGTTTTTTTGAACCCTGAATGAAACATCGTCCACCGCCTTAAAGCGCTGGCCCGAATTACGGTCCAAAAATGTGGTGGTTAACCCCTGCACGTCTAATAAGATGCTGTCTGCGGTTAAATCGTTGCTTTGTTTTTGGCCCTTTGGCACAGCGGCCAGCAATTCCTGTGTGTAGGGGTGTTGCGGTGCGCTGAATAATGCCTGCGTGACATTGGTTTCGACGACCTGACCCTGCTTCATGACCAGCACGCGGTCGGCCAGTTCTTTGACCACGGCCAAATCGTGGCTGATAAAGATTACCCCGAGATCATGGCTGTCTTGCAATTTGGCGACCAGCTCCAATATCTGCGCTTGAATAGTCACGTCCAATGCGGTGGTTGGCTCGTCGGCAATCAATAGCTTGGGCTCGGTGATCAAGGCCATAGCAATCATCACCCGTTGCCGCATACCCCCGGAGAATTCGTGGGGATACGAGTCAAACCGCTCGGCCGAGCGAACAATGCCACACTCCTCCATCAATTCGATAGCGCGCACTCGGGCCTCGCTACGTGAATAGGCCCGATGGTAAATTAGCGGTTCGACCAGCTGTTCGCCAATGCTCAGAAACGGATTGAGGCTGGTCATCGGGTCTTGAAAGATCATGGCGATTTCATCACCGCGAATATCGCGCAACTCGCTCTCGCTCATGGCCAATAAATCTCGGCCCTCAAACATGGCGCTGCCGCTTTCAATTTTGCCCGGCGGCATGGGGATCAAGCCCAGCATGCTGTAACAGGTGACCGATTTACCACTGCCGGACTCCCCGACAATGGCCAGAATTTCGCCACGCTCGACCGCAAAGCTAACGTCATCAACGGCGGTGGTGACACCATTGCGGGTGTGAAAACGGGTAGTCAGATTCGACACCTTAAGTAAGCTCATAATGGCACCTAATCCTTTGAAGCTTTCGGGTCGAGGGCATCGCGCAAGCCGTCACCCATAAAGTTCAGTGCAAACAGGGTGATCGATAGAGCCAGGCCCGGAAAAATTAACAACCAGGGGTAGTCTTCCATGGTTTCCGCGCCATAGGAAATCAATAGGCCCCAGGACGATTGCGGGGGCTGAATACCAAGCCCCAGAAAACTTAGAAAGGCCTCCAGCAGCATGACTTGAGGAACCGTCAGAGTGGCATAAACAATAATCGGCCCCAAACTATTCGGCACCACATGGCGCAGCATTATGTGAGGTGTCGATAGGCCCATAGAGCGGGCCGCTTCGATAAACTCCTGACTGCGAATGGTCAGCACCTGACCGCGCACAATGCGGGCCATGGTCAGCCACTCCACCGCGCCGATGGCCAGAAACAACAGCAACATGCTGCGCCCGAAAACGACCATCAGAAGAATAATGAAGATGATGAATGGCAACGCATAAAGCGCGTCGACGATGCGCATCATGACAGCATCGGTGCGGCCACCAACGTAACCCGCTACCGTGCCCCAGGCCACCCCAATCACCAGCGCCACCGAGGTAGCGATTATTCCCACCGCCAAAGACACGCGACCGCCGTACATGATTCTGGTCAGCAGGTCTCGACCAAAAATATCGGTACCCAGCCAATGCGCCGCCGACGGTGGTGTGGCGCCCAATTCCAGATCCTGAGCCTCGTAGGCATAGGGTGCCAGCCAGGGTGTCAGTATGGCCACCACCACAAAAAAGCCCACCACACTCATGCCGAACACAGCCAGCTTGTTTTTCTTCAGGCGCACCCACGCATCGGCCCATAGCGAAGTGCCTTGTTCAGCTTCCATCAGCGCAGCTTGACTCATTAGCTCTGCCCCCCTGAGCGATGGCTCATCTGGTGACGTAACTTGGGGTTCATCCAGGTGGCCAATAAATCAGACAGCAAATTAAACACGATAATCAGAGTGGAAAGAAAAATCGTGGTGCCGAGAATCATTGTGTAATCACGGTTGAACGCGGCCTGCACGTAAAACCGACCCAAGCCCGGAATCTGAAAAATTGTTTCCACCACAAATGAACCGGCCAACAGACCGGCAAAGGCCGGGCCCAGAAACGCGATGGTGGGAATCAGCCCGCCGCGCAACGCGTGTTTAATCACCACAATGTGCTCGGGCAGGCCCTTGGCACGTGCGGTGCGGATGTAATCCTGACTCATTATCTCCAGCATGCCACCGCGCGTCAGGCGCGCTACGTAGGCTGCATAGGCTGCGCCTAATGTGAAAGAAGGCAGTATTTTATCGCCGGGTAAATCACCCCAGCCTGAGATCGGCAGCCAATCGAGCCAGAAACCGAAGATCAAAACCAGTAGTGGCCCAAGCAGAAAGGTGGGCATGCAGATGCCGATCATGGCCAGCGACATGGGCACATAATCGCGCGCGGTATTCGGCTTGAGGGCGGCGGACACGCCGGCCAGCACCCCAATCACGATGGCCACCATTAAGGCGTAAAAGGCCAATTCCGCGGTGGCCGGCAAACCGCTGATAATTAAATCGTGCACCGCCCAACCCGGGTACTTAAATGACGGACCCATGTCTCCGCGCAGCAGGTCGCCAAGATAGTTGGTGTACTGCTGCCACATTGGCAAATCAAGATTGTACTTAGCCTCCAGCGCCCGCTTAACCGCCGGTATTACGGGTTTTTCGGCATCAAAGGGGCCGCCCGGCGCCTGCCGAATCAGAAAAAATGTGGCGGTAATAACGGTGAACAACACCGGGATTGCCTGCAGCAATCGCAGGCCAATAAAACGCAGCATTAGATGCCCCCTGAGAGCGCGGTCTGTTGTTGGGGTTTTGCGTCGCTCCAATCCGGGTCCAGCCACACATAGCGCCAGTTATAGTAAGACATAATATTGGGCGGCATGCCACGCACGGCGGGGTGCTTAAAATGGTGGCTGGAATAGGTATAAATTGGAATAAAGGGCATGTCCTGCATGATCATGGTTTCGGCTGCATAGAACGCGGCGTAACGATCCTCACGCGATTTAGCCTCCGGTGCACGCTGCAACACCAACTCGTCATAGCGCGGGTTTGCCCAGCGGGTACGATTCAGGCCACTGCCGCTGACCCACATATCCAGAAAACTGTTGGGGTCAACATAGTCGGCAATCCAACCCCCTCTTGATATGTCGTAGTTACCGGTCTGCTCGTCGTCCAGATACACTTTCCAATCTTTGTTTTGCAGGCGGATATTGATGTTCAACTCTTTGTTCCACATTTGCTGAACGGCGATGGCGATTTTCCGATGTTGCTCACTGCTGTTGTATTGCAGTTCCGTTTCCGGGAATCCTTCTCCATTCGGATAGCCGGCCTCGGCTAACAGAGCGCGCGCGGCGTCAGGGTCATAATCAAACAACTTCGGCGGCTGGTAGCCCAACAGACCCGGTGGCGTTATCGCATAGGCCGGAGTGAACAGATCATTCAATATGGTGCTGATCATTTTCTGGCGGTCGATGGTCATGGCCAGCGCTTTGCGCACGCGTTTATCCGCCAGATGTGGCTTGGTGGTATTCACGCGATACAAATAGGTGCCTGCATAGGGCGCTACCTGAACATAATCGGGTTTGTTGGCCCGATACCACGGCAGCCGATCGATAAAGGTTTCGTAGGTGTAGTGCAATTGTCCGGCGCGGAACATGCGCTCTACGATGGGGCCGGACTCATAGGGGTAAAATACTATTTTTTGTAAACGCACCTGGTCGGCGCCCCAGTAGGCATCGTTTTTGCGAACCATTAAATGTTTGTTCAAGCGCCACTCATCGAGTACGAAAGGCCCATTGGTGACGATGTTTTCGGGTCGCGTCCAGGGCGTATAGGACTCATCCGGTTTACCCCATTTCTCAATCGTCGCCCGGTGCACTGGAAAGGTGGAATAATGATCCAATAGCTGCATAAAGTAGGGGGTCGGATTGGCCAGCTCCACTCTGAGCGTATAGTCATCTAACGCTTTAATGCCCACCTCGTCAAAATCGATAACCTCCTGATTAAAATAACGCTCAGCGTTCTTGATCGGGAAATACATAAACACATACTGGCTGCCCAGGGCCGGTTGCAGTGCACGCCACCAGGACCAGGCGAAATCGTGTGCGGTAACCGGGTCGCCATTTGACCAGTTAGCGTTCTGTCGCAGCTTGAAGGTGTAGACCTTGCCATCTTCTGACAGGGCCCAGGATTCAGCCACGGCCGGCTCAATTTCCAGAGTATGCGGGTTCTTGCTGACCAGCCCTTCGAACAGGGCCTGCACAATATGATGCTCGGCAACCCCGGTAACCACATGCGGGTCGAGGCCCTGCGGTTCGGCATTATTGGATTTGTGAAAGACCTGCTCGCGATTGCCCTGACTGACGTTGGATTCACCTCGACTACAGCCACCGATTAACAGCACGGCTGCAATAAAGCAGCTTAGGGCAACAAATTTAATTCGGTCTAAAACCACCCTTTTCGCTGAAAATTTGGGCGCAGGCAGGCTATAGTGTTGGCAGTTCAAGGGTGGGAAGTGGCCTTAGATGGGTCAAAAACCGCTCTACTATCTTATATACTAATTCGATCGTCAAATAGTTAGCCATTTCTGTAATTGGATACGTTCATTGAGGCGTGCCGCGAACACAGTATTGGCCACCATCCACACCGACCGACTGTGTGCGTGAACTACATGACACGACAATAACGAAAATCAAGGTAACTTCATGAACCAAATCAGCGATCACGCTCTTAATTCTTCTTTTTTCGGCCACCCCAAGGGACTCCAGACTCTGTTCATGACAGAAATGTGGGAACGCATGAGTTACTACGGCATGCGCGGCTTATTAGTGTTGTTTATGACGGCGACAATGCAGCAAGGCGGCCTGGCAATGACCACCGCCACCGCCACCGCCATTTACGGCCTTTATACCGCATCAGTTTATTTTATGGGCTTGCCCGGCGGCTGGATTGCAGACCGTTTGATTGGCGGTCAAAAAGCCATCTGGTATGGCGGCATAATCATCATGTGCGGCCATATTGTGTTGGCCATTCCCAGTCACGACACCTTCTTCATCGGCTTGATTCTGGTGGTGCTGGGCACGGGACTGTTGAAACCGAATATTGGCGCCACAGTCGGTCAGTTGTACACCCGTGAAGACCCCCGGCGTGACTCCGGCTATGCCATTTATTATATGGGCATTAATATTGGCTCGGTCATCGGCTACACGGTGTGTGGTTGGCTGATGCAGAACGCCGGTTGGCATTACGCCTTCGGGGCCGCCGCCGTCGGCATGGCGTTTGGCCTGATTCACTTTCGCATGACCTCGGATAATCTGCAGGGCGTAAGCGCCGAGCCTGCGGTGCATATGTCCCCCGGGGGCGAAAAACGCAGCTGGATGGCAATCTGGGCGTTTCTGGCTGGCGTTGTATTAGTTGCCGCCATGACCATGACCGGCAATCTGGTCATTGATGCGCCGAGCCTGGCACAGAAAACCGCCGTCGTTTTCACTGCCGTGTTCTTCATCTACTTTGGCATTGTGTATTTTCGGGGCAATCTGGATGATACCGAGAAGAAAGGCATGTGGGCGCTGATGCTGGTTTGCATTGCCTCGGCCTGCTTCTGGTCTGGCTTCGAACAGGCCGGGTCATCATTAAACCTGTTTGCCCGTGACTACACCGATAAAGTGATCGGTGGTATGGAGATCCCCATTATATGGTTCCAGAACGCTAATCCGATCTTCATTATCCTGCTGACACCGTTCTTTGCGGCCTTCTGGATTCAACTGGGTCAGCGCATGGTGTCGCCCGGCTACGGTATTAAGTGCGCGGTCGGCTTGATGATTATGTCCAGCGGCTTCGTGGTCATGGTATATGCAGCGCAAGTAGCGGCTGGCGGCATGCAGGCCGCACCCTTCTTCCTGATTCTGACCTATTTTCTGCACACCGTCGGGGAACTGTGTTTGAGCCCAATTGCATTGAGTGCGGTCAGCCGCTTGGCACCGCAGCGCTTTATCGGCCAAATGATGGGCGTGTTTGTACTCACCTATTCCATCGGCAATATTATCGCCGGCCTGCTGGCGGGCGGCTATGATCCTAACAATGTGGCCGAAATGCCAACTCTGTTTAAACAGATTGCTACTTTCACTTTTGGCATTGGCGCTGTTGTTCTGCTGGTCTCATTGGTGAGCAAGAACTGGGAATCTGAAGTAGCACACCGGAGCGATTAAAATGCAACAATTCAACCATTACGTCATTCTGTTGCTGGCGGCGCTGACACTTTCTGCCTGCCAGCCTGCAAGCGAAACCTCATCGACAACCAACCAGGCCCCCGACAAACCGGTTGAATCCGCCGCCGAGTTTGTTGAACGCATCCAGCAGGAAGGTCTGGAGCTGAGTAAGGAAACTGGTGCTGCAGCCTGGGTGCGCAATACCTATATCACGCCCGATACGGCCATATTGGCGGCCAAGGCGGGCGAGCGAGGCCTTGAGTTTGAGAGCGCAATGGTAGCGCAGGCACGTAAATACAAGGGCTCTGAAATGGATCCTAAAACGGCGCGCGCGATTGAATTAATGTTACGCGGCTCGGCCGCACCAGCACCGGATGATGCAGACCTGAGAGCGGAATTGGCGGAAATCCTGACCGACATGGAGGGCCAATACGGCGCTGGTGAATATTGTGGCTCCGACGGTACCTGCCGCCAACTGCAGGAGTTGGAAAAAATTCTAGCCGAATCCACCGATTACGACGCGCAACTCGAAGCTTGGAAAGGCTGGCGCACTGTGTCTCCTCCTTACCGCGAAAAATATCAGCGCTTTGTTGAGCTGGGTAATCAGGGCGCGCAGGATTTCGGTTATGACAATCTGGCGGAACTGTGGAAATCGGGTTACGACATGGATACCGCCGACTTCACCGCTGAAGCAAAGCGCCTGTGGGAGCAGGTTAAACCGTTTTATGAGGAGTTGCACTGCCATGTGCGAGCCAAGCTAGGCGAGCAATATGGCGCCGACAAGGTGCCAGCGGATCAACCGATTCCGGCGCATCTGCTGGGCAATATGTGGTCACAAACCTGGGATAACATTTATGATCTGATGGAACCCTACGCTGGCGTTGCCTCATTGGACGTGACCGCAGCACTTGAACAACAGGGCTATGATGAGCTGAAGATGACGCAGACCGCTGAGGGTTTTTTCACCTCGTTGGGCCTGCCCGCACTACCGGAGAGTTTCTACAAAAATTCCATGATCAAGAAGCCGCGCGATCGTAATGTCGTTTGTCACGCCAGCGCCTGGGATCTGGACAACGGCAATGACCCGCGCATCAAGCAGTGCGTTGAGATCACTGAGGAGCAGCTCGGCACCCTGCACCACGAACTGGGGCACATTTATTACTATCTGATGTATAAGGACCTGCCGCCAGTATTCAAAGGTGGCGCACACGATGGTTTTCACGAAGCGATCGGCGACACCATTGTATTGTCGATGACGCCGGGCTACCTGAAAGAAAAGGGCTTGATTGATAATGTGGTCGAGAGTGATGAAGCCACCATTAATAAACAGATGAAACTGGCGTTGGAAAAGATCGCCTTCCTGCCGTTTGGCAAGATGATTGATGAATGGCGTTGGAAGGTGTTTACCGGCGAAATCGGCCCTGACGAGTACAATGCTGGCTGGTGGAAATTACGTGAAGAATATCAAGGCATCCGCCCGCCGGTGCAACGCACTGAAGCGGATTTTGATCCGGGCGCCAAGTATCACATACCGGGGAATACGCCTTACACGCGTTACTTCCTCAGTTTCATAATGCAGTTCCAGTTTCATAAAGCATTGTGCGAAGCCGCTGGCTTTGAAGGCCATCTGCACGAGTGCTCGATCTATAACAATAAGGCGGCCGGTGAAAAGCTCGGCAATATGCTGGCCATGGGCCAAAGTAAACCGTGGCCGGATGCCATGCAGGCTTTGACCGGGCAACGGGATATGGACGCCAGTGCCATCATTGACTATTTTGCGCCGCTAAATAGCTGGCTCAAGCAACAGAATGAAGGTCGGCAATGCGGCTGGTAGTGTTGCAACGGCATTAGGCCACAAAAGAGTTTGTTATGACCGTATTGTCGGCAGCGCTTTTACTGTTTCTGGTGATGGACCCACTGGGCAACATCCCTTTGTACCTGACAGCGCTGAAAAACGTGCCGCAGCGGCGGCGCGTAAAGGTGATCATGCGCGAACTGCTGATTGCCTTACTGGTCATGGTGGTGTTTCTGTTTGCGGGGCAGCATTTTCTGGCTGCGCTGAATATCTCGGAACCCGCATTGACGGCGACTGGCGGGGTTATCTTATTTTTAATCGCCATAAAAATGATCTTTCCAGCACCAGACATCAGCAACCCGCGTAATGAGGATGAACCCTTTATTGTGCCGTTGGCGATTCCCTATGTGGCGGGCCCATCGGCGCTGGCCACCTTGCTGTTGATAATGAATAAAGAGCCGCAACGCTGGCCTGAGTGGTTGGCGGCTCTGTTTGCCGCATGGTTTGTGGCCGGCATTATTTTATTGTCGGCAGGGTTTCTGGCGCGCGTCCTGCGCAATCGTGGGCTGGTCGCAATAGAACGACTAATGGGCATGATTCTGGTAGCGATTGCGATCCAGATGCTGATGAATGGGATTGCGCAGTTCGCCACCAGCCTTAACTGATTGCTCCGGTCGCAGTCAGAGTCAGCCTTTAATCCTGCTTTGCATCTGAACTATCAACTGTAGTTGCCTCGGGCTCACCCCGGTGACTGCGGGTCTGCACCACATAGCAGCCTAGCAGGGCAGCAAAAAACACAATCGTCTCACCGAATACCAGGGTAAATATCAGCGCACCCTGCTGGCCCGGATCGAGTAGCGCATTAACTGCAAATACCAGCATCGGGGTCGCTACCGCCCACCACCACTGACGGCTGAAATAATAAATAAGCGCGCCGCACAGGAACGCCGCAACAAACAGAATGGCGAATAACATGCTAAGCCACGCTACAGGATGTAGCGCGCGTAATCCTCATTTTCGGCCAATTCATCGAGGTGTTCATTCACATAGTCGGCATCAACGGTGGCGCTGTCTCCAGCACGATCGCTGGCCTCGAATGAAATCTGTTCGAGCAAGCGTTCCAACATGGTATGCAGGCGCCGGGCGCCAATGTTCTCGGTGCTTTCATTTACCTGCCACGCCAGCTCAGCAATGCGACGAATACCACCTTCGCTGAATGTTAAACCGACCTCCTCGGTCGCCATTAGAGCCGCATATTGCTCGGTGAGCGAAGCGTCGGGTTCGGTCAAGATCCGCGTGAAATCATCCACGGTTAGTGCTGCCAGTTCGACCCGGATCGGCATTCTGCCCTGCAGTTCCGGGATCAGATCAGAGGGCTTTGATAGTTGAAACGCTCCCGAACCAATAAATAAAATATGATCTGTTTTAACCATACCGTACTTGGTCGAAATGGTGCTGCCCTCCACCAAAGGCAACAAATCCCGTTGTACCCCTTCACGCGACACATCGGGGCTCTTACCGGCCTCGCTACGGCCAACAATTTTGTCAATCTCGTCGATAAACACAATGCCGTGATTTTCCAGGCGCTCCAGGGCGTTTACTTTGATGTCTTCTTCATTAACCAACTTGGCGGCTTCTTCTTCGGTGAGTAATTTCAGAGCCTCTTTAATGGGCAGCTTGCGACTCTGTTTTTTGTCTGCCCCCATGTTCTTCATCATGCCCTGCAGTTGACTGGTCAGTTCCTCCATCCCCTGCGGGCCAAACAACTCTACTCCCACGCCAGCGGCCGATACCTCAATTTCAATCTCGGTGTCGTCCAGATCCCCTTCACGCAACTTCTTGCGAAATTTTTGTCTGGCAGCACCGCCTGTAGAATCGCTATCGGGCGTGAAACCAACATCGCGAGCCGGCGGGATTAGAATATCCAGGATGCGTTCTTCGGCGGCGTCTTCCGCGCGTTGCTGCACTTTTCGGGTTTCGGTTTCTCGTTGTCGCTTGACCGCAATATCAGCCAAATCACGAATGATGGAGTCCACTTCGCGCCCCACATAGCCCACTTCAGTGAACTTGGTGGCTTCAACCTTTAAGAACGGGGCATCGGCCAGATTGGCCAAACGCCGTGCAATCTCGGTTTTGCCTACCCCGGTGGGGCCGATCATCAGGATGTTCTTGGGCGTGATCTCATTGCGCAATTGTTGGTCTGGCACCTGGGTGCGCCGCCAGCGGTTGCGCAATGCTATGGCCACAGCGCGCTTGGCATTAGCCTGGCCGATAATATGCTTGTCCAGCTCCTGGACAATTTCACGGGGGGTCATGGTACTCATTCGAAGTTCAACTCTTCAATGGTCAAATTATGATTGGTATAGATACAAATATCGGCGGCAATATTGAGGGATTGCTCGACGATGACACGGGCCGATAAATCGGTGTTTTTAACCAATGCTCTGGCCGCCGCTTCAGCAAAAGACCCGCCGGAACCAATCGCCATCACACCACCCTCCGGTTCAATAACATCGCCATTACCGGAAATTACATAGGATGATTCTTTGTCAGCCACGCACAATAAGGCCTCTAACTTGCGCAGCATTCTATCGGTACGCCATTCTTTGGCCAGTTCCACAGCGGCTTTGGTCAGGATGCCCTGATGCTTGGATAGTTTGGCATCAAATAGTTCAAACAGGGTGAAGGCATCGGCTGTGCTGCCGGCAAAGCCAGCAATGACAGCGCCTTTGTGCAGGCGCCGAACCTTACAGGCATTGCCTTTCATGACGGTGTTGCCGAGCGACACCTGGCCATCACCACCAATCACGACCTGATTGCCGCGCCGTACGGACAAAATAGTTGTACCTCTGAATTCGGGCATTAAAGCCTCCGCAATAATTGAATGCCGACGGTGCCAGCATGAAAGACTAAGTTTGGGTATTACTTGATGATTTTCAAGTGAGAAGTATCGCGTTTACCTTTGACTTTTTTCTTCTTCACTTTGTCACTCGACACATCTGTAAGCACAAGTTCATCCGGGTCGGTGCCGTCGTCATCCATATCTTCAAAAAAGATTCCCTGTGAATTTTCCCGCGCGAAGATCGCCATAATAGAATCGATTGGCAGATAAATATCCTGCTCCACGCCACTAAAGCGAGCCGAAAAGCTCAAACATTGATTGTCCATGGTGTGCAGGTGTACAGCGGTCGAACTGATATTCAACACAATCTGACCATCGACAACATGGTTTTGCGGGACTTCCACGCCCATAACGTCAGCATCGACCAACACTTGCGGCGTCAAATCATTGTCTTCCGCCCACTCGAAAATGGCCCGTAACAAGTATGGTTTGGTGGATGCCATGCCCATAGTGTTCATGACAGACAGGGGTTACGTCAATAAGGAATTAGAAACCGCGCAGATCTCGCTCGGCATCACTCATGCTGGCCTGAAAGGCATCCCGCGCAAACAGGCGCTCAGAGTACTGATTTACAACCTCTGCTTGCTTGGGCAACACAATGTTGAGAACCGGTAAGCGCCACAGTAATGGCGCAAGAATGACATCTACCAGTGAGTACTCTTCGCCCATGGCGAATTCCTGCTCAGCAAACAGCGGCGAAATGGCAATCAACCCATCGCGCAACACTTTATGAGCCGCCTTGTCTTTGGGGTTTTCCTGCAGGGCGGTAATGGAACTGAACCAGTCGCGATTTAAGCGCATAATCATGAGCCGCTGCTTGGCACGCGACACCGGGTCAACCGGCATCAGGGGCGGATGCGGCAAGCGTTCATCCAGATACTCGTTGATAATAAACGGGTCGTACAAAATCAGGTCACGATCCACCAGCGTCGGTGTTTCGTAGTACGGGTTGAATTCGGCCAGTTCCTGACAGGTGTCTGAAGGGTCGGTATAGACCACCTCACACTCAATGTCTTTTTCCTGCAATACGATGCGGCAAGCATGGCTGAGCACGCAGTCGGTGCCGGAATAGAGAGTCATAATAGAACGCCGTGTGGCGAGAGTATTCATCATGTGTGAAACCTGAGGAAGGAATTAATATTTTGGGGAGAGTACGGCAGCCCTTAATGCTGCCGTACCAATACACTGGCCGTTGTTAGTGCACGTCGCGCCAGTATTCTTTTTTCAACAGGTAGCTTAGACCCATCAAAATAATCAAAAAAGCGAGCGTGAACACACCAATGGATTTACGCTGCATTTGCGCCGGTTCAGCCAAATAGGTCAGGAACGCCGTTAAATCTTTCATCGCCTCATCGAATTGACGTGGCGACATCATGCCAGGGTGATCCAACTCGAATATTGTATCGCCAACCACCTTGACGGAATCATCGGTGGCCACGTCTGCATTATCCGCATCCACCTTGCCCACCACACGCTGAACGCCCTGCAGTTCATAGAGAGCATGTGGCATCGCCACATTTTCGAACAAGGAGTTATTCCAGCCGCTCGGCGACGATTCATCGAGATAAAAAGCTCGTAGATAGGTGTATAACCAATTCGGTTTGCGTACCCGCGCAACCAACGTCAAGTCTGGCGGCGTTACTCCGAACCAGCGTTTAGCGTCGTCGGCCGACATTGTAGTCTGCATCAGATCACCGGTTTTTTCGGTGGTGAACATCAGGTTTTCTTTCAATAACGCCGGCGGAATATCAAGATCCTCTGCCACCCGGTTGTAACGCGCATACGCGGCACTGTGGCACGATAGACAATAGTTCATAAACAACTTGGCGCCGTTTTGCAGGGACGCCGTGTCTTTCATATTGAGATCTACGTCATCCAGAACCGCGCCATGGCCGCCAGCCGCATTGGCCGGAGACTGAACAATGGCAATGAGTAACAGGGCGAAGAATAAATTAAGTGTATTTTTCATTGTCTCAATCCCACTAATCAGTGTTCATCGCCGGTAACCCGATCAGGCACCGGTTTGGTTTTGCCTATGCTGGTAAACCAGGGCATCAAAAAGAAGAAGCCGAAATAGGCCACCGTACCGATTTGCGCCAACAAGGTATTGGTAGGCGTCACCGGATTCATGCCCAGCCAGCCCAGCAGAAAGAATGCGGCCAGAAAAATGACCAGGGCAATCTTAAACGGCTGGCTGCGATAGCGAATCGATTTAACCGGTGACCGATCTAGCCATGGCAACAGAAAGAACACGATCAACGACAGCGCCATAAACACAACGCCCCAAACTTTGGCATCAATCCAGAAGAAGTTAAAGGTATTGGCTCGCAGGATCGAGTAGTACGGGGTGAAGTACCATAATGGCACGATGTCCGGTGGTGTTTGCAGCGGATTGGCCGGCGCGAAATTATCCTTCTCAAGGAAGATGCCACCAAATTCCGGTGCAAAGAACACCACACCAAGATAGATGATCAGGAAGCCGCAGACGCCAACAATGTCTTTTACCGTGTAATAAGGGTGAAAAGCGACGCCGTCCAGCGGTTTACCGTTTTCATCAACATGTTCAAAAATGTCAATGCCGTCAGGGTTATTGGAACCGACCTGATGCAACGCCACCAGATGCAGGAACACCAGCGCCACCAGGATTAAGGGCAGCATGATGACATGAAAGGCAAAAAACCGGTTCAGGGTCGCGTCGGAGATAACGAAATCACCACGAATCCACTCAGTTAATAATGGGCCAAAATATGGGATTACATCAAACAGGGAAATAATCACCTGAGCGCCCCAATAAGACATATTGCCCCACGGCAACAGATACCCCATAAACGCTTCAGCCATCAGCGCCACAAAGATCACGCAACCGATCAACCACACCAATTCACGCGGCTCTCGATGCGAACCGTAAATAAGCCCACGAAACATATGCAGATAAACCACGACGAAGAAGGCCGAGGCGCCGGTTGAATGCAAATAACGCACCAGCCAGCCATAGGGCACATCACGCATGATGTACTCGACCGATGCAAAGGCTAGTGCAGCGTCTGGCTTGTAATGCATGGTCAGGAAGATACCGGTCAAAATCTGAATGACCAGAATCAGCAGCGATAAAGAACCGAAGTAGTACCAGAAATTAAAGTTTTTGGCGGCGTAGTACTCTGCCAAATGCTCATTCCAGACCTTGGTCACCGGCAGGCGACGGTCCACCCACTCCATGAACGCATTGGCGCTCTTATGGTTATCGTGACGATGAATAGCCATTACGCGACCCTCTCTGTATCTTTACCAATAGTGATAATGTCACCCTCATACTGATACGGCGGAATCTCCATATTGGAGGTCGCCGGCACATTCAGGTAGACACGCCCAGAGAGATCAAATTTGGAACCATGACAGGGGCAGAAAAATCCGCCCTGGGAGTCGTCGCCCATCTCCGGGTCGGGACCGATCGCCAACTTCTCCACTGGCGAACACCCCAGATGAGTACACACACCGAGCATAACCAACATTTCAGGCTTGCTCACGTCGGCTCGCGCATCATTTTGGGCGTAGGGCGGCTGCACGCTGACTAACGACGTCGGGTCAGCCAGGTTGCTTTCGATTTCTTCCAGACCCAGCATCATTTCTTCGGTGCGGTTGAGCAGCACCACAGGTTTGCCCCGCCATTCCACTTTCACCATGGCACCCGGTTGAATTTTCGAGTAGTCATATTGCACTGGCGCACCGGCATTCTTGGCTCGTTCGCTGGGCATCATGCTTAATGCAAACGGGGTTACGGCAATAGCACCACCAACGGCACCAAATCCAGCGGTGATTCCGGTTAGAAATCTACGCCGTTTTTGATCCTCTACGGTCGGCTCGCTAACACTGTTGTCAGTCATAGGGTCTCCAGAACTCAAATTTTGAAGCTTTTTTAGGCTTCTCGTAAACCGCATCCAAGTTACTTTTCACCTACATTCAAGTAACTTGGCCGACGCTACGATTAGCCAAACGCTTGATTTTCTGCACTGTTTTATCGGCGGCTGAACAGCCAGCCAATCACAATGCAGGCTAATCCTGTATTCGGGTCGAGATTGTAACAGATGTGTCAAGTTTTGGGGTGATTTGCCGCCGCATTTTGACGCCTGAATGGTTACGCCAGTCAGCTCATGTTCTCTGTTTTTTAGCGCAATAGTGCCCGCATCGCCGATAAGTGGGCGGCCCCAACCTGTTCCCGCTTGGCGGGGTCATTGGCCAGCTTTTCTTCCCACACAATATGCTGCGGATCCAGTTCATCAAGAAATCGACTGGGCTGGCAGTCCAGCACCTCACCAAAGCGTTTGCGCTGGTTCGCATATGACAGGGTTAGCTCTCGCTTGGCACGCGTGATACCCACATAAAAGAGTCGTCGCTCTTCCTCAATCATGTCCTCTTCAATACTATTGCGATGCGGCAGGATTTCCTCCTCCAGACCCACAATGCTGACATGCGGAAACTCGAGACCTTTGGCCGCGTGCAGGGTCATCAGTGAAACCACATTTGCCTCATTGTCCTCTTTGTCTTTGTCCAGCATGCCCATCAGGCTGGCGGCCGCCACCACATCCGCCAGAGACCGGTCCGGCTGAGACGACAGAGAGCGTAGCCACTTGAGCAGCTCTTCAACATTCTGCCACCGCATTTCCGCCTGTTCAGGGCTGGCGCTTTGTTTAGTGACCCAGCGCTGGTAGCCAATGTCATGCAACATGCCTTCGATCACTCGCATCGGTGGCTCTGTATCCGCTTTGTTGATGGTGTCGGATAGCCAGTGATGAAACTGTCGAACACTGCCCTGCCGTGAGGGTACTAACAGATCATGTAACCGCGGACTTTCGATGGCGTGAAACAGACTGCAGCTATCCTGCTTGCCGGCCTCAGCAAGCGCCTCCAGAGTGCTTGCGCCGATACCTCTGCGCGGCGTATTGATAGCTCGGATAAAGGCGTTATCGTCGGCCGGATTAGTGACCAGCCGAAGATAGGCCATGACATCCTTCACTTCTGAGCGTTCAAAAAATGACAAGCCGCCACTCAAATAATAAGGGATGTGCATTTCACGCAGTTTTTTCTCCAGCATGCGCGACTGATGATTGCCGCGATACAGGATTGCATAGTCGCGATATTCACCGAGGTTCTGAAAGCGATGTTGCATTAACCCAGCAACCACCTTTTCAGCTTCCCGCTCCTCGTTTTCGGCGGCGATTATTGTCACCGGGTCACCAAAACCCAACTCACTCCACAACGTTTTTTTAAACGGCCGCGGATTATTCTGGATAACGTGATTCGCCAAGGCCAGAATCCGCCCCATCGAACGGTAGTTTTGCTCCAGCTTTACGGTGCGCAACTGTGGAAAATCTGTTTGTAATTGCGCCAGATTCTCTGGCTGTGCACCACGCCAGGCGTAAATTGACTGATCATCATCGCCCACCGCGGTCAGGCCGTTACCAGCGCCTACCAGCGTTCTAACCAATTGGTATTGTGCCGCATTGGTATCCTGATATTCATCTACCAGAAGAAACCGCACACGCTGTTGCCATTTAATTCTCAGGTTATCGAACTTGCGCAAAATAATATTTGGCAGATACAACAAGTCATCCAGATCAACCGCATTACAGACCTGCAGATAGCGTTCATATTCGGGGTATACCTTGGCTGCCGCCACCTGAATCGGGTTGGTCATCGCCGCAGCCGCGGCTGCAGAAGGGCCAACCAGGTCATTTTTCCAATTCGATATCTGGTTGCGCACCCGCTCTACCAGACCATTGTCATCGAGATCAGCACGCAATAGCTCACGGACTACGAACAGGGCATCTTGTGGATCAAAGATAGAAAAGCCCGCCTTGCGCCCGGACGCTTCCACTTCTTCGCGCAGCAGGTTCATCCCCAGGCTGTGGAAGGTGGAAACGGTCAAGCCCTGCGGTTGATCCGAGCCCAGCAACTCGACCACCCGCTGTTTCATTTCGCGAGCCGCCTTATTGGTAAAGGTCACTGCAAATATGTTGCGCGGATCAACTCCCTGCTTTTGCAATAGCCAGGCGATCTTATAGGTGATGACACGTGTTTTACCACTGCCTGCCCCGGCCAGAACGAGTAGCGGCCGATCGCATTGTTGCACGGCCTCGCGCTGCGGGTCATTGAGTTGATTTAACAATAGATTATTGCCGGCCCGACGTGGCACGTCGGACTGGTGCTGATATTGGTGGGATGGGCGTTAGAGGGGTTTGATTAAATGAGCTCAGCCGGACTGATGAATCATGCGCGCCGCTTTGACCGTATTCTGCATCAACATGGCGACTGTCATCGGCCCGACTCCACCGGGAACCGGCGTAATCGCTCCGGCGACTTCTTTTACGTCATCGAAATCAACATCGCCCACCAGCCGATAGCCTCGAGAGTGCTCGAGGTCCTCTACTCGGTTAATACCAACATCAATCACGGTAGCACCTTCTTTGACCATCCCTGCGGTAACAAACTCCGGTACCCCGATGGCGGCGATAAGTATGTCCGCCTGACGCGTGTAGTTAGCCAGATGGTCCGTGCCACTATGACAACAGGTTATGGTGCAATTGGCTTTGTCGCCCTTTTGCACCAGAATATTCATCATCGGTTTACCGACGATATTGCTACGCCCGACAACCACCGCGTGCTTGCCCGACATTTTGATACCGCTACGGGTAATCAGCTCAGGAATTCCAGACGGCGTGCAGGGCGTCAGGCAGTCAATACCGATGCTCAATTTGCCTACGTTTTCCGGATGAAAACCGTCGACGTCTTTGGCTGGGTCAATGCGCTCGGTCACACGTTCTTCATCCATGTGGTGCGGCAATGGCAACTGCACCAGAATACCATGCACATTAGGGTCTTCATTTAAGCGATCGATTTCTTCCAGCAGATCCTGTTCTGGAGATTCCGTTTCCATCTCAATTTTCAGGGACACGATACCGGTCGCTTCACAGGCTCTGACCTTGCTGCCAACATATGCCTTGGAGGCGGGGTTATTGCCCACCAACACCACCGCGAGGCACGGTTTGATCCCTCGTTCATGTAATTTGTCGGCGTCCTGTTTGGCTTCTTCCTGGATCTCGGCGGCAATTTTTTTGCCATCAATAATTTTAGCGCTCATGCGGGGTTCCCTGCGGAATATGGGTTTGAATTATTATTGTATCTCTAGTCCGAATTTAGGTCATTTCGCTCCAATTTGCGAGCGAAAAATAGACCCACTTCAAACAACAAACAGACCGGAATGGCCAGCATGATCTGCGAAAAAATATCCGGTGGCGTCATCAACATTCCGATCACGAAGGCGCCCAAAATTATGTAGGGTCTCTGCCGTGCCATCGCCGCAGTGCTTACCACCCCCATGCGCGCCAACAGCACAGTAGCAACCGGCACTTCGAAAGCCACTCCGAAGGCAAAAAACAATTTCAGGGCGAAGCTCATGTAGGCACTGATGTCGGTCATAACGGTCACACCGTCCGGCGCCATGCCGATAAAGAACTTGAAAATGATCGGGAACACCACGTAATAGGCGAACAGGATTCCAAGATAGAACAACAGAGTGCTGGACACCACCAGAGGGAACACGATGCGCTTTTCATTTTTATACAGACCCGGTGCCACAAAGGCCCAGACCTGATACAACACCACCGGAATCGCCAACGCAAAGGCAGTGGCGAAAGCGAACTTAAAGGGGATGAAAAAGGGTCCGTGCGGCTCGGTAGAAATCATGCTCGAGCCTTGTGGGAGGTTTGAAATCAATGGCTTGGCGAACCACTCATACAGCTCATTGGCAAACGGTACTAAACAGATGAAAATTATCAGCACCGCGCCAACCGAACGGATCATTCGGTTACGTAACTCAACCAGGTGCGAGATGAAGGGTTCTGCGTTGGCCAGCGGGTCAGTCATCTGAGTAATCAGCTCATTTGCTTGCTGGATCGCAACTAGCTGTCATCGTCGACACGATCTTTTTTGGCATTCTGCTCATCGGCACCATGGTCGGCTACATCCTGTTCCGCCGAATCGGCCAATTCACGGCCGAACTGCTTAATGTCGTTTTTAAAATCCGTCATTTCCTGACGGGCTTTGTCCAAGTCAGCAAATGGCGTGGCGTCGATTTCATGCTGCATTTCTGCACGCAGGCGGTACATACCCTGGCGGGCTTTACGCACCAGAAAAGCCGCCTGTTTGGCAACTTCCGGCAGGCGCTCCGGACCCATCACCAGCAACAAGACCACGGCAATAACCAGCAGTTCCCAAAAGCCGATATCGAACATGCTTTGGGCCTGACTTACTTATCCCGCGGCGGTGTTGTCTCAGCGCTATCGCCTTGGTCGCCGTCATCGCCGTTGTCAGAGCTGTCACCCGACTGATTATCGGAGGAGGCGGCATCCTCGTCCTTTATCGCTTTTTTAAATCCCTTCACAGCACCGCCCAAATCGCCACCGATGCCACGCAATTTCTTAGTGCCAAAAATAAGCGCTACGATCAGCAATATGATCAACAATTGCCATATTGAAATTCCACCAATGCCCATGCTGTTAACCTCGTTTGGTTCTGTGAACTAGCCGCTCGAACTTTCGCGGGCGGCTTTTTCTGTAATTCCGGACACGCCCATGCGGCGCTCCAACTCATCTAATACCTGCTGCGGATGCAAGCCTTGCTGTGCCAGCATAACCAGGCAGTGAAACCACAAGTCTGCGGTTTCGTAAACAATCTGTTCGGCGTTACCGTCTTTCGCCGCCATTACAGTCTCGGTGGCTTCCTCAGCAATCTTTTTGAGGATCGCATCAAGACCTTTTTGCTGCAGGGAAGCGACATAAGAGGTGCTGGCATCCGCCTGCAGACGTTGCATAACAGTATCATGCAATTGATTGAGAATGTCGTTAGTCATCAGGCTGGCGATAGATTTGTTTGGGGTCTTGCAATACCGGCTCCACAGTTTGCCATTGCCCCTTATTATACACGCGGTAAAAACAACTCTGCCGACCCGTATGGCAGGCGATGCCACCTCCTTGCTCCACGCTCATCAAAATAACGTCGGCATCGCAATCCAGCCGCAACTCGACTATGCGTTGTCGATTGCCTGACTGTTCACCCTTGCGCCACAGGCGTTTGCGCGATCGTGACCAGTAGCAGGCGTATCCGCTGCTGACCGTTTCGCTTAATGCTTCGCGATTCATCCAGGCCAGCATCAGGTTCTTGCCACTCTCAGCGTCCTGAGCTATGGCAGCGACCAGCCCATCTGAATTCCAGTTGACCTGCTCAAGCCAGGCCTGCTCGTCGCCGCTCATAATCGCACCTCGATACCGGCCGCGCGCAGCGCCTGCTTGGCTTGTGCAATAGTATGCTCTCCAAAATGAAAAATGCTGGCCGCCAATACGGCATCTGCGCCGCCTATTTGCACGCCATCGACCAGATGCTGAAGCTCGCCTACTCCGCCCGACGCGATAACCGGTATCGGCACGGCGTCTGCAACAGCGCGGGTAAGGCGCAAATCATAGCCAGCTCGAGTGCCGTCACCATCCATGCTGGTCAGTAAAATCTCGCCGGCACCGTAGTCAGACATCCGCTGTGCCCAGATTACAGCGTCTATGCCAGTTTGCTGGCGACCACCATGCGTGTAAATTTCCCACATGTCCGCTTCATCACCGCGCTCTACAAAATGCGTTTGGCGAGCATCAATTGCCACCACGATGCACTGTGATCCAAAATGAGCGGTGGCCTGCTGAATGAATTCCGGTTTGAACACCGCAGTGCTGTTAACGGATACCTTGTCTGCCCCGGCGTTCAGTAAGCTCCGAATATCAGCCAGTTCGCGAACCCCGCCGCCCACGGTTAGCGGAATAAACACCTCACTGGCGACCTGCTCAACCACATGTAGGATTGTGTCGCGCTGGTCGGAAGTGGCGGTTATATCCAAAAACGTGATTTCATCTGCGCCCTGCTCGTTGTAGCGACGCGCTACTTCTACCGGGTCACCGGCATCCCGAATGTCGACGAAATTGACGCCTTTAACCACGCGGCCACCGTCAACATCCAGACAGGGAATTATTCGATTAGCCAGCGGCATGATTCAAGCAGCTATATTCAGGTATACAGCTTAGGTACTTCGTGCTCATCGAGATACTTTTGAGCTTCAGCAAAATTTAAAGTCCCTTCGTAGATCGCACGCCCGGTAATCACACCCTGCACGCCTGAATCTTCAATTTTTTGCAGCGCGATTATATCGTCCATATTGGTTACGCCGCCCGACGCAATCACCGGAATGCGTACGGCTTCAGCCAGTTTGCGGGTTGCCTCTATATTGACGCCCTGCATCATGCCGTCGCGGCTGATGTCGGTGTAAATGATGGCGTGTACGCCATCCTCCTCGAAGTGTTGGGCCAGATCGATTACATCATGCTTGGAAAGCTTTGACCAACCATCAATAGCCACCTTGCCATCTCGCACATCCAAGCCAATAATAATGTGGCGTGGATACTCGATGGCAATATCGCTGACAAAGTGCGGCTCGTTAACCGCCCGTGTGCCAATAATCAGATACTGCACGCCAGCATCGAGATAGGCTTCAATGGTTTTCTCATCGCGAATCCCGCCGCCAATCTGAATTGGCACGTTTGGATGGCGTTCGGCGATCTCGTGGATAACGTCTGCATTGGCCGGCGTGCCGGCAAAGGCACCGTCTAAATCAACCAGATGGATGCGCCGTGCCCC
This sequence comes from Gammaproteobacteria bacterium, assembly GCA_013002025.1. GTDB lineage: Bacteria > Pseudomonadota > Gammaproteobacteria > Arenicellales > Arenicellaceae > Arenicella. The sequence goes on along the minus strand of JABDKW010000005.1, from coordinate 28,063 downwards.
CTGTTGAACCCACTGATCCGCCATGGCCACGGGGCTATCACTGAACACCGTGGAATCAGACATGTCTCCCTGGCGCAGGCGCACACATTTGCCGTCTTTAATATCAATTGCGGGGATTAATAACATTGCCTGCCTCTCCAAGCCCTGGTTAACGATTCACACCACACCGTTCCAAACGGTGAAGTTCTTGAGTAATTGTAAGCCATCCGAATGACTTTTCTCCGGATGAAATTGTACAGCAAACACATTTTCATGCCCCACTGCCGCGATAAACTGGTGGCCATAGTCGCAACTGCCATACACCATGCCCAAGTCCGCATCATCGGCCGCATTGGCACAATAACTATGCACGAAGTAGAAATGGCTGTTGTCATCCACGTTATGCCACAGCGGGTGAGGATGAATTTGTGCCACCTGATTCCAGCCCATATGCGGCACCTTCAAGGATCGCTGTGCCGCTGTGTGAAAGTGCGAGAAATGCTGCACACTGCCGGCAAACAAGCCTAGACCGCTGCGACCGCCATCTTCTTCGCAGTGATCAAACAATGCCTGCATCCCCACACAAATGCCCAACACCGGTTTATCTTGCAGGGCATCATTCAGACAAGCCTGCAGTTCACGCTCAACAAGGGTGTCGAGCCACGAGCCTATTGCGCCCTGACCAGGCAACACCACACGGTCTGCAGCGCCGATCTCAGTTGCGTCTGCAGTTACACGTACGGAGGCCTGCGGCGCAACCGTGGTCAACGCCTGTGCGACAGAACGCAGGTTACCCATACCCAGATCTATTACTGCAATTTGCATGCCTTGTTATCCCGTCGGCGCCAGCGCAGATGTTATAGGCTGCCTTTGGTGGAAGGGATCACGCCAGCAATGCGAGGGTCTTCCTCCAACGCCATGCGTAAGGCTCGGCCAAATGCTTTAAAAATAGTTTCCGCAATATGGTGTGCGTTTTTGCCACGCACATTATCAATGTGCAACGTCAGCCGCGCATGATTAACGAACCCGTGGAAGAATTCATCAAATAGATCCACGTCGAATCCGCCAATCCGGGCGCGTTTGTAATCCACCGCGTGCATCAAGGTCGGTCGACCTGAAAAATCCACTACCACGCGGCTTAATGCTTCGTCCAATGGCACATAAGCGTGGCCATAGCGGCGGATACCCTTCTTGTCACCAAGGGCCTCGGCCAAGGCCTGGCCGATGGTAATGCCAATATCTTCAGTCGTGTGGTGATCATCAATATGCAGATCCCCTGCACAGCGCACATCCAGATCAATCAGTCCATGGCGGCAGATTTGGTCCATCATATGTTCGAGAAACGGCACTCCAGTCTCGAAATTCGACTGGCCTGTGCCGTCGAGATTAATTTCCACGCTGATGCGCGTTTCGGACGTGTTACGCACGACCTTAGCGGTCCGCTGAGTCATTTCGGCTCCATTTGGAATTGGCGACGGATTTGGTTACCGGCTTGATAAACGGGCGCCACGCAGGTATTCGGCAATCAGGCAAAATACAAGAGATCGGCGCCCGTGATGGCGAGCGCCGATTTTAGCAAATAACCCTGTGCTTAACTAACTTAAAAAGCTTTCAGCCAGCGGTAATTGATTCACCCTGAAGCTCGCCGTATGATGATACTAACACCGATTTTCGGCTGCCTTTTGTATGAAAAATTTACCCTCCCTGAATACTATTCCCAACAAGTACCGTAGTGTGATCCGGGAAAAAGCCATTAATCGCGCACGCACACGGATCGTGGTGGCCGGTGGCGACCCCGCCAAATTCCGCCAGGATGATCTTGAAATAATCGTCAAAGAAGAGGAAGACAAGATTAAGAATTCAATCAGGGAAAAGGGCTTGTTAGCGGTATTGGCGATTCTCGGTCTCAACGTATTCGGGTAACGCCGGCTGATGTTTAAACAGATCTTTCGACTAACATTTGTCACTTTAGTCTGGAAACAGTACAAGGGCGCAATTGTGTCGACCCTGCTGTTATTCGCCTACATGTATATCGTCAACGCATTACATGAAGATTATCTGGCCTACGCAAATCTCGAACAGCAGGCAACCATTGGCCAAAGCTTCGCCATAAAATGGGCGGCGTTGCTGGCCGGAGTACTGATCTACCTTGTGTATAATTTTTTCCTGCGTCGGCCGCGCAACAAGGCGCCTAGGATCGCCAGCAAGGGTGACCAGACTGATGAGGCAAATGACCCATTTGCCGAAATCAGGCGACGCAAAACGTTACGCAGTAGAGCCGATATGATTGTCGACCCGACTGACGACAACGGCAAGTAAAGCTCAGAAACATCCACTCAGCGGCAGCCCATAAGTCTGACGCGCATAAACACCCGCGCATAAAAAAAGCCTTCTGCAGCGTCGCTGCAGAAGGCTAGAAATGAAGGAATTGCTTCCCCCCCAATGCTCAATGGCCAAGTCTGGGTTGGAGTAACCTGACCATCAAGGCAAAAGACTGTCGGCAAGAAGATAGTACAGGGGAACTCTGCTTGCCTTGCAGATAAAGGCTGCTTTACATCAACATCCTTTCGCTGCATCCCCTTGGTAAACGCGGAGCCGCGACACCGAAATAAGCGTCGACTCTTATGGCTGAAGTAGGCGCCTCGTTAATACCAGTACTTCAAACTACACATTGCTTAAATGTCTGTCAAGGGTGCAAGTGCATTGGTCTGATTTACCAGACATTTCAGGCTTACTTCATTTGCCGCAGCTGAGTTTTGATAAGTGCCTGATACCCCGAACCGAACAGATTAAAGTGATTTAGCGCATGGTACAGATTGTACACCGCGGCGCGACGCTGATAGCCGGGTTGGCGCGGCCGTTGCGATTCATAGGCTGCGTAAAAGCCGACCGGCAGTCGACCGAACAATTCAGTCATTGCCAGGTCCGCTTCAGGCGCACCGAAGTACGGCGCGGGATCAAACAAGATGCCTCGCGTACCACCCTCGCTGGCCACATTGCCACTCCACAAATCACCGTGCAGCAATGCGGGGCGACGCTCAGCGCCGGCCAGCAAAGTATCGAGCTCATCACACACTAACTGACAACTCTGCGCCAGAGCTACGTCCAAGCCGCGCTGGCCGGCTAATGCCAATTGAGGTTGCAGTCGGCGTTCCCGAAAAAACGCGGCCCAACTGGGCAAGCGACTGTTGCATTGCGGAGTCCAACCAATGAAATTATCCTGAGGCCAACCGAATTCGGCGGCTTCTATGCTGTGTTGCCGGGCCAGCAAATACCCCAGATCAGCGGCGGTATGTCGGTCAAGGCTGCCCATCTCATGCCAACTCATAAGTAGGTAGGCATGGTTATTGTCACGACTAAAATGTAACGCTCTTGGGTAATTGAGGTCGGGAAACTTCGCGAACTCGATTAACGACTCATACTCGCTACGCAGCACGGCTGAGCGATCGAGAGTATTCGCTTTAACGAAAATTGCGTCGCCATCCGCCAGCCGCATACAAAATGCTGCGTGAATATCACCGCCGCTCACACGCTCCGTTGATGCTATCCGCAAGGATGGGTCGTAATCAGCTACCGCCGACTGCAGAGCCGCTTGATCAACCATTCACGCAGTCGCGCAGTGCGTTATCCAATTGCTCTGCGGCCAGTTGTTCCAGCAGTTCTGCCGCGCTCAGCTCGGCACTGGTTTGAATACCCAACTGCCCGGAGAATTGACCCACTAGCGACTCCGCTGTGCCCCCGGCGACTCGCCAACTCTCGCCAGATTCGGACCCATCTCGCTTGGCCATGCGCTGACCCTTGGCGTCGTTGAGCAACGGAATATGTGCGTATTCAATCGCGGCGCGATCGGCGGCTAAATTTCTTGCCAGGAATATCTGTCGTGCGGTGCTGGACAACAAATCCGCCCCTCGCACTACATGGCTAACCTGCTGAGCTAAATCATCCACCACCACCACCAACTGATAGGCGAAGATGCCGTCTGCCCGCTGTAAAACAAAATCTCCGCAACTCTCCGACAGTTGTTCGTGCTGGCCGCCCAGCACAGCATCATGAAAATCAATTTGATCATCTGCTACCCTGATGCGCAGGGCCGGCGACTTTTTCTGCGCCTTACGCTTGGCCGTAAGCCGGTCCAGCTCGCGGCAGGTACCGGGATAAACATTATGCCGAGCATGCGGTGCGCTGGCCGCCATCTGAATATCTTTGCGTGAACAATAGCAGGGGTAAACTAAACCCTGTTGCCGTAACTCATTAAGCGCCTCGACATAGTGATGGCGTCGGTCAGATTGATACAGCACCGGCCCGTCCCAATCGAGCCCCAGCCACTCAAGGTCCCGCAAAATGCTTTCCGCACTGCCGGCAACCACCCTTGGCGTGTCCAAATCTTCCATTCGTATTAAAAATCGTCCGTCCCGCAAACGGGCGTGCAGCCATGCAATCAGGGCAGTTCGCAAGTTCCCCAGATGTAACGCCCCGGTCGGGCTGGGCGCATAGCGACCGATGTATTGTGAGCCTGTCATAGCGCTGCAATTGTGACACTAGAGGGCTGTGTTTCCCAGTCTCGATCCAGGCCATGGAGGTGGTACACTGCTCGACCCATTGTTAAATATACCTGCAACAATCGACTGATCTGATGCAAGAATTTGTCCCCGGCTCCAACATTTTCGCCATTGATGCGCTCTATTACGAGCCGCAGATTGCCAGCATCCATTTGCTACGCGAGGGAGACCGCATTGCCATTATCGACACCGGCACTCAGTTCTCAGCGCCGCAGGTGACAGCGGCATTGCACAAACTTGGCCTGAATCACCAACACGTTGATCTGATTATTCTCACCCATATCCACCTGGACCATGCCGGCGGGGCCGGCACACTTATGCAGCAGTGCCCCAATGCACAACTGGTGGTGCATAAAAAAGGCGCGCGGCATATGGCGCATCCCGAAAAGTTGATTGCCGGTGCGACGGCCGTGTACGGCGAACAGGGATTTCAAAATTTATACGGTGAGGTCACCCCAATCGATGAACAGCGCATGCTGCAGCCCGAAGATGAAGCAATTCTCGACTTTGCCGGGCGGCCGCTCCAATTTATCGACTCGCCGGGCCACGCCAGTCACCACCACTGCATTATCGACCAGCAAAGTAATAGTATCTTTACCGGCGACACACTCGGTGTTGGTTATCGCGCTCTGCGAAATGATGAGCATGCCTTTGTGGCCGCCACCACCACTCCGGTTCAGTTCAACCCGGTGGCATTGCACAAATCCATTGACCGGGTGATGTCCTATGAGCCGGAACACCTGTACCTCACGCACTACAGCCACGTTACCCCCAGCGCCAGAATCGTGGCTGGCCTGCACGAGCAAATTGACGATTTTGTCGCGCTGACGGAACAGGCTGCCGAGGCCGGTGACGCCTTCGAAGCGCAACTGGCGTCGCTGTTACATGACTATCTGGTGCGCCGCTGCCTGAACGAATTGCCGGGTCTTGACCCGGAGACCGCAAAACATTGGCTCAAGCTGGACGCGGACTTAAACGCACAGGGGCTGGCCTTTTGGTGGCAATATCGCCGCGCCGCCTGACAGATTTAAAGCAAGTCTGTCAGGACGAACAGGACAACATAGAACAACCCACTTTATTGCGCGCCCAATCCGGCCGCATGGCGGCGTAGGCTTCCATTCCACTCTGCTCCTCATAGGGCCGGCGCAACACGTTAAGCAACTCATGCAACATTTGGTGGTCGCCCTGCTCGGAATTTTCAATGGCCTGTTGCGCAAGATAGTTGCGAAACAGATATACAGGGTTAACCTGTTGCATGGCCTGATGCCGTTGTCGCTGATCGCGGCCATCCGATTTCAGCCGCTCGGCATATTGTTGCAGCCAATCACGTAATCGATTTTTATCCTCATCATTCAGCTCCTCTTTTCGGTAGGAAAACTCAATCAGCTCTGAACTGAGCAAGCGATCCTCAGTGGAGAGGTAGCGATAAAAATTGGTCATATCCATATCCAGTTGCGCAAGCACTTTCTCCAGTTCGGCAAATAATTTTTCATCGCTCGGTTGAAAGTCAGCCAGCCCCAACTTACTCGCCATCATGGCTCGCCAACGTTCCACATAGGAAAGCTGGAATTGCTGCAAGGCGGCCTCCAAGCCGCTGCTGTCTTCAATCAGCGGGTGCAGACTATTGGCCAACTGATAACAGTTCCACAGTGCAATGTTTGGTTGCTGGCTGTATCGATAGCGCTTGCCCTGTGCGTCGGTGGTATTGGGCGTCCAGTCTGGATCAAAATTATCCAGCCAGCCGTAGGGACCATAGTCGATGGTCAAGCCGTGAATCGACATATTGTCGGTGTTCATTACCCCGTGCACAAAACCCACCCGCATCCAATGCACCACCATCTCGACCGTCAGGTCGCAGACCCGTTCAAACCAGGCCAGATACGACTGTGCCGAGCCGGCCTCATGCACACCCAGGATGTCTGGAAAATAGTGGCGGATGGTGAAGTCTGCCAGAGTGCGTAGCTCTTCATGTTGATCACGTGCGGCGAATATTTGAAAATTGCCGAAACGAATAAAGCTGGGTGCCACGCGACACACGACAGCCCCGGGTTCGGCCGCCGGGTGACCGTCATACATTATGTCCCGCATCACCTCTTCCCCAGTGGTGACCAGACTCAATGCCCGGGTGGTGGGAACACCCAGATGATGCATGGCTTCACTGCAGACAAATTCCCGGATCGAGGAGCGCAATACTGCCAGCCCGTCGGCGCTACGGCTATAGGGTGTCTCACCCGCGCCCTTAAGCTGCAGTGACCAATGTTGGCCAGCTTGATTGCGTACTTCACCCAGGTTAATCGCGCGGCCATCGCCAAGCTGCCCAGCCCACATGCCGAACTGATGACCGCCATAGCACATGGCGTGCGGCTGCATGCCATCCAGCAGGCGGTTACCGGCCATGACCTGCAGGAACCAGTCGGACTGACAATCCTCCGCTGTGAGATCCAATAATTCCGCGACTTCCGCTGCATAAGCGACCAGCGCAGGTGCCGTCACCGCGGCAGGCTCGACAAAACTGTAGCAGGCATTGTGCACCTGCCGCCGCTGCGTACCCGACTGCGGGTCGGCAGGCAGTTCGTTAACAAAGCGATTGTCAAATTGCCAGCCGCTCAATCTTCAAACTCCATTTTATCGCGCAGAAAATAAATCAACGCGATGACAGGCACGCCTAACAGGCTGGCGAACAGGAAAAATTGTGTATAACCAATGGCGTTCACAATGGTGCCTGAAAAGCCGCCCATCACCTTGGGCAACAAGGTCATTAAGGAACTGAAAATGGCGTATTGAGTCGCAGTAAAGGAAACATTGGTAAGCGCAGATAACCAGGCGATAAAGGCCGCGATAGCGACGCCTTGGGCAAGGTTGTCGGCAATGATCACCAGCGTCAGGGACACAATATGGGGCTCGGTATTAGCCAGCCACATAAATAATAAATTGGTCACAGCCACCAACACCGCACCCAACATCAGCACCCGCATCACGCCGATACGCAGTGCCAGCAATCCGCCGAGGAAGCTGCCGGTAATGGTCACCACCACCCCAAATACTTTTGTTACGCTGGCGATTTGCTCCTTGGTGTAGCCCATGTCCTGATAGAACACATTGGCAATCACGCCCATGACGATGTCAGAGACCCGATAAAAACCCACCAGCAACAGCACCCACAGAGCCACCTTGCCATAGCGTTCAAGAAAATCCAGTAACGGCGCCTGATAGCCCTGTCGCACCATCTCCATATTGACCAATCCCAGACGCGCTGTGCCGCGCGCAACACCGTAGGCCAGTAACAAGGCGCCCACGAGGGACAACGCTCCGTAAACAAAACCAAAAAGCCCTTGCCAGCCTCCGGCAAACAACTGCGGAGATGACGGTATCACTGCTAGAGCTGTCGCAAATGTCGCAATTGAGAGCAGAAACACCAGAAAGAAACGCAGATAATCGTGCGCAGGGTATCCATCCTGAACTTCCCTGCTTACTTCTGGCTCACTGATCAGCAATGTTGTCGCGATCCCGATACCCATCACCGAGGCCATAATCATGTAACTAAGCCGCCAGGCCTCATAGTTGTATAGCTCTTTGGTGCTGCCCAGTCCCTCAGCCAGATACAGGGCGCCCGCGCCCGCCACAATCATGCCTGTACGATAGCCCGCCACATAGGTGGACGCCAGCATGGCTTGCAATCTTGGCACCGCTGCCTCGATGCGATAGGCATCAACAACAATATCCTGCGTGGCAGATGAAAATCCCAGCAGTACGGCGGCCACTGCCATCATACTTAGGTTGTACTGCGGGTCAGTGCCAGCCATCATCAATATGCTGGCAATCACGCCCAGCTGGGCCAGCAACAACCATCCTCGTCGGCGACCCAGGCTGCGCGTTAAAATTGGAACCGGCAATCGATCAACCAGTGGCGCCCAGACAAACTTAAAGGAATACCCCAGCACCGCCCAGCTAAAATAGGTAACCGTGGCCCGATCCACGCCGGCCTCGCGCAACCACAGTGACAGACTGGAAAACACCAGATACAGCGGTAAGCCAGCCGAGAAGCCCAGAAACACCATTATCCAGACCGGTTTTTCCCGCCACCAGATAATGCGGTCAGCCTGCATATTAGAGATCGTATTCAAGAATTAGTGGTGCATGATCTGAAAATCGCTCGTCTTTATAAATGTGTTCTGAGCCCTTGATAACCTTGTCTTCGAGATTGCGGGTGATCACCTGATAATCGATCCGCCAACCGGTGTTATTGGCCCAGGCCTGGCCGCGATTTGACCACCAGGTATATTGATCCGCCTCTGCATTGTGTACTCGAAATGCATCGGTGAAGCCTGCGTCTCCTTTTATAGGCAGGCCTGTCTCAGCTTCGTTCTCGCCAAACAACCAATCCAGCCAAACCCGTTCTTCGGGTAAAAACCCGGAATTTTTCTGATTACCACGCCAGTTCTTTATATCGGCTTTTTTATGGGCAATATTCCAATCCCCACAGATTATCCATTGCCGCCCGGACTCAACCATGGCTTGCAGTTGGGCTTCAAATCGGGCGATCAAATCCATTTTAAAATCCTGTCGTTCCTGTTTGCTGGAACCGGATGGTAAATACAGCGACACCACGCTCAAGTCACCAAAGTCGGCCTGCAAATAGCGGCCTTCGCTGTCGGCGTCTTCGAAACCGTTGCCAAAACCGACCTGTACCCGGTCCGGCTTATTGCGAGTGTAAATCCCTACCCCGCTGTAGCCTTTTTTTTCGGCCGCATGGAAATAACTGTGGTAACCCGGTGGATGAAAAGGCTCACCGTCAATTTGGTCGGGTTGGGCTTTAAGTTCCTGCAAACAAACAATATCCGCATCAACCTTGGGCAACCATTCATAGAGGCCTTTACGGGCGGCCGCTCGAATGCCATTCAGATTAAGCGAAACGACTTTCACTTGGGTAAAACATCCGGGCCAGTGATGGCGGTAGAATTAAACGCGGCCCGCGACCCGGTACCCGAGACTGGCAGTACCAATTCTTTGCCGGCACCGGATTTGAGTTTTAGCTCCGCCGAATCCATGTGCAGAAAGTGCTCCAACTGAACGGCGTTCAGTTTACTGCGGCTATAGCAACCATCATCAAGACAGAAATCCACCTTGTAGTTACGCACGTGCACGCCGTCCACAAACATCTGCGGATCGTGATGCAGGGAAATACCCAGCGGCAATATCAGCAGCAGTTCAGCACCATTAAAGGGCCGTTGAAACCCAATGCCAATTTCCAGCAATTGTTCGCCGGTTGCTTCAATGGTGGCAGCCTGCGACATCCAACATTGGCGCACGCCGGGCGCTTCCGGTTGACAGTTGATAGTCCAGTCTCCAATACGCGGCAGTTCTGTTTCTTGCGCCCGCGTCTGGAATGAGTGGCTGCTGAGCAGGGCGATTAATATGGCCGTGCTTATTCGCACATCAAATTTCATATTGCAGTGTGATTATTCGAGGTTTAAATAGGGGTATTATAGGCAAGCCCAACACTCTGTTTAAAGGTGGACGCGACAATGCTGCCGTATCAAGAACAATTTATCGAATTTGCCCTCGAAACCGGCGTACTGCGATTCGGGGAGTTTACGCTAAAATCCGGCCGGCAAAGCCCCTATTTCTTTAACACGGGCCTGTTTAATACCGGCGCGGCGATGCTGCAGTTCAGCCGCTTTTTTGCTACCAGCATCGAAAACTCCGATCTTCAGTTTGATGTCTTGTTCGGCCCCGCCTACAAGGGCATAACACTGTCTTGCGCCACCGCCATGGCCTTGTCGGAGAACACCGGCCGCGAAGTACCCTTCGCCTATAATCGTAAGGAGCGTAAAGCTCACGGTGAAGGGGGCGCCATGGTCGGCGCGCCCTTGAGTGGCCAGGTCGCCATCATTGATGACGTCATCACCGCTGGCACAGCTATTCGTGAATCATTCAGCATGATCAATGCAACAGGCGCCACCCCCTGTGCGGTGTTTCTGGCGCTGGATCGCCAGGAAAAGGGGCAGCACGAGGGTCAGCCCACCGAGACTTCGGCGATACAGCAGGTCGAGCAGGAGTTCGGCATTCCGGTGGTCGCCATCGCAACTCTGAGCGATTTAATCGAGTATCTGAAAAAACAGGAGGATCAGGCTCACCATCTGGAGCAGATGCAGGCTTATCGTGATCAGTATGGCATTGCCTGAGTACGGGTCGACAAACTCCAAGTAGATGCTGGATAAGGCAGACATTTATCTGGTCGGCGGTGCGGTTAGAGACCGCGCGCTGGGCCTGCCGGTGGCCGATCGAGACTGGGTGGTGGTGGGGGCGACGCCGGAGCAAATGGTCGATGCCGGCTATGTGCCGGTGGGTAAAGACTTCCCGGTGTTTATCGATAAGCGCTCTGGTGAAGAATATGCCTTGGCCCGCACCGAGCGCAAGACGGCGCGTGGTTATCAGGGCTTTAAATTCAATGCCTCGCCGGATATCACATTGCAACAGGACCTGGCGCGCCGCGACATCACCATTAATGCAATGGCCGAATCCAGCGATGGCCAACTAATCGACCCTTATAACGGCTTAGCCGATCTCAAAGCGGGCGTTATCCGGCACGTTTCGGACGCGTTTGTGGAAGACCCGGTTCGGGTGCTGAGGGTGGCGCGCTTTGCGGCCCGTTTTCAGTTTAGCGTGGCACCCGACACCATGCAGCTGATGCGCGATATTGTCAGTAGCGGCGAGGTGGATGCATTAGTAGCCGAACGCGTCTGGTCCGAAATGCACAAGGCGCTGCAAACCGATGCCCCCGAACGGTTTTTTGAAATATTGCGTGAATGTGGTGCGCTGGCGCGGATACTGCCTGAAATTGACGCCCTGTTCGGTATTCCACAAACCGCCAAATACCACCCCGAAATCGACAGCGGGGTGCACACCATGATGGTGTTGCAGCAGATCGTAAAGCTTAGCTCGGACCCGATGCTGCGCTTTGCCGCGCTGGTGCATGATTTAGGCAAGGCCGCAACGCCAAAAGATGTACTGCCCTCACACAAAGGCCATGAGAAGCGGGGTCTGCCCCTGATCAAGCAGTTATGCGAACGTCTACGGGTACCCAAAAAACACCAGTCGCTGGCGCTGGACGTGGCGGAATATCATCTGCACATGCACAAAATGGCCGAGCTGAGGCCCGATACGGTGCTGAAAATGCTGGAGCGAACCCGCTGTGTGAACGACGATGAGCGAGCTCGACGAATCGCCCAATGCTGCATTGCGGATGCCCGCGGTCGCACCGGCCATGAACAGCGTGATTACTGGCAGGCCGACTTGTTCTTGCGCTTTCAGCAGGCCGCCAAAGAGGTCGACGCCGCTGCCATCGCCGCCGAGTTAACAGACGGCGCTGATATTCAGGCGGCGATTCACGCCGCCAGGGTTCGCGCCATAAAAGCGGTTGATAAGCAGCCCTACTTAAGCAGAACGTCTTTGGCCTGATTTATTTGCTTGGCCAGTGCATCCGTACCACCACGATCCGGATGAATCTTCTGCATTAGCTTTTTATGCGCTAACCGAATCTCCTCGTCGCTGGCAGATTCTTCCACGCCCAGAATCTGCGCCGCCTGCCGTCGGCTCATAGTCTGCTGGCCAGGCCTTGCTGACCCGTTCTGTTGACCGGCCTGCGCCTCGCCAAATAACTTTTTAAACAACGGAATATAAGCAGCAACCTGCGCAACTCGCCCCACCAAGGCCAGCCCCGCAGCTAACACGCCCATCAGCCAATGCGCACGACCGGTCACCACCAGCACCAGCAATAAACCGGCCAGACCCCACAGCAGATACTGGCGGCCCGAGCGAGCGCGCTGAGAGCGTGGCAACTTACGCCAGCGCTGGTACCAGTAAATAGCCGCGCCCAACGCGGCCACAATTAACAGGGAATACAACAATGCAATGTCAGGGGCTGTTTTATCTGCTGTTATAATAGGCGGTGACGCGAACAAAACAAACCGTTATCCAATGAACCAAGCTTCCAGCCCGGCAACGCCCAGTGTTGTGGACGGCCTGCTCGACTTTATCGCCCGCTCGCCCACACCTTTTCATGCTACCGCCAATATCGTGGCGCTGCTGCGCGAACATGGCTTCATACATCTGGTTGAGAGCGAGCCATGGGATTGCCAGACCGGCAACAATTATGTTGTGACGCGCAACGATTCTTCGGTAATCGCGTTTCGGCTCGGCGACAATATAGAACAGGGCTTGCGCATGGTGGGCGCACACACCGATAGTCCATGCCTGCGCATCAAACCAAGCCCTGAATTAAACGTTAACGGCTACTGGCAACTGGGCGTCGAAGTCTATGGTGGTGTGTTGTTGCACCCGTGGATGGATCGAGACCTGTCCATTGCCGGGCGCGTCAGTGGCGTCAACAAAGAAGGCGAGTTAGTCAATCAGTTGGTTGATTTTGTGCGCCCCATTGCCACCATTCCCAATCTGGCTATCCATCTTGACCGCGAAGCAAATAAGAACAGCACCATAAACCCGCAATTGCATTTGCCACTAATCGTGGCTCAGGGCGAACAACCCGATTTCAAACAGCTATTGCTGACGCTTTGCGATGATGACGTTGAACGAATTCTTGACTACGAACTGTCCGCCTACGACACGCAGGCACCGGCCCAAGTTGGTCTCAATAATGAATTTATCTGCGCCGCACGATTAGACAATTTACTGAGCAGCTATGTTGGCGTCAGAGCGTTGCTTGACAGCGACAGCAATAACACGCTGTACGTATCCACCGACCATGAAGAAGTTGGCTCGGCCTCGGCCTGTGGTGCCCGGGGTCCGTTCCTGAAATCGGTATTGCAACGCATTACTGAAGACAGCGGCCATTTAACGCGCGTGATTGATAATTCCAGCCTGCTGTCATGCGACAACGCGCATGGCATCCACCCCAATTATGCAGACAAGCATGACCAGAATCATGGCCCGATTCTCAACCAGGGCCCAGTGATCAAAGTTAACGCCAACCAGCGCTATGCCAGCAATAGCATTGGGTCTGCCCGGTTTCAGCAGTTGTGTGAGCAGGCCGATGTGCCGGTGCAGCATTTTGTGGTGCGCTCGGACATGGGGTGCGGCAGCACCATCGGCCCGATTACGGCCAGCGAACTCGGCGTGGAAACGTTGGACATCGGCGCCCCACAGTGGGCCATGCATTCGATTAGGGAAACCGCGGGCAGTAAAGATATTGATTATTTGCACACCGCCCTGTGTGCGTATCTGGCTTAACTGCCGGCGGCTTTATCTAATGCTGCCGGCGGCTTTATCTAACTGCTGCCGGCGGCTTTAAAACTGCCAGCGCAAATCGGCGAATACAGCGCGCGGCTCGCCGGGGAAATAACGGTGCCCGGTGAAGCTGGTGAAATCGGCCCGCTCTGCGTAACGGGTGTCGGTGAGATTAATCAGTCGCAGACCCGCCTGCCAGCTCTGATCTATCTGCAGGGAACTGCGCAAATTCAACAAGGTATGGCCGGGGTAGCGCACTGAATTTTCGGGTGTCAGAAAATAGCCGCTTTGATGTTGCAATTCCAACTCAGCGTCAAAGCCACCACCGGATCGCCAACCAATTGCCGCGTTGCCAACCCAATGTGGCGCTGTATCCACTTCGTTACCATTGATATTAACGCCGCCCAGAATTTGATCGGATGCGTACTTATGCCTCGCGTAACTGGCTGCCCCGCGAACATGCCAGGCGTCGGCGAATTGCACATGCGCCGCCAATTCCACACCGCTGGAATCCGTGCGCTGTCCATCCACATTAAAAAAATCACTGTCGCGGATAATCAGATTGCGCTGTTTTAGTTGGTAGGCATTCAAACTAATCCGTTGTGCCTCGCTACCCCAGCGCAAGCCGGCCTCAACCGACGTGGCTCTAACCTTATCTAACTGCGCGACGCTTTGCCTACGCTGCAGGCGATACAACTCGGTCGCTTGCGGTGCGCGAAACGAGTCCGCAACCGCCAGGTGCGCCCGCCATTGGTCACTCAAGGACCACTGAATTTCAAGTTTGGGCGACCAGTGCGAAAAGCTGTCTTGCCGGTCCGCAGGGCGACTGTATCGACAGCCCCCAAACCCACATACAGTACCGTCGTCGCGGGTGCGCCCATCTAACGCAAGATTGTCATAGTCGTAGCGCATATGTTCATAGCGCAGCCCGGCCAACACCTGTACCGCATCGCTGGCTTGCCAGCGCAGATGGGTGAAGGCGCCCAGCTGGCGCGCGTCGACCTGATAATCATAATGGATGCCCGCCGGCACGGTGGCTCTCAAAAAGGCCGAACCCTCAGTGGGCCGATCTTGTGATTGCAGTAATTCACCATCGGTGAACTCAGCATCCACCCCAACACTCCAATCTAATCGTTCACCAAGGGTGCCACGCAAGGAAGACTGCCATCCCACCCCAGTCTGCTGATTTTGTTCCAGCGGGTCACCCGGTAAAAAGTGCTGCAAAAAATCCATACTGGTATCCCTCACATAGGGCGTGAGGGTCAACTCCATATTCCCAACTGGTCGCGACATTCTGGCCCAGGCCCGTAATGATCTGGTATCGCGGAATGCTTCAGGGTCGAGATTTTGACGGCTCAATGCGCGATCCCGATAACTCTCTTCACCGACAATAAAGCCGGCGGTTTCCTGAGCCAGATCGGTGAAGGTCAGGCCGGCGGCCATCTCCCATTGGCCATGTCGCAAGGTATGCCGCCAACTGAACTTTCGCTGTTGATACCCGGCGTCATCGCGGTAGCCATCGTCATCGGTGTGCGTAAAATACAGGCGACCTTGAGCAGCCCCCTCCTCGTCACCAGCATGATCGTTACCGCCGTACGAGAGCGCGGTTTGCAGACGACGATAATTGTGTGGCCCTAATTCCAACGCCAGCTGGTCTGGTCCGCTGGAAGGCAACTCTACATTGATACTGCCAGTCAAACTGTTAGAGCCGTAAAAGGCGCTATTGGCTCCGCGCACCACTTCAATTTGCGCGGCCTGCTCGAAGTGGGTATCAAACAGTTCATTAACATTACAGAAGCCGGCCGCGCGCACCGGAATAGCCTGTTCCATGACCAGTACCGAACCGCAGGCACCGGCACCGGTAAGAACCGCCGAGCGAATCGATGGCAGCGATTCCTGCCCATTACCGCGTTGGTAGTTCACACCCGGCACCTGACTCAACACCTGCTGCACATGGGCCGCAGCCAGGCGCTGTAATAGCTCACCGTCAACCACGCTCACGTTGGCCGGCAACTGACTCGTGGCAGTGGCAATGCGCGTACCAATGACAGCCACCTCTTCCAACGCCACTAATGACTGGCTGGCAATTGTTGTCAGCAGGGCCAGCGCCACCACATAAATTTTTCTGACCATGCGATTAATGCTCTACCTGACCCAGATTGGCGTGGATAACTGCACCATTAATCACCTGATTCTGGCTGGCGAACCACACTGTCTGCGCTATCTCCGCAGGCTGTGCCAGCCGCCCCAGGGTAATACCTGAGGTGATTTGCTGGCGAACCTCCGGGTTTGCGCCCAGATGGGCCTGCAGCATTTCGGTTTCGGTAAACCCGGGGCAAATACAGGCGGTATGTATTTGCGAGCCAGCCAAGTCCTGACAGGTGGCGCGCATTTGTCCAACGGTGGCGTGCTTGGACACCACATACGCATGCGTATTCGCCACTGCCTTGGTACCCAAAGTTGAACCGATATAAACAATCGACGAGCCATCCTCCATATGCGGAATTAACAGGCCATTGAGCTGGGCGGCTGCGACCACATTCAATTGTAAGACTCTGGCCAGTACGTCGCGGCTCAGCGTTTGCACCGAATCTTTGGTCATCATGGCCGCGTTGTGCACTAGCACGATTTGTGTCGCATCTTTACAGGCCTCGCCTAGCTGTGCGGCGCCCTGCTCTACCCAGTCAAGGGTGCTCAAATCAAGCGACAGATTTTGCACGCCCTCCAGTTCACATGGCGACCGGCTTATATTCAACACCTGATAGCCGTTTTCCAAAAACGTTTTAGCGGTGGCCAGGCCGATGCCTTTGCTGGCACCGGTAATAACGAGTAATTTATTCATAATGATTGAGTCGCAGGCTGCGCCTTACGGGTATCGAGTTCCAGGTAGGGGCGCAATTTGTGCACCAGCAGGTAAATCAATGGCGTATCAACAATGGCCGCCATAAACTTAAACACATAATTGCTGAGCATCAGGCCAAACATCACGTTTAAACTCATGTCGCCAGACAACACCACAGCGCCAAAGGTGATACTGATCACGGCGATGGAATCAACCGCCTGACTGATGACAGTGCTGCCATTATTTCTCAGCCACAAATGCTTACCGCCGGTTTTCTGGCGTAAAAAATGAAACAGATACACATCAATATATTGCGCCGCCACATAGGCCAGCATGGAGGCCAGCACAGCACCCGCGGTGCAAGCATAAACCAGCGAAAACAATTCGACTGACTGGGTTACCACACTGCCATCTGGCAACGAAATCGAATTGGCCAATTCGATGACCTGCCAGGGCGGTTGCGCCACCGGGTCTACTGCTGGCATCGCATTGGCAACGTACATAAGCAATAAAATAAAGCCGTTCAGCAACAGCCCCACGGTGACCAGAAAATTGGCTCGGGCCCGCCCATACAACTCGCTGATCACATCGGTGCACAGAAAGGTCAGTGGATAGGCCAACACGCCAACCGCAATCTGCATAGGCCCGAGCTGTACGAAACGAGTGATGCCAATTACGTTTAATAGGGTCATGGCGCAGATAAAGAATCCCGCCAACACCAGAAATACCCGCTCGCGCCGCTCCTGAATAGCCTCAGTTGCGTGCGCAAATTGATCAGCCATCCCGCCTCCAAATAGCCACGCCCCATTGATCGGGGCCGGAAGATACGCGCATTTCAAGCTGGTGGATTTTCAGCTCATCCACCAGGCTAAAATCATCCAACACCTGTTCCAGCAGATAATGTGACATTTCTTCTATGGTGACGTTTCGAACTGGCAATAAGATGGTGTCTGTCTTGAGCAGCAACATCGGTACTCCATTGTGAATCACCCGGTGGTAGTCACCGTCATCTTCAATAGTGAGGTGTGGGGAATCTGCAGCGATCAATGTGTACTCATCGTATTTCAGACAAAGCTCCTGCAATACCTTTTTATAAATCGCATAGTCGAAACAAAGTCCGTTATCATCAACTTCTCCGGTAATGCTGACCGCAATGCGGAAATTATGTCCGTGCAGTCGTTCACGCGACGTGGCGGAAAATATCGTGAAGTGCGCGACCGAAAAATGCAGGTACTGCTTATGTATCTCGATGGTGGTTAAACGATTCATTTCACTGGCGTTCCGATCGGAAGGATTTATAACTGCGAGAGTATAACAACGCGCGCCGCAAAAGGTGTGGTGGCAAACTAAAATGGCCGATAAAAATTATTCCGTATTGTGGCAATTGCTGGGCTATCTGCTGCAATACAAAAAGACCCTGGTAGGCGCCGCAATCGCACTGGTTTTCACTGCCGCCGTCACGCTATCCATGGGTCAGGGC
The DNA here is from genome assembly GCA_013002025.1 of Gammaproteobacteria bacterium. Taxonomy (GTDB): domain Bacteria; phylum Pseudomonadota; class Gammaproteobacteria; order Arenicellales; family Arenicellaceae; genus Arenicella. The sequence goes on along the minus strand of JABDKW010000005.1, from coordinate 9,957 downwards.
GTACGAATCTTAATTGACGATGGCTTTATCGCCGGCTCTACCGAGCAATTGAACAACGCTGCTCAGTTGATAATTGTCATTGCTCTGTTGATGGCGGCTGGCACCTATGTGAGATTTTATCTGGTGTCGTGGCTGGGCGAGCGGGTATCCGCTGATATCCGCACCGATGTGTTCAATCATTTAATTGACCTGCACCCGAGCTATTTTGAAACCAACCGCAGCGGCGAAATCATGTCGCGCTTAACCACCGATACCACCTTGCTGCAAACGGTGATTGGCTCTTCAGCCTCGATGGCATTGCGCTCCGCACTTACCTTTATTGGCGGCTTGATCATGTTATTGGTGACTAACTTAAAGCTGAGTGCGCTGGTATTGGCCTGTGTGCCGATGGTGTTGCTGCCTATTCTGATGTATGGCCGCCGCGTGCGCGCCCTGTCGCGCAAAAGTCAGGATTCCATTGCCGATGTAGGCAGCTATGCCGGCGAAGTGATCCAGCAAATCAAAACCGTGCAAAGCTACACTCAGGAAGCCAATGAGCGCACGGCATTTGGCCGCCATGTTGAACAAGCCTTTGTGATCGCACGGGACCGCATTAAACAGCGTGCGTTGCTGATCGCCGTGGTGATTTCGCTGATCTTCAGTGCCATCGCGGTGATGTTATGGGTGGGCGGCAACGATGTCATCAACGGGCAAATGACCGGCGGCGAACTCGGCTCCTTTGTGTTTTATGCCATTATTGTGGCCAGCGCCACCGCCACCATCTCTGAAGTGGTCGGCGACCTGCAGCGAGCGGCCGGGGCGGCCGAGCGATTATTGGAACTGCTCAGTATAGAAAGTCATATTTCGACCCCTAAAAAGCCGATTCCTGCCCACACGCTGACACCCGAAGTCAGCTTTCACGGCGTCAGCTTTGCCTATCCCTCGAGACCGAGCCAGGCAGCGCTGCAGGAGTTTTCCCTGAAAGTGGAGTCTGGCAAGTCAGTGGCGCTAGTGGGGCCCTCAGGGGCCGGAAAGTCCACCGTTTTCGAGCTACTGCAGCGCTTTTATGATCCTGGCGAGGGGCAGGTAATGCTGGGCGGCGTTGATTTACGCCAGCTCGAGCCACAGGATCTGCGCCGCCAATTAGCCGTGGTGTCGCAACAGCCATCGCTGTTCAGCGGCGACGTATTACACAATATTCGCTACGGGGACGACACCGCCAGCGAAGCCGACGTAATCAAAGCAGCCAAAGCAGCCCATGCTCACGAATTTATTGTCGAACTGCCTGACGGCTATAACAGCTTTCTTGGCGAACAGGGCGTGCGTCTCTCTGGTGGCCAGCGCCAACGAGTTGCCATTGCCAGAGCAATTTTGAAAAACCCCAGAATACTGTTACTTGATGAAGCGACCAGTGCGCTGGACAGTGCCAGCGAACGCCATGTACAGCAGGCCCTGGAGGGGCTGATGAAGAACCGCACAACCGTCATAATCGCGCATCGCTTCTCGACTATTGTGCATGCCGACCAGATCGCGGTTCTGGATAAAGGCCGCTTGATCGCGCTTGGAAAGCATCAGGAATTATTGGCAAGCTGCCCGCTGTATCAGCGTCTGGCCGAGCTGCAATTTCAGGATGGTTCGAACTATTAATAGAGATCAACCCGTTAGAGCCAGCCGCTAAACTAGTGCAGCAGTCCCTGTGCGGCGGCTCGTTCTGCGGCTTGCAGGTTTTCCAGCTGGATGGCTTTGAAGGTATCCATGCCTGCCCGTAGCATGCTGTGGCCGACATGTAACTGCATGCCCTGCAACATATCCTGAACAGGCTGTGAAAAGGAAATGGTGACCAGATTTTGATGCGGGTCATCGGCGTGGCGTAGCGCAATGTCGCCATTGGCCAGCTTCACAATTTCAATCACGGACTCTTTCATAATTCACCTATCAGGACACACTTTTGTCAAACAGCTGCTAATAAACCTGACACCACGGCAAAGATTTTGTCCGGTTTAGAGGCACGGCTAGCGTTGGTCATACGCCTGTACTGGTTTATAGTGTCGCGAATAACGATTACAAGAGAGTCCAAGTTAAGGAAAGATGAAGGTTTTGAAATGGGCCCTGGCAGCTATTGTTCTAATGCTGGCCGGTGTCTCCAGCTATGTTTATACACAATTGCGAGACATGCAGGTTGAGCAGCTCTCCGCTGACCTGTTCGTAATCCGTGGCATCGGTGGCAATGTGACAGTGGTGCGTACTTCAATGGGCAGCGTGGTTATCGACTCCATGACCTTCCCCATGCAAGGCCGCCTGATTCGTCAGCAGGTCGAAAACTTAACTGGCAGCGACCCGGTAATGGTGATTAACACCCACTATCATCTCGACCATACGCACGGCAATCCCGGCTTTGCCCCGGGCACCCGGGTTATCACAACTGAGCGCACTGCCTCTCACCTGCAGTACTTTGACGCCGATTTCTGGGAGTCGCCGGACGATCTGGCGCCCACGGAAACTTTCAGCGACAGCAAAAAGGTGCAGGTTGGCGATAAAACACTACAACTGATTCACCCGGGGCGCGCGCATACCGATGGAGATTTAGTAGTAATTATCGAGCAGGAAAGTACAATAGTGATGGGGGACTTGCTGTTTAATCAGCATTATCCCAATATAGATCTCGAGGCAGGTGGCTCAGTCCAGCAATGGTCTGAGACTCTGGACACTGTTCTGCAGTATTCATTCGAACGGGTAATACCGGGTCATGGGGCGACCACGGACCGTGTCGGGATTCACGAATTTCAACGATTTATGGGGCAACTTGCCAAGATTGGCAGGGCTGCTGCTGCGGATGGACAAAGTCTGGAGCAGGTGCTGGCGGGCAATTCACTGACCAGCGACAAAGGCTTTACGGAACTGCAATTTGCCGGAATTCCGATCGGGCTGGACCGCGCATTTGTGTTGCGTAGAGCCTGGGAAGAAAGCACTGGAAACTTTAAACAACTGAACCAACCGCTCAACTAACCGTTAGTAGATCTTGAACCAGGCACCCGAAAAAATTGTCGACCGTATTGATGCCTATTTTGGCAATATCGCGCGCTGGTCGATCAGACATCGGTATTTCATTGCGTTTCTCGCACTATTGGCCGTGGGATATGGTGGCTATTGCGCTGGCCATGTAAGAATTGACAACAGCCTTAGCAATTTTTTTTACAAGGATGATGAGGCCTATCTTGCCTACAAAGAATATCTGGATGATTTCGTGTCCGATGAGGTGGTGTATATCCTCTACAACGCCGAATCCCGGGAGCATGGCCCATTTAATTACGATGTGATGCAGCGCATTGCCAGGCTGACCGAAACTCTCGAGGCAGAAGTGCCTTTTGTGCGCGAAGCCACCAGCCTCGCCAACGTTGAGTTTATGCGGCCGCGCGGGGAAGATGACATCGAAATTGACGAATTGCTGATTAACTTTCCTGAGTCTCAAGCAGAAATGCTACAGATCAAGCAGTTTGTCATGTCCAAACCGATCTATGTGGACTACCTGATAAATTCCGCAGCCGATCATGCTGCCATTATTCTGCAAATGTCGGCCACCAGCACCGACGAGCTGAAAGATACCCTCATTGACCCTACTAAACCGGTCGGCAAAACCAATAGTTACCCGATGGTGGCAGATGCCAAAGTGCGGGAGATTCTGGCACGGCCCGAATTCTCCGGGCATGGTATTAACTATTTTGTGTCCGGCGACGTGCCAATGAATACCACCTATATCGGCGCGATGATCAATGACATGACTTACATCACGCTCGGTGCGTTGCTCATCATTATGATGCTGTGTGTAGTGGTTTTTCGCGCCACCGTTGCCGGCATTCTGGGGCCGTTAACGGTGGTGGTGGTCAGCGTATTATTGACCGTGGCCTTTATCTGTACCCTGAATTGGACCATCGGCAATTTCTTTTCACTGTTGCCGACCCTGATCTGCGCCGTGGGTATCGCGCAATCGGTGCATATTCTATTGGAGTACCAGCGCCAGTTAAGCCGCTCGGGCGATGCCAATCAGGCCGTCATCCGGGCACTCAGCAAGGTCGGTGGCCCCTGCTTTATGGCGGCCCTGACCACGGCCGCCGGCTTCTCGGTGATGAGCGTGTCGAATCTTAAAATGCTGGCCGAATTTGGCGTTTATTCGGCGTTTGGCATTATGACCGCCTTTTTCCTCTCCACCACTCTGCTGGTAGTCTTTCTGGCCCGTAAACCGCGCAAGTTTGATCGCTCCAAGCAGGGCAGAATGGCGGTAACGCCGCTCATCAAGCCGATCGTTGATAAATCCATTGATTGGAACCTGAAATACCCCAACCAGATCTTAGGTATTTCAGCGTTGATTTTTGTACTGGCCTTTATGGGCATTACTCAACTGCGAAATGACTTCAATTTTCTGTCTGAATTCAAACCGCATGTTGAATGGCGCAAGGCGACGCTAAAAGTGGAAGAAGAGATGGGTGGCACCTTACACATGAGCTACCTGATTGACACCAAAATTCCGGAGGGTATTAAAAGCGCAAAACTGATTAAACAGATCGAAGATATCCAACGGTTTGCGGAGCAAAACCCGCTGGTGAAGAAGACCCAGTCGGTGGCCGACATGATGAAGGATCTGAATCAGACTTTTCGTGCTAACGACCCAGCCTACTATCGTGTACCGGACCGACAGAATTTGCTGTCACAATATTTTCTGGTGTACGAAATGTCAGGCGGCAAAGAATTGGAAGAGTTTGTATCGCATGATTTTTCACGCACGGTGATCGAATTTCAGGTGGAAATGACCAGCGCATCCAATGTGGAAAAATTGTTAGCTGAGATCGATGCCTTTGTGGCGCAAAATCCCCTGGACAACGCGACCGGCAACAAAACCGGCATCGGGCTGCTGTGGGTTAAACTGGCCAACTACATCGGCGATACACAACTCACCAGCTACCCGCTGGTGTTTGCCATGATCGCGTTAATCATGTGCATCAGCTTTGGCTCGATCAAGGTAGGCCTGCTTTCCATGATTCCCAACTTAACACCGGTCGCATTGGCGCTCGGGGCCCTCGGTTGGCTGAATGTGCCGCTCGATTATATGAAGCTATTATTAGCCACCATTGCCATCAGTATTGCGGTCGACGACACCATTCATCTGGTGACACGATTCAGGGTACGTTTCTATAGTACCGGCAGTTACGAGCAGGCCCTGCGCCTTGGCTTAAATGATGTCGGCCCGGCGTTGGTCGCAACCTCCTTTATATTAGTGGTCGCCTTTTTAGCTTTCCTCGGTTCCAACACAACGGTACTGGCAAACTTCGGCGTTTTATTGGGCGGTACCATTACTGCGGCGCTCATCGCAGACCTGCTGTTGATGCCTGTTATTTTGCTCAAGTTTAAGCCGTTTGGACCCGAATTCACGCCTGCTCCCTGAATTAAGTATGCAAGCCCCGAAGGCCATTTTCTTCGACTTGGATGAGACCCTGATCGAAAATATTATTCCCATTCAGGAAGTGTTCGCCAGTATGTATGGTGAGTTTGAGGCCGAACTCGGCAGCGGCCAACGCAGTGAATTTTTCACCGCATTGCGGCGTGGTGCGGGGGCGCTGTGGAACACAATGTTTGAGCAGGAGCATTCTCCGGAACAACAATTGGTTGGGTGTTTTGCCCAAGCCATCGAAGCGGTGAAGCCAGGTGCCGGTGAACAGTTGGGAGAAGCTATGTTACAGCGCTTTATCTGTGCGACCCAAGACAACGTTCGTTTTCACCCTGGCGCGGAAACCACACTCCAGGAACTGCGCAAAGCGGGTATCGTGACCGGGTTAATCACCAATGGTATCGAACGACTGCAATTAGCCAAGGTCGAAAGCCTGAACATCGCCAGCATGGTTGACCATGTGACGGTGAGCGCTCAGGCACGGGCGCACAAACCCCATGCCCCGGTGTTTGAGTTAGCCCTGCAACGCGGCGGCGTGGTTGCTGCCGAGGCATGGCAAATTGGCGACCACGCCCTGAATGACGTCGCTGGCGCCATTCGCGTCGGCATGCAAGGGGTGTTCTATGATCCCAGCGGCAAGCGCCTGAGTAACGCCTTCGATGATTTGCAAGAGCGGCCCAATCATACGATTCGGCATTTGGAACAGGTATTGGAATTGGCTGGCGTGGCCGCCTGATGACCTTATAAACCTAGCGCCTATCCGGGCTGGATTAAAGTGCCAACACCCTTGTCGGTGAGTAATTCGAGCAGCACCGCATGTTCTACCCTACCATCAATAATATGCGCAGTCCTGACACCGTTTTGCACCGCATTTAAGGCGCAGGTGACTTTGGGCACCATGCCGCCATCGATGATACCCTGCGCGCTCAGTTGATCGATCTGCTGTGCCGTTAAGCCAGTTAACAAACTGCCGTCCTGATCCAGTACGCCGGCGGTGTTGGTCATTAAAACCAATTTTTCCGCACCCAGCGTTTGCGCCAGAGCACCGGCTACAGAGTCGGCATTAATGTTGTAGCTGGCGCCGTTTTTGTCAGCCGCAATGGGAGCGATTACCGGGATAAAGCGCTTTTCCTCCAGCGTTTCGACCACCGACGGGTTGATCGCTGCCACTTCACCCACATGACCATAATCCACGTCGGCTTTTCCAGAACTCAATTTGCGGGCTTCGATCATGCCGCCATCTTTGCCCGACAAGCCGACCGCGCGGCCACCGTGCGAGTTAATTAAATTGACAATTTGTTGATTAACCAGGCCGCCCAGCACCATTTCGACGATTTCCATGGTTTCCGAATCGGTGACCCGCAGGCCGTCGATAAATTCCGATTGTTTGCCGACCCGCTTCAGGGTGCCACTGATTTGGGGCCCACCACCGTGCACTACCACCGGGTTCAGGCCTACCAGCTTAAGTAGCACAACATCACGCGCAAAGCTCTCCTTCAGGGTTTCATCCACCATCGCATTACCGCCGTACTTGATCACGATGGTTTTGCCATGAAATCGCTGAATATAGGGCAGCGCCTCAATTAATATTTTTGCAACGTGTTGGGTCGGGTTTGACATCTTGCTATTATGCCGGCTGGATTTTAATTAGGGGGTCGCAGTATAGCACTGGCGTTTAGTGAATCCGCGCCGCGATGTCGCCAGGCGGCTTCGTGAACCGGTTTTGTAAACTGCAATATTAGTCGTGCTAAAAAAGTCGAACCCAAACCGTGCCTAATTGCATCTTACATAGTAGATTCAAATAAATCTCCAACTCACGCAGCCAAGTCTTCGATCAAGCATCCGGAGGATTGAGTTGCGTAACGCTGTTTTAAAACGGATAAAATTCAGAGTAATCAAACTATGATTTCCCATACTAATAACACTCCCCCTCACAGATACTTGCAGCTAGCTCGCGGCCAATCGCCCATTAAATGGGCCGCGCTTGGCCTGGCGCTGTTACTGGCCGGCTGTGCGGGTCACATCAGACACCTGCCCGAACAGGCCCAGGTGGTGATACCCGATCAATGGGAGATTGATAAGCAGGAGCAGGAATCATCCCCTGAACAGGCTGTGGCGGCACAGGTGAAAGCCGTGAACAGTGGGTGGCTGGAGACCTTTGCAGACGATGATTTGAACAAATACGTGGCCGCGGCGCTGGCCCGCAACCCGGACCTTTACGCGTCCGCAGCACAACTGAAAGGCGCCATCGAACAGGTCACCATTAATGGCTCGCTGTTGTGGCCTAATATGCGCGCCAGCGTAACGGACAGCGACATAGAGAACGAGGTCAATGGTGTCACCACCGATATCCGCACCGTCAGCGGTGCGCTGGATATAAGCTGGGAGGCCGACGTGTGGGGGAAATTAACCCAGCGCAAGAAGGCTGCTGCCTACTCGGCAAAAGCGCAGGGCGAGCTGTTCAAGGCCGCTGAATTGTCGTTGGTAGCGAACGTTAGCCGTGCCTGGTACAACCTGGTAACCAATAAATTACAGCTGGATCTGGCGCAACAGCGATTGGACAGCTTTCAACGCACCGCGGCGCTTATCGAAGAAAATTATCAACGTGGTCTGCGCTCTGCGCTGGACGTTTATCTGAGCCGCACCGACGTACAGCTGCAAATTTCGGCTCTCTCGGAGACCGAATTCAGCTACATTCAATCGCTGCGAGCATTCAAATCACTAATGGGGGAATACCCAGACACCGAGCTGGCCTTTAAAGCCAGCTTGCCCTCCATCCGCGGCACCGTTCCCGGCGGTTTGCCAGCTGAGCTGTTAACGCGGCGCCCGGACATAAAAGCCAGTCAATTATTTTACCAATCCACGGTCGCCAACGCCAAAGCAGCGCGTCGGGATCGTTTCCCCAGCCTTAATTTTAATGGTTCAATCGGTGATAGCCGCGATAGCTTTAATCAGTTGTTTGACAACAACAATATGGTGGTCAGCCTGCTGTCCAGCCTCACCCAGCCCCTGTTTCAAGCGGGCGCCCTGCGTTCACGTGAAGATCAGGCCGTGTATCAGGCTGAGGAGGCCTACGCTCAGCTGGTAAGAACCACGCTGAATGCCTTCGAAGAGGTTGAAAACTCACTGTCACGGGAGTCACTTCTTGTTGACCAGCATCATGCTATAAAAGAGGCAGTAAATTTCGCGCAAGGGGGTTTGGACCTCGCTTTAGACCGCTACCAGTCCGGGATCGAGAACTACACCACGGTTCTTGAGTCGCAGCGACGGCTATTCGACTCCATGCGCACCGAACTCAATATTCGCAATGCACTGTTGCAAAATCGTATCGGAATCCACCTCGCACTGGGTGGCGACTTCGTCAGTTCCGATAATCGTGACCCAACAGCAGATTTGCCGGATATAATAGCGGACTGAGCGCCCCACGATGGTAGTATCGTGGTCGTTGTCTGCAGGTGGCAGTAATTAAATGAACATGAACACGGAATACCAACTCAACCTCGATCAGAATGGCAATCAGCCACAACGAGGCCCCATAGCAATTCTTAAAAGAAACTCGCGAAAGCTCACCATCGTAACCGGCATTCTGCTATTTGCGATGCTGATTATTTTCCTGCTGAACGCGTTTAAGCCTGAGGCACAAAAACAGGCGATTCCAGAGACGGTGGTGCGAGTCGACGTAATTCAAGCACAACTCTCCGAGTACCCGGTTGTGGTGCAGGCAAACGGTACCATCGAAGCAGTTACCCGCGGCAATCTGGTGGCCCAGGTGCGCGGTGAAATCGTGCAGACCGCGGAAAACTTTAAAACCGGTGGCGTGTTTAAAAAGGGCGACCTGCTAATCCAGATTGACCAGCGTGACTATCTGTCTGACGTCAGTCGAACCCGCGCCAACCTGTCGCAGGCCGAGGTCGCCTATCAGCAGGAACAAGCCAATGCGCGCCAGGCGCAATTGGATTGGGAGCGCCTGGGTAATACTCAACCTGCGCCGGATCTGGTAATGCGCAAGCCACAGCTGGCAGCCGCCAAAGCCGCACTGGATTCAGCCAGAGCGGCCCACCAAACTGCGCGTTTAAACCTAAGCCGCACCACCGTCACTGCACCGTATGATGGGCGAATAATTCAACGCGCTGCGGTGCGCGGCCAATATGTCAGTGTCGGCACGCCCATCGCCGAAGTATTTGCCACCGACGGTGTGGAAGTGCGCCTGCCGCTGAGTCAGGTTGAATTCAATCAGTTGGGGCTGGATCAATTTGGTGTCGGCGGAGCAGCCGAACCACAATTCCAGGTAACCGTCAATTCAGAGTTCGGCACTCAGGAATATAGCTGGGCAGCGACCATCACGCGCACCGACAGTACCTTTGATATGAGCACCCGCCAGATCGATGTGATTGCCGAAGTGATTGACCCTTTTGGTAAAAAGAGTGGCCAACCAGCGCTAAAAATCGGCCAGTTTGTTAACGCGCAGATTCAAGGTCAGTCAATTGAAGGTGTGTTTGTAATCCCTAACAAGAGTATTCGCGAAGGACATTACGTCT
>JABDKW010000062.1 GCA_013002025.1 Gammaproteobacteria bacterium | reverse complement strand
AAAGATGCCAGCCCCTTCGCCGGCACCGCCGGTGGCCCTCCGGGAACCGGCCAGTGCTTTATTGCGTTTGACCCGCAGGCGTTTTCCGGCGACGTGTTTGCTGAGCGAGTCGCTGCCTTGGTGGCGGCCATTGCCGATCAGGAAGGGGCGCATTTGCCCGGCGATAAGGGCAAGCAGGCGCGCCAGCGCACCGAACGTGATGGCGTGCAGGTGCAGAGAGATTTACTCGATAAGATTAATGCCTGGGTTGCCAGTTAGAGCAGTAATGTTAAGGTTAAGCGGCGTCTTATATTAAAAAAACGAAAAAGGGTCCCTTCAGTGACTGAGCAGTTTGATCTAAAGCAATTCCGTAACGTATTGGGTTCATTTATGACCGGCGTTACAGTGGTGACTGCCCGCACTCCGGATGGCGAACGCATAGGTTTTACCGCTAACAGCTTTACCTCGCTGTCGCTGGAGCCGCCGCTGGTGTTGGTGTGCCTGGCCGACAGCTCAGCTAATTATCGGGCTTTCAGGGACAATGGCTCGTTTGCTATCAACATCCTTACTGATCACCAACGTGATATCTCCAATACCTTTGCATCTCCTGTGGCTGATCGCTTTGCCAATCTTGCAGTTCGCGAGGAGCGCACCGGCAGCCCGATTATTGAAGATTGTCTGGCCTGGCTGGATTGTGAAATGCATGAAACTGTCGACGGCGGCGACCATGTGATCTTGATTGGTCGGGTGGTTGGCTTTGGGTCGGCCGATCACAACCCGCTGGGGTATTTCCGCGGCAGTTACTTTGATATCGGTCTGAATAAGGATGCCGCCATCGCCGCTGAAGAAGGCGCGCGCGGCACCACGGTGGGAGCCTTATTAGAAAGCGAGGGTCGAATTCTGTTGCTGCAAAATGATCGCGGTGCTCTGGAGTTACCGGCCGCCGCGCATCTAGGTGGTGACGATGGATTATTAGCCCAGCTGGGCGACATGGGGCTTAGCGCCGAGATCGGTTTTATCTTCTCGGTGTTTGAAGACGAAGACCTGGGCGGCACCTATACCTGCTACCGCGGCAGCGTGGAGGGCGAGCTGAATTCCGATCGAGCGCAGTGGGTGGGCTTAGATGATATTCCCTATGACAAGATTGATGATTCGGCGTTGCGCACCATGGTGCAGCGTTATGCGGAAGAGAGCCAGGCCGATGCCTTTGGCGTGTATCTGGATGACCGCGACAGCGGGTAAAGGCAGGTAAGATTGCTTCGCCGCTGCGCGACTCGCAATGACGTAATGGTTGTCATCGCGAGCGCCCTTTAATATTGTCATCGCGAGCGAAGCGCGGCGATCTAGGTGATGCGGGACAGGACCTTCAGCTACTAAATAGCTACTCAATAATCCCACTTATGCTGGTCGTATAAGACCTCGGCAGCCCGCAGAATCGGGCCCCGTTTGCCATCTGCGACCGGCTCGCCATCTATTGCCACCACCGCCACCACACCTTTGGTGGAGCTGCTAAGCCAGACTTCGTCGGCGCTTAGTACTTCTGAGAAATCGATATCGCGTTCTTGCACAGCTATCGACGAATGCTTGCTTAATATGTCGATCAGCATATGGCGGGTGATGCCGGGTAATAATTGCGGCGATAGGGGCGGCGTGGCGACCACCCCATCGCGCACCACAAACACATTCACCGCGCCGCCTTCGGTCAGTTGCTGCTGGCGGTCGTACAAAATCACTTCGTCGTAGCCCTTGGCCTGTGCCGCTCTCAGGCTCATGGCGCTGGCCAGCAGGGCGGTGCTTTTGATGTCGCAGCGGTGCCAGCGAATATCTTCGGCGCTGCCCACGCGATAGCCCTCGTCGTGCAGCTTCTGCATTGCCGCGTTATTGGAAGAGGGCAGACTAAAGCCGATTACCGTCGGTGACAGATTGTTGCCAGCCGCAATTGAGCGCTCGGGATCCGCGCCGCGCGTGACCTGCAGATAGACTGGCCGATCCGCGCCATTTTCCTCTAACAGCCGCGCACAGATTTGCTGCCAATCCGCTTCGTTGTGCGGCGTTTCAATGCCAACCTCAGCGAGATTGCGCTGCAGGCGCTGGATATGCAGGCCGGCCGCGATCATGCGGCCTTCGGCCACCGGAATTACGTCATAGATGCCGTCTCCGAACAGCAGGCCGCGATCCAGCACCGAGATTTTGGCATTCTCGCGCGGCAGATAGTCGCCATTCAGATAGGCGGTGGCCATGGGCAGAGAGCCGTAATGGCTATGGCTTGCGGAACCTCAGTGTCATGCGGTCGCTTTCACCAATGGCGGCGTATTTGGCCCGGTCTGTGTCACCGTCGCGAAAACCCGGGGGCAGGTTCCAGACGCCTTGAGGGTGATCTCTGGTGTCCTTGGGGTTGGCGTTGATCTCGCTGCTGGCTTCGAGGACAAAGCCGGCTGATTCAGCCAGTTGCACGATGATGTCCTGCTGGATATAACCCTTACTTGCCTTGGGGTCCTGGGGCTTATCGGGGTCGCCACGATGCGCCACCACACCTAGAACGCCACCCGGTTTCAAGTAGCTGTAGGCGGCCTGCATCATCGCTTCTTGTGTGCCACGCCTCATCCAGCTATGCATATTGCGAAAGGTCAGCACCATATCGGCGCTGCCTGCTGGTGCGGCCTCCATCTTGTCTGGCGGTGCAAAGGTAGTGACCTTGGCGCGGTCATACAACTCAGGGTGTTTGGCCAATTTCTCGGCGTAGCGCGCCATATTGCGCTGGGAGTATTCACTAGTCGATTCAGGGTCATAGCTGCCCGCGTAGTAGGTGCCTGACTCTCTGAGATACGGCGCTAAAATCTCGGTGTACCAACCGCCACCGCCGGGTGACAGCTCGACCACAGTCATATCAGGCCGTATACCAAAAAACTCCAGTGTCTCGCCGGGGTTGCGAAACTGGTTGCGCGCTTTGTACTTATCAGAGCGGTGTTCGCCGTTGGCGATTTTATTGATGGCGTCGGCGGTGTCGCCGGCGTGGGTAGGTGCGCTCAGGGAAATCAGCGCACACAGTGCGAATAACAGAGAGGTTTTGGAAAACATAATCGAACCCGTTGGCAAATTATTGATGCCCACAATATTAGCAGAACTGGCGACCAATAAAGCAGTCGTCCTCGGGTGATACGGACTAGAATTCCTGGTTCAAGGCGTCCTCGGCCGGGATTTCCGTTTTACGCCGCGCCATATAATCAAGTAGGGCTTCGTCGATGGCAGGGTCGAGTTCGGGCTCTTCATATTCAGACAGCATTTTTCGGGCGCGTTTGAGGGCGCGCTCGGTGATTTCTTCGCTGCCGTCTGCCTCCCACTGTTCGATGGAATTGTTATCGAACATTTCCGGCATGAAGAAAGCGGTTTGAAAATTGGCCTGCGTGTGGGGGTGGCCGAGAAAGTGGCCTTCTGGGCCAATGTCGCCAATCGCTGCTAGTGCTTCATCAAAGTCGCCCCAGCGAATGCCCTCTGCCATGCGGTAGCCCATGGCGCATTGCTCGGCATCAACAATAAACTTGGCAATCGAGCAGTGCATGCCGGCTTCGTTCCAGCCGGCCGAGTGCCAGATATAGTGGGCCCCGGAGTGCAGTGTGGCGGCCAGCGTGGTGGCGCTTTCGTAACCGGCCTGAGCGTCAAAGGTTTTGGCGCCGCCCAGGGTGTTGGAAGTGCGCCAGGGCACGTCGTAATAGCGCGCCATCTGGCCAATCATAAAATTCATCAGGCTGATTTCCGGCGTGCCCGCCATAGGCGAACCGGTTTGCATATTCACCGTAGCCAGATAGTGGCCATAGATGGCTGGGCAACCCTTGCGAATCAATTGCGTGTAGGCCAGCGCCGACAGGGCTTCGGCGTTGGTCTGCGCCACGGTCGCCGGCACCGAGGCGGGGGTATTAGCGCCGCCTAATACAAATGGCGAACACAGCACCGGCTGATTGCGCCGGTTAAACGCGCGCATGGCGCCCAACATGGTTTCGTCCCACACCAGCGGCGAGTTGGCATTGCAGTTACCGGTGACCACAGCCTGCTGCTCCATGGTGTCGGCGCCGAATAAAATCTCGCACATATCCATCACGTCTTCGGCATTCTTGGGGCTGGTCGTCATGCCCATAAAGGTCTTGTCCGAATACTTGATTGACGAGTAGGTGATGTGCAGGTGTCGATGTGCCACCACCATGTCCATCGGTTCAACGATATGGTGCGCCGAGGAGTGCAGGGCTGGCAGCATGTGAGACAGTTTATGAAAGGTCGCCAGATCATCCAGCGTCGGCAGCCGGCGTTTGTCGTCCAGGTCGCGCAAAAACGGCGCGCCGGTCATGGGCACGAAAATTGAGTTGTTGCCGCCGATGTCCACGCTGTTGTTCGGGTTGCGCGCGTGGTAGTGAATGGTTGCCGGTATTGATTTGATGAGTTCGCGGATCATGCCGCGGTCAAACTTGACAATTTCGCCGTCGACGCGCGCCCCGGCTTGCCTCCAATCTTCCAGCGCGGTGGGGTCGCGAAACATCACTCCCACGTCTTCGAGAATTGCCATGGAGGCATTATCAATCGCTTCAACCTGTGCCTGATCCATTGGCTCGCACAACGGGAAGTTGCGCTTTAGAGTGGGCAGCATTTTAAAATTAGGCTTCATGCGCTCGGCGCGGCGTGCACTGCGCCCGCCCGAGCTTCTACGTGATCGACTGGCGCGCGGAGACATAATTAATATTCCTCAGTTTGAACGTTTAGATCAGCGATCAGTGATTCACCGCTACTCAGTGAACTGCGAATGCCTTCCTTGCAGGCATGGGCGTGGGCAATTGAAATGGCCTCGGCCCTGTCGGTGTCGCCTTGTTCAATCGCCTGGTAGAGCTCATCGTGTTGGCGGCAAATTTTTTGATTGGCCGAACGGTCGTCAGACCTGAAAATGTCGCTGTACCAGATTTGTGCGATGCGTTCGTGGTCGGCCAGAATGCGACGATACGACTCCAGAAAGTATTTATTGCCGGAGGCCGCTGCGATACGCAGATGAAATTCGGTGTTGGAGTGCACCATGGCGGCCACGTCCTGGTTGTTCAGGTCGCGCTCGAATTCCAGCCGCGCTTCGTTAATGCTGGCGAGATCATCATCGGTGCGGCGCAGGCAGGCCAGCCTCGTATAGGCGCGCTCGATCAGATCGCCAGCCTCAAAAATAGTCTGCAATGTTTGCAGGTTAAGTTCGGACACCTTGGCGCCTTTGTTTTTCTCGAGTTCGATCAGGCCCTCACCGGCCAGACGGATCAGCGCTTCCCGCACCGGTGTGCGCGATAGGCCAAGTTCGTCGACCAGTGATTTCTCGTCCAGACTGATGCCGGGCGCATATTCCAGGCTGACGATGCGCCGCCGGATCACTTCGTAAGCGTTCACTGGCTGTTTTTTATTTAGCTTGCTGAGCTTGGCGGTCGACATATTCTTGAGTGCTTAGGCGGCTGGAAAAGGGTATAAATAGCGGTTGCTAGGCCGCTTTGCAAAATAATATACTTGATGTATACAATTTAAATCAATACCAACACGCCACTCATTCGTACTCTGCATAGATGAATTTTCAAGGTATCTACCCGCCTGTCATTACGCCGCATCTGGCCAATGGCGACATCGATTATGATGGTTTCGCCGAGATGGTCGACTATCTGGCCGGCTGCGGTGTGCATGGTGTGATCGTCAGCGGCACCACCGGTGAGTACTATGCGCAGTCGGATGATGAACGAGCGTCGCTGGTGAAGTTGGCCAGCGAAACCTTGGCGGGTCGCTTGCCATTAATTGTCGGGGTGGGCGCGATTCGCACCGAAGATTGCATTCGCCATGGACAGGTGGCGGTCGAGCACGGTGCCGATGCGATACTGATGCCAGCACCCTTTTACGCCGTGCCGTCGCAACGCGAGCTGGCCAATCACGCGCTGGCCATTGACCGGGCGGTTAACCTGCCGGTGATTCTGTATAACTATCCCGGCCGTACCGGCACCTTGATGGAAGCGGAATTCTTCGACATCGTGGGGCGCAATCGAAATTTTCTGGCCATTAAAGAATCGTCCGGTGATATTAACCAGTTGCATATGCTGGCGCGGGACTACACCAACATTACCCTGTTGTGCGGCATGGATGATCAGGCGCTGGAGTTTTTTGCCTGGGGCGCCAAGGGGTGGGTGTGCGCCGGTGGCAATTGCCTGGCGCGAGAGCACGTGGCTCTGTATGAGGCCTGCGTGCTGCAGAATGATTTTGTGAAGGGCCGCGCCATCATGTCGGCAATGCTGCCGTTTATGCACATTCTTGAGCAGGGCGGTAAATTTATTCAGAGCATCAAGTACGCCTGTTCGCTGGCCGGCCTGCCCTCCGGCCCGGTGCGCAAACCATTGCAGGAACTTGGTAAAGAAAGTAAACGCGAAATCGAGATGGTGCTAACCACCTTAAAGAGCACCGTTGATCGCATACTGGCAGACGATTGAGCTGAGGTTACATAATGAGCGACTTACTCACACAGGCGGATTACGAGGCGATAGCGGCGCAGTTGGACTTCCCGACCACCGCCTATATTGACGGGCGGGCTCAGGCGGCCGACAGCGGTGACACCTTTGCCAGTGTTAATCCGGCGACCGGCGAAACGATTGCGGAGCTGTCGATCAGTGATGCCGCGCAGGTTGACCATGCGGTGTTAAAGGCCAGGGAAGCCTTTGCAGATGGTCGCTGGTCCAAGCTTGACCCGGACGATCGAAAAGCAGTGTTGGTGCAACTAAGCAAACTGATCAAGCGTAACGCGCGTGAATTGGCCGTGTTGGAAAGTCTGGAGAGCGGCAAACCGATCGCCGATATTGAAACCGTTGATATTCCCGAAGCCATTGCCTGCCTGTTATGGCACGCCGAGAGCATTGACAAAATTTACGATCAGGTGGCGCCCGCCGGTGACGATGTGGTGGCCATGGTGGTGCGCGAACCGATTGGTGTTGTGGGCTGTGTATTGCCGTGGAATTTCCCAATATTGATGTTGGCCTGGAAAATCGCGCCGGCTTTGGCGGCCGGCAATAGCGTGATCGTAAAGCCTGCTGAGGAGACCAGCATGACGGCGCTGCGCATTGCGGAGCTGGCCAGCCGTGCCGGATTACCGCGCGGCGTGCTCAACGTATTGCCCGGCCCCGGAGAGATCACCGGCCGTTTGCTGGGCCTGCATGGCGATGTGGACATGGTGTCGTTCACCGGCTCGACTGAAATCGGCAAGCTGTTTTTGAACTACGCGGCCGACAGCAATATGAAGCGCATCGTGCTGGAGTGCGGCGGCAAAAACCCCTGCGTGGTGCTGGACGATGCCGAAAATCTCGACGTGGTCGCACAACACGTGTGCAACGCGGTGATGTGGAACATGGGCGAGAACTGCTCGGCTAACTCACGGCTTATTGTGCAGCAGTCGATTGCCGATGATTTGTTGCTGGCCATCGGGCAACGGCTTAAAGAGTGGAATACCGGCGACCCGCTGAACCCCCACAATCAGCTTGGTGCGATTGTGTCGCAGGATCAATTTGAGCGAATCATGGGTTTTATCGAAGCCGGTAAGAAAGAGGGCGCAACCCTGCACATAGGTGGCACGGGCAGCAGCGACAACGGCCTGTATATCGAGCCCACGGTGTTTACGGATGTGACGCCGCAAATGAGCATCGCGCGCGAGGAAATATTCGGGCCAGTGTTATCAATTATTACGGTCAAGTCTATCGATGAGGCCATCGCCGTCGCCAACGACAGTTGTTATGGGCTGGCGGCGTCCGTGTTTACCTCGAATTTGAAAAACGCGCATCGTCTGGCGCGGGCGATTCGGGCCGGCACGGTAACGGTGAATACCTATGGCGAAGGCAATATGGCGACGCCCTTCGGCGGTTACAAACAATCCGGTTTTGGCGGCCGCGATAACTCGTTGCACGCCCATGATCAATACACGGAGCTGAAAACCATCTGGATCGATATCTCCGACCAAAGCGTGGATGCTCTAAGCTAGGCGCTACCCATGCCCGCAGTGCTTTCTTTAGGGCGCCGACCGCGCTGCCAGTATCCGGCTGATGCGTCATTGTCCGGATGGTGCGGGATATTACCGGCCGCGCCCCGGCTGCCGAGCCTGGAGGGCAATCAACAAGCCGATATTGTGATTGTCGGTGCCGGGTTCGCTGGCCTCGCTGCGGCCAAGCGGCTGCAGGATCAAGACCCTGGTTTGCGGGTCGTGGTATTGGAAGCACAGGGTCTGGCCTGGGCAGCCAGCGGTCGCAACTCCGGCTTTGTGATAGATCTGCCGCATGAATTGAACAGCGATAACTACACCGGCGGCGCACAGCAGGACTTAGATCAGGTCAGCGACAATCGGCTGGCAATCGAATTTATGGCTGCTGCGGTTGATCAGTTTGGCCTGCAACCGCACTTTGCCCGCGCCGGCAAATACCATGGTGCAACCAATGGCGCTGGCCTTAAAGCACTGCATGATTTTGCCACCCATTTGGATGCGCTGAACGAGCCCTACAACAAACTCAGCAAAACAGAACTCGCCGAACTCATTGGCACTGAGTATTACGACGGTGGCATCTTCACGCCCGGCGCGGTGCAGATACAGCCGGCAGGCTACATTCGGGGCTTGGGTCAGGCACTGAATGCAGCACCCAATACCACCGTCTATGAACACTCCCCCGTGGTGGCCATTGAGACTCAGCCAGAAGGTGCATTGGTGAGAACTGAAGAGGGCAGCATTACTGCAGGGCGGGTCATTCTGGCCAACAATGGTCATATTGAATCATTTGGTGTGGCCAAAGGCTGCCTGTTGCATCTGTTCACGTATGCGAGCCTGACCCGCGAATTGAGCACTGACGAACTGGCACAGTTGGGGCCGGCGGATAGCTGGGGCTTGATTCCGGCGTCGCCGATGGGCACGACGCTTCGTAAACTCGACTGCGGACGCATGCTGGTGCGAAACCAGTGGACCTACAACCCGGACCTGCGCAGCAGCGACCAGCAGTTAGCGCGCTATGCCCGGCAACACGATCACTGTTTCGCGCGGCGTTATCCGGCGCTGGCCAATGTCGAAATGGAGTACCGTTGGAGCGGCGCAGTGACCCTGAGCCTGAATGGGTCGCCGGTATTCGGAGAAGTTGCCGAGAAAATTTTTGCAGCGGCGGGCTGTCAGGGTCTGGGTACCACCAAAAGTACACTGATGGGCATGCTGATTGCGGACAAACTGCTCGGCAACAGCAGTGATGCATTAATGCGGCTGGAAAAATTACCACCCCCATCACGCATGCCGCCGCGATTGTTAAATGCGATTGGTGTTCCCGCCTATCTGAAATGGGTACACTGGCGGGCAGGGAAAGACCTATGAGACGATTTGAAAATAAAACTGTATTGGTCACCGGCGCGGCCGGTGGCATAGGCAGTGAAATTTGCAAAGTTATGGCCGCAGAAGGCGCCAACGTCATAGCCAGCGATGTCAACGAACCGGCTCTGTTGACGGTGGTGGCCAAGTTGGCCGCCGGGAACAGCCACTCTAATCACAATTCCATTGCCGGTGATATTCGTGACCCGCAATTTTGTGATGCGCTGCCGGGCCAGGCCAAGTCATTGGCCGGTAGCCTGGACGTGGTCATCAATAACGCGGGCGTTAACCGTCGCGGCACAATACTGGCCACCAGTGATGACGACTGGACCATGACCATGCAGGTTAATGTGGATGCTATTTTTCGTATTTGCCGGAGCACCGTGCCGATCATGCAACAGCAGTCACAGGACGAGCATGGTTTGCGCGGTTCCATCGTCAATCTTGCTTCTTGTTGGGGTCTGTACCCGGGGCCGGATCATTTGGCCTATTGCACGTCTAAAGCCGCCGTCGCCGCCATGACCCGCTGTTTAGGCAGAGATCATGCGCCCGACGGCATCAGAGTCAACGCGGTGTGCCCCAATGAGGTGAATACGCCCATGTTGCGCAGCGGCTTTGAACTGCGCGGGCTAAACTCGGAGACTGCGATAGAGGAACTGAACCAATCGGTGCCGCTGGGGCGAATTGCCGAGCCGGACGACATCGCTGCTGCGGTGGCCTATCTGGCCTCCAACGACGCGCGATACGTATGCGGCAGTTTATTGGAAGTCAACGGCGGCAAACCGGTCTACTAGGGTGGATGATGCGGCAGATATTGCGGCAGGCAAGAACGCAATGGCGATGAACAAAAGAGTTGTGGTGGTCACGGGCGGCGGCAGTGGTATTGGCGCGGCCATTAGTAGGGCCTTTATCGCTAATGGCGATATCGTCGTGATCGTACAGCGCACCGAGGCCAGCATCGCTGGCGCTCAAAATGTGGCATTCGATTTAAGCGAACTTGATGGTATTCCCCTATTGGTAGAGCAGCTTATTGCCGCTCACCAGCGCATCGATGTGTTAGTGAATAATGCCGGAATGATGAGCCAGAAAGACACTGTGGACCTGAGCCGGGCTGAGTGGCAAGCCACTCTGGATCTGAATTTAACCGCACCGTTTCTGCTTATCAAAGAAATGCTGCCTGAGCTAAAACGCAATGCGGGCAGCATTGTAAATATTTCATCGATTGAAGCCGATGCCGCCAACCCGGGTCACGCTGCGTATTGCGCCTCTAAAGCCGGCTTGAATGGCTTAACCAGAGGCATTGCGGTGGATCAGGGCGTCCGGTGCAATGCCATTGCGCCGGGGTGGATTGACTCTGAGTTCAATGCCGAGTTTATTAATCAGCAACCGGCCCCGGAGTCGTTTGTCGCTGACCTGCAGCAGTTGCACCCAGCCGGCCGCATCGGCCAGCCAGAGGACATTGCCCAGTTGGCTGTGTGGCTGGCATCGCCGGATGTCGGTTTCGTTACCGGCCAGGTCTGGACCGTGGATGGCGGCCGCACGGCGAAGCTCAGTTTGCCATGATGACCTACCCAATTATCGGATCGAAAAGATTGGTATGAATCTGCTGGATTATGGTAGCTTTGATTGCAGTGCTTGCGGAAAAAGGGATCGCAAGCTGGCAGCACTTTAACGGGGCTAGATAATAAGAATGAATTCGCCTGACTCCAAACCAACCCGCTACGGCTTTTTGCTGATGCCGAAGTATTCGATGATTGCCTTTAGCTCGGCCGTCGAAGTGCTGCGCATGGCCAACCGGCTCAGCGGCGACACCCTTTATGAATGGCCAATCTACACTCTCGATGGGGAGCCGGTGCCGGCCAGTAATGGCGTTATGCTAACCCCGGATGCGCCAATCAAAGAAGCGGCGGGTCTGGAGATATTGTTTGTCTGCAGCGGCGTGCGCGTGGCCACGGTTTACTCGGAACAATTACGCCAGGTATTGCATGCGTTCGACAAACGCGGTGTGAATCTGGGCGGTATCTGCACCGGCACCTATCTGCTCGCCCGAGCAGGACTGATGGATGGCTATCACTGCACTATTCACTGGGAAAACATTGCCGGATTGCGGGAGTCTTCGCCCGAAGTCCTGGTCTCGCAGGAACTGTTTGAAATAGACCGCAATCGCTATACCGCCTCCGGTGGCTCAGCACCGCTGGACATGATGTTGCAATTGATCAAGAAGCAGCACAGCGGGCAACTGGCGGCACAGATATCCGAGCAGTTTATGTGTGACCGGATGCGGGGTGAATTCGACAAGCAGCGCGTACCGCTGAAACTTCTGATTGGGTCGGACCAGCCTAAATTGATCGAGGCGGTTGAGTTAATGGAGTCCAATCTGGAGGAATTGATTAATCTCGATGATCTTGGCAAGTTGGTGGGTGTTTCCCGCCGCCAGTTGGAGCGCCTGTTTAAAAAATATCTGGGTTGTGTGCCACGACGTTACTACCTGGATTTACGGCTCAAGAAAGCGCGCCAACTGTTGTTACAAACCGCCTCGTCAATTTCTGATATTGCAATCGCCTGTGGTTTTGTGTCGGCCTCGCATTTCAGTAAGTCCTACCGAGAGATGTTCGGTTTGTCGCCGCGTGAAGAACGGCAACGCCAGCGGGAACACCTGTAGAGATTGCCGCGGTGCTGAGCACCTCGCAATGACAGGATAGGATTGCCGCGGTGCTGCGCACCTCGTAATGACAGGTTGGTTTTCCGATGTCATCGCGAGCCTGTTACCTCTGACATCGCAAGCGAAGCGCGGCGATCCAGCTAAATAGAAGCAAAATCAGCATTTTGGCCCCAGTCGTTATTCGACTAAAAAATGTCGTGATTAAGTGAATTTTCGGGCTTGGCAGGCAGTATCATTGCGGCTCGACTCAGCGGCTGGATTATCCACGCCGCCAGGCCCTTGCTCAGATGAAAAAATACTCCCTGCTATCGCTGGCCCGCAACGCCCTTAGCTACCATGAAAATTGGCAGCAGGCATGGCGTAGCCCGGACCCCAAGCCAGCCTATGATGCCGTTATTATCGGTGGTGGCGGCCACGGTTTGGCGAGCG
The DNA here is from genome assembly GCA_013002025.1 of Gammaproteobacteria bacterium. Lineage (GTDB taxonomy): Bacteria > Pseudomonadota > Gammaproteobacteria > Arenicellales > Arenicellaceae > Arenicella. The sequence goes on along the minus strand of JABDKW010000062.1, from coordinate 48,265 downwards.
CTTATTACCTGGCCAAGGAGCACGGCATGCGCAATATCGCGGTGCTGGAAAAGGGCTGGATCGGCGGCGGTAATACTGGCCGCAACACCACCATCGTGCGCTCCAATTATCTGTGGGATGAATCGGCCAATCTGTATGAAAAATCCATGCAGCTGTGGGAGGGATTGAGTCAGGAATTGAACTACAACGTCATGTTCAGCCAACGGGGTGTCTATAACCTTGGCCACAACCTGCAGGATTTGCGCGACATTCATCGCCGCGTTAATGCCAACCATTTAAATGGGATCGATGGCGAGTTCGTCACCGCCGAGGAGATTGCCCGGCGTATTCCGTTTATCAATACCTCGCCCGACTCGCGCTACCCGATTCTGGGCGCGTCGTTTCAACCTCGTGGTGGAACTGCCCGCCACGATGCGGTGGCCTGGGGTTTTGCGCGTGGCGCTGATGCATTAGGCGTGGACATTATTCAAAACTGTGAAGTCACCGGTATCCGGCGCGATGGCGGTAAAGTTGTCGGCCTGGATACGGCGCGCGGCTATATCGAAACGCCGAAGGTGGGTGTGGTGGTCGCGGGTAACTCCACCACCATTGCTGATATGGCCGGCTTTCGCATGCCGGTGGAGAGCCACCCATTACAGGCGTTCGTTTCCGAACCCATCAAGCCAATACTGGATACCGTTGTCATGTCGAACGCGGTGCACGGTTATATCAGTCAATCGGATAAGGGTGATCTGGTCATTGGGGCCGGTATTGATGCCTACAACGGTTATGGCCAGCGCGGTGGCTTCCAAACCATCGAGCACACCATGGCGGCGATTATGGAACTGTTCCCGATCTTCAGTCGCGTGCGGATGAATCGACAGTGGGGCGGTATTGTCGATACCTGCCCCGACGCCTGCCCGATTATTGGCACCACGCCGGTCAAAGGTCTGTATTTTAATTGCGGCTGGGGCACCGGCGGCTTCAAGGCAACACCGGGCTCCGGATGGGTGTTTGCACACACGGTGGCCAATGATCAGCCGCACGATTTAAATGCCGCATTTTCACTGGAGCGCTTTATCACCGGCGCCTTGATTGACGAGCACGGCGCTGCCGGAGTTGCGCACTAGCGGCGCAAGACGAGAGCTAATTATGTTTTTGATTCCCTGCCCCTATTGCGGCGAACGCGACGAAAGCGAATTCTCCTGCGCCGGTGAAGCTCATATTGATCGGCCGTTAGACCCTGATGCGTTGACGGATGAGCAATGGGGCGATTACCTGTTTCATCGCAAAAATCCGAAAGGGTGGCATCAGGAACAATGGCACCACACCGCCGGTTGCCGACGTTATTTCAATATGCTGCGGCATACCGTCAGCTATGAAATTAAAGCGGTGTATAAAATTGGTGAGCCAGCGCCGGAGATAGAACAATGAGGCGGCTGGCAGACGGCGGTTTGATTGATCGTAACCAGCCGGTCGAGTTCACTTTTGATGGTAAAACAGTCACTGGCTACAAAGGCGACACCATTGCCTCGGCCTTGCTGGCCAACGACATAAAGCTGATTGGTCGCAGTTGGAAGTATCACCGCCCACGCGGCATTATCGGTGATGGCGCGGAAGAGCCCAACGCCTTGTTTCAGGTAGAAGAAGGCGCTTACACCACACCGAATGTGCGCGGCACTCAGGCAGAGATATATCCGGGCATGGTGGTTAACAGTACCAACGCCTGGCCCAGCGTTAAGTTTGATCTGCTGTCCGTGTTTGGTCTGTTCGCGCGCTTTCTGCCCGCCGGGTTTTACTACAAAACCTTTATGTGGCCGCAGAAATTCTGGATGTTTTATGAACACATGATTCGCAAGGCTTCCGGGCTCGGCGAATCGCCCCGCGAAAATGACCCCGAGCACTACGAAAAAACCAATGCCCACTGTGATGTGCTGGTCGTCGGTGCGGGAGCAACTGGCCTGATGGCGGCCCTGGCGGCCGGGCGTGCTGGGGCGCGCGTGATATTGGCCGATGAACAGGGTGCTTTCGGTGGGCGATTATTAAGTGAAGCCGGGATTGTTGACGGTCAGCCTGCGGCATCATGGGTTGAGCAGATGGTCAGTGAGTTGCAAAACATGCCGGAAGTGCGACTGCTAAAGCGCAGTACCGTATTCGGCTATCACGATCAGAACTACCTCACCATCGCTGAGCGAATCAACGATCACCAATCGATCGCAGAGCGCCAAGGGCCGCGCGAGAAGGTCTGGCGGGTGCGAGCCAAACAGGTGGTGCTGGCAACCGGCGCGCACGAGCGGCCCATCTTGTTCGGCCACAACGACCGCCCCGGCGTGATGTTAGCGTCGGCGGTGTCGACCTACATTAATCGCTACGGCATCAAACCGGCCAATCGGGCGGTGTTGTACACCAATAATAATGCGGCGTATCAGGCCGCGTTGGATCTGGACGCGGCCGGTGTCGCAGTAACCATAGTCGATTGCCGCTCGGATGCGGATTCTGCGTTAGTGAATTCAGTTAAACAGCGCAAAATTCAGATTCTGTTTAATCATGTGGTCGCCGAGGCCAAGGGCGCGCCGGTATCAGCCGCGGTGGTAAAACAGTTGGTCAAACCGGGTGTGTTAGCGGCCGGGGAAAAAATAATTAACTGTGATCTGATCGCCAGCTCCGGCGGTTGGAACCCGGCCATTCATCTGTTGGCGCAGTCCGGCGGCAAGGTGCGCTGGGACGATGCTCAGCATTGTTTTGTGCCGGACCTGATTGTTCAGCAGCAACGCTCGGCCGGCGCTGCGAACGGGTCGTTCACACTGGCAGCCTGTCTGGCGGATGGTCTGCAGGCCGGCGCAGCCGCAGCTACGGCTGCCGGACATACGGCGGTTGACCTCACGGTTCCGGCCACTGACCAAACTGAGTCCTTCGTTATTAGTGAACTGTGGCGCTCACCCAACGGGCCTAAACCCTGGCGCGGCGCCAAGCAGTTTATTGACCCGCAGAACGATGTCAGCGTGGCGGATATCTTTCTGGCAGCGCGCGAAGGCTTCCATTCGGTGGAGCATGTCAAACGCTATACCGCCATGGGTTTTGGCACGGATCAGGGCAAGGTTGGCAACATTGCAGGCATGGCAGTCTTAGCGGAAGCGCTCGGGCAACCCATCGCCAGCGTGGGCACGACTACCTTCAGACCCAACTACACGCCGGTCACCTTCGGTGCTATCGCCGGGCCGGAAATTGGCGGCACATTGTTTGATCCGGTGCGCAAAACAGCCATGCACGGTTGGCATGAGGAGCATGGCGCCTTGTTTGAAAATGTCGGCCAGTGGCATCGCCCATGGTATTACCCACAGGGCGATGAAAGCATGGACGAGGCGGTTAACCGCGAGTGTCTGGCAACCCGCAACAGTGTCGGCATGATGGATGCCTCTACGCTGGGCAAGATTGAAATTGTCGGCCCGGATGCGGCCGAGTTTCTAAACCGAATCTACACCAATGCCTGGACGAAGCTCGGCATCGACTGCGCGCGGTATGGTTTTATGTTGGGCGAAGATGGCATGGTCATGGATGATGGGGTCACTATCCGGCTGGATGAAAACCGATTCTTTATGCACACCACCACCGGTGGCGCGGCTCCGGTGTTGAACTGGATGGAGCGCTGGCTGCAGACTGAGTGGCCGGAGCTGGAAGTGTATATGACGTCGGTAACCGATCACTGGGCAACCACAGCAGTGGTTGGGCCGAATAGCCGCAAGGTGGTGTCTGCCGTGGTCGAAGGCATCGATTTTGATAAAGACGCGTTCCCGTTTATGACCTCGCGCAAGGGAACCATCGAAGGTGTGCCGGTGCGCGTGAACCGGATTTCGTTTTCCGGCGAGCTGGCTTACGAAGTTAACGTCAGCGCTCATTCTGGGCGCATGGTCTGGGAGAGGCTGTATGCGGCGGGAGAACCCTACAACATCACGCCCTACGGCACCGAAAGTATGCACGTGTTACGCGCAGAAAAAGGCTTTGTTATTGTGGGGCAGGATACCGACGGTTCGGTCACGCCGGTGGACCTGGGCATGAACTGGATTATGTCCAAGACCAAGGACTATCTTGGTCGGCGCTCACTGGAGCGGGTTGATTGCACGCGCGAAGGCCGCAAACAACTGGTGGGCTTACTCAGTAGCGACCCGCAAGTGGTGTTGCCGGAAGGTGGGCAAATTGTGAACCAGGCCAGCGATCAGATTCCATTGCCCATGCACGGCCATGTGACCTCCAGTTATTACAGTGCCTGTGTTGGCCGCTCGATTGCCATGGCCTTGGTTAAGGACGGGTTTCAGCGACAGGGCGAGACGATTTATGTAGCCACCGCAGACGGCGCCATGTTGCCGGCTGAAATCACCAAGCCAGTGTTTTACGACCCGGAAGGAGAGCGACAACATGGCTGAGCAAAGCCCAATGGTGCAAATTGATTGGTCTGCGCTGGCGACAGCGCCAGACACGCTCAGCATAAGCGAGCGGCCCTTTGGCGGCTATGTGAATATGCGCGGCAACCCGGACAATCAGGCGTTTATGACGGCCGCACAGGCAGTGCTGGGCACCTTGCCGTTGGCGCCTAACACCTTTACTGCGCATGGCGATAATACTGTTTTCTGGTTGGGGCCAGATGAATGGCTGATTATGACGCCACAGGGTGCGGCGCTGGATCTGGTTGCCGAATTACGCTCGGCCCTGGGGAATGTTTTTGCGGCGGTGACTGACGTCACCGGCGGCAACACCTGCGTGGAATTAAGTGGCAGCGCGGCACGCGATTTATTGGCCAAGGGTTCGCCAATCGATTTTCATCCCAGCGTGTTTAGCACTGGCCAATGTGCGCAAACCGTGATGGCGAAAACCGCCGTGATTATCATGCAAAGCGACGACGCACCCATCTTCAAGATCGTCGTGCGGCGCAGCTTCGCCGACTATCTGGGTGTGTGGTTGCTTGACGCGGCGCGCGAGTTTGAGGCCTAATCGAGCCACGCAAACAAACCCCACTGTTGCTATTCTTTGAGTTTACACCTGCTCGCTAAGCACTTCACACTCTCTCTGTCGCTCGCCCTGATGGTGTTATGCGGCACTGCGGCGGCGGCCGACCGCCACTACAAATTCAACCTGGTCAGCACCTCCGGCGACCGCGAGTCGCCCAATGGTAAGGCGGTGCGCCGCTTCTCCGAGCGCGTGGCCGAGGCCTCCGATGGGCGCATCCGGGTTAATGTTTTCTATTCCAGCGAGCTGGGCGGGCAGGGCGAAGTGTTCGACCATTTGATGAAAGGCAATGTGCATTTCATGCTGGAATGGCCGATGACCTCTTACGACCAGCGGCTGGCCATTGGCATGCTGCCGTATTCAGTATTAGGTTGGGATGACGCGATCAAGGCCTACTCCAAAGATGGCTGGTTGAGACAGATATTCGAGCGCGTGTTTGCCGAGAACGGGCTGCGCTATTTTGGTCCGTTCCCAGAGGGTTTCGGCGGCATAGCGACCCGTGGTAAATACGCTACCCGCCGGGAACAGGCGGCCGGTTTGAAGGTTCGCTCACAGACCATATTTCCATTGCCTCAGGTGGTGCAGGCCATGGGCTTTGAGTCGGTGCCGATTGACTGGTCGGAAGTCTATACCTCGATTCAGACCGGTGTCGTCGATGGCGATTCCGGCAATGTGATTTATTGGGACTATCAATACTTTGGTGATCTGCTGGATTATTACGTGCACTGCAAACAGGTGTTCGGCGCCGCCGCCTTTGTTATGAACGCGCAGGCCTATGCTGATATGGCGCCGGAAGATCAGCAGATTGTGGATGCCGCAGCGCAACAAATGGTCAGCCAGCAGTTTATCGATGCCCGCAGTACCGATGAGTACTGGATCAAAACGGCGCAGGAAAACGGCATGCAATACATTGTGCCCAGCGATGCAGACATGCAGCGCTGGGTGCAGCAGGTGCGCGACGAGGTCTGGCCGCAGGCGGAAGTGGCCTATGGTAAAGAGATCATGGATATTATCCGTGCCAACGCCTCGGTACCGGAGTAATGACTAACTCGCGCCTGGATAAAGTCATTGCCGGTTACGACGCGGTCGATACAGTACTGCAAAAAATTATTGTGCCTTTGGTGGTGTTCCTGAGCCTGCTGGTGGCTGGCGGGTTGGTGCTCGGCATTGTGTTGCGCTCCGGTTTCAATACACCCATGTTGGGTCTGGAGGAAATCATCCTGTTCAGCGTGATGTGGCTGTATATGTTGGGGGCGGCGCTGGCATCGCGCGAGCGTTCGCATTTGAGCGCCGACTTTGCGGCCACATTTATTCGCAGCGCCCGTTGGCGACACCGGGTGCATCTGTTGGCAGGCAGCATTTCCTTAGTGATGGTGTGTGCCTTTGTGGTGTGGAGTTACGATCTGCTGGCCTGGGGTTTAACCCACCAACAAAGTACACCGGTGTTTCAAATCCCCTTGTATCTGTCGCAGGGCAGCATGTTCTGCGCCAGCATTCTGTTTTTGTTTTACGTCACCCGGGATATGTTGAACGACATTCGGGGAAGGCAGAGCTAGTGGGCGCGGTACTCGGCATCGTCGCGGTGATTGTCTGCATGTTGCTCGGGGTGCCGGTGGTGTTCGCCTTTGCGGCAATGACGCTGGTGCTGACACTGGTATACGGCATCGATGTGTCGTTTGTGATGACCACCGGATTCTGGTCAATCAATTCGGTAATCCTGATTGCCTTGCCGTTGTTTATTATGACCGGCTACCTGATGCAGCTCAGTGGCATGGCGGCGCGCCTGATTGCATTTGTTGAGGCCCTGGTGGGGCGCTCCAAAAGTGGCATGGGCTCTTCCATGGTGGTGGCGTGCGGGATTTTTGGTGCGATTTCCGGCACCGCTTCGGCGGCGGTGGCCTCCATCGGCACCATCATGGTCAACCCGATGGAACGGCATGGCTATCAACGCGAATATACCAGCGCCTTGCTGGGTATCTCATCATTGCTCGGCTTGTTAATCCCGCCCAGCATCACCATGATTTTATACGCGGTGGTTACCCAGCAGTCGGTCGCGGCCTGCTTTCTGGCGACTATCGGGCCGGGCATCCTGTTAATTATTACGCTGATTATCATTAACAAAATTCATGTGATTCGTGGCGGCGGCGACAGCGGTGATAAACCGGCCTTGCCGGAACGCATGTCACAAATCGGCCGCACCGGCTGGCAGGCCCTGCCAGCATTGTTAGTGCCGGTGATTATTCTGGGCGGCATCTATGGCGGCGTGTTCACGCCCACCGAGTCGGCCGCCATCGCGGTTTTGTATGCCATTCCCGTAGGGCTGTTTATCTATAAGGAACTGGATTGGCAAAAAATCTGCCACGCACTGGTGCAGGCGGCCACCACCACCGGTGTGATTATGATTATTCTGGTGTTCTCTTTTGTGGCCAGCCGCATCTTCACCCTGGAACGGATTCCGCAGGAGCTGACCGAGCTGTTGATGGACACCTTTCAATCCAAACTGTTGATCCTGCTGGCGGTGAATATTTTTCTGATTCTGCTCGGCATGATCATGGACGATGTCAGTGTGGTGGCCATCGTCAGCCCATTGTTACTGCCGGTGATGGTTAATATTGGCGTAGACCCAATCCACTTTGCCGCCATCGTCGGCACCAGTGTGGTGATCGGGTGTAACAGCCCACCTATGGCACCGATTTTGTATATGAGCTGCCGGGTCTGTGATGTGGGTGTCACCAAAGTCGCGAGGCCGGCTTTGTGGTTGATGCTGCTGGCGGCACTGCCGGTGATGCTGGTCACCACCTACTGGCCGCCCTTAGCGCTGTATTTGCCTCGCCTGTTCGGTTATCTCTAAGCCGCGGCAAACACGCTCTCAATAGCTACTAAATACGAATAAAGTAATATATATGTGCAATTAATATCGTTTTACGAAAGTAACTTGGCTGTATTACCCTGTTAGGTCATGATAACGCTGCCCACTCACACTTATGACGGCTGCCGCTGAACCCGCTGACAACCCGCCCAAACAACGGCGGGGTGGCCGTACGGCTCGTAAAAAAGCCCGCCGCGCGGCCGAGCGCAAAGCGCACGCGTCGGCGCCAGCCTACGTTAAGCGAAAAATTCCCTACTACGATTTTCTGGACGAAGAGGCATTGGTTGCCATCGAGGACCATGCTGATTGGCTGATGCAGGAAATTGGCATCGAGTTTCGTGATGACCCCAAGGCGTTGGAAATTTGGCGCGAGGCCGGTGCAGATGTAGACGGTGTGCGCGTCAGAATGCCGCGCGGCATGGCCCGCGAATTGTGCAAAACAATCCCCGAGCAATTTACTCAGCACGCGCGCAACCCACATTTCAATGTAGAGATTGGTGGCACCAATGCGGTGTTCAGCCCGGTGCATTGTGCACCGTTTGTCAGCGACCTCGATGAAGGTCGCCGCTACGGCAATCTCAAGGACTTGCAACAGCTAATCAAAATCGTTTATCAGACGCCGTCGCTGCACCATTCGGGCGGCATTCTGGTGGAGCCCTGCGATGTACCTGTAAATAAACGGCATCTGGATATTGTGTACGCGCACATGCGCTACTCGGAGAAAGCGTTTCTGGGTGCCATTACCGCCAAAGATCGGGCTGAAGATTCGATTGCCATGACCAAGCTGTTGTTCGGCGAGGAATTTATGCAGGACCATTGCTGTGTGATCGCCAACGTCAATGCCAATTCGCCGCTGATGTTCGACAAGGTGGCGACCGAAGCGATTCAGGTTTACTCCAGTAACAATCAGGCCATGATTGTCGCGCCATTTATACTCGGTGGCGCGATGGGGCCGGTGACCACCGCCGCCAGCCTGGCACAGGCCCTGGCCGAGGGCATGGCGGCGGGGGCGTTTACGCAATTAGTGCGTAAGGGTGCACCGTTTGTGTTGGGTAATTTTCTGTCTTCAATGAGTTTGAAATCGGGCGCCCCCACTTTTGGTATGCCGGAGCCGGTCATGTCTAATTACGCCATCGGCCAGTTGGCAAGAAGGTTGCGAGTGCCGTTGCGCTGCGGTGGCGCGCTGACGGCGTCGAAACGCTGCGATGCGCAGGCCGCTTACGAGAGTGAAAACAGTTTGCACTCCACTGTGTTGGGCGGTGCTAATTTTGTTGTGCACGCGGCAGGTTGGCTGGAGGGCGGCCTGGTGAGCAGCTATGAGAAGCTGGTATTGGATGCGGATCGCTTGGGCGGCATGCAGCGCATGCTGCGAGGCATGGCAACCGATGACAATGCGCTGGCCAAAGATGCCTATCGTGAAGTCGAACCCGGCGGCCATTTCCTCGGCTGTGGCCACACCATGGCTAACTACGAAACCGCCTTCTATGATGCCAAGCTGTCTGACTCGGAGAGTGTTGAGCAATGGACTGAGAATGGCAGTAAAGAAGCGGTGGTGCGCGCCAACGAGCACTGCAAGCATTTGCTCAACGAGTATCAGATGCCGGATCTGGACCCGGCCATTGATGAGGCGCTACTGGATTTTATGGAGCGCAAGAAAAAGGCCAGCGAAGATAAATGGTATTAAACCTGAATCACGCCATTCATTGTCGGGACTGAGTATTCTGGTTAAAACTCTATAGAATCTTTGAGACGGACCTCGCAAAGAAAGACTATCCGGCCAGTCTGTCGAGCACGCCCTGATTGTAAAACCAATCATCCCATCTCGAAAAATTTTCAAAACGCCTTGTATATCCATGCTTGTTAAGTAACGCAAATATATCCGCGCGTTTAGCCTCATCATAGTTATGTTCTACATGAATAATACCGAATTGATATCGGTCAAAGTCGAAGGCATTTAAAATTTCAAACTCACTCCCTTCCGTGTCAATCGACAGATACTCAATAGTCGATGGTGCAGCATACTTCGTTAACAGGTCGGTCAGTGAAATAGTCTTCACATCGTACGTCTCAGCTTCGGGTTGACCGTTAATTCCAGCGTGCGAATCGGCAAAACGTGCGATTGTCGATAACTCGCCATCGCTGGCTGCACTGAAGGAAATGGTTTCGTCGCTGCTGTGCCAAACACAGTTTAACTCGATCTCACAATCGCGATTCTTTACCAACTCGGGATGCCACAGTTTCGCGGGCTCGGCGAGTATCCCGTTCCACCCGTAATGTTTTTCTAATAAATGCGTATTACTCCGTTTGACCCCATTGGTCGCGCCAAATTCGACAAAATACCCGCCTTTCTTAAACCCGGTCGCCAATAGCACGAAAACATCCTGATGTAATTGGGCCTTACTTTGTCCTTGCAAGGAAGCGCCCTCAGAAATCATCTTCAGGACTTGCGTCGCGAGTGTTTCCGTGGCGAGCAGTTCTGCTAATCGATTGCTGCTGACGGCGCCAATGCCAACGTTTCCTAATATTTTTTTTAAGCTATCTTTTAGCATTAGTTCGAGTGCCAATGGCTTGGCGCTTATTACCAGAGGGATCTTAGTCGGCTCAGTTTACCCTGAAGCGCGGCAGCAGCATTGGCATATCGACGTCTTGGCAAAACACTTCGAATAGATTGAGGGAAATGAGGGGAGAAATATTGGGCGCATTCGGAGAAACATGAATTGGGGTTACAGATAAGGTGGCTGCTATGAGCGAGTAGTAATATGTCAGTCAGCGCAGATTGGGCATTAGCCAGTTTGTCTGGGCAGTTTTCATTCAAATGCAGCGGTGCGCCGCTCTCCGAAAACCATTTTTCAATAACAATTGCGTTTGGGTAACGGTAAACCAATTCGCGTTGAACTGCTTCGTTATCACAAGCAAGAAAAAATGGTTGTGAGGCGCGACCAACAGCTTTTTTGATTACCTCAAAGTATCTGCTTTTCTCTACCAGCCCTTTGTTTTCGGCAAATTCATTTGTATAGCGTATATGAACGCCCAGATATCGTTCCGGGAGTTTTGACCGGTGATTGATAAACTCGCGTTCTATGTCGGGTGCCACATCCAGAAATTTTTGTGCGGAATAGTGGAACAATTGAGCGATATTCTGACACTCTGGAAAGTGCCTTAAAAGCTTGCCAATCTGATCAAAGTCCCAGCTAACGGTGACCTCTTCTTCATAATCTATGATGTCAAAATTTATAGAATAATGCGCAATGACTTTTTCCCTGTCCCACGATTCCCATCCATCTTGCACATAAGCCTGGTGCATGCTTAGGTCTAGTCGCGAATCCCAACTCTGAGGCCTCACATCGCCGGTGTTTGGTATCTCGCTGGTCGATTCAATATTTTTTAGATTGAATAAGGAATAAAAGGTGTTCTCGCCGGAGTCTGAATAACGGCTTCGGCGCCAATCAACAATCAGCGTGCGGTCTGCTACTTCACTATAAACAGCTCCGGCCAACATGGCCTTTATCGCGTCTCCCAGCCCCGAACTCGTTATCTTGACTACATGGTATTTCCGCCCTGACATTACGTTTTAAATTAATCCACTAAATTTTAATGCGCAGCAAAGTCCGCCAGAGTATCTGTTGATTCGAAAGGCCTTAAAACAGACCGTCGATCTGGCCTTCGTCATTGAGGCCGATGGCTTCGGCGCTGGGCACTCTTGGCAAGCCCGGCATGGTCATAATCTCGCCGCAGATGGCAACAATGAATCCGGCACCCGCCGCCAATCGGACTTCTCTGATGGGTACGGAATGGTGGTCCGGTGCGCCACGCAGATTGGGGTCGGTGCTAAAACTGTATTGAGTTTTTGCCATACAGATTGGCAGGTGCCCATAGCCCTGTTCTTCCCAGCGGTGCAATTGATCCCGCACTTTTTTGTCGGCTAATACCTCGTCCGCGCGGTAAATACGCGTGGCGATGGTGTTGATTTTTTCCAGCAGCGGCATGTCATCCGGGTAGATTGGCGCAAAGCTGGCCATATCAGCGTCAGCAACTTGCGCAACTCGTTCCGCAAGCTCTTTAGAGCCTTCAGAACCGAATTCCCAATGTTTGGACACAATTGCTTCTGAGCCTTGCGCGGCCACATAATCTTTAATGGCCTGTACTTCAGCGTCGGTGTCGGTCACAAAATGGTTAATCGCAACCACCACCGGTACGCCGAAGGACTTCAGGTTTTCAATATGGCGGCCGAGGTTGGGGCAACCTTGCTGCACGGCTTCGATATTCTCCGAGCCCAGATCAGCCTTGGCCACGCCGCCGTTCATTTTCATGGCGCGCACCGTCGCAACCAGCACCACGGCGCTCGGCGCAATGCCCGCTTTGCGGCACTTGATGTTGAGGAATTTTTCAGCACCCAGGTCGGCGCCGAAGCCGGCTTCTGTTACCACATAGTCAGCCAGTTTCAGAGCAGTCGTGGTCGCCACCACCGAGTTACAGCCGTGTGCGATATTCGCGAATGGGCCGCCGTGGACAAAAGCCGGATTGTTTTCCAGCGTTTGTACCAAATTAGGCTGCATCGCCTGTTGCAATAACACCGTCATTGCGCCGTCGGCTTTAATGTCACGGCAATAAATCGGGCTGAGGTCACGCCGGTAGGCAACGATAATATCGCCCAGCCGTTGTTGCAGGTCTTCGAGGTCGTTGGCCAGACACAGTATCGCCATGACTTCGGAAGCCACCGTGATATCAAAACCGGTCTGGCGTGGGATGCCATTGGCGACCCCACCAAGGCTGGTAACCGTATCTCTGAGGGCACGATCATTCATGTCCATAACTCGCCGCCAGGTAACGCGGCGGTGGTCGATTTCCAACTCGTTGCCCCAATAAATGTGGTTATCGATCATGGCCGACAGCAGGTTGTGGGCTGAGGTGATGGCATGAAAGTCACCGGTAAAGTGCAGGTTCATATCTTCCATCGGCACCACCTGTGCCATACCGCCGCCGGCGGCCCCGCCTTTCATTCCAAAGCAGGGACCCAGCGATGCTTCACGAATGCAGATAGCAGCCTGCTTGCCGATGGCATTCAAGCCATCGGCCAGCCCGACTGTGGTGGTGGTTTTACCTTCGCCGGCCGGGGTTGGGTTGATGGCAGTGATAAGAATCAACTTGCCATCTTCTTTGTCGGCCTGAGCCTTGATAAATTCAGCGCTGACTTTTGCTTTGTCGTGGCCAAATGGCAACAGATGCTCGGTCGGGATATTAAGTTTCGCGCCGATTTCCTGAATTGGCTGTTTTTTCGCCTCGCGGGCGATTTCGATGTCAGTTTTGTAGCTCATTTTAGTGGGTCCGATGGGTAATCCAAATACATGGTTTGTGGTGTTAATCTACAGCGAAACGTCGGGCGGCTGTGTCGTTTGGCGAATACTAATGCAGAGGCCCGAACCAAGACTGTTCTGGCCGCGACCTGCACCGGATTCTATACGTTTGACACAACGTACCGCAACGTCTGTCAGGCGCCGGAAATACGCGTTACACAGGGTGGTTTAGAGTCGTTTTTAGACAACTCAGGGTACTATAACTGGCGTACATTAGCCGAGTTATACAGACCCTTTACAGCGCTGGCTAGCCAAGCGGGTTGCAGAGCATGAAAACGCACGTAAAAGCCTTAGTCATCGGCGGCGGCGCAGTCGGCGCCGGGATCGCCTATCATCTAGCCAAGTATGGCTGGGAAGACGTTGTTTTGGTAGAGCGTGATGAGCTCACTTCCGGGTCTACCTGGCATGCAGCCGGATTGCTGCCTCTGTTCAACATGGGTTATGCCACTACCCACCTGCACGACTACTCGGTCAAGTACTACAAATCGCTGGAAGCGGAGACTGGTTTGAATGCCGGCTTCTCAGTGGTGGGTAATCTGCGCATGGCGCAAACCAAAGACCGCATGGACGAATACATGCTTTACGGTGCGACCGCAGAAACCGTGGGCGTACCCTATGAGCGACTCAGCCCTGCAGAAATTAAACAGCGCTGGCCGCTGATTCGCACCGATGATTTAGAAGGCGCGATCTACCACCCAACCGACGGCTACATTAACCCTGCCGATGTCACCATGGCGATGGCCAAGGGCGCCCGTCAGCTTGGCGTTACGATTGAGCGAAAATGGCAGGCTGATGGCTACCATTGGACCGGGTCAGAGTGGCAGGTTACCTTGACCAAAATGGTTGAGCAGGGTGGCAACCTGGTGCCTTCCGAAGAACAAGTTGTGATTACCGCCGAGCATGTGGTCACCGCGACCGGTAATCATGCCCAACGCACCGCCCGACTGCTGGGCTTGAAAATCCCTGCCATACCGGTAGAACATCAATTCATTGTTACCGAGGTTGATCCGGAACTGCAGGCCTGGCGTGCTGCCGGGAACCCTGAGCATCCGGTGATTCGTGATGCCGATGCACAATCCTATGTGCGCGAAGAGCGCGGCGGCTGGATCCTGGGCGTATATGAAAAATACGCGCCGGCGCGTTTCGAATTTGGCGTGCCGGATTCCTTCCGTGCCGATTTATTCCCGCTGGATCTGGACCGCATCGAAGAGCAGTACATGGCCATGATTCACCGCATGCCATCCTGCGAGCAAAGTGGCCTGAAAGATGATTTCAATGGCCCGATCTGTTACACGCCGGATGGCAACCCGCTGGTCGGTCCGGCTCCGGGCCTGCGTAATATGTGGCTGGCCGAAGGCTTTAGCTTCGGCATTACCGCAGCCGGAGGGGTGGGTAACTATCTGGCTCAGATGATGGTCGAGGGCGAAGCCGAGATTGATATGGCATCGCTGGACCCGAAACGCTATGGCGACTGGATGACCACCGAGTACGGCGCGCGCAAGAACGAAGAGTGTTACGACCATGTTTATGTCCTGCATCATCCGGACGAAGAACGCCCAGCGTGTCGACCATTGCGAACCTCGCCGGCATATGATCGCCAGAAAGCCGCCGGTGCCCAGTTCGGTCTGGTCAATGGTTGGGAACGCCCGAATTATTATGCGCCGGAAGGCTTTGACGATGCGGCCTCGCGCTCGTTCCGTCGTGGTGGCTGGTGGCAGTATGCGGTGGCGGAGGCCAAAGCGATTCGTGAAGGTGTTGGCCTGATCGATGCCACGGCGTTTACCAAACATGTTGTTAAAGGCCCGGGCGCGACCCAGTTCCTCGATTGGTTTACCTGCAACAAATTGCCTAACGTGGGCCGCATAAACCTGACCTATGCCTTAACGGCGGCCGGTACCACCCGTACCGAGTACACCATTGTGCGGCGTGGCGAAAATGATTATTACCTGGTGTCCGCCGGTGCCTGGACCGCCTACGACGCCGACTATCTGCGCAAGGCTGCCCAAGACAAGCAGGGCGAGTTCGGTTATATCGAGATTCATGACGTCACTACTCAATGGGGCGTGTTTGCCATTGCTGGCCCCAAGTCACGCGCGGTGCTGAATAAAATTATTAAAGACGCCGACCCGGCCACCGCTTTGTCGAATAAGCGCTTTCCGTGGTTGTCGGCACGTGACATCGAGCTTGGTATGTGCCCCGTGCGTGCCATTCGGGTGGCTTACACCGGTGAATTGGGCTGGGAGTTACATCACCCGATTGAAATGCAGAACTACCTCTATGACCTGATCACTGCTGCCGGCGAAGAGTTCGATCTGAAATTGGTTGGCGCACGGGCGCAAAACTGGCTAAGACAGGAGAAGTCATACCGGGCGTTCGGCACCGAGTTGGGTCGCGATGCAACTCCTGCCGAAGCTGACCTGCCTCGCTTTATCGACCTGTCGAAAGAGTTTCATGGTAAAGAGGCAATGCAGGCGACAGGCATACGTTTTAAATGTGTCACATTGTTAGTCGATGGGCCGGATGATGCCGACCCATGGGGGCGTGAAGCCTTGTACGATGGCGATCGCAAAGTCGGGCGCATGACATCGGGCGGCTACTCAGTGGCCTTCGAAAAAAGCATTGGCATGGGTTATGTCGAACCTGAGTTAGCCGAGGTAGGGCAAAAGTTAAAAGTTAGAATGCAGGGCCAATTGTGGGATGCTGAAATTGTGCAAGACAGCCCCTATGACCCTAAAAATGAAACCATTAGAGTGGATGGCTAAAACGTACGCCATTTACAGATAGCTGTAGCGAAGCAAAAAGCAGTTCCAGGCATTAAAACCGAGGAAAATAAAATGAGTGATGACCAAGAAGATTTCGACTTAAACGATTTAGACGACAAAGAGTTGGTCGAACAAATCCAGGACGACCTCTACGATGGCATGGACGAGGAAGTCGCAGAAGGTGTCGAAATTCTATTAGGCCGCGGCATGGACGCCAATAATGTGCTGGGCGATGCATTGGTCGGCGGCATGAAAATTGTCGGCGAAGACTTTCGCGATGGCATCCTGTTCGTCCCTGAGGTGTTGAAATGCGCCGCCGCCATGAAAAGCGGCATGGTGTTGTTGCGCCCCATTCTGGCCAACAGCAGTGTGGATATTTCGCTCGGCAAATATGTTATCGGCACAGTGAAGGGTGACATTCACGATATTGGCAAAAACCTGGTCGGCATGATGCTTGAAGGCGCTGGCTTTGAAGTAATCGACCTTGGCATTAACAATCCGGTGGAAAATTATCTGGAAGCGGTTGAAGAACACAAGCCGGTCATCATGGGCATGTCTGCGCTGTTGACCACCACCATGCCTTATATGGGCGTGGTGATCGAAGAATTCGACAAGCGCGGCATGATGGACGATGTGCATATCATGGTTGGTGGTGCACCGCTTAATCAGGAATTTGCCGATGCCATCGGTGCTCCGGCTTACGGCCGTGATGCGGCACGCAGCGCCGAGATCGCCACCGCTTACGCAGAGAGCTTGCGATAAGCAGCTAGCTGAGAAACACGCCATGCTGACGCTCAATCAAACATCACTGAATATTGAGTTGGATCATCCATCTCAACGCAGCAGTGAATTTCATTATGTTTGGTTGCGCGACAATTGCGGCTGCACTGAGTGCGTTCATCCTGACACGCTGGAGCGCACGCTGGTAACCGCGGAGATCGCGGATGATATCGCGCCGCAAAGCGCTGACATATCTGACACTGAGTTGGTAGTCGCCTGGAACGATGGTCACCACAGTCGCTACGCTATGGACTGGCTAAAGCGTCACGATTACAGCCATAGCCGATTTCAAACCGACCTCGCCGCTGGCGAAATAAAACTGTGGGGCAGCGAAATCCAGAACCAGATTCCGGAATACGATTATCGGGCGCTGCATGACGATGATCAGCAGACGTTGCTTAACTGGTGTTGTGATCTACGTGACTACGGCTTAACCATTGTGCGTAATGCGCCGCTCAAAGAAGCGGAAATTGAGCGGTTCGCAGAATTCGTTGCGGTGGTGCGCGAGGTGATTTACGACCGGCTGCATAATGTGCGTGCCACGCCCGGCGAATACAACGCCTACAATGTGGCGTCCACCACATTGGAACTGAAGCCGCATACTGACATGCCCTGCTACAACAACCCGCCGGGTGTGCAGATGTTTCATTTTCTAGCCAATGAGACTGAAGGCGGCGAGAGCACAGCAGTGGATGGTTTCAAAGTCGCAGAACAGCTTAAACAGCAAGCTCCCGAGGCTTACGAAATATTGACCAAAACGCCGGTGTTTTTCCAAATGGATAGTGCGCGCGGTGATATTGCATCAGGCAACCCACTACTAACGCTGGATACCGACGGCAAGTTAAAAGTATTTCGATTTTCCAATCAGCTGGCACGCCCCTCAAATATTCCGGCTGAGCAAATGGAGGCGTTCTACGCGGCCTATAAAAAAATAGGACGATTGATCGAAGCACCCGAGAATAAGGTACAGTTCCGTCTCGAAACGGGCGACATCATGGTGACCAATAATTTGCGGGTTATGCACGGCCGTAACGCCTATAGCGGCGCCGGCCAACGTCATCTACAGCTCTCCTATATGGACATGGACGACGTGTTGAGCCGCATACGCATGATTAAAAAAACACAGGTGGCTGCGTGATGAAAACAGTCGATTTTATCCGAATGCAAGACGGCACTGCGGAGGAGTACGCTTACCTTGATCAATTGGAAGATCAATACAAAGCGGGGCTACCTGACCGAATTCTCGAGGCCCTGGCAAAGCTTGAGCATTCTCTGGCCGGCTACAAGGTTTCGCGCCTGGAACACTGCTTGCAGGCCGCCACCCGCGCCCAACGCGCCGGTGAATCTGATGAAATGATTGTGGCCGCACTACTGCATGATCTGGGCGACGAGTTGGCTACCTATTCTCACAGCGAGATGGCAGCGGCAATCTTACGGCCTTTCGTCAGCGATGAAATTTACTGGGTGGTAAAACACCACGGCATTTTTCAAATGTACTACTACGCGCATCACTGTGGCGGTGACCGTAATGCCCGGGATCAATTTAAGGATCACCCCTTTTATGACACCGCTGTACGCTTCTGTCATGAATATGACCAGAACTGCTTTGACCCGGACTATGAGTCGGAATCGCTGGAGTTTTTTCGGCCGATTGTGGAGCGCGTGATGGCCAAACCGAAGGCCTTTGATGCTGAGCAGCAGGCTCGCTATGGCCGCTAGGAACTATAAGCCGAGCCCGGACTCCCTGCGCAAGCGATTAGTGCTGGGCTGTGGCGCGCTGGCCTATGACATGGTCGAGCTGATCAAGCGCAACGACGTGCTGGATCAGGTGATCGATATTCAGTGCCTGCCAGCCAAGTTGCATCACACGCCGCAGTTTATTGCCGGCGAAGTGGAAAAGGTGCTGGCTGAACGCGCGGCCGACTACGCCGATGTTTACGTGGCCTATGGCGACTGCGGAACGGGCGGCGAATTGGATAAGGTGCTGGATAAATACAATGCCACTCGCCTGCCGGGCGAACATTGCTTTGAATTTTTTGCCGGTGCTCAAGACTACGCTGACATTGTGGAAGATCAGCTGGGTAGTTTTTTTCTAACCGACTTTCTGGTTAAGCAGTTTGAGCACTTCGTTATCGAAGGCCTGGGCCTGGACCGCTATCCGGAATTGTTTGACGTGTATTTTGAACACTACACGCAAATGGTTTATCTGGCACAAACCCGGGACCCGGAACTGGAGGCCAAAGCGCGTCAGTGTGCCGAGGATTTCGGCATGAACTACGTATACCGCTATGTTGGCATCGACGCCATTCAACCTTTGGTAAAAGGCCTGAGCAGTATCCCCATTGAACTGGAAACCTCGAGGGCTGGCAATGTATAGCGCACGACGATTCGCCACGCGCCATTCGCGCGCTTATGAAGCATTCTATGATTTTGTCGAGCCGATCATTTTGTTTGTGATAGGTGGGCTGAGCAAACTATCCGGCGGCCGTTTGGATAAACCCATGACCTGGGTGGAAGCCAAAACCAAAGGCGCCTTATTCGATTGCCAGATGTGTGGCAACTGTGTGTTATCCAGCACCGGCATGACCTGCCCGATGAATTGCCCCAAGACCATTCGTAACGGCCCCTGCGGTGGCGTGCGGGCCAATGGTAATTGCGAAGTGAAGCCGGAGATGCGATGCGTGTGGGTGGATGCCTGGGATGGTGCATCGCGCATGCGCAAAGGCAATCAGATCCATGAAATTCAATTCGCCACCAATAAAGCGCATCTGGGCACCAGCGCTTGGTTGCGCTTGCTCGAAGAGCGTCAGCAAGCGGCCGAGCAGGAGTCAAAACAATGAACGACATGCTTCACCACCCCTTTGTGGATAATCCCGGCAGCCCGCTACCGGAGATCGAAGGCCACATATCGCACGGCCGCTTTGAGCGCGTACTGCGCGCCGGTCATTTTGCCGTGACCACCGAAATCGCACCGCCAGATTCGGCCGACGCGGAAGAGGTCTACGCCCGCGCCGAGCTGTTCGATGGCGCGGTGGATGCCATCAATGCCACCGATGGCTCGGGTGCCAATTGTCATATGTCGAGCGTGGCGGTTTGTGCGCTGCTATCGCATATCGGTTATTCGCCCATTCTGCAGATCTCCTGCCGTGATAAGAATCGCATTGCGATTCAGGGCGACATTCTGGGCGCGGCCGCGATGGGCGTGTGTAATGTGTTGGCGCTGACTGGCGACGATGTGTCTGCCGGGGATCACGCAGAAGCCAAGCCGGTGTTTGATCTGGACAGCATCTCGCTGCTGACCACCATCAAGACCATGCGCGACGAGTCGCGCTTTATGAGCGGTCGCCATCTGGACGTGGCACCAAAGTTATTTGCCGGTTCCAGCATTAACCCGTTTGTGCCGCCGGTGGAGAGCCGGGTATTGCAACTCAAGAAAAAAATTGACGCTGGGGCGCAGTTCATCCAGTCGCAGTATTGCTTTGATATGCCGGTGCTGAAAGACATGATGAAGCGTGCGGTGGATATGGGTCTGGCTGAGAAGGCCTTTATCCTGCCGGGCGTTGGCACCCTGGCATCCGCCAAGACCGCCAACTGGCTGCGCACCCATGTTCCGGGCGTGCATATTCCCGATGCCATTATTAAACGGCTGGAAGGCGCAGAAAAACAAAAGGCCGAAGGCCAGAAAATCTGCGTTGAATTAATGCAGGAAGTGAAAGAAATCGAGGGCGTCAGTGGCGTACACGTGATGGCCTATCGGCAGGAAGAGTTCGTCGCCGAAATGGTGAAGGAGTCGGGTGTGCTGGAAGGTCGAGTGCCATGGGCGCCGGAAAACTAAACATCTAACATTGAAGAGAAAGAAATGAGTAAAACCGTAATATCGTCACCCAGCAAAGAGGTCACCATTGGCTTTGGTGAGCCCTTTGTCATGATTGGTGAGCGGATCAACCCGACTGGCCGCAAAATTTTGGCCGCCGAAATGAAGCAAGGCGACTACAGCCGGGTTGAATCTGACGCGATTGCTCAGGTGGCGGCCGGTGCGCAGATGCTGGATGTAAACGCCGGTATTCCCTTGGCTGATGAACCCGCGATTCTGGCCGAAACCATTCGTCGAGTGCAGGCGGTGGTGGATGTTCCCTTGTGTATCGATTCATCGATTATTGAAGCTTTGGAAGCCGGCCTGGAAGCTTATCAGGGCAGGGCGCTGGTTAATTCGACCACCGCCGAGGAAGAAGTCATGGAGCGGGTACTGCCGCTGGTGAAAAAATACGATGCCGCGGTGGTGGCCATCTCCAATGACGAAACCGGCATTTCAGAAGACCCGGATGTACGCTTTGAAATCGCCAAGCGTATCGTGGAGCGGGCGCAAGACTATGGTATTAAGCCTGAAGACGTAGTGGTCGACCCATTGGTAATGCCGATCGGCGCCATCGGTGGTGCGGGCAACCAGGTGTTTGATCTGGTGCGTCGTCTGCGCAGGGAACTGAAAGTTAACACCACCTGCGGTGCGTCTAATATCAGTTTTGGTATTCCCAATCGTCACGGCATAAATAATGCCTTCCTGCCGATGGCCATTGGCGCCGGCATGACATCGGCCATTGTAAATCCCCTGCATGACGGGCTGGTGCAATCGGTGCGCGCCGCCGACGTGCTCACTAATAACGACAAAAACTGCGAAAACTGGATTCTGAACTATCGCGAGCCACCTAAAGAAGGTGAAGCGGCTGCTGGTGGTCGCGAAGGGCGGCGCCGTCGGCGCCGCGGCTAGAGACGCCAATCACCAAAATGAGCGAGTCTGATCACAACACCACCGGTGCCTGCGCTTGCGGGGCGATCACCTACAAGGCCGAGCAGGTCGCGCCGGTCTGGTATTGTCATTGTCAGCAATGCCGGCGTATGACCGGGCACTTTATGGCGGCTTCACAGGTGGCATTGGACAAAATCGAAATTACCGGTGAGCCAAAATGGTATTACGTGAACCAGCGCTCTCGCTACGGATTTTGCCCGGATTGCGGCTCGCAGATGTTTTGGCGCAACGATGAAAATAACTATATGAGCCTGACTGCTGGTTGTATGGATAACACTGCGGGTTTAAGTGATAGGGGGCATATATTCGTCAGCGAAAAGGGCGATTACTATGATATCCCCGCCGATCAGATGCAAAGCGAGTATTGGGAAGAGCCGGCTGAATAATGGCTGATACTGCTGCAAAAAAAGATAATGCTGAAGATCTGAACCGGGTGGTGTTCACGCCGTCCGGCCTGTCCAAGCGGGCGCCACAGAGTAAAACCGTGTTGGCGGCAGCGCATGACGCGGGGGTTCATATCCGCTCGCTGTGCGGCGGTCAGGGCAATTGCCGCCAGTGTTGGGTGAGAATTATTGAGGGCTCGCACCCCAAACATGGTCTGGAATGCTCACCCGATGCGGCCTCGCCGTTAACTGATCTAGAGCACCGTTTGACGACTCGTATTGCCCGCTTTAAGGGCATGCGGCTGGCCTGCCGGGCCCAGATTCAGGGCGACATGGTGGTGGATGTGCCTGAAACGTCGCAGGAACACCTGACCAACATCAGTAAGAGTAACGCTGCGCGCAATTTCTCTGTACAACCAGCGATCAAATTGCTGGAGTGTGAACTGGCCGAAGCCACCATGGACGACAACCCTTCTGCCAGCGAGAATTTGCTGGCGAGGCTGGCGGAGCAGGGCATCGAGGCCACCATCAACTTTCACCTGTTGTCGGGCCTGCAAAAGACCATTGAAGACAGCAAGGGTAAATTGAGTGTCGCGATCCGCGACCAGCAGCAGGTGGTGGCCGTCTATCCGCAGGGCCAACATACGATTATTGGCGCCGCGGTGGATATTGGTTCAACCACCCTGGCGCTCTATGTCTACGATTTATTCAGCGGCAAAATGTTGTTTGAGTCATCTGCCATGAACCCCCAGATCCGCTTTGGTGAGGATCTGATGAGCCGCGTGTCTTATGTGATGATGAACAAGGGTGGCGATAAGGATATGACCGAAGCGGTGCGTGCCAAGCTACTGGAGATGTTCAACGAGGCCTGTAAAAAGTTGGCCCTAGACCACGACAAGCTGCTGGAAATCGTGCTGGTGGGCAACCCCATCATGCATCATTTGTTTTTTGGTATTTCGCCGGTGCCGCTCGGGCAGGCGCCGTTCACGGTCGCTAATCGAGACTGGATGGAAGTTGACGCGGTTGATCTGCCGCTGGCACTGCATCCCACCTGTCGCATTTCGTTTCTGCCCCTGATTGCCGGGCATGTCGGTGCCGATACGGCCGCCGCCTACTTAAGCGAAATAGAGACCATGCAGTCCTCGACCTCACTGTTGGTGGACATTGGCACCAATGCCGAAATCATGCTCGCCAAAGAGGGTCTGGTCTATGCCACCTCTTCGCCCACTGGCCCGGCCTTTGAAGGCGCTGAGATCAGTGCCGGCGTGCGGGCCTCGCATGGCGCCATTGAGCGGGTGCGCATCGACCCCGAAACTCTGGCGGTGACCTACAAATTAATCGGTACCGATGCCTGGTCCGATACTCCGGAATTCAAAGAAACCAACCCGCGCGCCATCGGCATCTGTGGTTCCGGCATTATCGAAGTGATGGTGTGCCTGGCGCAGGCCGGGCTGATTGATCGGGGCGGATTGTTTGTGCAATCGCGTGCGCCAGAGCGCTTTGATATGGTCGATAACACCACGCGCTTTCTCTTGATAGATCAGGGTGATAACTCAATTTATATAGAGCAAACCGATGTGCGCTCAATCCAGTTGGCGAAAGCGGCCTTGTATGCCGGCGTGCAATTACTGATGGACTATCTCGAAGTTGAAAACTTCGATCATGTGTTGCTGGCCGGTGCCTTCGGCTCACATCTGGACCCGGACTATGTGGCTGATCTGGACTTAATTCCGGGTGCGCGTAAAGAGAAGATTAATTCGGTTGGTAATGCCGCCGGCGTGGGCGCGACCAAAGCTCTGCTGGATATCGATGAACGCCAGCGCATTATTGAAGAAGTGCGCAAGGTGAGAAAAATCGAAAGCGCCAATGAACCAAAATTTCAGGAATACTTTGTTGAAGGCATGAAGTTTTCTGTTTCGCCGGTGGCCGGGCAGCAAAACCAGCGCAACCGAAGACGGCGTAAAACCTAACAATCAAATAAACCTTTTAGAGAACTATTACCTGCACAGGAATATAACCATGGCTAGAGAGCGAAGAAACAGACGACGACGCGGCGGTGATGAAGTCAAAGAGGCGGCACCAAAAGCCCCTGCCTATATCAAGCGCAAGATTCCTTACTATGAGGTACTCAATGAAGAGTCATTGCAGATCATTGAAAACAATGCTGAAACCATTTTAGAAGAAATTGGCATTGTGTTCGGTGAGGACCCTGAAGCATTGGAGATTTTTAAGCAGGCCGGTGCGTCAATCGAGGGTGAAACCGTGCACTTCCCACGCGGCATGTGTCGGGAGATTATTCAAAAAACGGCCCAGCGGGAATTTACCCAACACGCGCGGAACCCGGAACGCAGCGTGGTTATCGGCGGCGACAATATGGTGCTGGTGCCAGCCTACGGCCCGCCATTTGTACATGACCTGGATAACGGTCGGCGCTATGCCACCATTGAGGATTTTCGCAACTTCATCAAGCTGGCGTACATGTCAGATAATCTGCATCACTCCGGTGGCACTATTTGTGAGCCAGTGGATTTACCGGTAAACAAACGCCACTACGATATGGTTTACAGCCATATCAAATATTCCGACAAACCGTTTATGGGGTCGGTCACGCATCCGATGCGCGCTGAGGATTCCGTCAACATGGCCAAGATCGTGTTTGGCGATGAGTTCGTGGATCAGAACTGTGTATTGGTAAACCTGATTAACGCCAACTCGCCCATGACCTTTGATGCCACCATGTTGGGCGCGTTAAAGGTGTATGCGCGTAATAATCAGGCCTGTATTGTGACGCCATTCATTATCGCCGGCGCCATGTCGCCAGTCTCCGCAGCCGGTGTGGCGGCACAAAGTTTTGCCGAAGGTCTGGCCGGCATGACGCTGATTCAATTATTGCGCCCCGGTGCGCCGATGATCTACGGGAATTTTGTCAGTTCCATGTCGATGCAAAGCGGCGCGCCGACATTCGGTACGCCGGAGGCCGCGCAGGTCATGAATATTGGTGGCGCTCTGGCACGACGCCTGGGCGTGCCATTCAGAAGTGGCGGTGGTTTCACCGCTTCCAAACTGCCGGATGCGCAAGCCGGTTATGAAGCGGCCAATACCTTAAACGCCACGCTAAATGCGGGTGTTAACTTCGCCTTGCACACCGCGGGCTGGTTGGAAGGTGGCTTGGCCATGGGTTATGAGAAGTTTGTGATGGACGCTGATCAGGCCGGCATGGTTCGTGTTGCCGCCGAAGGCGTTGATATGAGCGAAAATGGGCAGGCCATGGACGCACTGAGAGAAGTGGGGCCTGGCAAGCACTTTTTGGGCTGCGATCATACGCAGAAGAATTTCAAAACCGCCTTTTATCGGTCAGATATGGCGGATAACAACAGCTATGAGCAGTGGGTGGAGGACGGCAGCACCGACCAGAGTCAGCGCGCCAATGCCAAATGGAAAAAAATGCTGGCCGACTACGAGCTGCCGCCGCTGGACCCCGCGATTGATGAGGCCCTGATTGCCTACATGGAAGAGAAGAAAGCCAGCTTTCCAGATTCGAATGTGGCCTGATTAGATAATAAATTCATCCAGCGCGTCCCAGTTGAAGGTGAAACCGGTGCCGGGGCGCTGCGGAATGATTATTTCACCATCACGCATTTCCATGGATTCGTTGAACATAACGCCCAGCCAGGGCATGTGTTCAACGCTGATGCAGTTATAGGCGGCGCCGGCGATACACAGGCTGTGTTCGGTAAACACATGGGTGGAAATTTTTATGTTGTGAGCACTGGCAATATGAGCCACCTTTAACATTTCCGAATAGCCACCAATTCGCTGTAAGTCCGGCATCAGAACGTCACAAGCTTCAACGTTGATCATCTGTTGCATACCAAATCGCGTGTACTCGGTTTCGCCTGAGGCCACCGGCGTGACGATCGACGCGGTGACTTTTGCGTGGCCCTCGAGATCGTGCGCGGCCACGGGTTCTTCCAGCCACAACAGGTGGTACTCCTCTAATTCGTCACCCAGCCGAATAGCCTGCTTAGGCCGAAGAGCCTGATTCACATCGGCCATTAGCTCGATATCCGGGCCGACGGCTTCACGAACGGCGGCTACCCGCGCGACATCGTATTTAATATTGCCGGAGCCGACCCTGACCTTCATGCCCCTGAAGCCCATGGCAACATACTCCTTGGCTTCCTCGACAATGGTTTCAATGTCTTCGGATAACCACAGGCCACCGCTGGCATAGGTTTTAATGGAGTCCCGGCAGGCACCAAAAATATGATGCAGGGGTTTGTCAGCGGCTTTGCCGACTATGTCCCAGCAGGCGACGTCAATAGCGGACATCGCGGAGACCGTGACACCCTTATGGCCGGTGGGGTTAATTTCATCCCAGATGCAATGCCAGATGGCGCCGACATAATGCGGGTCACGATTGAGTAGCTGGTGCGAAAAGCCTTTAATCATTTCTTCAAAGGCCCTGATGCGTGCGGCGTTAATCGTATACACATAGGCCTCACCATCGATCCCCTCATCGGTTTTGAGTGTCAGCAACACGCAGCCGATGGATTCCACATTATGGATGGCGGTAGCAATCGGCGCCTCCAGCGGTAACTCAACGGTTTCAGTTTTGATTTCGGTAATTATCATTTCATTCCCCTGTTAATGAATGGCCTGCAAGCCCTGCAGGGCTGTTTGTACTGATATCGATTCGCGCGCTTCAGCGAAGTAAGCGAGATAGGTGGCTACGCTGAACTCCTGGGCATCGCTTACGCGGTGCAGTGAGCCGTCGTCAATCAGTTTAGTGACTTCGCTCTCCAGAAAATAGCCGGAGCCGCCCTGTTCAAGTATATGGTTTAAGCCAACCGCTGCCAGGCCTACTGTGATCTGGTGCATGGGGTTATCCGGGAAAGCCAGTGTGTGCGCTTCCCTGAAGCGCGTTCCCCAATCGACAAATACATAGCCTTCCACCGGCGTCGCCTGCGCGCGTCGCGGCACTGTTGATACCAGCACCAGCTTTTCGCGGGCAAACTCTTCGATCACGATATCCGGGCTGCGCTGCGGTTCCACCAATACTGCAACATTGATCAGACCATTGCGCAACATCGTCATCAGTCGATCGGAATAGTCGGATTTGATCTGGGTCGCCACATCGGGCGCATTATGTTTCATCCATTGCAGCCAGGGCGCGGCGGTGCTTTTCCAGTGATTGAGTTGCACTCCAAGGCCGACCATGGCGTTCATGTCACTCGACAGCGCGGTTTCCTGGCGCGCTAATTCCCAGGTGCGCACCACGGTCTGCGCATGCTTGTAAAAGGCATGGCCGCCGGCGGTCAGGGTGGCGCCATTACGTTTGCGATTAAACAGCGGGCGATTGAGTAATTGCTCGAGGCTTTTGATGCGCGCACTCATGGCCGACTGCGTAATGTGCAGGTTGGCGGCCGCCTGTTGGAAGCTGCCGGCCGAGGCCACTTCCAGAAAGGCGCGAATGGTTTCGATATTCATTAGTTAATCCACTAAAACTAATATTACATACCAGCTAATTTCGATTTACAAGAATTGACGCTGGAATTAAGCTTGTGTGGTTATGTTTGAAGGAGTTTTGTCATGAGTCCCTGGACCTATTTGGCGCTTGGTATTTTATTTGAAGTGGTCGGAACGTCGGCATTAAAAATGTCCGACGGGTTCACGCAATGGTTGCCGTCAAGCATCTGCATCCTGGGCTTTATGACCGCGCTGTATATGTTATCGCAAAGCGTTCGCACGCTGGATATCAGCGTGGTCTATGCCATCTGGTGCGGCGCCGGCATTGTGCTGATTGCCCTGATTGGCGTGTTCTTTTTCAGCGAAGTGCTGACACCATTGAAAATTCTATTTATCGCGCTGATTGTAATTGGTGTGGTGGGCTTGCAAGTGGTGGAGCGTGCAGCCGCTGATCAATCCAGCGCAGCAGTGGAGTGATGGCGATACTGCTCAACAATATGGGCTTTGAGAATCAGCCCTGGGCTGATGTGTTTGCCGATGAGCTACCAGATATGCCGGTGCATGTTTGGCCGGAAGTGCCGGACCCGGCACAAATAAAGTACGCCGTTGTATGGAAGCACCCGCACGGTGATCTCAGGCGCTACCCGAATCTGCAGGCGATCCTGCTGCTGGGTGCGGGCACCGACCATATTGATGCCGAGCCTGACTTGCCCAAGGTGCCGGTGGTTCGGTTATTGGACCCCGATGTGGGTAACGATATGGCGCAATACGCACTGTATTGGGCCATGCATTTCCACCGCCGCTACGAAGACTATCGCCAGCAAGCGCAGCGCGCCGAATGGCAGGCGCATGAAGTGACCCGCAGCAAAGAGTTCCGTGTCACGGTACTGGGGCTGGGCATTATCGGCCAGGAAGTCGCCCAGCGCATCGCGGGCGGCGGCTTTTGCGCGCAAGGCTGGAATCGCAGCCCGCGGCAAATCGAAGGGGTGAAGACCTGGCATGGTGCAGGTGAACTGTCAGAGGCTTTGCAACACTCAGATGTGGTGGTTAATTGCCTGCCGCTGAACGACAGTACCCGGCACTTGTTAAACCGACAACGGTTGAGTGCATTGCCCAAGGGCGCTTTTCTGATAAACATCAGTCGTGGAGCCGTTATCGATGATGATGGACTTATCGAGCTGCTTAACGATGGGCATGTCTCCGGAGCAGCCCTGGATTGTTTTGCGCAAGAACCATTGCCACAGGAATCCCCTTACTGGCGGATGCCTAATGTGTACGTCACCCCGCATATGTCGGGCTCCACCTATGTCAAATCAGCGTCGCGGCCGGTAGTCGAGAATATTCGCCGTCTCGAGAAAGGTGACGTACCACAGCCGATTCACCTGCCGCCGCAACACGCCGCGTCAACGTAACAGCAACATCAACCTTCAAACTAGAGCATCGTCATGAGTGAATTAAACCAGGAACAGCAACAAGAACAGGTGCGCATCGATCTGGCCGCCATGTTTCGCCTGACCGCGCGCTTCGGCTGGGATGACACGGTGTGGAACCACATCACCGCGCGGGTGCCGGGCAGCGACCACCATTTTTATATGCATCGCTTCGGCTTGCACTACACCGAAGTATGCGCGTCAAACCTTATC
The DNA here is from genome assembly GCA_013002025.1 of Gammaproteobacteria bacterium. GTDB lineage: Bacteria > Pseudomonadota > Gammaproteobacteria > Arenicellales > Arenicellaceae > Arenicella. The sequence continues at coordinate 19,221 of JABDKW010000062.1, read as the reverse complement.
AAAGTTGATGAAGAAGGAACGGTTATAGAAGGCCCGTCCGACGTGAACACGGCGGGCTTTATTATTCACAGCGCCGTGCATCTGAACCATCCCGACAGCAAATTCGTATTTCATGCGCACCCACCCAGCGCCATTGCGGCCACGGCGTTTGAAGAAATTCCGTTTCTGGTGCAGGACTCATCCATGCTGTACGGCAAGGTCGGCTACCACGATTGGGAAGGCCTGTCGGTAGACCCTGACGAACGCTTTCGCATTGCCGAGCGGCTGCAGGGCAACTCCTGCCTGGTGATGCGCAACCATGGTTTTCTTACCGTGGGCAGCACCGCTGGCGAGTGTTTTATGAATATGTACTATCTTATTCGTATGTGTGAGGTGGCGTTGGCGGTAACCGCCAGCGATCAAAAGCTGGTCAATGGTGCCCCGGAGTTGTGGGCCAAAGCCAGCGAGCAGTACGCCGCCTTTCCACCCGGCAAGTATGAATGGCCAGCATTGAAGCGCTTGCTGGATAAAGCCGACGCATCCTATCAACATTAGCTATTCCGAGGTGTGACCATGCGTGCACAAACCGTTGACCTTACTGAAGTCGAAATCGCGCAGTTAAATGAGCGTGTCAGCACTGGCCCCAGCGCCTTTGCAGCAGCGGAAATCAGGCTGGAGGAGTTTATCGATCTGGACGAGTATCCCCTGCACGATATGACCAGCCCGAAGCGCCAGGATTTAGTGCAGCACTGCCGGGCCGAACTGGTGGAGCATGGCTGCAGCCACGTGCCGGATTTCATATTGCCGTCTGCCGTGGCAGCCATGCGTGATGAAGCATTGCGCTTGTTACCCAATGCGATTTATGCCGACGATAACAATAACCCGTACTTCACGCCGGATGACCCCAGCCTGCCCACCGACCACCCGGTGCGTTTTTTTCAGAAACGCACCAGCGCCTACATCAACTCTGATTTACTGGAACCCTATTCAACCTTGCGAAAGATTTACGACAGCGACGTGGTGCTGCACTTTATATGTGAGTGTATTAATGCCGGCCCAATCTACCGCTGGGCCGACCCGCTGGGTCGCAACCCCTACAGTGTGATGCAAGACGGTGACTATTTCCCCTGGCATTTTGACGGCAATGATTTCACGGTCAGTATCCTGGTGCAGGAGAGTGACGAGGGCGGCGTGTTTGAATACCGTCCGTATGTGCGGTCACCGGAAAACGAAAACTATGCTGAGGTAAAAGCGGTATTGCACGGCGCCCGGGAAGGGGTGCGCGAATTGCCATTAAAGAACGGAGATCTGCAATTGTTTCGCGGTCGCCACTCCATGCATCGGGTGACTGAAACCAAGGGCGACACTGCGCGCATTATTGCGCTGCCCACCTATCACACCAACCCGTACTTAATGAACCGGCCCCACCATGCCAAAACTTTGTATGGGCGTTATCTGCCCATTCACGCTGAGCGGGATATGGCGCGCACCGATCATCTCACCGACTAGGGCATGAATATCGGGTTTATTGGTCTTGGCAATATGGGTTCTGGCATGGCCAGCAACCTGCTGCGCTATTGTTTGCAGAATGATCATCAACTCACTGTTTACGATATCAATACCAGCAGCGTTGAGTCGCTGGTGGCGCAGGGTGCCAGGCGCAGCGATAGTGTGGCTGCACTGGCTTCATCAGTCGACATCGTATTCACCTCGCTGCCCAGCAGCGTAGAAATCAATGCCGTGGCGACTGGCGAGCAGGGACTATTTGAGAACCTGCCGCAGGGCGCGGTGTGGTTTGAGACCAGCACCAATGAGTTGGCTGAGTGGCAGGCGTTGTTAGCAGCAGCGCCATCACATCTTAGCCTGGTCGATGCGCCAGTTACCGGTGGTGCTGAAGGAGCCGCTGCCGGCACACTGACCATGCTGCTGGGCATCGAGGAATCGATGCTCGAGCAGCACGCGGACTTGTTGGCGTCGTTTACCCAAAAAGCGGTCAGGATGGGTCCGGCCGGCGCTGGCTATGTCAGCAAACTTTGCCAATTGCACCTTAACTATCTGGTGGCCGAGGGCATTGGTGAAACGCTGATGCTGGCGCAAAAGGCGCAATTGGATCTGGCCGCGCTGTACTCCGTATTGCAACATTCCTGTGCCCAGAGTTATGTGGCCGACGCCTACATTCCGCGAGTGCTGAATGGCAGTTACGACCCTTCCTTTACCCTTGGCCTGGCAACCAAAGACATGCGCCTGATCAGCGGCCTGGGTGAGCACCTAGGAGTGCCCTTGAAGCTGGCTGACGCAGTTTATGCAGATTACCAAACCGCGACCCAGCGTTATGGCGCTGACCAGCCACACTTACAGATAGTAAAGCTCATTGAGGATGAGACCGGCGAACTATTGCGGGCCGACCTCGATGACGTTTAAAACCGAAACCCCATCACCGTAACCAGACTATGACAACTAGCCAGACTACAGGCTCGGCCGTACCGGCCACTATGCAAGGGGTGTATCTCACCGGGCACGGCGGCTTTGATAAGTTGCAGCCGCGCGACGATATTCCAGTGCCACAACCTGAGGCCGATGAAGTGTTGATTCGGGTGGGGGCAGCCGGCATGAATAATACCGACATTAATACCCGCACCGCCTGGTACTCCAAAAGCGTGACCTCCGGCACCGGCAGCGGTGGTGAGCAGGGCTTTAGCGGTGCCGACGATGATGATGGCGGCTGGGCTGGCAGTGCGCTCAACTTCCCGCTGATTCAGGGCGCGGATTGCTGCGGCACCATTGTCGCTGTGGGTGCCGATGTCGCACCGGAGAGAATCGGGCAACGAGTACTGGTGCGTACCATGCAGGCCGCGCCCGACGGCGACCAGACCTTTGAGTGCCTTACCCAAGGCTCGGAACGCAACGGCGCTTTCGCGCAGTACATGGCCGCGGTATCGCATCATGCGCTGGCCATTGACTGCGACTGGAGCGATGTGGAACTGGCCTCCATCCCCTGTGCCTATTCGACCGCCGAGGGCATGTTGCAGCGCGCCAATATCGGCGCTGAAACGGTGCTAGTCACCGGTGCGTCCGGCGGTGTTGGGTCCGCCGCGGTGCAGCTCTTAAAGCGGCGCGGCGCTACCGTAATCGCCCAGTGCGCGGCAGCCAAGGCGGCGGATGTGCTCGCTCTGGGGGCTGATCAAACGATTGATCGCGATGCCGACATGATTGCCGAGCTAGGCAATGAATCAGTCGACGTGGTGGTTGATCTGGTAGCCGGGCCGGTCTGGCCTGACCTGCTGGAAGTGTTACGCCGCGGTGGACGTTATGTGACCTCCGGCGCGATCGCCGGGCCGATTGTGGAGCTGGACGTGCGCACTTTGTATCTCAAGGATCTCACCTTATTCGGCTCGACCTATCAACCCGATAATATATTTGCAGACCTGGTGTCGTATATTGAACGCGGTGAAATCAAACCCTTAGTGGCCAAACAGTATCCTTTGTTCGACATTGTCGAAGCGCAGCAGGATTTTCTGGCCAAAAAGTTTACTGGCAAGCTGGTGCTGGTGCCGCCGGGGAGCTGAATTGCAGATTGCCGCCATCGACGTGTTTCAAGTAGACCTGCCCTATGCCGGCGGTGTGTATCGTTTGTCGGGCGGGCGTGAATACCAGTCATTTGATGCCACTCTGGTGCGCATTACCACCGATCAGGGAATTGAAGGCTGGGGCGAATCCACGCCCTTTGGCAGCACCTATGTGGCGGCGCATGCCGCCGGGGTGCGTGCCGGCATTGACGAGATAGCGCCGCACTTGTTGGGGCAGGACCCAAGACAGGTAGAGCGGGTTAACGACAGGGTGAATCAGGCTCTGATGGGTCATCCACACGCCAAATGCGCGCTGGACGTGGCCTGCTGGGATATCTGGGGTCAGGCCAGTGAGATGCCGGTGTGTGATTTATTGGGTGGCCGCACGGCTGCCCGCCTGCCATTAATTTCATCCATTCACGCGGGTACACCAGACGACATGCGAGATCGCGTGCAGGCCTTTCGCCAGCGTGATTATCGTGGCCATTCCATCAAGGTCGGTGCCAGCGAGGCCGAGGGTGGCCCGGCGTTAGACGCAGAGCGGATTCAATCGGCTTTGGCAGACCGACAAAAGGGCGAATTTTTTATCGTCGATGCCAACGGCGGCATGACCGTGGAGCAGTGTTTACGACTCATACAGTTGCTGCCGGCCGGGCTGGATTTTGTGTTGGAGGCGCCGTGTCGCACCTGGCGCGAGACACTGTCGTTAAGACAGCGCTGCTCCATTCCTGTTTTTTGGGACGAGTTAATTGATTCGGATGTCGCAGTCATGAGTATGATCGCCGAAGACGGTGGCGATGGCATTGGTTTAAAGCCCTGTAAAAACGGCGGGCTGACGCAGTGCCGCCGGCAACGCGATATCGCGCTCGCCGGAGGGCTGGCGATGAGTGTGCAAGACACAGTCGGCTCGGAAGTTGCCTTTGCGGCGGTGGTGCATCTGGCGCAGAGCGTGCCTACAGCACATCTGCGTTGCGTACTGGACACGCGCGATATGGTCTCTTTGAGCACAGCAGCGTTCGACTGCGCAATTGAAGATGGCGGCGTGCGTGCGCCCTCGACTCCGGGCTTGGGGATCACCCCCAATATGGCCGTGCTGGGCGAGCCAGTGCGAACATTTCACTAACCGATAAATACGCTTTTTGAATCAGAGAAATTGTAAATGAGTATTCTGGATAAAGTTCCGCTAAGCGCTATCAAGCGCGCTCAAGCGAATATTAATGAGGCGGCCGGGTTGCCCAATGCGGCCTATGCCGACCCGGAGCTGTTTATCTTTGAGCGAGACCATGTGTTTGCCCCCACCTGGGCAGGGCTGGAATACGTCAGTGAAATTCCGGAGAAGGGCTACGCCAAGCCGGTCGATTTTATGGGTTTGCCATTGTTGATCGTGCGCGACAAGCAGGGCCAAATCAAAGTGTTCCACAATGTCTGCAGCCATCGCGGCATGATATTGGTGGACGACGAGGGGCCCATCAGAAATCTAATTCGCTGCCGCTACCACTCCTGGAGTTATAACCTCGATGGCGAACTGAAAAGCACGCCCCATATCGGCGGGGTGGGGCAAAACACGGCCGAGGGTTTTAGCTGCGAGGGCAATGGTTTAAAACCGGTGCGCAGTGCCGTCTGGATGGGCATATTGTTTATCAACCTTGACGGCAAGGCGGAACCCTTTGCCGAGTATATTCAGCCTCTCGAGGAACGATGGGAGCAGTTCACCGGCACTGGCGCCTTGCAGCAGGTGGAGGTGGCCGAGACCGACAGTGATATGCAGTTGCGCATTAAAGCCAACTGGAAGCTGGCGGTGGAAAACTATTGTGAGGCCTATCACCTGCCTTGGGTACACCCAGGCTTGAACTCCTATTCGCCGCTTGATCAACATGTAAACCTGATGGTGAATGAGAACATGGCCGGGCAGGGCACATTGAACTACACGCTATCTGAAATCTCCGGCCACACACTGCCCAAGTTTGCAGCGTGGCCGCAACAGCGCATTAAAGAGGGTGAATATATCTCCCTGTTTCCCAACCTATTACTGGGTGTGCAGGTAGATCATGTGTTCGCCATCATCCTGCAGCCACAGGCCTGCGATGACACTATTGAAAAATTGCAGATCTCCTATGTGAATAAGGAGGCGATCGGGGACACGCTGGCTGATTGTCGCCATGCCGTTATGGCATCCTGGAAGATCGTGTTTGAAGAAGACATTTTCGCGGTCGAGAGTATGCAGCAAGGTCGGCACTCGCCGGGCTTTGACGGCGGTGTATTCTCGCCGGTGCTGGATGCACCCAGCCATGTGTTTCATAGCTGGGTATCGCGGCGCTATGAAGCGGTTTTAAGCAGTATCAACAGCAACGTGAACAGCAATTCGGAGGCGTCATGAGTGCCCCACATTATTTGAATTATATTGCTGGCGAATGGGTCGACAGCGATGAAAAGCTCGATGTGATTAACCCCGCTACCGAGCAGCTGGCGGGCACCATTGCGCTGGCCGGCGAGCATGAAGTGCAGCGCGCCGTAACGGCGGCGCGGGCCTTTGCGGACCAGGGCACGCTTTACGATATGCGCCCGGCCGAACGCGCCCAACTGATTTACCGCATTGCCAATAAAATTCGCGCCATTGCTGAACGGGGCGTGCCGTTACTGGTGGCTGAAAACGGTAAGACCACCGCCGAAGCGCAGGCTGAATTTAATAATGCAGCGCGCTACTTTGAATACTACGCAGGCATGGCGGACAAGATTGAGGGCCGCTCAATTCCGCTGGGCGAAGGCTATGTTGACTTCACCTATTATGAGCCGCTGGGCGTGTCAGGCCAGATAGTGCCGTGGAATTTTCCGGTTGATCTGGCCGGGCGGTCGATGGCCCCGGCACTGGCCGCCGGCAATGCCGTGGTGGTGAAATCTCCGGAGCTGACACCGCTGGCAATGACCCTGTTGGCAGAAGCCTGCGACAACGCTGGCTTACCCAAGGGCGCGCTTAGCCTGTTGTGCGGGTATGGTGATGTGGCGGGTGCGGCGCTGGTGGCCAACCCGGGCGTGGATCAAATCGTATTTACCGGTTCGGTAGCGACCGGCAAGACCATTTTACATGCGGCCGCCGAACGCGCGATTCCCTGTGTGATGGAGCTGGGCGGCAAATCCGCCGCGGTGGTATTTCCGGACGCGGATCTGGACCAACTGATGAACAGCGTTGACTGGGGTATCTTCTTTAACTCAGGCCAGGTCTGTTCCGCCATGTCACGCATGCTGGTGCATGAAGATATCCACGACGAAGTATTAGCCCGTGTGACCGAATTAGCTGCCGGCCAAGTGTTGGGTGAGGGCAGTGATGAGTCCACCACCCTGACGCCGGTAGCGTCGGCCAATCAACGCGATCAGGTATTGGCGATGTGCGCCACCGCCGAGCAGCAGGGCGCACATCTGGTGACCGGCGGGCGCAGTGCAGAACGCCCCGGCTACTTCGTTGAACCCACCGTGTTTGACCGTGTCTTGCCGCACATGAATTTGTTCACCGACGAAGTGTTTGGCCCGGTGTTGGCCATGAGCACCTTTAAAACCGAGGCTGAGGCCTGGCAGTTGGCCAATGCCACTGACTATGGTTTGGTGGCGGGTATTTTCACCAATGACCTGAACATTGCCATGCGTGGCTCGAAAGCGCTCAAGGCGGGCCAGATTTTTGTGAACGAATGGTATGCCGGCGGGGTGGAGACGCCGTTTGGTGGTGTGAAGCTATCCGGGTTTGGCCGTGAGAAAGGTCAGGAAGCCTTGTACAGCTACGTGAATACCAAAAACGTCGCCATCCGGTTGTTAGATTGATGGCATTTTATCGATGGCATAGGCCTGCTCCGGCAGCCAATCTGCAATGCGAGCTAACTTCGGGCTAATCTCGGTGCGGAACAAATCGCGCGCGACGGTGGCGAACGTCTCCGGCATGTCACCGAGTTCGTTCTTGCGGGTGACCTGTGAGATTACCCGGGCGTTGGCACCGTCGTCTAAATTCACCACGGCGACGCCTTCCAGGAGACGCGGGTATCTCACCAGGCACATAGCCGAGATCAGCGCCCAGCCATACCCGGCTTGCACAAAGCGCATCAAGGTTTGGGTGCTATCCAGCTCATATTGGGTGTTGAGTTCAATGCCCAGCCGCCGCGCGACTAAAGCAGTTTGCGCACCGATGCGGGTACTCGGGAGATAATGAATGAAAGGCAATACACGCGATAATGCCGCGACGTCTGGCCTCGCATTACCGGCTTCAGGAACTTCAGCCTGGGGCAGGATGGCCACGAAGGGGTCACGAATCAGTGCACGGTTGGTCAGATGCGGATGCTGATGCATGCGATCAGAGGTGTATAAAATGTCGATGTCTCGATTACCCAGCGCTTCTGACAAGGACACATGCAAGCCGGTTTGCAGAGTGACTTTGCTCACCAGGGGTTTAATCTCGCTGATGAATTGCAGCCCCAGCGAATCGCTGAATGAATCAATCATGCCAACATTGAGATTCGACAGGCTGCCGCTGGAGGCCAGTTTCACATCGTTGAGAATGCGATTAGTTTCCGACAGGGCCCGCTGGGCATACTCCTGTAGCACTTCGCCGCTGGGCGTGAGCTTGATCGGGCGCGAGCGCCGCACCAGCAGCACCACTTCGGTTAGCTCTTCCAGATGTTTGATGGTTTGCGAAACCGCAGATTGGGTGATGCCGAGCCGCTGCGCCGCATGGGTCAACGTTTCCGAATCCGCCACCGTGGCGAAAATTCGCAGTGCACTGAATTCGATGGCTCGGTTTCTACGCATTAACAGATTATTGCCCGTCGCGGCGGGATACTAACGAATGAAAACTTATAGGCTGATACTACCACTTTTGGAGGCTGGGTATGTTCGACGGTAAAACCATACAGGTCACGCACGACAAGCCACTGATTGCGACCCCGCAATTGCAAGACAACTTGTTGCGCGCGGCGCAATATCGCAACAGCCGCGTGGCGCAGATGCTGCGTGAGCAAGACTGCGATGCGGTGTTGATGTATGACCCGATCAATATTCGCTACGCCACCGACAGTTCCAACATGCAGGTATGGACCATGCATAACTACGAACGCTACGCCCTGGTGTTTGCCGATCAATACACGGTGTTGTGGGACTTCCCCCACTGTGAACACCTGACCGAGGGCAACGCCCAGATTGATGAGGTGCGCGATGCCATCTGCTGGAGTTTTTTCAGTGCCGGTGACCGCATGGATGAGCGCTTAAAAGTGTGGGCCGCAGAACTTGATGACGTGCTTAAGCAGCGGGTTGGTGGCCCAGCCAAGCTTGCCTTGGATGTGAGTTTAATGGAAGGGGCTGAACTGCTAGGCGCTGCCGGCCATACCTTTATTGATGGCGAGAGCCTGATGGGCCTGGCGAAGTTGGTAAAGTCCGACGATGAACTGGCATTGATGCGGCATACAGTTTCGGTGGCCGAGAAGGGCATGTGGCGCATGCATGAGGAATTGACCCCGGGCATGACTGAAAATGAAATCTGGGCCTTCATGCATTTTGAGAATATTAAACACGGTGGTGAATGGATTGAGACACGCCTGCTGACCTCTGGGCCGCGCACCAACCCCTGGATGCAGGAGTCATCCAATCGCGTGATGCTCGAAGGTGAGCTATTAAGTTTTGACACCGACCTGATTGGCCCTTTCGGCTATATCGCAGATGTGTCGCGTTGCTGGACCGTAGGCCATACGCCGCCCAGCGCCGAACAACGTGAGCTGTACCGAAACGCGTATAAGCAGGTGCACCACAATATAGGCCTGCTTAAGGCCGGGCTCAGTCACCGCGAGTTCAGTGACAACGCCTGGCCGATTCCAGAGCAATACTATAAGTATCGCTATTGCTGCGTGGCACATGGTACCGGCATGGTGGATGAAAACCCCGCCATCGCCCACGCCGGCGAAGACTGGGAAAAATCAGGCTACGACGGCGTGTTTCAAAAAAATATGGTGATGAGTGTTGAGAGTTACATCGGCGCTGAAGGCGGCACTCAAGGCGTCAAGCTTGAGCAGCAGGTGGTGATCACCGAACAGGGTTGTGAGCCGCTATGTGGTTTCCCGTTTGCCGAGGATTGGCTGTAGCGTTTATTATGGTCGTTGGCGCTATAAGACTGGCCATCGACGGTCGCCAGTTTTAAATGGCCACTGGCCCCTTTAGCTTCAGAAAACCCAGTCGCTCGTTTTAAATTGGTTATTAAGACCCAGCCCAAATAATTCATTTCAGCCAGGATATTCTCATTGAACCCTATTTATAAGCCAGAGATTTTCGAAGTCGAGAGCGAACCGGCCGCCAAGGCCATAATTCTAACGCCCGAAGGCAGTACTACGGATGAACGATGGGCCAAAGAAACGCCATATTTAATCGAAGATATTTGTTCATTCATTAAACCCGATCAAGATACCAAGGTCGTTGATTTTGGTTGTGGAATTGGTCGCATTTCCAAAGAGCTTATTGCGAAGTCTGGTTGCGCTGTTTTAGGGCTTGATATCAGCCAGTCAATGCTCGAACTTGCGGTGGGTTATGTATCAAGCCCAAGGTTTCGCCCGGTGACAAGGCCGTATTTGAAGAACATGATACACAATGATATGCGGGTAGACGCATGTGTGTCTTTGTGGGTTTTGCAACACTGTCCAAAACCTCTTGAAGAAATTGCCCTGATAAAATCTATTCTTAAGGATGACGGGTATTTTTACATTCTCAATAATATTCACTCTGCGATCCCTACCAATATGGGCTGGGTAAGCGATGGAGTCGATATACAACGGGCGTTAGAAAATAATTTCAAACTGGAAAGTTATTCTCAGTTACCTGCCGAACTTACCACCGAGCATTTATCCAACGCCTCATTTATTGGAAAATTCAGAAAACACTAAGTCAGTTGAGCAAAAGATTAGTGTGTCATCTCGTGCGGGACAAGCCACCGTTTGGTATTTTAAATGTCAGTTTGGGCACAAAACCGAGTCAGTTTCTAGACAGAGCGGTCATTGGCCTATGCTCCGACTCTGAGGCCATAAATTTCGCTGAACTACCAATCACCCATCAACTATGAGAAGCTGTGGGCATGCACGTGTGCACAAAAGTGGTATCAGATCAGCGCCCGTTTTAAAAGGCGTTACCTCTGCGCAATCTGGAATAAAACATGAAAGATGAAATCAGGTATTTTTTCAGCAGGATGGCCGAAAGACTGTGGGTCAAGCCGCTGATAGTTTGTCTTTTATCCATCGCCATCGCTTTCGTGGCTCAATGGGTTGACCAATTCCAGATATTTCAGGAGGCCCCTGAGGTAAATACCGAATCAATTAAGATGTTGCTCAAAGTCATATCAGCGAGCATGCTGGTCATGGCGGTATTCGCCGTGGGCTCGATGCTTGCCGCTTATCAGTCTGCGAGCAGCTCGGCGACTCCGAGGGCCTTCACGCTGGTGGTGTCCGACGATGTTTCTCAAAATGCCTTGTCCACGTTTATTGGTGCATTCATTTTCAGTATCGTGGCCCAGGTCGCCTTGATGAATGGTTATTATGAAAAAGCAGGCAGGTTCATCCTTTTTATTATTACCATATTGGTGTTTGCATTAGTCATTATCAGCTTTATAAGATGGGTCGATGGCATCGCTCGTTTAGGACGACTCAGCACGACAATCACTAAGGTCGAGAAAGCCGCGTGGGAAGCACTGCGCCGGCGTAAAGAGAAACCTTTTCTTGGAGGCGTCAAGACGGAAAACCAGACAGATGGTTTGCCAGTATTTACAACCACTGTTGGCTATATTCAGCGGATCGACATGGATGCATTGCAGACGGCCGCAAAGAATGGCGAAATACAGGTTGAAGTAGCGACTCTTCCGGGGGCATTTGTGACGCCCAACCGGCCGCTGGCGTATATAAAAGGTTACCGCAAGGACTCAGAGGATGCGGTCGAAGCAACATCGATCGCCAAAGCATTTTGTATCGGTAGCAACCGGACATTCGATGATGACCCTCGCTTTGGGATTATTACGCTATCCGAAATTGCCAGCCGCGCCCTTTCCCCCGCCGTCAACGACCCCGGAACCGCGATCGAAATTACAGGTATTTTTGTTCGGTTGTTCACAGACCTGGCCCAGGAGACCTCAGAGAGCGAACAACCGAGCGTCGAGTATGATCGCGTTGCGGTGCCGGAGATTACTTTAGATGATCTTTTTGGGGATGCATTCAATGCTATGGCCCGTGACGGTGCAGGCACCATTGAGGTTGTAATTCGGATGCTGAAAGGCCTGGCTACACTCACATCTATCGACAATGGGCACATGGAGAAAGCCGCATTTGAATCTGCTCGTCTTGTCATTGCACACGCGGAGAAAGCGCTCACAACATCAATTGATATCGCGCGACTGCGAGCCGTATCAGAGTTTGTCCGCTCGTCGGATTCTGGAGCATCATCGGCAGTGGATAGCTGACGCCCAATATTGCATTCAAAACGGACACGCGTAATTGCGCCCCAGTTAACGCAGACGATTAATGACCGCCTAGGGCACAAAACCGAGTCAGTTTCATAGACAGAGCGTTCATTTCCCCTCAATGGGCTGACCCATAAAGGTGAAGGGCCATCTTGATTCCAGGGAGCTGGGAATTAAGCCCTGAGTCCGCATCATTTTCTAAGTCCAATTCTTCCTGCTAGACTGAGGGTCCCTTTAATTACAGATAGTCACTAATTGGGAGTAAGGAATGCTAAGAACACTGAAAATACTACTCGTTCTCTTCATTGGGCTGCACGCTCTAATTTACGGGCTGCAGAATTTGGTCAACCTTTCCGAAGCTCACCAAGTTCTTGGATATGTGCTCTCCAATCAGGGTCACGAATATTATCCGAGCACTATGTTCTTCGCAGTAACTAGCCCGTTGCTTCATTGGTGCGCACTTTGGCTTGTCATTGTTGGTGAGCTTGCCGTTGGTTACTTTGGCATTAAAGGTGCCTGGGACATGTTCTCAGTTCGCAAAGATGCTGCAGAGCAGTTTCATGCTGCCAAGACAAATGGGGTAATCGCAGCCGCTCTCGCTTTGCTCGTTTGGTTTGGTTTCTTCATGACATTTGGTGCTGCATTCTTTCAGATGTGGCAGACAGAATTAGGGGCAGGTTCAATGGAGGGCGCTTTCATGTACTCAATGGCTTCTGCGATTACCATGATATTTGTCTACACCACACACGATTGAACCTACCGGCAGGCTGGATTGGAGGCATATAAAGAGTCCACTCCATACACCGAGCGGTAATTGGCCTATGCTCCGACTCTGAGGCCATAAATTTCGCTGAACTACCAATCGCCCATCAACTATCAGAAGCTGTGCGCACGAGAGGGTCCACAAAAGTGGTAGCAGATCCGTGCCGATTTGAGGGGCGACATAGCTGCTAGGGTTTATGGAACTCCTCAGTTTGGTATTTCTTTTCGCATTTTTTTTATGGGATTTTTGCTGTAGTCGTATACGCAGTGTCTTCGAAGTTCAGCTTCCATTTATGATGCTACTGTTCTCCGGGTTGTTTGGTGGGGCGCTTTCAGAAATTCCTGGATTACTACTAACATTTTGGAAGTTTAATGCTCTGGCTATCCTGCTTCGCTGGCGTTCTCCTACATGCTTAGCAAATTATTCTTTCGTAAATGATCGGATGAGTTCAGACAATAAAATAGGTTTATCGCTTATTGTGGCGTCTATTGTCACAGGTTATATTTCTCAGGCAGCTTTTACGCCTGCTTTTATTTTGAGTATTGGTTTTATTGCTGCAGGGTTAGTTTGCTTGCTGAAGAAGATGTACAAAACGGCTGGCGCGCTCTTCGTAATCAATGGTATCGCCTTATTTGGGGTGTCGTTAATAGCATCATGAATTCAACACAAGGTATGGGTGTCGCATCTTGATTTTGGAATGTCCGATTTGGACACGAAAACCGCGGCGGTTTCATATTCATTACTGCCATTGAATGAGCAAAAAATTAAAAAAGCCTGAGGTGGAATGCGGATATCTGCGGATAAAATAAATTGGACCCTCGCCTTTGGCGAGATGGCACTCATTGTGATTGGCATCCTGATGGCACTTGCTATCGATTCTTATGCAGATCGTCGCGCTGACGAGGCCCAAGCGGCAGTCTATCTGAATGATCTGGTAACCGAACTTCAATCCGACAAATTATTTTTTGAAAAGCGATCTGAAGGCCTCGGAAAACTGATCGATGCAGCGACACAGTTGCTACAGCAAGTTGAAGGTGAGGGGCAAATCACCGACGACCCGGTGGCTTTGCTTTTGGGCGCGATTGCGGGTGAGACCGTCACCCGCGAACCGGTCATCTGGGTGGAGATGCAAGTGACTGGCACCCTCAGACTCATCCCGAATTCGAAAACAAGGACTGCCATCGTGGGTTATTACCTTGACCGTGCGAGTTGGGCAAAAGTAATCGATGAAAATTTTGTTCCGGCGGTACGAGAGCTGCGTGCGCTGGCATGGGATGTTTTGCCTGTAGAGGTCTTTCCGCGGTATTTTCAAACTTTGCAATCTGGCGCGGAATTTAGTTCCGGGGTATCAAGGACATCAGTAATGACCGGGTTTCAATCCAGAGCCGATACGATTTATCTTTTGAAACGAGTCATAGTGACCGGCACTGTGGCACGCTCGAACCTGAAACGGGGCGCTGACAAAACCACTGCGTTGATCGCGCACATAACTGGGGACAGTCCACTGTTAAACCATTGAAATTTCAGTTTCGGGTACAAAAGCGGGTCGGTTTCATACACTAAGCGGTCGTTGGGAATAGATATTTGACCTGTAGACTTACGATGGCTCTTGTATACTCAACGCGGCCATAGGACAACCGTGGCCTGCCCCCATTCACTGCCCGTAAGGAGCACCAGTGCCGACAGCAACACTTAAAATATTCTTGGCTTACGGAGACCCGAAGCGGCTTCGCACGGCTGAGCTTTCAAATTGGACGGGTAAAGCAGTGTCGGGCCCTAGGAGTGAAGTTGATAAGCTTCTTGCCAGAGAAGAATCATCAAGTCCAGGAGTTTATTTTTTGACCGGCACAGATCCCGAAACCAACAAAAGTACTATTTATATTGGCGAAGCTGAATGTATCAGGGACAGAGTAAAAAGCCACTTGGCTAAAGATTTCTGGAACAACATTACGTTTTTTATCACAAAAGACGAAAATCTAACCAAAGCGCATATTAAATATATCGAGGGCCGGCTAATTGAGGTTGCCCGTTCAATTGAGCGCTCGGTAATCTTAAACAGTCAAGGAAGCGGAGCAAAACTGCCAGAATCAGATCGAGAGGACATGGAGATTTTCCTCGAAAAAATGCAACAAGTACTGCCAGTTTTAGGGGTTGAGTCATTTGTTCGAAAAAAGACAATCACCGAAGAGGAAAAACAGGAAGAGTTCCTAAGTTGCAATATTAAAGATCTAAAGGCAACAGGTTACCTAACGCCAAACGGCATTGTCGTTTTGAAGGGGTCTCAAGCAGTACTAGAGGAAAGGAGTTCGGCAAAAAAATGGCCTAGCGTATTAGTACAACGAAACAAACTAATTGAGGACGGCTCTCTTGTGAAGTTGGATGATGCTTTTGTTTTTACCAAAGACATTGAGTTTTCAAGCCCGAGTTCCGCTGCCGCCACAATCCATGGCGGCAGTGCAAATGGCCTTACTTCTTGGGTAAACTCAAAGGGAGTTCAACTTAAGCAATTACAAAACGTATAACAAACCAAGCAACCTCAATTATGCGGCGGTCGAGTGACCAGATGAATTGCTTATGATAATAGTGACTTGGAATTGCAGCGGCGCGTTGCGAAAAAAGCTCGATCAAGCAGATTCGCTAAACGCTGACGTCCTGATCGTGCAAGAGTGTGAAGACCCTTCGCAATCAACCAAAGCCTATCGAGAATGGGCGGGTGAACATCTCTGGATCGGCAACAATAAAAATAAGGGTATAGGGGTGTTTCCAAAATCTGGGAATTCAGTTCAAATCCTTAATTGGTCGGGCACTTTCAAATTACAGGGGATGCAAACTGCAAGTGCCTCAACAAGCTGGGCTACCGAGGATTTACAACTATTTCTACCGTTCTCCTTAAACGGGCAATACAACATACTGGCATGCTGGACAAAAGGTGATAATTCTCAAATATTTGGCTACATGGGCCAGTTCTGGAAATTTCTACAAATTCACAGAAAAGAGCTACAACAAGAAAATACTATCGTCTTAGGAGATTTCAACAGCAATGCCAAGTGGGATAAGCCAGACCGCTGGTGGAGCCATACAGATACAATTAACGAGTTGGCAGCAATAAACATCGAGAGTTTGTATCACTACCAATCGGGCGAGCGACCGGGGCAAGAAACAGAACCCACATTTTATCTTCAAAGAAATGAAGCTAAGCCATACCATATTGATTATGTTTTTATGGCTAGTCAGTTATTGCGCAGAAGTAATTTGAAGCTAGGCGAGATTAACGATTGGATTGCCGCTAGTGACCATATACCCCTGTGCGTAACTATAAACACGTGAAAGTAATCGGGCACAGCGCCTTGTAATTTTGCTCGCGCTCGTTTTGATGCGTTAACACTCACGTAGTAGAGAAGCGGAACAGACCTAGTTTTTCTCACTACTCCTCTGGGCAAGTTTGCGCCGTAGCTTAGGCTGTTGCATACTCAAAGCTGACGATTCAATCGTAGTGGCAAAAGGAAAGACCCGACACTAATCCCATTTGAACCCCTTTTAATTGCAAACGCATAAAAAACATAAAACGGTCTTTGTTATTGGCGCCGGCGCGAGTTTTGAACTCGAGATGCCGCTTGGCTCACAGCTCAAAACAATGATTAGCGGTAAGCTCGAGCGCGTAAGCGACGGTGAGGGCGGCTACCGCAATATCCGAGACCACATGATTAGCGAGTCTGTAGCAATCGACTGCAAAGGCGACGCTACAAAAGCGCAGCGCTATTATCACGCGGCTCGCAAAATCGCTACAAGTTTGGAGCTGGCGGACTCCATCGACACCTATCTCAGCCAGCAGGTCGAATATGTGGATCGGGACATCTTAGAAGCTCTCGCCAAACGAGCCATTGTAGCCTGCATTCTGGAAAAGGAAGCAGCGAGTAAGACGAGCCGGATGCGAAAGCCGACTCCTTTTAATTTTTATCCCAATCAGCTCAATGAACTCGGCAAAGGGTGCTGGTATACCCAGTTATACGCACTTATCACGTCAGGAGTGACACGATCACAGTTGGAGGGCCGCCTCAGCCGCCTGGTCTTGGTAATATTCAACTACGATCGATGTCTGGAAGATTACCTGTTTAACTGCCTGAAGATCTCCTACGATCTAGACGACGCACAAGCAGCCGCTTGTCTCAGTAAGATTAAAATATTCCACCCCTATGGGAAGGTCGGAAGTTTGCCATGGGAGATTGATGGTGAGCCAACGGTGGGCTATGGGGCCGACGTATCGAATGTGGCGGATCTAGTTAAACTATCTAAAGGCATTCTGACATTCAACGAAGTCACAGGCGACGATGTGGCCATGTACCAGGAGATTAGCCTTGAGGTTAAACAGGCGCACCAGCTTGTCTTCCTAGGGTTCGGATTTATCCCGCAGAATATGCGATTACTGGGTGGGAATATAAAAGGGAACGTCGAACCAGATTATATACTCGGAACCTGTCGCAACTTGTCTGAACCGGATCAGAAATCCGCCCAAACTCAAATTCGAGAGAATATATGTAACGGTTCCGGTAAGGAAATAACCCTGATCGACAAGGACTGCGTTGATTTTATGAACCACTTCCGGCTCACCCTCGAGGGGCGCCTCTGAGGCGAGCGAGGTCTGACCGACGAGGTACAGCCTTGCTGAGACAAAACGAGAATAGACGAAGTTATCTTAATGTCCGCTACGGGCACAAAGTCGAGGCGGTTTCATACACACAGCGGTCGTTCAGTCGACCCAGCGCCCCTCACCTACATCCTATAGGCTAAACAAAAAACAAGAGGCAAGGCGCAATTCATTGTCCTTAGCGCACACAGCGAACAAAGAAGCTACTAGTCCCATTGAAGCCGCTGACGACGCCAAAAGTGAAATCGACAAACCACGCGCTACCCGAACTATTCGCCCGACTCGACGCCGACCAATAGATCGAAGAATTGGTATTAGGGAAAATAGCATCGTCAATTGAGGGGCTATCGACACGGAAATCAACAATGGTGATCAACTCCTTGATATTTGGCAAGCGCCAGTTTGAATTACCAGCCAGGCTTAAGCCCTGGCAATAAGTAATGGCATCGGCATGCGTCCGCGTCACATTGTCATCCTGTTGTTGCCAGGTCAGCCCTGTCGCAGTATCGGTGACTGAGCCATTGCCGTTGTCAATAAAGGTGTTGACCCTGGTATTCGCCAGCAGTGGTGAGTTGATGCCCAAGCTTAAGCTAAGCCCTAAAAAGACTCCGATTGTTAAATAGACCGACTGCTTAAACATAGAATACTCCTAATTAAATGGATTAAATATGGGTACTCAAAATGAGTACTGCTTATTCGGTAATAAAATGAAATGTTCGGTGATTTGTCTGAGGTTCAGCTTACCGCTGTACGCGAAGTTGTCGATAATTGCATGGATGCAATCGAGTAGGACAACGCAGGAGCAGTTATCGACGAGCATTTTTCGGCCTACATCCTGTAGGCTAAACAAAAAAACAAGAGGCAAGGCGCATTCATTGTCCTTAGCGCACACACCGAACAAAGATGTCATTAGTCTTAACGAAGGCGAAGACGATGCCAAGATCGAAACCGACAAACCACGCGCTACCCGAACTACTCGCCCCACTCGACGCCGACCAATAGCTCGAAGAATTGGTCCCGGTAAAAGCCACACCGTCGATAGTTGGGGCGGTGGCTTGACCATAATCAACAATCGATTGCAGCTCGACAACATCCGGCAAGCGCCAGTCGCTTTTACCGTCTAAGGTAAGGCCAGCGCAATAATCCAGGGCATCGTCCCAGTTGCGCGTTGTGTTATCGTCTTCACGCTGCCATTCGAGTTTGGTGATTTTATCGATCACGGTGTTCGTCAAAATGGTGTAGTCTGTTTGACTTGGGTTTACCTTTGCCACAGGCGACGTGGGTTCCAAGTCTTGTGCTTCGTCGCCACCCAATGGAACCACAACAACCTTGTTGTGACCGTGGGCAGAAGACACACACAGCAATATAAAAAGCGCAATAAAAGCGCGAGACGAAAAACCCAACATACTAACCTCCCATTATTAGTTACCCCACTAACCACAAAAAGTGGCGGTGAGACGACGCACTCAAACAGAGACGAAAAGTTTTGGCAACGGCCTTATACACGGCGTCGCCAATACCAAAACTTCCGTCACGCAATGTGATCCGGATGTTCTTCAGTCGACTAAGACCCGATAAAGATACGATTTGTGCAGAGAAACGTAAAGCCTGTTGGTAGATAACTGTCTATTTCATACAATGTGTCCAATGACCGGATTGGGCACATTGGAGACATTAGAGGGGTTGCCAATTATCTAATCTCTATCTGTCCACATTTGTGTGAGCTCAACACACGGGTTGGCGGAGCCGGTCTGATTAAAGAGATGAATGTTTTCACCGGCGTACATGATTGATTGAATTTCACAGT
>JABDKW010000055.1 GCA_013002025.1 Gammaproteobacteria bacterium | reverse complement strand
GTGTTCCGAGAATGGTTTGGGCGGCGTTTTGCTGCCATTGCTAACCGGCGAGTATGAGTCGTACCACCACCCTAAATATGATCCCTTCTGGGAAGCCTGTCAGGATTTGAATATCGTGGTTTGTTTTCATTCCGGCCCGGCGCCGATGGAAGACTATTACGGGCAGATGTTTCCGATGGGTAATATCGATAACTATCCTGGCGCGGTCGGCATCTTTATCTCAGAGGTGTTCTTCTGGACTTATCGGCCCTTGATATTCATGACCTGGGGTGGCGTGTTCGAACGCTTCCCACGGTTAAAAGCCAGCGTGACTGAAACCGGACAGGGCTTCTTATTGCCGCCCATGCTGAAGATGCTGGATCACCACTATCATGACACGCACTTCTCAGCCAAGCTGGGTGATTACCGCACGCATTTGTCGATGTCGCCCACCGATTACTTCAAGCGCAATTGCGCAATTGGCGCCTCCTGTATGCCGCGCACCGATGTAGAAATACGCCACGAGTTAGGTCTGGAGCAATTGATGTGGGGCAGTGACTATCCGCACCCGGAAGGCACCTGGCCACATACGGCTAAAGATCTTAAAGACGCCTTTACGGGTTTTCCAGAGGATGACGTTGCCGCAATTCTCGGTGGTAATGCCGGTAAGTTCTATAATTTCGATATGGCGGCTGTCGATAAGGTGGCCGCCGAAGTTGGCCCGCTGAAATCTGATTTCGTATGAGCCAAGGGGCTCCGTACCCGGACGGTGCAGCGCTGGTTCTAGGCGGTAGCGGTGGTCTGGGCGCGGCCTGTGCCCGGCGCATCGCTGCCGATGCTAACAATGTGGCGTTGTCGTACCATGCCAACCGAGCTGCGGCCGATGCGTTGCAACAGGATATTGCTGAGCGGCATGGCGTGGTCTGTACTGCACATCAGTTGGATGTGTCAGACCGGGATGCGTGCCAAGCGTTAGTTGAGAACGTCATCGAGCAGCACGGGCGAATTAATACCCTCGTGTACGCGGTTGGTTCCAATATCAGCCAGCCTACCGTGGCGGAGATGTCGGCCCAGCAATGGTCCGATGTAATCGATCACGACCTGCATGGTTTTGTGCACGCAGTGCAACCGGTAATCGCGCATATGCGCGAGCAGGGTGGTGGTTCGATTGTGCATGTGTCATCCGCCGGCCTCGGCAAAACCCCGCCCAGAGACGGCTTATCGGTTGCGCCTAAAGCCGCCATCGATGCCCTGTTAAAAACCATCGCCACCGAAGAGGGCGCACATGGCATTCGTGCCAACAGTGTTGGTGTGGGTGTCATCGAAGCTGGGATATTCAAGCGCTTGGAAGCCCAGGGCGTGTTCGATGAAGATTGGAAGACTGCCGTCAAAGCTGCGCTGCCATTAGGGCGCTTCGGTAAGGCCGAAGACATCGCCGAGGCGGTAAACTTTTTAGCCTCAGCGCGCGCGAATTACGTCACTGGCCAGCGTTTGTTTGTTGACGGAGGATACAACGCATGAACGCAACGCTTAGCAAAGCGTTCGAGCCCGCCAAACTGGGGCCGCTGCAGCTCAAAAACCGCATCATCAAAGCCGCCACCTTTGAGGGTAAGACTCCAGATGGTCAGGTTACCCGTGAGCTGATCGACTTCCACAAAGATTTTTGCGAGGGTGGAGTGGCGATGACCACCATCGCCTATTGCGCCACCGAACCTGATGGTCGCATTCATGAAAATATGATTCTGATGACGGAGGAGATGCGCGATCCGCTCACCGCCATGTTGCAGGAGTTGCATGCCACTGGCGCCAAGGTCTCCGGTCAGATGGGGCATTGCGGGCATTTTTCAAAAAATAAGAAGCTGCAGCGTTTAAAACGCCCGTTGGGCCCCAGTCGGCATTTTAATAACCTCGGCATGATGATCGGCCGGCCATTCGCCGGTGCCATGACCGAGGCCGACATCGATTATTTTGTAAACAGCTATTACGAGGCAGCGCTGTTTATGAAAGACATTGGTTTTGATGCCGTGGAAATTCATTTCGGCCATGGTTATGCCTTGAGCCAGTTTATCAGCCCGCTGACTAACCGCCGCCGCGATCAATATGGCGGCAGCATTGAAAACCGCATGCGGGTACCGCTGAGAGCCTTGCAGGCGGTGCGCAAAGCCGTCGGTGATGATTTTCCGATACTCGGCAAAATGGGCATGTTTGATGCCGTGCGGGGTGGCTTGAAAGAGCCGGAGGCATTGGTGGTAGCAGAATTACTCGACCGCGAAGGCATCGATGCCATCATTACCAGTGGTGGTACCAGCAGCTATAACCCGATGCCCATGTTTCGTGGCGATTCCATTGCCCCGGGCATCATCAAGACCGCGCCCAACCTGTTTTCCAAATTACTGGTAAAGATGATGGCGCCCGCCATGTTTAAAGACATGCCCTATGAAGAGCTGTATTTCCTGGATGGCCACAAACGGGTGCGCGAGCGGGTGAAAAATGCCCAGATGGTATACGTGGGCGGTTGCCACACGATGGAAAGCCTGGAAAAAGTTATGGCCGAGGGTGTTGATTTTGTTCAACTGGGGCGAATTCTTATTAAAGACCCGGCCTTTGTGAACAACGCCATGGCCAAGGGTGAAAAGTACCGAAGTGGTTGTACGCATTGCAATTATTGTGTAACCAGTATTGATTTGCCGGGTGGCGTGCATTGTATTTTGAATGCCGAAGATGCCAGGGCTAGTTAATAAGTCGTGTCTGAATCCAATTATGGTGAGTGCTTGGCAGGCCGATAATCCCTTTCAAAACTCGCCGTGGATACGTCCATGTAGGCTCATTGGCAGCGTCCCTGCTGCCCATGGTTTTGAAAGGGATTATCAGCCCGCCCCAGGGGTGCAGTGCTGATATTTGAATTTGATAGAACTGCTGATTTGATTGTTGAGGTCCTTCGGGGTCGGAGGGAAGCTGTGAGGCGTGCTTGGGAAACCGTCTGCCGCAGGGACGCGGCGGATGAGCCTACATGGACGTATTCACGGCGAGTTTACCAAGTTCGTCTCGCAGGTTGCCGGTAGCTGTAAAGTTTGTCGGCAGCTATAAATATAGAAGAGGTACAAAAAGTGAAAATACAAAAAGGTATGGTGGCGGCGATAACCGGTGCGGGTGGTGGTATTGGGCGTTGTGTAGCTCAGGCGTTGGCCGCGCGAGGTGTGAATCTGGCATTGGCGGATATCGATCAGGCGG
>JABDKW010000053.1 GCA_013002025.1 Gammaproteobacteria bacterium | reverse complement strand
CCGCCTGATGGTCGTCGCCATCAGGCAGTTCAAATGCATCGCAACCACAGCGCGCCAGAAAGTTAAGGTGATCGAAGTGTACATCGCCCACCGCGCGAATTTCACCCTTAAAGTTAAACTGGGTGCGCAACTTATAGGCATGGGAATAGGCCCGGCCGTCCACAAAATTGACCGTGGGCAACACCACACAATCAATCTCACTTAAATCGTCGGCCAGCTGCTCGGGGAATTCATCCACCGCAATCTGTACGGCGACCGGTTCCGGGCGTTGCTGCAACTCAAGTTTAGACGCTAACCACAACGACAGCGGCACACTCATACTGCCCTGCGGCAGGTCGGCCACGCTCAGTGTCTCGGCTTCGGCAATATGAATCATTTGGTTGTCATGCACTGCGCCACCCTTAATCACCTTGGCATTGGCGATATTTTCCTGAATGCGGTCGGGGGTGGCTTTGGCGCGCGCCTTAATCGCTCGATTGGCAACCATTATTGCACCTGCCCGTAAACGCGCTCTTTAAAGGGCTCGACACCGATACGCCGGAACGTATCCAAGAGCCGCTCGTCGTCGTCGCGTTGATCGCGATACACCGTCAAAATATCGGAGATCGCATCCGCCACTTTAGGCTTGGCAATGGCCGGGCCTAAATGGGTGCCCAGGGTCGCGGCATTACTGCCGTCGCCGCCCAGGGTCAGTTGGTACCATTCTTCGCCTTTCTTATCCACGCCCAGAATACCAATGTGGCCGATATGATGGTGGCCGCAGGCATTCATGCAGCCAGACATTTTCAATTTTACTTCGCCGATGTCATACAGCTCGGCAAAATCATCAAACCGCTCATTAATCTGTTTGGCAATATCAATCGATGTGGCATTGGCCAGCGAACAGAAGTCGAGGCCGGGGCAGCAGATCATGTCATTCACCGAACCAATATTCGGTGTCGCCAGGCGCTGCGCATCCAGTGCCTTCCAAACTTCTAACAAGTCTTGCTCACGCACATCCGCCAGCACCAGATTTTGTTCGTGGGTGACGCGCACTTCGCCAAAGGAATATTGCTCGGCAATATCCGCCAGGGCCTGCATCTGCTCATCCGTGGCGTCGCCCGGAGCTACCCCGTGCTCCTTTAGCGATATGTTTACAATCCGATAGCCGCTCTGGCGGTGTGCAACGATGTTGTTGTCGTACCAGGCTGCAAACCGCGTATCCAACTGTCGCCACTTGGCAACCCGTTCGTCGCCAGCGGGCAGTTGCTGGTAGGCCGGTGCCGGGAAGAAACCGGCCATGGTCTCAAAATCAGCATCGTGCAAGGTTAGTTCGCCGCCTTTGCTGTGCTGCCACTCGGCTTCAACCTGGTCACGAAACGCCTCGATGCCCAGCGACTTCACTAAAATTTTAATCCGCGCTTTGTTTTTGTTGTCGCGCCGCCCGTGCAGGTTGTATACGCGCAATATCGCATCGCAGTACGACAAAATATCGGCGCGCGGCAGAAATTCGCGAATTACTCTACCCACCACCGGTGTGCGCCCCAGGCCACCGCCGACATACACGGTAAAGCCAACCTCGCCGGCCTCGTTGTGGCATACCTGCAGGCCGATGTCGTGGAACTGCACCGCGGCACGATCTTCAGTCGCGCCGGTGATGGCAATTTTGAACTTGCGTGGCAACCAGTAAAACTCCGGGTGCAGAGTCGACCACTGGCGGATAATCTCGCAATAGGGTCGCGGGTCAATAATCTCGTCGGTGGCCACCCCGGCATACTGGTCAGAAGAGATGTTGCGAATGCAATTGCCACTGGTTTGCATGGCGTGCATCTCCACTTTGGAAAGGTCTTCCAGAATGTCTGGCACATCGGCCAATTCCGGCCAGTTAAATTGAATATTCTGGCGGGTGGTAAAGTGGCCATAGCCGCGGTCATATTTGCGCGCCACATAGGCCAGCGAACGCAACTGCTCGGAATTCAACAGACCATAGGGAATCGACACTCTCAGCATGTGCGCATGCAGTTGCATATACAGCCCATTGCGTAATCGCAGCGGCTGAAAACTGGCGGCGCTTAGTTCGCCCGCCAGATGGCGCTGCACCTGACCACGAAATTGTGCTACCCGTTCGGTGACAATGGTTTTATCAATGGCGTCGTACTTATACATTCAAGTCAATTCACGCGGTGGTCTCGGGCCGCGCTCAAACGTGCGCGGGCGAAGGGTTGCCGAGCGACTATAGCGCCGCGCTATTAGAATAAAAAGTAATAAGCATTTATATTTATATAATTCCCCGCTTGGTTAAACAATGCCTCAGACCGCGCCGAATCCATGCCGTATAATGGCGCTCAAATTGATGTTCTGTCCACCAACGTTTTGACTCATCCCGACACCGAGTTCGCGCCCAGGCCCGAGCTCGACTACCCATTTAAGCTAGGCTGGCACCCACAACCCGGCCAACCCTTCGAGGTTGCAGACGGGGTTTTCTGGGTGCGCGTGCCGATGCCCATTGCGCTGGACCACATTAATCTGTGGCTGCTGCGCGACGGCGATGGTTGGGTCATCGTGGATTCCGGCTTCGACGCGCCCATGTGTAAAGAGGTCTGGGAAACGGTATTCCGGGAGTTTTGCTCACCAGAGGATGTGCACCGAATTATCGTTACGCATTTTCACCCGGACCACATCGGCCTGGCGTCGTGGCTAGCGGCCAAATGCGACTGCCGCGTGTGGATGACCCGCGGCGAATTCGAGCACTATCGCCAGATGCTGGAGCGCGACTCCGAGCAGCATATTGAAGAGGCACTCGAGCTGGTAACCGAAATGGGTTTTGACCAGTATTACAAAGACCTGTACGTGGGCTTTTTTGGCGACGACGACAAACCGCCCGAGACCCGTGTGCAACGCGAGGTGGTTGAACATTTTACCGAACAAGATACGTTCTCGATTGATGGTCACCAATGGCGGGTGGTGATGGGCAATGGTCATTCGCCGGAACACGCCTGCCTGTTGTGTGAAGACAAAAACGTGCTTATCTCGGGTGACCAGGCGCTGCCCCGCATATCGTCAAACGTCAGCGTGTACGTGAGTAATAAAAATCAGGATCCGCTGGCTGATTGGCTGGCGTCCTGCGACAAACTCAAGCGCGAGGTCGCCCCCGACACCCTCGTGCTGCCCTCGCATCAGGAACCGTTTGTCGGCATCGTGGCGCGCATGGAGCAATTAATTTATGA
>JABDKW010000045.1 GCA_013002025.1 Gammaproteobacteria bacterium | reverse complement strand
CGCCCATTCCGGTGATTACAACTCGTCGCATAATTAATTCCTGTAACTGTATTACTTGTATTTAGTGCAATAACGGCTTGTTCAACAAGCCTATTTACCAGCGCCTACGGCAGATTACTGAGCGCCTGCGGCCGATTACTTAGCGCCCACGGCAGTATCCCCGAACAAACCCACCTTTAGATCGCTCATTTGATAAATCAGTTCGCCATCGGCATAGACATTAGCGTCAGCAATGCCCATAAACAATCGCCTCGAGATGACGCGCTTCATATTGACCTCATAGCGGACCAACTTCACACCCGGTTCGACCTGACCACTGAATTTAACCTCGCCCACCCCTAAGGCCCGGCCACGCCCCGGCCCACCAATCCAGGACAGGAAGAAACCCACCAGCTGCCAAACTGCATCCAGTCCCAGACAACCCGGCATTACCGGGTCGCCTTTAAAGTGACACTCAAAAAACCACAAATCCGGGTTAACATCCAGCTCCGCGATAACTCGCCCTTTACCAAATTCACCGCCTTCATCGCTGATATCAACGATACGGTCAAACATCAGCATGGGCGGTAAAGGCAGGCGCGACAAATCCTGCTGCGGTAGTTCGCCATTGCCGTGGGCGATCAAATCATCATAGCTATAGCTGCTTTGCTGTTTCATATATTTGGGCTCTTGATTGGGCGTTTGGCGGTTAATTTGGGCATACCAACAGTCGACTCTTCTGGTTTAACACGCTCGTGAGGGCGCGTAGCTGCCATAGCCTAACGTCTGCCATAAAAAATGCAAGGTTTGCCGCGCTAAGCGGCCAACACAAAATACAGGATCAGCGGAATAGTGACCACTGAACTGAGGTTGCCTATCATCACCATGGAGGCCACCTTTTCAGGGTCACGGTTATATTGCTCGGCCAGCATAAAGTTGATCACGGCAGGCGGTAACACACCAAACAGGATCAGGATGTTGCGCTGCAACTCAGGCATGGGGAGCAACTGCACCAGAACAAGGGCAATCGACACGCCCGCTATGGGGCACAGCGCGGCCATGACAAAACCTGCCAGAGAATCATTCCAACTGACTCGCGTCAGCCGTACTCCAAGTGAAAACAGCATCAGCGGGATCGCCACCTGCCCCAACATGTCAATTGGTCGATCCACAAATAACGGTAGATGAACGTTTAATGCGTTGAGCAGCGCCCCCAGCACGACGGCAGCAATAATCGGCGTGCGCAACACTTCAAAGCCGGATAACTTGCCCGAGTAAATATACGTGCCGATGGTAAAACACATGACGTTGCCCACCACCACCAGCATAATACCGCCGCCCAGGGCCTGCTCTCCAAGCGCAAACACATACAGCGGCAAGCCCAGATTGGCCCAATTACAGAACATGGCAGGGGGCACAAAGGAGCGCCAGGCGAACCCCATTACGCGTGCAACGCCAAAAGCGATTATTCCCGAGCCAAGCATTACCAAGGCACCAGCCGCCATCAATACGCTGTATTGCAACGGCTCGAAATCATCCTGGATCATGACGTGAAAGATCAGGGCCGGCACGAAAATATCCATAATCATGCTGTTGATGGTGTCCATGGCGGGTCGCTCCCGCACGCCATAGAGATACCCTACGCCGACTATCAGAAACAGCGGCGCGACAATCGCGAAAATTTGTTGGGTCATTTATCCGCCGGTGGCGACCCTTCCTAACACCACGACCTGACCGGTTCTAAAGTCGTGAAACTTGAACTGACCTCCTGGCGTGGCGAGATACCCATCTGTGGCAGATTCAACATCGTTGCTCAAATCCCGGGGAGAAAAGTTTTCATTATCAAATTGAGGGTCAAACGCAGCGTGCGTGTGATAGCTGGCGGTAGCCACCGAGCCGGCCGGAATCACCGCGCTGCGGACCGGCAATTGCACACTGCTCGCGTCGCCAACATTCGGCGCCGTGGAGCCAAAACTGCCATCGGGGTTGGCAAACACCCAGCCCCCATACTCTCTGTTCTCACGAATCGAAGGCGGGTTCACCAGATTGAGCCTCGCCAGTGCAGCCTCATGTTGGGTTCGCGAGCGCGTTAGCGTATCCATCATCGGGGAGCCCGAACTGGATCCGCCAGCCGCTGCTGCTACCCCAACACCGACCAACAGGGCACGCCCGAGAATCGCTCGGCCTTTATTTTTCTTCACTGGCTGCCCAGTTGCAGGGTCTATCTCGGGGTTTAGTTCAGGATCTGTTTCCTCTACGGTCGATTCCTGAGCGGCGGCTTCGGCCGCACGCGATAGTAGTTGTCGATCACCCAGCAAGGTCTTGAAGGTGAACATTAGCTGCACGTCATCGTTGGCCCGATACAAATCATTTTGATGCGAGGAGATATCCAGCCAGTATTGTCGGGTCTGCGAGCCATCCATTTGCAGGCGCAAGCGTTGCATGCTGCGACCCTGGTCCAGAAACATGGTTTGCACCGCCAGGCGCTTATTGCTGCCAAACGCCAGCCCGGCATCAAAGCCATTACCAATCGACTCACCGCCGCGGGCGAAGCGCGTTGCCCGCGCATACACTCGTTGGTTGGACCATTCGAGGTATCGAGCCGTGCGATCTTGCAGACCGTCAGCGCGCACGGTCGCTTCGCCGTATTGCAGGTGCTGCTTGCCAGGCAGACGAACATCGGCAGCGAAGCCATTGTAGTTAAAGCGGGTATGCCAGCCGCCATGAAACAGATAGGGGTCCACGCCGCTATAGTCACCGCCCATCTCAAAATGGTTTTCACCCTCGCCAGACATATAAGACAGCGTCAGTCGGTCCGCGGTAAAGCCCAAGGCCATATCCTGTTGCTCGACGGCCTGTGAATAGCGCAGAGCAAGCGCGTTGTGTTGGCCGAGAAATTGTGTCAGTTCAACACTGGAGCCTGCCTGTTCCTGGGAAAGCGCGTAGGCAGTGCCGTTGTGGCCGCTAAAATCATAAGCTACGCCACTGCTGGTGGTGCTGAAAGGTGTGGCCCAGATATCGCTACTGCCGACAGCGACGCTCTGCACCCCGAACAATAGACTCAACCCGCTTAATACCGTAAATACTCGCATTTTCACCTCACTACCCCGCTGATCTTTACGCATAACGACTCCTCCCTCAGGAACTGATAATTTATAATGTCAGAGCCATTGCGCAGTTTCAAATCACATTGGCGTCTTTGGCCCAACTAAATAACACTATGACTAACAAAAAGGACGACCTATTTCAGCGCGATACCGCGCCGTCCGCTGGGCACAAAGGCGGCTTTGAGTTTAATCGTGAGGTGGCCGATGTGTTCGCCGATATGATTAACCGGTCGGTGCCTGGTTACGCTCAGATTGTCGAGCTGATTCCATCGTTAATTCGCTGCTATGGACGCACACCGGGTCACTATTACGATCTGGGCTGCTCCCTGGGGGCCGGCATGTTGGCAATGGCCAGCGCTGCGGATTCACAGCGCCGCATTATCGGGGTGGACAATTCCGCAGCCATGATTGAAGCGGCTAAGCCTGCGATTGACGAGGCGGCCGCGCAGTCAGGTCTGGACTTACAACTTGAATGCGCTGATCTGCTTGATTATCAGTTACAAAACGCGGCCGTGGTACTGATGAATTTTACCCTGCAGTTTATTCAGCCTGATGAGCGTGATGCATTGCTTGAGCGAATCTGCTCTGCCACAGTACCCACTGGCGTGCTGATTCTGTCGGAGAAGATCAGTTCCCCTGACCCGCAGGTTGATCAGGCGCTGATAGATTTACACCATCAGTTTAAAGCCGATCAGGGCTACAGCCAGCTAGAAATCAGCCGCAAGCGCGACGCGATTGAAAACGTACTTATTCCTGAATCGTTGGCACATCACGAACATCGTCTAAAACAGGCTGGTTACAGGATTGTGACCCCGTGGATACAGAACCTGCAATTCGTCTCGCTGCTGGCAATCAAGTGATCGACTTTGAAGGTTTTTTTGAGCGCCCCCAGTTCGCCGCTCATGCCGAGCAGTTGCTGGCCGCTATTGATCGTCGAACCGACCCCAGGCGACACGGCGACCTGCCCGCCTGGCTGGGCCATCTGGCCGCACTACCCGATGCCACCGCATCGGTGATCGATCTTGACCGCGTTACTGTCACCTTTGGTCAGGCTGGCGATTTAAATAACCGGCAACAGGCGCAACTGCAGGCCGCGCTGTATGCGCTACGTCCATGGCGCAAAGGCCCCTATCAGGTATTTGACACATTTATCGATACCGAGTGGCGCTCCGACTGGAAGTGGCAACGACTGGCCCCGTATATCAACGCCTTGCAGGGGCGCAACGTGCTGGATGTCGGCTGCGGCAGCGGTTACCACTGCTGGCGGATGCTGGGTGCGGGTGCGGACTATGTATTAGGTATCGACCCTTCCATGCGCTTTCTGGTTCAACATATGGCGTTACAGAAGTATGCGCAGGATTTGCGTTTCGACTTTCTACCGCTGGGCATTGAAGACATGCCGCGTGACCTGCCGTGGTTCGATACAGTGTTCTCGATGGGCGTGCTTTATCATCGGCGTAACCCGATCAATCATCTGCGTGAGTTATTTGATTTATTGCAACCGGGTGGAGAACTGGTGCTGGAAACACTGATCGTCGATGACGCTGAACAAGGATTGTTGCGTCCCTCACAACGCTACGCAATGATGCGTAACGTGTGGAGCATAATGACGCCCGCTTTAATCCTTGAGCAATTAGCCGAAGCGGGTTTTTTAGAGCAACGCTGCGTGGATCAGAATATCACCGCAACTGAAGAACAGCGCAGCACCGAATGGATGCAGTTTCATTCGCTGGCCGACTTTCTCGACCCACAGGACCAGAGCCTCACCGTTGAGGGCTATCCGGCCCCCAAACGGGCCATTTTTATCGCCCAAAAACCCGGGGTCCTGTAAAGAACCCCGGGCTGCTGAACGCGTTAAGTAAACCGCCTAGTTACTGGCGACTTTACCCTGCGTTGCTGCATTTTCCTGCAGCTTGGTGGTCGCGGGAGTACGACCCTTGGCCTTAGTGCGGCAGAAGGCTTTTACGACCCGGCCGTCTTTGCGCTCATAAGACTCCACCCAACCGCAGGCAGCACTCTCGCTACAGGCATTATTGTCCAGGCCTTTACAGGCGCTGGCGGCATTTACCGGACTACTGGCAAAGGCCAGCCCCAGCATTAATGCCCCTGCCAACAATGCGGTTTTTGCAGAACGTGTGGGCACAGAACGGCTGCCCGATGGATTACTTGATTGAATTTCATTTAACATGATTATCTCCTTATCAATATTACATTGCGCTTCCTGCGCGGCTAGCTCACGGGATGCGAACTAGCAGACCCCATAATAGGCAAAATCTGTATTGACTCAATCACCCTATCGGGTGAAATAAGCCGGGCGCCGTCAACAGCTATCGGAAATGCTTGCTGAGTTTTAAGCCTTGCGCCTGATAATTTGAGGTGGCAATTTGGCCGTAAAGTTGCGCTGGCGTTTGCAACATTTTTTCGTACACCAGACGACCAACGTTCTGCCCGTCCTCGAGTAAAAACGGCACATCGAAGGAGCGAACCTCCAGTACTGCTCTGGCGCCCACGCCATCCGCCTCAGGCGCACCGAAACCGGGGTCAAAGAAACCCGCATAATGCACGCGAAATTCGCCCACCAGAGTGTCATAGGGATTCATCTCTGCCGCATAATCAGCGGGCACGTGTACTGCCTCTTTTGAGACCAGAATATAAAACTCTCCGGGGTCTAAAATTAATTGCCCTTGGTGGGCATAGAGTGGCTCCCAAAACAACGACGCCGGCAACGCACCGCGCCGGTCTACATCGACCACACCGGAATGTCGCTTGGCGCGGTAGCCGATCAAGCCGCCCTGTTGCTCGCCTTTCAAGTCGACGCTGACCGGCACGCCGTTTTTGATATCGCGCGGTTCCAACTCGGCATCTACCAGACGCATCGAGGATTGCAGTGACACATGCGCGGCATCATCAATGGCGGGCCGCCCTGAGCGAATTCGCAGTTGTGACAGCCGTGAACCCTTGCGCACCAGAATACTAAACGTAAGGGGTGCAATTTCAGCGTACAGTGGGCCGCTATAACCGGCAGGCACCTGTTCAAACTCAATACCATGATCGGTGATTAAACGGGTAAATACGTCCAGTCGGCCAGTTGAACTCTTGGGGTTGCCCCCCGCAGACAGCGCCTGCGGCAGGTCCAGAGACTCCATCAGCGGCACAATATAAACACAGGATTTTTCCAATACCGCGCCGTCAGTTATATCCACTTGATGCATGGACATCGCCTCGAGGCAGTCCTGCACCGTGCGATCACGGCCCGGCAAGAACGAAGAGCGCACCCGGTAAGCCGTCGAACCGAGTCGCAAGTCAATACTGGCGGGCTGAATCTGGTCATCATCCAGCGGTGCATCACTGAGGATTATTTGCTCTTCGAATAACGCCTGCAAGTGTTGCGACGCCAGCGCGCCCTGTTGATCAAAGTTCATCGTTAACCGGCTCGAAATCAGCGCGTCTAATTGAAAATAATGGTGCGGTTGTCATGCACGATGGTCTTATGCTGCAACACCTTTTGCAGCGCTCGGGTAAACACTCGCCGCTCGACGCGCTCACCCTGGGTAATCATTTGTGCTACCGACGTGCCGGATGGCACGCGCGCAACATCCTGCTCAATAATAGGGCCCTGATCCAGTTCTGCGGTTACGTATGCGCTGGTAGCACCTAATAACTTAACGCCACGCTCATAGGCCTGACTATAAGGCGCGCCGCCCATAAACGCCGGCATAAAAGTATGGTGAATATTAATGACCGGGCAATCCAGTTGGCCGAGCATATTGGCGCTCAAGACTTTGTCATAGCGTGCCAAGGCCAGATAATCCGGCTTGTATCGCTGAATGATCTCGAGTTGCTGTTGCTCCGCCTGCAATCTGTCCCCGTCGGTTGACACATGAAAAAACGGCGTACCATGGCGGTCTGCCGTGTGCTGTAAATCAGCATCGTCGCCAAGAATGAAACTGACATCCACCGCTGGGAAATAATCATCTTCTGTACGATTTAACACCGCTGTCAGCGCGTGCGTTTTGGTTGACACCATGATACCTATAGTCTGTTCACGGTCGAAAAAGCGGGCCGAAAATTGCGCATCGTAAGGCGCCGCGCTGGTGGCAAATTCTGCCTCCAATGCAGCGGCATCCTCCCATCGCTCATCCAGCTCCCACTCTAGCCGGCAATACATGCGACCAGCATCAATAAAGCCTTCCTGGCGAATCAGGTTCAGTTTGTGGTCTGCAAAAAACTGCGCCACTGCAGACATGATTCCACTCTGATCTTCGCAGTGCACCAACAAGGCAGCGGTTTGGGTTGCGTTTTGAACGTGCTTCATTTTTGGGCGTTGACGGGCAGGCACTTGTTTGGGCGCAATAATACACTGATTGAGCGGCGCAAAACACGTCTGATTTGGCAGCTGTACAGAGTAGCACGCATCGCTCGCCAACATTGTGGTGGGCTCAGTGCTGGGCTACTATTTAGGCATGAAATTGTTCTCAGGGAAAATGAGCACTGGCCAATTATTGCTGCAGGCCTACGTGATCATCTGGCTGCCGGGGCTGTATGCCAGCTGGGAGACCTACAGCGCAATTGATCGGCAAATCGTGAGTTTGCAGCAGGTCCAGACCACCGCAGAAATCGCTGCCCCCGATGCAGCGCTCGCCGACTTGCCGTTACTGCATCGATTAGCCAGAGCCTGGCGAATGCGCAGCGCCGACTATCAGCCTGAAAGCGCCGCTGTACAAATGATGCGAGACATTAAGCTGGTGTTCGTGGTGTCACTCGCTGTGATATTTATATTGGGCTGCCTGATGATCTGGTATCTTAGCCTGCGACTCTACCAACCGATTGAAAAAATCGGCAAGAACATCACGCGCCTGTCCGGCGGTCGCACCAGCGAGCCAATTGAAATTGCCGGCGCCCGGCAGGTGCAGAAAGTCGCAGAGGAGCTGGAAAAGTTGCGCAACCATATGAACGAATCTGAAAAGCAACAGGTGCATTTTTTGCGACATATTTCACATGAAATCAAGACGCCACTCACGTCAATAAAAGAGGGCGCACAGTTATTGGAAGACGAGATCGTTGGCCCGGTGACCGAGGACCAGCGGGAAATTACCCAAATTCTCAGCAAAAGCAGTAAAGAACTGCAGACGTCGATTGAGAATTTGCTTAATTACAACAGCGCCATCACGGTCAAAAAGATTAAACAACGCGAGGTCGTTAATCTCACTGAACTGGTGGTAGATGTGCTCGAAAAACACGCCCTGACCATCAAAAGTAAGCGCATCAAAATCGAGTCCAGCCTGCCCAATCAGCGTGCCTTTATTGATCGAGAACAAATTCGCACCGTATTCGACAATCTCCTTTCCAACGCCATCAAGTTTTCGCCACTCAATGGCACCATCTGGCTATTGATGGAAAAGCGCGACGGTTCAGTTTTATTTACCGTCAAAGACCAGGGCCCGGGGATCAAGAAAAAGCAGCAAGGCGCGATATTTGATGCGTTTTTTATCGGTGATTCCCCCAATACCGGGCCACTTAAAGGCACCGGTTTAGGCCTATCCATCGCACGCCAATATGTCGAGGCGCATCAGGGCCAGATCAAGTTGCTGGATACCCCGAAAGGCGCCCTGTTTGAGGTGTGGCTGCCCGCCTAATCGATTACACTAGACCAATGAATATGCAGTCATTGTCGCAGCAAGCAGCCAAAATGGAAAACGCCCGCGTATTGCTGGTGGATGACAATGTTGACCTGCTGAAGCTGATTCTGATCCGGTTAAAGCCCTTGAAGTTAAGGCTAAAAGCTGTGACCTCTGCCGAGGAAGCACTCAGTACAATTGCAGTCTGGCCGCCCGATCTGGTAATTACCGACCTGCAGATGCCTGGCATGTCCGGCATGGAACTGTTTGATGACCTGCATCAGAACCACCCGATGCTGCCGGTTATTATTCTGACCGCACACGGCACTATTCCAGAGGCCGTGGAGGCCACCCAGTCGGGGGTGGCCAGCTATTTGACCAAACCATTCGACAGTGACGCGCTGATATCGCATATGGAAGTGGCGCTACAGGCCAGCGGCTTTCGCGCCCGCGAACAAAACGAAATCGACATCGTGATTCCTGATGAACGCTGGCGTGACAACATCATAACCAAAAGCCCGACCGTGGAAAATCTGTTGGGCCAGATGGAGCAGTTGGCACCGAGCGACTGTGCGGTGGGCTTTGAGGGAGAGCCCGGTACCGGCAAAGTTGAGATGGCACGCGCCCTGCACGCCGCCAGCCCCCGAGGCGATCGGCCACTAGTGCATTTTAGCTGCACCTCTCTGCCACATGATTTGCTCGAGGTTGAGATGTTTGGCTGCGTGGAAGACGACAGCATCGAACACAAACCACGCCTCGGCTTATTGCGGGAAGCGACCGGCAGCTCATTATTGGTCACCGATTACAACGAGGCACCACCCTCCTTTATTCGCCGCCTGCTGATCGCCGTGGTCGACAAAAAAGCCACACCAATCAATTCTAATGAATTTTATGAGGTTGATATTCGCGGCATATGCACTGCAACCGCTATTGGCACCCATGGTGACGGCGAGCAGGATCTGTGGGATTTAGCCGACCGAATTGACATGACCATTCTGCAGGTGCCGCCGCTGCGGGAGCATCGCGAAGACATTCCGCTACTTGCCACGCATACGCTCAAAACCGAATTCCCGAAACAGGAGCTGCAATTTTCCAATAAGGCCATGCAGGCATTGTTAGCGGCCGAGTGGCCAGGCAATGTGCGTCAATTAATTAATGTGGTTAAACAGTGCGCCCGCCTGACCAAAACCAAAATTATTTCTGATGCGCTGGTAAATACCCGGCTGCAGAGCCCGATTTTTCGCATTCAACCATTGACCAGTGCACATCGCACCTTTGAGCGCGACTATTTAACCGAACTGTTAAAGGTCACCAACGGCAATGTTACTCAGGCCGCGGCATTGGCCAAGCGGAACCGCACCGAGATCCATCGCCTGCTGAAAAAGCACAAAATCGAGGCCAAATCGTTTCGACAATAAAGACGCCAAAGGTAGATTGGCGTTCTGCCTGAAGCTTGGCTATAATCGCGCCACGACGAAAACCGGGTGGGAGAGAGGCCAATCGTTAGCGCGCTTTGAAGCGCGACCAACATGGCCCGCCGAAGGCGCAACGCGCTCGTAACCGCTCAGGCAAAAGGACCACCCCGGCTGATACGTCGTCTCTGGAGAGCGATGCACCCCCAGTGGGTGACATCCACCGAAGGGGTAATCTTTCAGGTCACCGGACAGAGGAGCATAGACCCCGCGAATAGCGGTAACTGTGACTCACTCCTATGGAGACCAAGATGACCGAACCCCAAGCCACCGCCCCGCAGCAAACCCCGTTATATGACCTGCACCTGCAACAGGGCGCCAAAATCGTCGATTTTGGTGGCTGGGCGCTGCCGGTTAATTACGGCTCGCAGATCGATGAACATCATGCGGTACGCAATCGCTGCGGGATGTTTGACGTTTCCCATATGACGGTGTCGGATATTGAGGGGGCAGATACTCTGCCCTACTTACGCCACTTACTGGCCAACGACATCGACAAAGTAGCGTCGCAGGCCGGCAAAGCGCTGTATAGCTGCATGTTGAATGACGATGGCGGCGTGATCGACGACCTGATCGTTTACTATTTATCCGATACCCACTGTCGTCTGGTCACTAATGCCGGAACTCGTGATAAAGACCTGCAGTGGATGCAGCAACAAAGTGAACAATTCGAAGTAAGCCTGTCTGAACGGCCAGAGCTGGCTTTGATCGCCGTGCAGGGCCCCGACGCACTCGGTGTATGTGCCGAATCTCTCAACGAGGTGGCACCCAGTCTGGGGCCTTGCCTGGCTGAGCTACAACGATTTCAGGGCGCCTGGTTCGAGGTCGACGGGCAGCAGGAGTTTGTCGGCCGCACCGGCTATACCGGCGAAGACGGCGTGGAATTTATTGTCAGTGCAGCACTGGCCAGGCAAATGTGGTCGCAGCTCAGCGCGGCTGGTGTTGCGCCCTGTGGTCTGGGAGCACGCGACACCCTGCGCCTGGAGGCTGGCATGGCCCTATACGGCAACGATTTGGATGAACAGCATTCGCCACTGGAATCTGGCCTTAATTGGACTGTCAGCATGCAGAGTGACCGGGAGTTTATAGGTCGTGCCGCACTTGAGGGCCAGCCCAGGCAGCAAATAATTGGTTTGATCCTGCAAGACCGTGGCGTCCTGCGTGGCCATCAGCCGGTGCACAGCGCCGACGAGAATGGCGCCATTGGTGAAGTGACCAGCGGCACTTTTTCGCCCACGCTGGAGCAGTCAATTGGTCTGGCGCGGGTCCGCGCAGATGCCGACCTGAACATTGGCGACACGGTACTGATCGAAGTCCGCAACAAACAACTCAAGGCCACCGTCAGCAAGTACCCATTTGTGAAGAACGGCCAACCCACCAACGCTTAATTCGCTGAGCAACCTAACACCCCTGCTTAAAAAGACCGGAGACGATCTCATCATGACACAGCCACTAAATGATTCTGTCGCAATCAAGCAACGCAATGAATTTGCCCGCCGCCATATCGGTTTAAGTCAGTCCGACATTAACCACATGTTGAGCGAACTGGGTTACGACTCGCTGGACGCACTGTGTGACACGGTGGTGCCGGCGAGTATTGCCGACAACTCCCCGCTTGATCTGCTGCCCGCACTTAGCGAGGAGCAGGCATTGGCCGAACTGGATGAATTGGCTAAACGGAACAAACTGGTTAAATCATTAATTGGCCAAGGCTACTACGGCACCCATACACCCAAAGTAATTTTGCGCAATGTGATGAAGAATCCGGCGTGGTACACCGCCTATACGCCCTATCAGCCGGAAATCTCTCAGGGGCGTTTGGAAGCGCTGTTTTATTTTCAAACTATGGTGGCCGAACTCAGCGGTATGGATATTGCCAACGCGTCTTTGCTGGATGAAGCAACCGCCGCTGGCGAAGCCATGACGTTGGCGCACCGGACATTAAAAGGCAAACGTAATCGTTGTCTGGTCTCGCAATATTGTCACCCGCAAACCCAGCAAATTCTTGACACCCGCGCCAAGCCTCTCGGCATTGAACTTACGCTGTTTGATGAGCAGCAAATGCCAGCCATTGCGGACGATGTGTTTGCCGTCATACTGCAGTACCCCAATACCCGCGGCGACATTCATGAACTGCAAACCATCTGCGAACAGGCGCACGCAGCCGGTGCGCTGGTCATTATGGCGACCGACCTTCTGGCGCTGACCATTTTGCGCTCGCCCGGCGAGTTGGGTGCCGACATCGTGGTCGGAAACTCACAGCGCTTTGGCGTCCCGCTCGGCTTTGGCGGACCCCACGCCGGCTTTTTTGCCGTTAAAGATGCTTATAAACGTTCCATGCCCGGCCGTCTGGTGGGCCAGTCAATCGATGTGCATGGCAATCCCGCCTATCGGCTGGCATTACAAACCCGTGAGCAACATATCCGCCGTGAGAAGGCGACCTCCAATATCTGCACGGCCCAGGCCCTGCTCGCCATCATGGCCACCTTTTACGCCTGCTACCATGGCCCCGCGCAGTTGCAGGCCAAAGCCCATAAGGTAAACCAACTGGCCCGCACGTTGGCACGCGGCTGTGCGGCGCTGGGCCATCAAACCAATCAGCAAATTTTCGATACCGTCGCGCTGATCGACGTCGATGCGCAAGCATTGAGCGAACAAGCTCTGGCTGCAGGCTATAACATCTGCCGCCTCAGTGACTCTGAGGTTTCCATCGCATTGGACGAAACCTGCGAGCTAGCCGATGTTGCAGCCCTGTTACAGGCCTTTGGCGGTGCTGCCTCTGAACCGGAGCTTGCCGACAGCCTGCCAGACACCTTGTTACGGAGCGATCAATTTATGCGTCAGGCAGTGTTTCACGACTACCACAGTGAGACTGAAATGATGCGCTATTTACGCAGTCTGGCCGATAAAGACATCGCCCTGGATCGGGCCATGATTCCGCTCGGCTCCTGCACCATGAAATTAAACGCCGCGGCCGAAATGACGCCAGTCACCTGGCCGGAATTCTCTCAAATCCACCCCTTTGCGCCGGCCGATCAAACACAGGGCTATCACACAATGATCGCGCAGTTAGAAGCCATGCTGTGCGCCTGTACCGGTTACGATGCGGTCTCTCTGCAGCCCAACGCCGGCTCACAGGGTGAATACGCCGGACTGCTGGCGATTAAAGCCTTCCATGAAGCCAATGGCGACCACGACCGGGATATCTGTTTGATCCCCAGCAGTGCGCATGGCACCAACCCCGCCAGCGCCCAGATGGCTAACTTGAAAGTGGTTGTGGTGCAGTGCGATGAACGTGGCAACGTGGATTTAGCCGACCTGAACGAAAAGATTGATCAATACCCGGGGCGCATTGCCGCCATCATGATCACCTACCCGTCTACCCATGGCGTATTTGAAGAGCAGGTGACGGAGGTGTGTGAGGCGGTACATAAGGCGGGAGGTCAGGTTTACATCGATGGTGCTAACCTCAATGCGCTGGTGGGCTTGGCGCAGCCCGGCAAGTTTGGTGGCGACGTGTCACATTTAAATCTTCATAAAACCTTTTGCATTCCACACGGCGGCGGTGGCCCGGGTGTCGGCCCGGTGGCGGTGGGAAAACATCTGGAACCTTATCTGCCGCGCGATGACTACAATACTGAACGAGGCGGTGCCGCGGTGAGCGGCGCACCCTTCGGTAGCGCCGGTATTCTGCCGATCTCCTGGATGTATATTCGCATGATGGGCGCCGACGGCCTACGCAAGGCCACCCAGACCGCCATTTTAAGCGCCAATTATGTGGCGCATCGCTTGTCTGAAAATTACCCGATACTGTTTAGCGGCGAAGGCGGCCTGGTCGCGCATGAATGCATTATCGATACCCGGCCAATGAAGGACGACGGAGTCTCTGTGGATGATATTGCCAAACGTTTAATCGATTATGGCTTCCACGCCCCCACCATGAGCTTCCCGGTGCCGGGCACCCTGATGATCGAACCAACGGAATCAGAATCATTGGCTGAACTGGACCGTTTTTGCGACGCCATGAACCAGATCTATGCAGAGTATCTGCAAGTCAAGAACGGCGACTTGCCAGCCGATAACAATATGCTCAGCAATGCCCCACACACCTTGCAGGTGTTATTGGATGATGAACTGGCACTGCCTTACAGTCGTCGGCTGGCCTGCCAGCCGGGCGGTGATAACGGTGCCAAGTACTGGCCGCCAGTAGGCCGGGTTGACAATGTGTACGGCGACAAAAACCTGATCTGTTCCTGCCCCTCAATGGACGAATATCAGTAGTAAGGTGGCAGCCTAAAACCAGCCGCGGGATTTTTGCAGTGATTGCTCGCAGCCATTCAGTTGCTTGCGGTAGCGTTTGGCGCGTTGTGCCACCCGTTTTGCGGTGTTGATCAACCACGGTTTTGTGAGATGAGTGCCGCGCGAGAATCCGCCCTGGCCTTCGTGATAGTTTAAATACTGCGCATAGCCGTCCAACTTTGACACGCCGTTTCGCAAGGTGGTCTTGTGCATATACCACTGAATAAAATCATAGGCGTTGCCAAAATTATCGCGGCTGCTGAACGCTGAACCGACCTCCTTTTTGTACTCCGCCCAGGTCCCTTTCAATGCTTGTGAGTAACCGTAGGCATCGCTGGCGCGACCGGTGGGGATAAAGCCCAGAAAGTACTGCATAGGGGGCCGGGCTTTACGCTTAAACGATGACTCCTGATACATGATGGCCATGGGCACTTCCAAGGGCGCCTGCCATCGTTCAGAGCTCCTGCTGGCCGCCTTGTACCACTGCGGGCGTTGCTCAAAAATGCTGCAGATATTATCAATATTGCGTGGTTGCGAGGTGGTGGCGCAAGCCGACAACAGTAGCGACAATAAAGCGAGCAGTAGCCAGTGCCGGTTACTTTGCTGAGACGGTTCGTAACTCAATTGGCAACGAGAATGAGACATTTTCCACCGGGCCATCGGCTTCATTTACCACACGGCCACCCCAATGTTTAATCTGGTCGATTACCTGCTTGACGAGAATCTCCGGCGCGGATGCGCCAGCCGTAACCCCGACCACATCCACACCCTCGAACCAGCTCTGCTGAATTTGCTCCGGCTGGTCAACCAGGTGGCTGGGTACCCCAATCTGCTCAGCCAGCTCTTTCAAACGATTGGAATTAGAACTATTCGGCGAGCCGACCACCACCAAAATATCGGCATCGCGCGCCAGCGAGCGAACTGCATCCTGCCGGTTTTGCGTGGCATAACAGATATCGTCTTTGCGAGGCCCCTGAATATTAGGGAACCGTTGGCGCAGTGCATCAATCACTTTTTGAGTGTCGTCCACCGACAGCGTGGTCTGAGTGACGTAGGCCAGATTATCAGCATCGCTTACCTGCAAATCTGCTACATCGTCGGGTTCCTCAATTAAGTGCATCCCGCCATCAGCCTGCCCCATGGTGCCCTCTACTTCGGGGTGACCCTGATGGCCGATGAGCACCACTTCGGTGCCACGATCACGGTAACGTTTTACTTCCATGTGCACTTTGGTTACCAATGGGCAGGTAGCATCAAACACTTTTAAATCGCGGCCGGCGGCCTCGGTTTGCACTGCCTGTGACACACCGTGGGCGCTGAATATCACCGTGGCGCCGTCTGGCACTTCGTGCAGCTCTTCAACGAACACCGCGCCCTTTTGTTTTAAGTCATCAACCACAAAGCGGTTATGCACCACCTCATGGCGCACATAGATCGGCGCACCGAATAAGGTCAATGCGCGCTCAACAATATCAATAGCCCGATCTACGCCAGCACAAAAACCACGCGGATTAGCCAGAAGAATTTTCATGTTCCTGTCCGGTATTTAAAAATGGTCGGCCAAAGGCCTCAAATATCAATAATGCCGCACCGATAAAAATCGCCGAATCGGCGACATTAAAGTGCGGGTAGTGCCAGTCTTGATAAAACCAGTGAATAAAGTCCACCACATACTGATGCACGATTCGGTCAATGGCATTACCAATTGCCCCGGCAATTATCAGCGCATAAGCCACCGCCAGATGTCGTTCATGGTCTTGCAAGCGGCTTATTGCCACCGCCAGCACAACACTGACCAACACCGCCAGAGACACAAAAAATACATGCTGCCAGCCGCCATAACCAGCTAAAAAGCCAAATGCTGCCCCGGTATTGTGCACCAAAGACAAGTCAAACCAGCTAAATATTTCGATTACGTCACCACGCAGAATGTACTCTGCCCAGTATTTACTGACCTGATCGAGCACAATTATGCCCAGACTCAGCCATAACCAGCGCAAATGTGAGGTGTTCATTTAAGTGCCTAGTTAGTACTCAGGCGTAAGCGCGCTGCTCGCCCTCACCGTCAATGTTATCAACGCAGCGCTGGCATAACTCGGGATGCGCCGCGACCTCACCTACCTCGGGCCGGCGATGCCAACAGCGCACACATTTTTCGTCGCCGGTGGCGCGCACCAGCACACTTAAACCAGTCAATTCAGTGGCTACCGCCTCAGCCGGTGCATCGGTCAACGGCGCGACCTCGGCGCCCGACGTAATCAATACAAAACGCAACTCGTCAGCCAGTTCGGCCAGGCTCGCAGCCAGTTCTGCGTCGGCGTACAGCGTTACCGTTGCATCCAGACCCGAGCCAATTTCGCCGGCCACGCGCACCACTTCAATCTGCCGGTTTACTTCGTTGCGAGCGGCAATCACGCCACTCCAAAACTGATCGGCGGCGGCATCCTCAGCCAAGTCATCCAAGGCCGTATAGCGCGTGGCGAATAACACGCTCTGTTCACGCTCACCCGCCATGTGCTCCCAGATTTCTTCAGCAGTGAAGCTCATTACCGGCATCAAACAACGCACCAGGCTCTCAAGAATATGCTGCATGGCGGTCTGCGCCGAGCGCCTCGCGGGCGAGTCAGTACCCATTGTGTAGAGGCGGTCTTTTAAGATATCCAGATAAAAACCACCCATCTCAACCACACAAAACTGATGCAGCCGTTGATAGATAGCATGGAACTGAAAGTTTTCGAAATCCTGCTCTATGCGGCGTTGCATGGCGCGCGTTTGGCGCACCGCCCATTGATCCAGCAGCAGCATGTCGTCATAGGCGACGGAATCAACAGGATCAAAGCCATGCAGATTTCCAAGCAGGTAGCGCATCGTGTTGCGTAAACGCCGATACGATTCACTGGTGCGCTTGAGAATCTCATCAGAGATGGTCATCTCACTGCGGTAATCCGTGGCCGCCACCCACAGGCGCAAAACGTCCGCCCCCAGTGAATTAATCACCGTTTGCGGTGCCACCACGTTGCCCAATGACTTGGACATTTTTTTGCCATCTTTATCGACTGTAAAGCCATGGGTCAGCACGGTTTTATAGGGCGGGTTACCGCACATCGCAACACTGCTTAACAGGCTTGATTGAAACCAGCCTCGATGTTGGTCGGAGCCTTCTAGATACAGGTCTGCGGGCGCGTCCAACTCTGGCCGGGCACGCAGCACGCTGTTGTGTGTTACCCCCGAATCAAACCAGACGTCCAGGGTGTCAGTAACCTTGTCATAATCCGCCACCTCATCACCCAGCAGTTCAGCGTCATCAAGGTCATACCAGGCCTGAATACCCTGTTGCTCGATGCGCTGCGCAGCCTGCTCCATCAGCTCTACGGTGCGCGGGTGCATGGCGCCGGTTTCTTTATGCAGGTAGATGGCAATCGGCACACCCCAGTTGCGTTGCCGCGACACGCACCAATCCGGTCGATTCTCGATCATGGTTTGGATGCGGGCCTTGCCCCAATCCGGCTCCCAGCGAACCTTATCAATTGATTGCAAGGCCTGAACACGCAGGCCCTCATCGCCCGGCTTGTGTTGCATGCCGATAAACCATTGTGCCGTCGCCCGGTAAATCATGGGCGTTTTATGACGCCAGCAATGCGGGTAACTGTGCTGGTAATCTTCGTGTTTCAGCAACGCCCCACGCTCCTGCAACACCTCA
Source organism: Gammaproteobacteria bacterium (assembly GCA_013002025.1). Taxonomy (GTDB): domain Bacteria; phylum Pseudomonadota; class Gammaproteobacteria; order Arenicellales; family Arenicellaceae; genus Arenicella. The sequence goes on along the minus strand of JABDKW010000045.1, from coordinate 30,688 downwards.
ATGACATGCGGATTGGCCTTGAACACAAATTCACCGGCGAACAGCTCGGTGGACTCGAGGAAAGTGCCGTTGGAGCCAACCGGATTATTTACCGGCAATTGGTATTTTTTACCTACGCTGAAGTCATCACCACCGTGTGCGGGCGCGGTGTGTACCGCGCCGGTTCCGGCCTCGGTCGTTACATGGTCACCCAAAATCACCGGCACCTGCTTGGCATAGAAGGGGTGCTTGAGTTGCAACAATTCCAGCGCGGCGCCGCTAAACCGGGCCAACTCGGTATGGTTCTCGGCCAGTTCATAGCGCTGCAGTGCAGACTCCATCAGCTCGGCGACTAAAATCAATTGCTGGTCAGCCACCTGTACCAATACATACTCCAGCTCAGGATGCAGCGACACCGCCTCATTGGCGGGCAGCGTCCAAGGCGTAGTGGTCCAGATAACCAAGGCCGGATCAGTCAATTGGTCGGCATTGACACCAATTCTCTGGGCAAGGTCCTGTGGGTCGGCCACCGGAAACTTCACATCAATGGCGGGCGATACCCGATCCTGATATTCCACCTCGGCCTCGGCCAGCGCCGAAGCGCAGGCCGGACACCAGAACACCGGCATCAAGCCGTGATACAGATGCCCACGCTCGACAATCCGCCCCAGGCTACGCACGATGTCGGCCTCGGTTTTAAAGTCCATGGTCAGGTAGGGGTTTTCCCAGTCGCCCTGCACGCCCAGCCGGATAAATCCCTGCTTTTGCTCTTCTACCTGACGCGCCGCATATTCACGGCACTTCTGGCGAAAGGTCTTGCGGTCGATTTTCTGGCCGGCCTTGCCATGCTTCTTTTCAACCTGAATCTCGATCGGCAGGCCGTGACAATCCCAACCCGGCACATAGGGCGCCCGCAAGCCCTGCAGGTTGCGCGACTTTACGATAATGTCTTTGAGAATTTTATTAACCGCATGACCAATATGAATTGCGCCATTGGCATAGGGTGGGCCGTCGTGCAGCACATAGGTATCTGCATCGACGCGTTGTTTTTGCAGCGAGTGGTAGGCATCCAGGGCCTGCCATTTCTTTAAAATTTGCGGCTCGCGTTGCGGCAGCCCGGCTTTCATCGGAAAGGCCGTTTGGGGCAGATTTATGGTGTCTTTATACTGACTGCCCGGTTTCTCGTTACTCATACTCTTGTGTGCTGCGCATGCCGTTGCAACGCGCTCTCGGATTAGGCTATAGGGGTTTAGCGGCGTATTTTATGTCAGTTGTGCAGCCGCTCCAATCAACAACAGGCCCGGTAGCGTTAAAAAAGACAATTAATGGCTGTTTTCGACGAAATACCGCCTCGCCTGAGCCGCATCTCTGGCGATCTGCTGTTTAAGTTGCTCAATTGAATCAAATTTTTGTTCGGCACGAATTTTTGCGCACAGTTCAACATCCATGCTTTGCCCGTACAAATCTCCGTCAAAATCGAACAAATGCACTTCCAACCGGTTCTCAGAACCATCAACGGTCGGACGATTGCCAATATTGGCCACGCCTTCACAACGGCGCCCGCTGGCCAATCGAGCGCGAACAGCATAAACACCCTGGGCAGCCGCCACATCGAACTCAAGCGGAATATTGGCGGTCGGAAAATCCAGCGTGCGACCCAGCTGCTGATCCTGTACCACGGTGCCACTAATGGAATAGGCACGACCCAGTAATGCTGCCGCTGCCGCCAACTGGTCGGCTTGCAGCGCGGCCCGCACCCGCCCACTGCTGACGCGCTCTCCGTCTACGGTAAACGTCTCATGTGAAAATACTTCAAAACCATGCTCGGCCCCCATGCTCTGCAGCATTGGGAAATCACCGGCGCGGCCCTTGCCAAACCGAAAATCATCGCCCACCGATAGATAGCGGGTTTGCAGCGCATCAACCAAAATCGCCAGCACAAAATCCTCGGCCGACATGGCCGCAAATGCGGCGGTAAACGGCAAGCAGATGACCACCTCCACACCCAGCTCAAACATCAGCTCAGAGCGCTGCTGCAAGGAGGTTAACCGCGCCACAGAGCCGGGCCGGAAAAACTCTTTGGCCAGCGGTTCAAAGGTAATCACCGTGGGGCAAACATCGAGACGTTTGCTGTTTTCCAGCAGACTGTTTATAACCTGCTGGTGCCCGAGGTGCACCCCATCAAAATTGCCGATTGAAACTGCGCTTGGGCCTGGAGCCGAGCTCAGAGAATCAATACCGTGTAATAATTTAGCCATGCTGGTTGGTGTTCTGCTTAAATTAGTGGTGCGCCCAGTCGGGATCGTGCGACTCAATATAATCATTCAGTTTAATGCGGCTGGCAAAATCCGAGTTTCGCTCACGAAAATACGCCAGCTGCAACTCCGGATGTCGCCAGCTCAGCAGGCCCTCGCCCACATCGAACTCAACCACCCACAGGCCAAACACAGTGGCGCCGAGCTTTTCGATTTTATGTCGCCAGCGCGTGACAACAGCCTCATACTCGGCTTCGACAACATTACGCCGCGGGTCACTGCTCAGCATTTTGTTCAAGCGTAACTGCACCGGCGCCAACTCCGCCTGATGCTGCTTGGTGATCGATTGCACCAGCGGCAACAGTTCACGCGCCTCGGCCAAATCAAACAGTTTAGCGCAGGGTGTAATATCTACGTTGATGTGCCACCCCCAGTTTGCAACAGCAACTGTTGAGGTCGAATTCCCAGCAGTAACAAACCAGCAAAATACGCAGCCGCGCCGGCCATCACCATGACACTGAGGCGCCTTACCCGCTGCCACACATCCTGCTCAAACCACAGCACGTCTGCCTGGTTTAATAATTGCAGCGCCACACACATCGCCAACACCGACAGACCGACCCGGGTGAGGAACCACAGCCAGCCACTTTGCGGCATAAACACACCGCGCCGCCACAACACGATAAACAATAGCGCCGCGTTCACCCAGGCCGCGATTGAAATTGCCAGCGCCAAACCAGTATGCGCCATGCTGCGCACCAGGATGATGCTGAGAATCACGTTAACCAATACCGCCACCACGGCAATTTTCATGGGCGTTTTGGTGTCCTGACGCGCGAAGAAACCGGGTGCCAATACTTTGACAAAAATAAAACCACAGACGCCCACCGCAAAAGCCCGCAGCGCCGTGGCGGACATTTCAACATCGTGCACTGAGAATGCGTTGTATTGAAAAATGGTGGTCAGCAGCGGCACCGCCAACAGGTACAAGGCAAAGGTAGCCGGTAGCGCAATCACCACCACCCAGCGTAGCGCCCAGTCCATCATGGCTGAAAAACTTTCAGGCGAGCCGGAAATATGCTGTTTGGACAGACCCGGTAACACCACCGTCGCCAATGCAATGCCGAACACGCCAACCGGGAATTCCATCAGCCGGTCAGAAAAATACAACCAGGAGATACTACCGGTGACCAGGAACGAGGCCAGGAATGTGTTCACCAGCATATTCACCTGCGCCACTGACACGCTGAAAATGGCTGGCAACATCAGGCCAAACACCTTTTGTACAGCCGGATTATGCCGGTCTATCGCGGGCCGCGGAAAGTAACCCAGCCGCACCAGACTCGGCACCTGGAATAACAATTGCACGATGCCCGCTATCAGCACACCCACCGCCAGCGCCTGCGCCGCGTTACTCATTCGCGGCACCAGCAACCACATCGCCACAATCAGGCACACATTCAGCAAAACCGGGGTTACCGCTGGCACGGCAAAGCGGTTTAACGTATTCAAAACGCCCGCTGACATTGCCACCAGCGAGATACAAAACAGATACGGAAACATGATGCGCAGGCTGTTGACGGTGGCGTCGAACTTGGCGGGCTCATCCAGATACCCGGGTGCGAACACCGTGACTACGAAGGGGGCAAAGATAATCCCTAAAATACTCAGTAACAGCGTGATACCGCCTAACATGCCAGCGGTAACATTGACAAAGCGCCTGGCTTCGGCGGTATTGTTTTCAGTCAGTTCGCTAAAAACCGGTACAAAAGCCTGTGAAAACGCACCCTCACCGAAAATACGGCGCAGAAAATTGGGGATGCGAAAAGCTACGAAAAACGCATCTGCCAGCGCGCCGGGGCCCAGAATATTGGCCATCACTACATCCCGCACCAGACCGCTGATGCGCGAGATAAAGGTCATAATGCTGACCACGGCAGTGGATTTTAAGAGGGCTTTTGACATGCGGATTTGTTTTGTTGCCAAAACGGCTGAATCGCGCCATCTGACAAGGCTGAAGGATACACCAGAAAGTGAATAAATATGCGCCCTGAGCTTGACAATAATTTGGAATATCTGCATATTCCCGTTTCGATTTTACGAGGTAAAAAACAGTGGCAAATTCTCCACAAGCGCGCAAGCGCGCAAGACAAAATTCAGTTCGACGCCTGCGCAACCATTCGCAGCGCGCCGCCGTGCGTACCGCGATGAAAAAACTGGACGCAGCGATTCAATCTGGTGACCAGGCTGCCGCCAAAGCAGCCTACGAAACCTCGGTTTCCAGCATTGATAAAGCAACAATTAAAGGCCTGCACCACAAAAACCGGGCTGCCCGCCTGAAAAGCCGCCTGAACCGCCGCGTTCAAGCCATGGGTGCCTGATTGTAGCGCTCTATTGCTAGAGAACGCCTGAAAGCCCGCTACTCGCGGGCTTTTTTACGTTCAGGATGAACCGTATACCGCGGGTGCATGGATGCACAGGAGCGGTATCTGTCCGGGCTAATCATGCTGCGGGTGCATGGATGCACAGGAGCGGTATCTGTCCGGGCTATTCATATCTCGGGTGCATGGATGCACAGGAGCGGTATCTGTCCATGGATGAACAGTACCGTAATCGCTCAAGAAGATTGCCGCGCTGCGCTCGCAATGACGAGGCTGCCCGAGATTGCCTACATCATTTGCGCATGGCCAAAAAAAACGGCCGCCAAAGGCGACCGTTCTTTTGTCTTGATAGAAGCTGTTAACCAACAGCTTTCTTAGAAAGCCTTCAGCCCAAGCTGTTAACCAACAGCTTTCATAGAAAGCCTTACGCGGCCTTGACGATCCACTTCCAGCACTTTCACTGTTACTTCGTCGCCTTCAGACAGGTGGTCCGATACATTTTCCACGCGCTCATCCGAGATTTGTGAAATATGCACCAGGCCGTCTTTGCCCGGCAGTACATTAACGAAAGCACCAAACTCCATAATCTTCACAACCTTGCCGGTGTAAACAGAGTCGACTTCGATGTCGGCAGTGATTTCTTCGATACGACGACGGGCTTCCGCACCGGCTGCACCGTCTACTGACGCAACGCTAACTGTACCGTCATCTTCGATGTCGATGGTCGCGCCGGTCTCTTCGCAAAGACCACGAATAACCGCACCGCCTTTACCGATCACGTCACGGATCTTATCCGGGTTGATCTTAAAGGTGATGATACGAGGTGCGTAATCAGACATTTCGTCGCGCGGCTTATCAATGACTTTGGCCATCTCACCAAGGATGTGCATACGCGCATCTTTGGCCTGTGCCAGCGCCTGACTCATGATCTGCTCGGTAATGCCGTCGATCTTGATGTCCATCTGCAGTGCAGTTACACCATCCGGCGTACCAGCAACTTTGAAGTCCATATCGCCCAGATGATCTTCGTCACCCAGGATGTCCGTCAATACAGCAAACTCTTCGCCTTCTTTGATCAGGCCCATGGCAATACCGGCGACCGGTGCTTTGATGCTGACACCGGCATCCATCAGCGCCAGTGATGTGCCGCATACGCTGGCCATCGAGCTGGAACCGTTGGATTCAGTGATCTCAGAGACTACGCGAATCACATAAGGGAATTCCTCAGCACTTGGCAGTACCGCTGCAACACCGCGGCGTGCTAAACGGCCATGACCGATTTCGCGACGCTTGGGCGAGCCAACACGGCCAGTTTCCCCAACCGAATACGGTGGGAAATTGTAGTGCAGCATAAAGCGGTCAGTGATATCGCCTTCCAAAGCATCAATGCGCTGTGCATCGCGCTCGGTACCCAGAGTCGCCGACACAATCGCCTGTGTTTCACCACGGGTGAACAAGGCTGAACCGTGAGTCCGCGGCCACACACCTGTTCGCACATCAATCGGGCGAACCGTAGTGGTGTCGCGACCATCAATACGCGGGTTACCCGCAATAATGCGGCCACGAACAATGGACTTTTCCAGACTCTTGAATGCAGAGTTAACCGCATCAATCTCGGCAACGGTGGATTCATCATTTACCAGCGCTGACAATACATCAGCGTGGGCCGCAGAAATTTTGGCCACGCGCTCAACCTTGCTGGGCGTAGAGAAGGCTTCTTCAAGTGCAGACTTGGCGATATCCGCCACTTTATCTGCCATCGAATCATCGCTCGCAGGCGGCGTCCACTCTTTCATCGGCTTGGCGACTTCCGCTGCCAGCTCTTTGATTGCCGCAATGGCTTTTTGTGATTCCTGGTGACCGTACATGACGGCGCCCAGCATCACATCTTCGGGCAATACCTTGGCTTCTGATTCAACCATCAACACGGCTTCTTCAGTACCGGCAACCACCAGATCAAGTTGCGATTCTTCGCTGATCTGTTGTTGGGTCGGGTTCAACACGTATTCGCCGTTGATATAACCAACACGAGCCGCACCCACTGGGCCGTTAAACGGGATACCAGAGGTTGCCATGGCCGCTGACGCGCCCACCAGTGCAACAATTTCAGTGTCGATGTTGGGGTCGATCGATACGATGGTGATGACCACCTGTACGTCGTAACCAAAGCCTTTGGGGAACAGCGGCCGCAGTGGGCGGTCCACCAGGCGACAGGTCAAAATGGCTTTCTCTGAAGGTCGGCCTTCACGACGAAAGAAACCACCCGGGATTTTGCCGGCGGCGTAAGTACGCTCTTCGACATCAATCGTGAGTGGCATGAAATCTCGAGGCTCACCGGAAATTTTATTTACTACGGTGACCAGTAAGGTTGTGTCGCCACAGCTGGCGATAATGGCGGAGTCCGCCTGACGAGCTATCTCGCCGGTTTCCAATTTGAATTCATTGGCTCCAAATTGAAACGTTTTTGTTACTTTAGACATAATATTTTCCTATTACTTACCTATAAACATTCCTCAATTGCCCTATTGCGATTGAGTTCATACCTACATTTATTAAAAAATTGAACCGGCTGGTAACCGGCCAATATGCAAAAGCCCTATCACAACGATAAGGCTTCAGCTATTTGCAGCAAGATTCGCTTACTTACGAAGGCCGAGGCGCTTGATAAGTGAACGATATCGTTCGACATCATTCTTCCTGAGATAGTCGAGCAACTTACGTCGACTGTTCACCAGGCGCAGGAGTCCCTGACGTGAGTGATGGTCGTGAATGTGCTCTTTAAAGTGAGGAGACAGATCCTTGATACGGGCTGTCATTAATGCGACTTGTACTTCCGGTGAACCGGTGTCGCCGTCCTTTACTTGATACTCTTTTACGATGGCGGATTTATCCGCAGCAGTTAATGCCATAGCTGTTACTTATCCTCTTCAAAAGTTAAATTCGGCCTGATTCCCTGAAGGGTGGAAATCAAACCACTCATTAAGCCGGTATATCGGGTACCGGATTAGGCGCGTATTCTAACGACTTACACATGAAAAGCACCTGATAAATGACTGAAATCAGTGGCTTTTTACGTATTTTCGGCGCTTTTCAGCCAAAATCGCCGTTTTACCGGGCACTAACCGTCCAGTACGAATATTTTCTCTGTTTTGAGCCGCCCCTGTGAGTCCACCTGGCCTATGGCAAATAGACTGCCATCCGGCCGATACAGGCGGCTTGGCGTGTTGCATTGCAAGGCATTGGCTGCGGTTGGGCGACCCTGCAACAGGCTCTCGGCCTGCGCATCGCTTATCTCTGCGCGTGGTAGCATGGGCAATAGTGTGTCGATCGGTAACAAGGCCGCGGCGCGATTTTCGGGGTTTTCCAGCTGCTCGAGATCAACGGCCTGATCCAGAGTGATGCCCTTGCATGCAACACGCCGTAATTGCACCACATGCGCTCCACAGCCCAGCGCCTGACCCAGATCATGAGCCAGCGAGCGGATGTAAAAGCCACTCGAGCAATGCACATTCAATCGATAATGATGCTCGTCAATTCGCTCTGCGCTGAGTTCGTGCACCCTCATCGCGCGGGCCGGTCGCTCAATCTCCTGGCCCTGCCGTGCTAACTTATACAGCGGCTGGCCATCTTTTTTCAGCGCCGAGTACATAGGCGGCACTTGTTCAATGGCACCACGAAACGAGTCCAGTGCAGCCTCAACAGCCGCCTCGCTCACCAGTACCGGCCGGCTGTTGACAATGGCGCCATCCGCATCCCAGGTATCGGTCTCCTCGCCCAGCTTGATCAGCGTCTGATATTTTTTATCCGCGCCCAGCAGATACTCACTGACCTTGGTGGCCTGCCCCAGACAAATCGGCAACAGGCCGGTGGCCAGCGGGTCGAGACTGCCGGTATGCCCTGCTTTGCGCGCCTGATACAGGTGTTTAACCCGCTGCAGAGCCCGGTTGGAACTCATGCCGGCTGGTTTATCCAACAGCACCACGCCGTGCAAATTCAGCTTGTCTCGCTTAGCCATGCAGTGAGACCGAATCTATTTGCAGTTTTTAGGCTTGGGCAGGCCTGCCCATTTACTCGCAGTGCGGGTCGGGCCGCCAGGAAACAAGGCATGCAGGTAACGTGAATTGGCGTTCTCCTCACCAAAGGCCTTCTTAAACACCCGCACCACCATCCGCATTGGTGGCGGGATATTGTAGTCCTCGTAGTATTCACGAAAATAATGAATGATTTCCCAGTGTTCGGGGCTGAGTTCAACGCCATCCAGATGCGCCATGTGTGCGCCCAGCTCGGCGCTCCAACTTAGGCGCTTCAATAAAAACCCTTGTGAATCAACAGGATATTTAACATTATTGAACTCGATTACGGGCTGTTCTCGGGCTTCCATCAGACTCACCAGGCTATTTGCTTATCGTGTTGGATAACCAAGTCCACAAAGCCGCCATAGTCCACCGCGTGGCAGTTCTGATACTTGTTGTCGACGCCGCGTAACTTCAGATCCTCAGCCAAAACATACACACTGACGCCCTGTGCCTCGCATTTTGCCAGAAACGACGCCAGCGTAATCGGTGACTCGGTCGCCAGTACCGCATCGCGCGTCAGCAACACCGCGTCGCCCGGCGAGGCAAAGGCCAGCTGCTCATACAGCCATATGGATTCATGCCAGGAACGCGACAATGTGTGCAAGCAGCTCAAAACGTCATCACCCGATGCTGTTGTTGCAGCAGTGTTGCCACCGCCGCAGCATCCAGCAGCTCAACGTCAACCATAAGTTGCTCAGGTGTTAAACCACGCGCCAGCAGGGCTTGATCGTGCACGTAAAAATGCTCAACACCGAGATCTTGCAGGGCTCTGAAGGTTTTGCTGTGACGTTTCAAGTCGCTAGCGGAGATATCCTGCCCTGCACGCAACTGAAATACACCATCGTGCAAAAACAATAAGCTCATTGACTGCTCAAAGGCCGAGCCGATCAGCACCGCATCCAGCCCCTCTGGCCCATGCGCATTGCTATAGGGCGCACTTTGAAAGACATACAGCAAGGGTTGATCGCTCATGCAAACGTTACCATGCGATCCGCTGCCAGAGTCGCCTCCAGTAATGCGCCCAATCCCTGCACCGCAAAACTGCTATGCAAATTGTCGCCCTCGCGACCCCACTCTGCGGCCTGTTCTTGAGACATAACACCGCGCCGCTCGGCTGCCGAGACGCATAGAACCAGTGGCACCGCATGTTTTACCGACAGCCGCGACCACATCTCGACCGCATCGAACTCATCACTCATTACCGTCGCCAGACGATTGCCATGGCCGGCCGCGTCCTGATGAAAAAACACCTGGGTAATCTCATGGCCTGCGCTGATGGCCGCGTGGGCGAACTGCCAGGCGCTGTAAGCAGACTGGCTGCTGTACAGGCCACCGTTAATAAGAATATTGATCTTCATGCGTGGTGCTTAGTTAAAGTATTGATCCTCTGCAAGCCGCATATCTTTTTTTGGCATCTGCAGATAAAAGCCATTATCACGGATGCTGGCCTCCACCTGCTCAGGGTCGGCCTGAGCCAGAGACTTTCCGGCCAGATCGAATTCCACTACCAGCGTCATGTCGCCCAGCAGACTGACCAGGGCCGCTGGCAGTACGTCATCTTCCAACTCTTCCAGGGGCTCGGCCAGAAATAAGTAATGATCTTCCTTGTCACCCTTATAAACGTAACATTGCATAATCGTTTTCGTCTCAGTTTAGCCTTTGCGAATCACAAAGGTGTCGATACGCGGTGTGTTGCTGTCTCCCTCCAAGCCCGCTTCAAAAGACAGCAATTCATGCGGCAGGTGCTTGAGCATGGCCTTAAAGTCGGCCTCAGCCCCGGGGTCTGTGGTGAACACCTGCAACAAATCTCCGACCGGCATTTCGCGCAGCGCCTGCTTGGCCCGCAGCAGTGGAATGGGACAGCGGGTTCCACAGGTATCAATTGTCTTGTCGATCTCAAAGGTACCTGACATCACATTAAACTTTGGTTACGGGGCATTTGGTCAATGCTACAGCTGCACAATTACTCTATTATAATCGTAATTGCATGGCTAAACCGCCATTCTTTACACCCTATGATCCGCTCCAAAAATATCAACTCCCATGTTAGTCGCTGCGCCTGGCGCAGCCGCGCTGCCCTGATTTGCAGGCTGTTGGTGGCGACCCTGATGTTTGGTTCGCTAACGGTGCAGGCGCAATATGATCATGTAGAGCAGCTACCGGACCTTGGCTCACAGGCTGCTATTTTCCTGTCCGAAGCAGACGCCGCCAAGCTGGGGCGTTCATTTATCCGGCAGTCACGCTACCAACAACCCTACGTTTCCGACCCCGAACTGGTCGACTACATCAATCGCCTGGGCAATAAGTTACTGGAGGCCAGTAAAGACGCGGGCCGGCCCTATCGCTTTTACCTGATCGACAATAACGTAATCAACGCCTTTGCAGTGCCGGGAGGCTTTATCGCATTGCACACCGCCATTCTGACCAAGTCGGAGACCGAGAGCGAATTGGCATCGGTGATCGCCCATGAAATCTCACATGTATCGCAACGCCACATTGCGCGCAAACTGGAGAACTCACGCTACGACAGCATTATTGCGCTGGGCGCGCTATTGGCTGCGGTGGCGGCTGGCGGCGGCGACGCCGCGCAGGCAGCACTGGGGGTTGCTAACGCCAGCATTATTGACCGTCAATTAAGTTACAGCCGCGCCTTTGAAGCCGAGGCAGACTCGCTGGGTATTCGGCTGCTAAGCCGCGCAGGATTCGACCCCGCCGCCATGCCACGGTTTTTTAAACGCCTGTTGGATGAAAGCCGCATTAATGAATCTCACGCGCCCGAATTTTTACGCTCTCACCCACTAACCATAAATCGGATTGCCGAATCCAGCGCCCGGGTTAAGGCATACCCCGCGCAACAAGAGCCAGATCAAAGTGAGTTTCTGTTAATGCAGGCCAAAGCCATTGCTTACTACGCGAGTGACAAAAAGCAGGCACTGAAGTTATTTCAGAGCAAAATTGACGAGGGCGACAACTCTTTACCTACGCACTTTGGTTATGCACTGGCGCTGACCCGCAACGGCGAGTATCAAGCCGCGCGACAAAAATTCAGCGAGCTATTGCAGCAGTATCCGGGGCACGCCTCGCTGCGCCTTGCACAGGCCGACAATGAGTTGGAAGCCAACAATATAAACCCCGGGTTGGCTCTTCTGGAGAACCTGTATAAGGACGAAACCGCCAAGGGCAATCATCTCTATGATATTTACTACGCTAATGCGTTGGTGTTGACCGAAAACCATAAAACGGCTATTCCGATTATTCGTTCCGCGCTGGCCAATGATGCGGAAGAACCGTATTTTCATATCTTGCTGTCGCGTGCCTACGCCGAGACCGGCGATGAGATGCGCTCCTTTTTTGAGCGCGGCGAATATCACTACTTGAGCGGCAATTACAACTTTGCGGTCACCCAGTTCAAGCGTGCGGAAAAGCTCGCTGAGAGCACCTATGACAAAGCGCGCCTGGAAGCTCGCATAAAGGATGTGGAAACAGAATTGGCGGAGCTGAAAAAGCTCTGATTTTTATTGATTATTGCTGCGGGCTCCGCGGCCTCTGATCAGCCCGGCCCCAATAAAACCACTTCAGCCCGGCCGCGCCTAACTGAAAAATTGTTTAATCGCCGCCGCGGTCTGTGCCGGTTGCTCAAGGTGTAACATGTGGTTGCAGTTTTCAATCAGATAATAGTCATCGTCGCTAATGCGCAGTAACTCGCGCGCGCGGCTCAGTCGCCCGGCTTCGGTGTAACCACGATACTGCATGGAATGCTCGGCCATCACCAGCCCTACCCTGGCGCTGATCTGTTGCCAGATCTCTTCCACGTCTTCATGCATATAGCGTACCGGGTTGGCGTAACGATGCGCATGGTCATGCTTTAGCATCCACGCACCATCGTCGCCCACCGGCCGGCCCCACAATTCGGCTAGCTCTTCAATTACCGCATCCGGCAGGCTTGGGTTGCCCTTGTGTATCGATTGCATCAAAAAGCCCGCATGCGGATAAACTTTGGCCGGTTCCGCGCTGACAATCTCGCGCAGCCAGCGTCGATATTTTTCGACCGCATCTTTGGGTTCGGTGGGCATCAGGCCAAGAGATTCCAAACTCATCACCCTGGCAATTCGTTCGGGGCGAATGCCGGCATACATCAAAGCGATATTGCCACCCATACTATGACCCACCAAATTTACCGGCGCATTGGGTGAGTAGTGATTCAGAATGACTTCTAAGTCCGCAAAGTAATCAGGGAAGTAATAGCCACCCGGCACATGCTCTGTCTCACCAAAGCCACGTAGGTCGGGTGCCACCAGAAAAAAGTTTTCAACCAGATCGGGGGCCACGTACTTATAAGTAGCACCGCAATCCATCCAGCCATGCAATAGCACCAACAGCGGCTTTGATGGGTCACCCCACTCCTGGATGTGGTACTGCAAACCGCGCACATCCAACTTTTGGCTGCTCTCCGTTACGCCCACAATCGATCCCTCCGCATTGAAATTAGCAGCGCCTTAGGCGCTTAAGCCTTCCATCGACAGGCCCACCACTTTCTGCATCATACGCACCACCTGATTACTGTAACCGGCTTCGTTGTCATACCAGACATACAGCACCACGCGCGTGCCATCGGCAATGGTGGCCCCGCCATCCACCACCCCGGCGTGGGTAGACCCCACCAGATCGGTAGACACCACTTCGGTGGAATAGGTGAAACCGATCTGTTCCTGCAGCGGCGAGTCGTAGGCAATGTTTTGAAACATTTCATTGAGCGCTTCGGCGGTGACTTCGGTAGCGAGATTTAAGTTCATCACCGCCATTGACACGTTGGGCGTTGGCACGCGGATTGCATTGCCCGTTAAGGTGCCGGCCAATTCCGGTAACACCTTGGCCACCGCTTTGGCGGCGCCGGTGGAGGTAATGACCATATTCAGTGGGGCACTGCGACCGCGCCGCTCTTTGCTGTGAAAATTATCAATCAGGTTCTGGTCATTGGTGTAGGAGTGAATAGTCTCTACGTGGCCACTGACAATGCCGTACTTATCATTCATCACTTTCAACGGCGGCACAATGGCGTTGGTGGTGCAGGACGCCGCACACAGAATGGTATCGGAGGCTTCAATCAGATGATCATTAATGCCGTACACGATATTCTTGATATCGCCCTGGGCCGGCGCAGTCAGCATGGCTTTGGCAACACCCTTGGCGGCCAGATGCTGCCCGAGACCCGCTTCGTCTTTCCAGATACCGGTATTGTCCACCACCAGCGCGTCCTTTATGCCGTATTGCGTGTAATCAATCTCGCTCGGCGAGCTGGCGTAAATAAACTGAATGTAGTTGCCGTTGGCAATAATGGCGCGGCGCTCATTATCAACCTGAATATAACCATCGAATTCCCCGTGAATCGAATCGCGGCGTAACAATTCGGCGCGCTTCAATAAGTCATGCACCTCGTCGCCCTTGGCACGCACCACCACACCACGCAAGCGCAGCTTACCGCCGGTTCCGGTACGGTCAATCAACAGGCGCGCCAGAATCCGGCCGATACGTCCAAAGCCGTACAACACCACGTCATGTGATTCTGGTTCCACCTCCGGCTTATCGCCCAACAACTGCGCCAGCCGCTGGTCGAGAAATTCCTGCATGTCGTCATATTTGGACTGGGTCAGGAACTGGTGACACAGCTTGCCCAGATCCAGCCGACACTGACGCAAATCCATCTTCTCGATTAGTTGCAGCATTTCGTAGCTGCAATTCATATCCAACTGCTCGCCAACAATCAATTTGCCGTCGCGATGTGCTTTGACAATGGCGATAGTGGAGGCGTTCATGACCTTATTACCGAACACCCGCAGCACCACACTGGGCCCGCGATACAGGGATCCGATCAGCGGGATCATTTTCTCCGCCAGTGCCTGGCGTTCATTCCAATCGGCTAAATGTTGCTTACTTAGTTCGCGACCCATGAGTCTTTCCTCAGGTTAATATTTTCAATGGCGACTCACAGGCCTGCTGTAAGCCGAAAAAAGTTGCGCGGATTATAACCGCTGCAGCGCGTGGATTCAGCCGCCACCATCATCCACCGGGGAACTATTTGTTATTGATAGCGCTGATGAGCAACCCTGCGCTCTGCTTGAGTCTCTCTGCTCACACAACAATAACGTAGGGCAATAAAAAAGCCCCAAAGCAAACACTTTGAGGCTTTTCAATAGCTTAGCGATGATTGTTAATTACAATGCTGCCACCAGCTCCGGCACTGCATCAAACAAATCTGCCACCAGACCGTAGTCGGCCACCTGAAAAATAGGCGCCTCCTCGTCTTTGTTGATGGCCACAATCACCTTGCTGTCTTTCATACCGGCCAGATGCTGAATCGCGCCTGAGATACCCACCGCGATATACAGGTTGGGTGCCACGACCTTGCCAGTTTGGCCAACCTGATAATCATTCGGCACATAGCCAGCATCGACCGCGGCCCGAGACGCGCCTACGGCAGCGCCCAACTTGTCCGCCAACTCTTCAATAATTTTGAAGTTTTCGGCACTGCCGACACCACGACCACCTGACACTACAATGTCGGCCGCACCCAGGTCCGGGCGTTCAGAGACAGTCAACTCACGGCCAACGACCGAAGTTGAGCCGTTCACAGCCGCCGCATCCACACTGCTCACCTCGGCTGAACCACCTTCGGCCGCGGCATCAAAACCGGTCGGACGAACGGTGATCACTTTGGTAGTGTCTGAGCTCTGCACGGTGGCAATGGCATTACCGGCATAGATCGGGCGCTTGAATGTGTCATCCGAATCCACGGAGATAATGTCAGAGATTTGCGAGGCGTCCAGCAAGGCCGCAACACGTGGCATCAAATCTTTGCCCGAGGTGCTGGCGCTACCTAGAATATGGCTGTAATCACCTGCGATGCTGACCACCAGATCAGCAATCTCAGCCGAGACGCCGTCTTTGTAGTGGTCCGCATCGGCGTGCAACACTTTGGCTACGCCGCTGACCTGCGCCGCAGCGCTGGCAACATCACCGGCGCCACTGCCGGCAACCAATACGTGTACATCACCGCCTATCTGCGTAGCGGCCGTGATGGTATTAAGGGTGGCAGCACCCAATTCTGCGTTGTCGTGATCTGCAATTACTAGAGTTGTCATGATGTCACCCCGCTTAAATAGCTTTCGCTTCGTTTTTGAGCTTGTCGACCAGATCGGCAACAGACTCAACCATGATGCCAGCCGACCGGGCTTCCGGCGCACTGACGTTCAATACTGTTTGGCGCTTGCTCGCATCTACGCCGGTGTCAGCCAACGCAATCACGTCGAGCGGCTTTTTCTTGGCCTTCATGATGTTCGGCAGAGTCGGGTAGCGCGGCTCATTCAGGCGCAGGTCAGTGGTAACCACCGCCGGCATGGAGATAGCAACGGTCTCCAATCCACCATCAATCTCGCGCGTTACCTTGGCGCCATCGCCTTCAATGGTGATTTCCGAAGCAAAGGTTGCTTGCGGCCAGCCCAATAGCGCAGACAGCATTTGACCAGTTTGATTATTGTCGCCATCGATTGACTGCTTACCAGTAATGACCAGCCCGGCGCCTTCCTGCTCGACCACGTACTTGAGAATTTTGGCAATGGCCAAAGGCTCAAGGTCGTTGTCGGCATCGACCCGTATCGCGCGGTCCGCACCCATGGCCAGACCGGAGCGGATTACCGTATCGATATCAGCAGAGCCCACGCTCACCAACACCACTTCACTGGCCGTGCCTGCTTCTTTCAGGCGAATTGCTTCTTCCAAAGCGATTTCACAAAAGGGGTTTAACGACATTTTTACGTTGTCGGTGTCCACGCCGGACCCGTCACTCTTCACGCGGATGCTGACATAGGCATCAATCACGCGTTTTACTGGCACTAAGATTTTCATTCTTTGCTCCTGTTGCGGCCCCGCTCGCTGGCGCGATTGAGGCGGTGATTTGTTATTCAGCGCCCAGACAGCACTATCGAACTGTCTCAGCGAGAGCGAATATTAGGCCAAATAGGTGAAAATCGCAATTAATGTCGACATTTAGTCCCTATAAAGACAGTTGACGGCGGTTTTAGTCAATTTACATCTATTAATGTTGACATTTTTAGTGCGATGGCTATTCTTTTACGCTATGACCATGGCCGCCCCACATTCGCACACACTCAGCAGCGAGCTGACCGACACGCTGCGCGACGCCATTATTACCGGCGAAATCAAACAGGGCAGCAAACTCAGCGAAACCCGCCTGGCCAAGGAGTTAGACGTTAGCCGCGGCCCCTTGCGCGAGGCCATTCGGCGCCTCGAGGGCATGAACCTGATTCACCACGTGCCCCAGCAGGGCGCGCGGGTAGTTGAACTAAGCGTTGATATCGTTTTGCAGATTTACCACGCCCGCGAAGCGCTGGAGAGCAAAGCCGTTGCGTTGGCCGCCACCAATATGGCCTCGCCGGACATCGACGAACTGCATCGACTATTGGACGCGCAGGCCAAACATCTAAAAGAAAACAGCGGCACCTCCATCCCGGCCGAGAGCGATTACGCTTTTCATGAAGCGGTTATTCGCGGCAGCAAAAATCGTATGATTAAACATTTGCTGTTGCACGAGACCTATAGCTTGATCAAAATGTTTCGCTATCAAACTGCAGCGGCGCGTAGCAGCAGCACCAATTCGCTGATTGAGCATCGCCAGGTGGTGTATGCCATCGAGCAACGTGACCCGGTGCTGGCCGAAGCTATTATGCGCCAGCACATTGTGCATGCGCGCGACCGGATCGAACAACGCTTCGCAAACCAGCAGCAGCCGGTCTCGCATTGAAAAAATCTAAAACCTGAACCTAAAAAATTAACTAAAGCAGCCGCATCATTGATCAGCGGGCCTACTGGAGAAAAACATGTCTGAGAATATCGAACGCGAAAGTATGGAATACGATGTTGTGATCGTTGGCGGCGGCCCGGCCGGCATGGCGACGGCGATTCGCCTCAAGCAATTGGCCGATGAGAAGGGTCAGGAGCTGGCCATCTGCCTATTGGAAAAAAGCGCGGAAGTCGGCGCCCATATTTTGTCTGGAGCAGTTATCGAGCCGCGCGCGCTGAATGAGCTAATCCCCAATTGGGAAGAGCTCGGCGCGCCGTTGAAAACTCCGGTCAAACGCGACGAGTTGCATATGTTTAACGACCAAGGCTCGCTCAAATTTCCAGGCTTTATGATTCCGCCTTCCATGCACAACAAAGGCAATTACATCGTCAGCTTGTCCAACGTGGTGCGCTGGTTGGGGGAACAGGCCGAAGCGTTGGGTATTGAAATCTACCCGGGCTTTGCGGCCGCCGAAATAGTCTATAACGACGATGGCAGCATTAAGGGTGTCGCCACACCCAACAATGGCGTCGATGCCGATGGCAATCGCAAACCCAGCTTCGAACCCGGCATGGAATTGCACGCAAAGTACACTGTATTCGCCGAAGGTTGCAGAGGCCAGTTAGGCAAAGAGTTAATCGCCAAATTTAATCTTGATCAGGATGCTGACGCACAGCATTACGGCATTGGTTTTAAAGAACTATGGGAAGTAGACCCGGCCAATCACGAGCCAGGCAAAGTGGTGCATGGCTCAGGCTGGCCGCTATCGAAAGGCGCATCGGGCGGCTCCTTTTTATATCACCTGAATGACAATATGGTGACCATGGGCCTGATTATCGATTTGAATTACAGCAACCCACATTTAAGCCCATTCGATGAATTTCAGCGCATGAAACATCACCCGGAGTTCGCTAACGTATTAAGCGGCGGCAAGCGTCTGGGTTACGGAGCGCGGGCCATCACCAAAGGCGGCTGGAATGCGCTCGGTAAGATGAGTTTCCCGGGCGGCCTGCTGGTTGGCTGCGATGCCGGCACCTTGAACTTCGCCAAAATCAAAGGCACCCACACCGCCATGAAATCTGGCATGGTAGCGGCTGAAACCCTGTTCGACCATCTCAGCAATGGCGGCGCAGCCGGCGCAACCCTGAGTCAGTACGACGAGGCCTTCCGCAGTTCATGGGCCGGTAAAGAATTGAAGAGCTCGCGCTCGTTCGGCCCTGCTCTGCATAAATTCGGTGCCTGGTTAGGCGGCACCTACAACTGGATAGATCAGGTCATTTTCCGTGGGCATTTTATTACCCTGCGCGACGACACGCCCGATCATACGCAACTTAAACCGGCCGCGGATTGCGAAAAAATCGATTACCCCAAACCCGATGGCAAACTGAGCTTCGACAAACCTTCATCGGTGTTTTTATCCAACACTTTTCATGAAGAGAATATCTATTGCCACCTGACACTGAAAGATGAGTCGGTGCCAATCGACGTTAACCACAAACTCTACGACGCGCCCGAGCAACGCTACTGTCCGGCTGGCGTGTATGAGATCGTCGGCGAAGAGACCGGCAACCCGACCCTGCAGATCAATGGCCAGAACTGCATCCATTGCAAAACCTGCGATATTAAAGACCCGACCCAGAATATTGTGTGGATTGCGCCCGAAGGCGGCGGCGGACCCAGCTATTCTAATATGTAAGAATTAGGTCTTGTGATGGGCGAGTGGAGTCGCTTTGATAGATTGCCGCGTCGCTACGCTCCTCGCAATGACGCGCGATGGAACAGCTCCTCGCAATGACTGGGGATAGAAGAGCTGCTCGCAATGACCGGGGATAGAAGAGCTGGGGCTACGCCAGAGATCGCGACGGCGCCCCTTCGATAACTGGTTAGCTGAAGCGCTTGATAAACGGCCCTATCGTCAGCCCCTGGACGACGATTGAGAACACCACGATTACGTAGGTTAAAAACACGATCAGGTCGCGGAATTCGCCGGCCGGCAGACTCAGCGCCAGGGCCACAGAGATACCGCCTCTGAGGCCGCCCCAGGCGAGAATTTTAACCAGGTGTGGCGCAACCGTCGCTTTCAGGCCGATTAGCCGGATGGGTACACCGACGCTCACCACCCGCACCGCGACCACAATGGGGATCAGCGCGAGCCCGGCGAGCAACCACTGACCCTGAAACGGGATAATCAGCATCTCCAGACCGATCAGGGCGAACAGAATCACGTTTAGAATTTCATCCAGCAACTCCCAGAAATCATCGACGCTCTGGCGAGTTTTGCGCGACATCGCATGTTGACGTAACACATTGCCAGTCAACAACCCGGCCACCACAATCGCGATCGGGCCGGAAGTGTGTAAGTACATGGCAAGGCCGTAACCACCCATCACCAAGGCCAGGGTGATCAACACTTCGACCTTGTAATCATCAATGGTGCTGGTCAGGTAGTAGCCGATTCCGCCCAACACCAGACCGAATACCAGACCACCGATGGCTTCTTCAGCAAACACCAGCGCCACGTGGCCTGGCGTGATGTCCTGCGGGCTTTGCAGCAATAACAGCAGCACCACGAATACCACCACACCCACGCCGTCATTAAACAGCGATTCGCCGGCAATGGTGGTTTCCAGTTCTTGGCTCACGCCCAGCCGTTTAACGGTGGCCATCACCGCAATGGGGTCGGTCGGCGAAATCAATGCGCCAAACAACAGGCAATAAATAAATGGCAGGCTGCAACTTAAGGCATCCAACAGAAAATAGGTCACAACCCCCACCAGCGCAGTGGACAAACACACGCCCAGGGTGGCCAGGCTTAAAATAATCCACTGCTGTTTACGCAGGTCGTCCAGATTGACGTGCAGCGCTCCGGCGAACAGCAAGAAGCTCAACATGCCGTGCAGCAACGTCTGATTGAAATCAATATCGCCCAGCAGCACCTGCACCTGATCACGAATATCGCCAAACCCAACCAGGCCCAGCAGATACACCATCAGCGACAACAACATACCGATAATCATCACGCCAATGGTGGTTGGCAGACCGATAAAACGATGATTTATATAGGCAAAAATGGCCGCGATGCTAATTAGCCCCGCCGCCAGGTCAATAATGCTGGTCACGCCCATCATGGTTGTTACAGCAACGCCTCAATATCAGATCGAATATCTTCAGGTTTGTCCATTGAGCCGTAACGAGCCACCACGCCACCTTCTTTGTTAATCAGGAATTTAGTGAAGTTCCATTTAATTTTTTCCGAGCCCAGCAATCCTTTGGCTTCTTTTTTCAGGTACTGATAAAGCGGGTGGGCACCCTTGCCGTTAACTTCAATCTTGGAAAACATCGGGAACGAAACACCGTAATTGAGTTGGCAAAACTCCTCGATCTGCCCTTCATCGCCCGGGTCCTGGCTGCCAAACTGATTACAGGGGAAACCGAGGACTTCCAGACCCTGCTCATGTAAATCTTTGTAGAGATTTTCCAGCCCCTCAAACTGCGGGGTAAACCCGCATTTGCTGGCGGTGTTCACGATTAACAAGACCTTGCCCTGAAAATCGCTCAGGCTGACGTCCGCGCCCTTGATATCGGTGGCGGAGAATTGATAGATGGACATAGTAATAAACCCTTTTGCGGCGTGATTAATATTGGCGTCCCTCACGAACGCCGAAGCCGAGGTAGTGTACTACAGCAGCGCGCTCGTCGCTGATACCGCCGGCCCCCAAATCAGGGTTTTTTGCCAAGTACTTCTGCCATTCAAAGCCCGCTGGCGCAATGACTTTGTAGGCGCGAGGAATATCCTCCAAGCGGCCGAATTCGAGATAGTGCCGCACCACCTCACGTTCGCTCTGCATGCCGGCCAGAGCCAGATCGGGGTTCAGCTCCAAATAGGTGCGCCAGTCGAAATCGGCCGGAATCAGTTGTAAATCGGCACTAGGCTTGGCCTGCGGCACCGAATCGGGCGAGTAGCCGTAGCTGGCAAAATCATTTTGGTAAATTCGCTGCACGGTCGCGCGTATCTCGGCACTCAGATAAAAATCCTGTGCTTTAGGGGCCGCGACCATGGCACGCAGCACCGCGGGTGAGAGCTGAGCAGCGTCTGCATAGGATTGCTCGGCATAGTACAGCGAGTTACGACTCTCTCGTTCGCTCACGAGCCTTTGCACAAGCACCAGCTCACTCGCCACATCTCGCCCCGCACGCTGAAAAATCTCGCTATATGCCGCCTTGAGGCAACTGCCTAGCGACTTAACGTCGGCAATCAAATCCGGCTTGCGCTGCGCCAGACTGCTTATATGCGCAAAGCTGGCCTGTGAACTTTGAGATTGAAAATGCACATCACGCTCAGCATCGGGCACCTGCTCCAGTGCGCGGATAAAATCGGTAAAATTCAGGTCTTTGTCACCGTTCGCGGATGCCTCGTCGCCTACTTTAATCGGTAGGCCCGCATACACATATTGATCCAGATAGGCGCTGATCAAGCGGCTGTAAGGATTACGGGTTACCTGGTATGAGAAAAACCCGGCATAGTCCTGATCCGGGCGCGGCGCAAACTCTGCGTGTAAATTGTGATATCGATCCACCTCGCCTTCTACAACCGGTACATGCAGGCCCACAAACAGCTCTCTCAGTGCCGAACTTGCCACCTTGGCGGAGTAAAACATCACATAACGCAGCTCGTGATTGACGACCGGAATCATCGCTCCAACCTAGCCGCCGGTGGCACTCATATGACGGGTAATGGTGATGTCGTTGGGGTCGAAGTGGTGGCGCTCGGGCTTGCGCTGCATGGACTCAACGATGGCGGCCTTTAAACGCGGCAAGTCGTTCGGGTACTCACGCACAATCTCGCGCAAATCGAGAGAGTGCTCGTTACCCAGACACAACAATAAGCGCCCTTCCACTGTCAGTCGCACCCGGTTACAGGTGGCGCAAAAATTATTGCTCATCGGGGAGATAAAACCCAGTTTGGTATCACTGCCGGCAATCTGTTGATAGCGCGAGGGGCCGCCCGCCGGGTCAACAAAACCACTGGGCCGGATATCAAACGTCTGCTCCAGCATGGTGTGAATCTGCTGGCTGCTCAATTGCGTAGCGTTGCGGTTATGGCTGTCAATTTCACCCAGCGGCATTTCCTCAATAAATGAAATGTCCAGTCCGTGGTCGACCGCGAACTGCGTCAGGTCCAGCACTTCATCATCATTGATGCCCTGCAGAATAACGGCGTTCAACTTTATTTTGTCGAACCCGGCTTTCCGCGCCGCGTCAATGCCGCGCAGCACATCCTCTACCTCGCCAAACCGGGTCAGCTCTTTAAACCGCGCTGGTTGCAGACTGTCAATACTGATATTGAGCCTTGATACACCGGCCTCAACCAGCGGTTTTGAAAACTTGTCGAGCAGCACACCGTTGGTGGTCATGACCAGTTCACGCAAGCCGTCGATCGCGCGAATCTGCTCTGCCAACTCGATAATGCCGTGGCGCACCAGCGGCTCGCCGCCGGTCAGGCGAACTTTTTCTACTCCCAGTTCAACAAAGGCCCGCGCGATCAATGCCATTTCTTCCAGGCTCAGCACCTTGGACTTGGGCAGAAAGGTCATATCCTCGGCCATGCAGTAGGTGCACCGCAGGTTACAGCGATCGGTCACCGACAACCGCAGGTAGCGCACCTGCCGATCAAAACGGTCGATCAATTCGCTCACAATACACCGCCGCGCATCGGCAGATACTCAACCGCCTTGCCTTTGGTAATGGCCTGCCCGATGGGCTGGCGAATCAAGCCGTCCGCCCAGGCCAGTGACGACATCACGCCGCTACTGGCATTTTTAAACGACTGCGCCCGTAAGCGACCGCTATCATCAAGCTGCAGGCGCGCGCGAATATATTCTTCACGGCTAACTTCGGGCTTATCAAAACCCGCTTCGATTGGTAGCGCCTGAGGTGACTGCCATGCCTGCCCTTGCAGCGCCGCCAGCAATGGCCGAGCCAGCAACTGAAACACCACCACCGAGGACACCGGGTTACCGGGTAAGCCCAAAAACGCGCAATTCCCGATGCGCCCCCAGGCGACCGGCTTACCGGGCTTCATTTGCACCTTCCACAAATCCAGAGACCCGAGCGCTTGTACCGCTGGCCGCACATGATCTTCCTCACCTACTGACACACCACCGCTGCTGATAACTACATCGGCCGATGCGGCGGCGACTTCTAAGGCTGCCTTGGTTGACTCCAAAGTATCTTCAACAATGCCGCAATCCACTACCTCATATCCCAACACCGCACACATGGCGCCCAAGGCCGTTCGGTTCGAGTTATAGATCTGCCCCGCCGCCAATGGCTGACCGGGCTCAACCAACTCATCGCCAGTGGAAAAAATCGCCACCCGCAAGCGCCGATACACGGCTACCTCTGCCACGCCGACTGAGGCCAGCAAACTTAGGTCAACCGAGCTCAGAACTTGCCCTTGTTGAGCAACCACGGCGCCTCGATGTATATCCTGCCCACGTGGTCGCACATTGTCGCCGGCCCGCGGTTGTTTATTAAGGGTCACCGTTTGCTCATCATCCCAGCTGCAATTCTCCTGAATGATCACCGCATCAGCAGCGGCCGGCATTTCGCCGCCGGTGAATATTCTAGCTGCTGTGCCCGTCTCTAGCGGCGCCGGCGCAGTCCCGGCCGGGATACGTTGTGACACCGGCACGTTGCAGGGTACCTCAGTCACCTGTGCAGCGCAGACGGCAAACCCATCCATGGCGCTATTGTCGGCCGGGGGCACATCAAGGTCAGACTTTACGTCGACCGCGCACACCCGATTCAATGCGTCTCGCAACGGCACGGTTTGCGCCTCACATACACACGTGTTGGCGCTGAGAATCTGCTGTTGCGCCGCAGCGACGGTAAGCGCCATGTTATTCGCCGGCAGCGGTGTGAGATACGAAGTTACAGGGCCGATGCCGCGAATCAAGCTGTTCGCTCAAAATGCCTTCCCAGGCCGTTTTACAGGCACCGGTTGAGCCCGGCAAACAAAACACCACCGTCTGATTAGCCATGCCACCCACCGCGCGGGACTGCACGGTGGAGGTGCCAATGTCGTCGAATGACAACGCCCTGAACAGTTCACCAAAACCGTCGATATTCTTATCAAACAGGGGCTGCAATGCTTCAGGCGTGCTGTCGCGCCCGGTAAAACCGGTGCCGCCGGTGGTAATCACCGCGTGCACCGCCGGGTCAGCGATCCACACCGAAACCTGAGCGCGCATCAGATAGACATCATCCATCACCAACGCCCGATTGGCCACCACGTGCCCGGCAGCCTCAAGTTGCTCCACCAGATATTGACCGGACGTGTCGTTATCCACGGTACGTGTATCCGATACCGTCAACACCGCCACATTCATGGCTATAAATTTATCAGTTTTACTCATTGCTCGACTCTAGCGGTTCGCAGTGCGCCCACTTAGTTAATTTGTTCCGGCTCAACCCAACGTGCGGCCGCGGCCCGGTCCGATTGCTTCATTCCAACCCATTGTTCTCCGCGGCTGCCAACTTCTTTCTTCCAAAGCGTAGCGCGGGTTTTAAGATAGTCCATTATAAACTGCGCCGCGTTAAAGGCGTTGCCCCGATGTTGGCTGGCCACCGTCACCAGCACGATCTGCTGATCGGCGCTCAGGCGACCCACACGGTGCACCACGGTGGCCGCCACAAACGGAAACCGCTGTTGTGCGTCGTCGACAATTTCTTCACACAACCGCTGAGTCATGCCGTCATAGTGTTGCAGTTCAATGTAGTCAATTTTTTCAGCGTCGCCCGCCTGGTAGCGATCACGCACCAGGCCGACAAACTGCACAATCGCACCCGCACCCAGTGCACGTTGGCGCAGCGCATCGTATTCCGCCCCGACATCAAAGTCGTCAGTTTGAATACGTATCACGTTCATGGCCCAGAATTAACCGCCGGAAAACGGCGGCAAAAACCCCACTTCATCACCGTCACTCAGTTCGGCATCCCACTCTGCCATTACCTGATTGATCGACAACAACACCACATCATGGCGCAGGGTATCGATACCGGGTGCGGCAATTCTGGGCTCAAGTTCATCCAGTAATTTGCGCGCAGTGACCCCAGCTTTAAATTCCAGCTCCAGGGTATCGCAACCCGCGTCTTCAGCCAGTTGTGCAAAAAAGCGCGCCTTAATCATCGCCGCGCACCCAGGCACCAGACTTGCCGCCATGCTTTTCCAGCAACCTTACTTGCTCAATCACAATGCCTTTATCCAGTGCTTTGCACATATCGTAAATGGTCAAGGCCGCAACCGACGCCGCGGTCAGCGCCTCCATCTCAACGCCGGTTTTACCAGTAGTTTTGCATTCAGCGGTAATGGCCAGGCCGCCCTCGCAGGGCTCAATGTCTATGGTTACTTTGCTCAAAGGTAAGGGATGGCACAGCGGGATCAGGTTGGCACACTGCTTGGCACCCTGGATGCCGGCGATTCGAGCAGTGGCCAGCAAGTCACCTTTGGCGATGTCCTGCGCCTCAATCTTGTGCATAACGGCGGCGCTCAGCAAAACTCTGGCAGCGGCCACAGCACGTCGTTCAGTATCGGCTTTATCAGTGACATCGACCATATTGGCCTGCCCAGCTTTGTTTAAATGGCTAAATTCGGTCATAGCCGTGATGCTACGCAATTAAACTACCCTAAACAACTGAAAGCGCAAGCCTTTCATGGCACTGTAATCACTCACCATCAGGCTCAGTATCAGACCTGGCAATATCAGTTTTGATTATTATGCATTAGCATACAAATAACTGGCATTTATAATAAATGCCTAGGCTCATATACAAAATTGTTCTTATTAAGGGGCCGCGCAAACATTTACAAACGGCCCTACAAACTATACTCTAGCGCCGGTTTTCACGGTTTCAGCCGCTCACTACGGCACCAACTCAGGCCAATGACTGGCCCGACATTTATGGCAGCAAATATTCGCGAAGAAGAAGTGTTATCGGTTCATCACTGGAACGACACTCTGTTTAGCTTCACCACCACCCGCGACCCCGGTTTTCGTTTTGAAAACGGTCAGTTCATTATGATCGGCCTGAAGGTTGAGGGTAAACCTTTGCTGCGCGCCTACTCCATTGCCAGCGCCAACTATGAAGATCATATGGAGTTCTTCAGTATCAAGGTACAGGACGGCCCACTGACTTCACGCCTGCAGAACCTGCAGGTGGGCGACAAAGTGCTGGCCAGCACCAAACCCACCGGCACTCTGCTGGTGGAAAACCTGAAACGGGGCAAACACCTATATCTGCTCGCAACAGGCACCGGTCTGGCGCCGTTTCTGAGCGTGATCAAAGACCCTGAAGTTTATGAACGCTTCGATAAAGTCATCCTTGCGCATGGCGTGCGTGAGGTGTCGGAGCTGGCCTATCAGGAAGTGATCAACAGCCTGCCGGACAATGAATTTTTTGGCGATATGGTCAATGGCAAACTGGTTTACTACCCGAGCGTCACTCGTGAGGATTACCACACCCAGGGGCGTTTGACTGAAGCACTCACATCCGGCGAATTAGCCACCGCCGTCGGCCTGCCGCCAATCACCGTTGAAGACGACCGCTTTATGTTGTGTGGCAGCCCCTCCATGCTCAAAGACTTTTGCGAAATTCTCGACGATATGGGCTTTAGCGAAACCATTCGCTCCGACATCGGCGAATACGTAATCGAACGCGCCTTTGTCGAGAGTTAGCCGGCGCGTTAATTGAGCGGTGTAAAGTCCGCAAACATTTCCCGGCACTGTTTAACATGCCCAATGGGGATGTATTCACACAACTCGGCGTATTGATCCCACAACGAACGAACCGCGGCATTCTCGTGCGCTTTTTCAACCGCCTGTGGCGACGCCCACTCAAACACCTCTACAACGGTGCCGTCTTCGCAGCGCATGATGACGGGCTCGCGCTCGGTAACCAATTCTAATTCACGCAATAATGGTACGTGCTTGAGCACTAACCGCTCCAGCCTGTCTTCCATCCCCTCATTGGGCTTGAACGCCACAATCACAAGTCGACCACTCATATTCCTGCCCTCTTTGCTTGCTCGCTGACCGGCAAGCACTTCATTCTAAAACCCCGCGCTGACGTCTTTTTCAGCGCTCCCCCTATCCCATGCCGTTGAATTGGTTCTGATCCTGAATCAGCTCAACGGCCCAACGTATCTCAACCATACTCGATAATTATCGCAATCTTTTAAAAAAAAGCAATTAGACTAATGTCTAATCTCCGCCCTGATACCAAACCAGGTCATCGCCCACCATACCTACCCAACCGCTGGCACTCTCAGACTTTTCCAGATAAAGAACATCGCCACGATAGTTGGGTATTGGCTGTTTTTGCGCGTTCAACTCGCGTGTTTTTGATTCGACTCGCCAAATATCCAGCCAGCGAAAATCATCATCACCTTGATAGGGCACACCAGCCCCTAAAATTGTGACCTGATTATTGGCGCGCTGCACAATGGCGACGCCGTATTTATCCTTAACGTGATTACTGATTAACACCGCCACATCCTGACGGCCATCACCATCAAAATCACCGCTAAGGTAAAACGGATTCAAGCGGCAGGATACCGCCAGCGGCCGAACCAGAGACCGACCCGGCGAAAACCAGGCCGGCAAACTCCAGAGTTCCGAATAGCTACACGTGTCGGCCGCCTGAGCATTAAGGCTCAATGACCAGACAATCATCCCCACAATTAATTTCATAACCGTTCCCCGCTTGCCCCTGATTAACCCGGCATCTGCATTAACTCAGACACCTCCAATGAACCCCCCACTTCTAAAAAGGGGCAGGCTCGCACAATCTCAAGCGCAGCCGCATCGTCAGCGGCTTCAACAATGGTGTAGCCAGACATACCGGTGTTACTGCCTTCGGTCACCGAGCCATCCGGCGCGACCACCCGTGCGTTTTTGACCGGGTTGGCAGGGCTGACGGCCGCATCGCCGAGCGAACTCAACCACGCCCGGTACTTCGCCATATGTTGCTGCCCCTCTTCCGGCGTTGCCGGTTGTGGGGTGCCCAGATAAGTAATCAAATATTGTGGCATTTGGACCCTCTCAGATAGTCTGGTGCGCGCGAACTGCCCTGCGCACTCTCACATTACAGACCAGCATAACGAAATTTACCCCGAAATCAATTTGGGCAATTTTCGTCATAGCCCGCCCTAGCGCGTCCGCAGCACTGCCTAGGGTTTGCTAAGCCTGCCCCGCGACACGCCGCCGCCACAGGTGCAGTATTACCGGCAGCAGCAATTCGGTTAATAACAGCATAATCACCAGGCCTGAGGGCATACCGACCTGAAAAATTGAAACGAGGCGCGCCAGCCCACCGGCGAAAAAGAACAGCAGTGTGAGGCTGAAAACCGACGCGTATTTTTGTAAATTGGTAGAACACAGGTAAAACAGCGCGCCATAGAGACCAAACACAACTCCGTAAAAGCGGTTCTGGCTGTCCAACACTGGGTCTGCTAACACGGGCGCCGGAATTTTTGCACCCAACAGATTATCGGCGCCCGGCCCCAACAGTAGGTGCGCAGCACTGACCAGCAGGAAAATCGGGGCGATTATCTTTAGAAACAGGGCCAGTCTTTTAAATGGTGCCATTGCTTGTAAGTGATTACGCTCGCCTCACGGGCGACACTCGGCTGTTTGGTTCCGGATTGAACTTTCGTTATAGATCATCAGCACCGTTGAAGTAAATGACCGGTAAGTGTTTCACCTTGTCGCGAGCCATCCCAAAGTTTACTGCCGTTTTCGGGTTATCCTCACACGTGCTGATCGATCAGAATCGGATTGCCGTCCGGGTCGAGCATCGAGAAGCTAGCCGGGCCTTGCTCACCTGCAATCGCATGATCCGCTATTTCTATGCCCTGCGACTGCACCCACTCATGCAGCTGACGCACATCAGTAAAGGCATCTATCTTCTCGGCGTCCTGATTCCAGCCGGGGTTAAAGGTCAGAATATTCTTCTCAAACATGCCCTGAAAAAGCCCAATATTGGTAGCGCCATTCTTCAGAATTAGAAAACCATGCGCTGCCTCGCCAGCGTAAACCCGAAAGCCCAATTTTTCGTAAAACGCCTGTGATTTTTTCAGGTCTTTAACCGCCAAACTAATTGAAAAGCAACCCAGTTTCATGTTCGTCTCCTTAAGTCATATATTTGCACAACAGGACCTCAAAAATCCGCCTGCTCCTTTAATCGAATCCAGACATCAATATGCTGGACCCCATCCTCAGTTCGCGGCTCGCGCACCCAGCCAAATTCGCCGGCTTGCCTAACACACCTGCTTTAGTTTGATGTGCTTTTAACAGGCCTTTGGGAACAGTTATCTCGTCAAACTCAGGCGTCTTTCGGGTCAGGCGCACGTCATCGGGCAATTTTTCCATATCAGCATTGTCCTTCTCGGCCACTTGCATATTTAGTTTGATATTTTCCAAAATCGACCATGCTGGTGCCCCACCTTTAAAAGCTGAAATGCCAATCAGGCAAGGTCGTCTTTCCCTTCGATGAGAAAATGCAGGCTGTTTGAGCCCGCCGTTCTTGCCTCTAAATGAGGCACATAGCCTGGGTCATTCATAAAATTGACTGCGGCCTCTTTTGATGGCCATTCAATGATAACGCGTAACCCGGCATCCTCACCCTCGCCTTCCAAACGCTCATGGCTGCCAGTACGGGCCAGATATTTACCACCATGCTTTGCAACAATCGCGGTGGCGGCGCCGATATAGTCAGGAATCCATTCTTCACTAGTCGGAGTCACGGCTAAAACAGAATAGTAAGTCATAGTTGATTCTCCTGTGGTTAAGGTTAAATAATGCACCCGGGAGCCCTGCACTGCTGGTGTAAACACGCTCGTCATGAGCGTGCAACGTATTGCGCAGTCTTGGAAACCAGCCTAGCCGGGGGCCACTCTTCTTGTTTAATATATATTTCAGCATTTAACCCCTATTTATCAACTTTTTATCTTGCTGTGTTGGGCGCAGGGTCGAATTGCGAGTACGAAGTAAGAGTGTGCGCCGCCAGCCGATCGCGCCACTCGACCAGATCGGCAAACTCTTTTGCCAATTCGGCATCGTTCCAACAGCGCTGCGTTTC
>JABDKW010000044.1 GCA_013002025.1 Gammaproteobacteria bacterium | reverse complement strand
GTCCACTATGTGCTGTGATCTCAACCGGTCATTCACAATTCAAGACCCGGTACCAATTTCGTTAGGTGTCATTTCTTATCTTTACCTAATTCTTGCCGAATTGAATCGAGACGCCTAAGTTCGGCGTCCGAGGAAGCATTAGAAATCTCTTCATCAACCCATTCTGGCAATTCAACATTAGGACGAGTATCAGCAACTCGCCACCAGTTCTGCGCGTAGGCATTCCCAAAATACCTCCGGATACTGTCGCGCATCAAGTAATCACACTCCACATACACACCGCGTTGCGCGAGGTAACACTCTCGAGCCATCAAGTCAGTCACAAGAGTTAAAAAAGCATTAACCTGAATCATTTCCGTCCGAGTAAGTTGCTCAGGCTGTTCCAGCATTTTCGCGTAGATAGTTGCGAACTCCGGATCAGTTAGGGACTCTGCGATGTCTGACATGCGATTGAAACCATCCGAAGCCAGTTCTGATCGAGCAAGAGTTTGATCTTGCTGTAACTCAAACCCAACAAATATCAGAGATGCAACAATCGCGAGCAGGCCAACGGTTTCTCCAATAGTTCTCCAGTTAGCTGAGGCCAATGGGTTGACTCCTAACAGTTTATTAGTAGGCGTGCTCGTTTTCGCCCCTCGTTCATTTTCTTCATTGTTGTTTTAACTCCTTGTTTTTATTCCATATATTTTGCTTTCTGAGTTCTTGGCCTGGGATGTAACCGAGCGTGCTCGTTTTGTCTTTTTCGGCTGGTCCTATTTTGTCTCTGTGTGCTTTCGTTAACTCCTTGATAATCATAGGTTACTTGTTTTGGCGGGGTGTGTAAACGCGCAGCAGGAAATGGCAAAGCGAGCGATTTTGTCGGTGTTTCCGGCTCATCAAAAAATATACTGTCTGTATGATCAGTTTGTAGAGATGTGCAAATTGAGTCGTAAATCGTCGTTGGAGTGTCGTTTGTCGCGCAAAAAACCCTTTGTAAGTACCGGGAGCAATAGTGTACAAAGTCGCCCGCCGATACAGATAGTTGCTATGCTTAGTGCCAAATAACTACTGAAACTATTCGAGCTCGGGTTGCAAGCGGGTCGAAATCATTACTCAGGGGTGCTGAGCGTATGGGGCACGATGTGTTCATCTCGCATGCGGCGTTGGACAAGTCCGTTGCGGATGCGATAACTGAAACACTGGAGAAAGGCGGTGTGCAATGCTGGGTTGCGCCGCGTGATATTCGCCCGGGTGATACCTGGGGCGGGTCAATTGTGAAAGCGATTGAAGCCAGCAAAATCATTGTTATTGTCTTTTCTGCGAACTCTAATAAGTCGCAACAGGTTGTGCGCGAAGTGGAGCGCGCGGTGCAGAAACAGGTAGTGGTACTGCCGTTTCGTATTGATGACGTAACGCCGTCTGACGACATGGAATATTTTTTAAGCGCCACGCACTGGCTGGATGCAATGGCGCCCGGCATGGATCAACACCTGGAGTTGCTGCTTAAAACAGCACGATCTATCTTAAAACGGCAGAAACCAGAACCAGCGCTGGAGCCGCCCGATCCCGCCAAAGA
Source organism: Gammaproteobacteria bacterium (assembly GCA_013002025.1). Classification (GTDB taxonomy): domain Bacteria; phylum Pseudomonadota; class Gammaproteobacteria; order Arenicellales; family Arenicellaceae; genus Arenicella. The sequence continues at coordinate 175,344 of JABDKW010000044.1, read as the reverse complement.
AAAGGATGATATCGAAACGGAATCTCATATGGCACTGGCCGAAGAACTGGATGCGGCGGCAGAAAAAACCGGCCCGGTGGTCGATGAAGGCCCGGCCCTGACCTCTAACCGAAAGCCACCGCCAACGACCGCGGGTGCGGAGCAGAAACCCCCTCTTGATCGCGCTGCGGAGAAGAGAAAAGAACCAGAGTCTGAACCAGAGTCGGAATCGAAACCTGAATCAAAACCAGACTCAAAAACTGCGGCGAAGCTCGAAGCTAAATCGGGCGCCAAGCCTAAGGCCAAGAAAAAAGACAAAGCCAAGAACAAGTCAAAGAAAAAAGCCAAGGCGCAGATCGAGGCGGCCAACCTTGTGATTGAAGCTAACCCCAGATTTTCCGGGGCTCAAAGCAGTGCCCAGGCCGGTAAGCGAAACTGGCTGATCGGCGGCGGCGTGGTCGCATTGCTGATGGCCGTGGGCGCCTGGTATGTCCAGGACTCAGGCATGTTGGGCGAAACCGCATCTTCACCAGAACAGGTCTCGGAGGCGCCAGAGGACGAAAACTTAGTGGCAGAAAGTCAGCTTGCTGAGCAGCTCTCTGCAACGGATGAAAAACCCATCGCCCATAACCAAACACCGTTAACCGAACAACCTGCACGCGAGAGTGCGTCGCAGGCTGAAGCGCTGTTACAACGGCAACGGGCTGCAACAGAGCGACAGGCCAAAGCCAAGGCCGAACAACAAGCCAAAGCCGAAGCGCAGCGAAAAGCAAAAATTGCCGCCGAGCAGCAGGCCAAGCTAGAGGCAGAACAACAGGCTAAGGCCGAGGCGGAGCGACAAGCCAAGTTAGAGGCCGAGCAGCAGGCAAAAATCGCAGCAGACAGAGAGGCGAAACTCGTGGCTGAACGGGCCGCAAAAGCCGACGCTGAACGGCAGGCGAAAGTTAAAGCCGAGCAACAAGCCAAAGCTGAGGCGGAACGGCAGGCGAAGATTGAAGCCGAGCAAAAAGCCAAGGCCGAGGCAGAACGGCAAGCCAAGGTGCAAGCCGAGCAACAGGCCAAAGCTGAGGCAGAACGGCAAGCCAAGCTGCAAGCCGAGCAACAGGCTAAATTAGCGGCTGAGCAGCGGGCAAAAGCCGAGGCCGAAGCCGAGGCCGAACAAAAAGCCAAAGCGGAACGTGAAGCGAAAGCTCGCGCCGAACAGCAAGCCAGGCTGGACTCATTACTGGAGGCGGCTACCAATGGCAATGTGGCCGCACAATTGGAGATAGCCCAGTATTTTCTTGATCAGCCCGGTGCAGCTCAAGATGCGAGCGCGGCCTTTCGTTGGCTCACCGCCGCGGCCAACCAGGGCGACGCCAATGGTCAGGCCAATCTTGCGGCATTGCATGCTGACGGCACCGGCACGCCACAAGACTATTCCGCAGCCGCAAAGTGGTATCGCCTGGCGGCTGAACAGGGCCACGCCGGCGCACAGAACAATCTGGGTACCTTGTACGAAAAAGGTCGCGGTGTTGAGCAGAGTTTTACCGAGGCCGTGCAATGGTATCGCCAGGCCGCCGCGCAAGATCATGTCGAGGCGCAATTAAACCTCGGCATCATGCACGAACTCGGCTTGGGCGTGATTAAGAGCGACAGCAAGGCCTTGGAGTGGTATCGCCTGGCAGCTGAAAAGGGTAATACCAATGCCAGAAAATACTATGACATTCTGAAGGAAAAACAAACTCCGCAGCCCGCCTCGGAGGCGCCCGAATAGGGTGAACAACATGACTATGCAAGACCTAACACATGATTGATTAAGCTAAAAAAGCTAAGCACTGCGCAAGTTGCTATACTAAAGTCAAATAAAAATAAAACAGCTTATGGAAAACACCGCTCAACAAGCCAACAACGCACTGCAAGCCGCCTCGCAACCAATCGAGCACACCACGCTGTTGATGGTATTGGGAATCAGTGGTCTGTTGGCGCTGGCTGTATTAATGGTGCCGCTGGCCAGCCGCCTGAAGATTCCCTACACGGTCATGCTGGCCGCCATGGGTATTCTCCTGGGCCTTATCGCCGAGCTCGTTCTGCACGCGCCCTGGCTGGGATTTTTGCACGAGTTTGTTGAGGCTTTGTTCTCACTTGAGATCACCTCAGAAGCGGTGTTCTTTGTGTTTCTGCCAGCGCTGGTATTCGAATCAGCACTGGCAATCGATGTGCGCCGCCTGTTTGATGATATTTCGCCCATTTTGATGTTGGCGATTGTCGGCTTGTTGATCTCTACCGCAGTGATTGGCTTCACCATGGCGTCAGTCACCGGTGCAGCGCTGATCATCTGCCTGCTGTTGGGCGCGATTGTGTCGGCCACAGACCCGGTAGCGGTGGTCGCGATCTTCAAAGATCTGGGTGCGCCGCAGCGGCTAGCCATTTTGGTAGAGGGCGAAAGCCTGTTTAACGACGCCACCGCCATCGTGGTGTTCACCATTCTTTCAGCCATGATTCTTGGCCAATCTGATCCTACCCTGCTGTCCGGACTGTTCTCGTTCGCTAAAGTGTTTTTCGGCGGCATCTTTATCGGTTACCTGACCGCACGCCTGTGCTGCTTTATGCTGCCGCATCTGGGCGAATCAAATTTACCGAAAATCAGCTTGACGATGTCTCTGGCCTACCTGGCCTTTATTATCGCCGAACACTCTTTGCATGTGTCCGGCGTTATGGCTGTGGTCACCGCGGCACTGGTGCTCGGCTCGCGCGGGCGCAGCATAATAACCCCCAGCGCCTGGCATGGACTTGAAGAAGTGTGGGAGCAATTGGGCTTTATTGCCAACTCGGTTATCTTTATTCTGGTTGGTTTAAAGGTACCCTCCATTCTGGCCAGTATGACAGCGCAGCATCTGACCTGGCTCGGCATTTTGCTGACGGCCGGCTTCAGCGCGCGCTTTGTGGTAATTTTTGGTTTGGTACCGGTGATGGGGCGCCTGGGCCTGGCCGCAGAAGTGAGCAAAGGATATCGTGCGGTTATGTTCTGGGGTGGCTTGCGCGGCGCCGTGTCTCTGGCCTTGGCGCTGGCGGTGATGGAGAACGACAACTTCCCTGCTGAAGTACAACAATTTATCGGCATTATGGTAACCGGCTATGTGCTGTTTACTCTGGCCGTCAATGCCACCACGGTGCATCTGGTTATGCGCGCCTTTGGTCTCGGCAAACTCAGCCCCACCGACGAGGCAGTGCGCGACCGCGCATTTCAAACCACCATGCGCAGTGTTAGCGAACGAGTGCGCTCCAGCGCCCGCGCCATGCATATCGGCGAGCAGCAAACCGACAGCGTGGTAAAACCCTTTGAAACTCTGGCTCGCGAAGGTGGTGCTGGACTGACATCGAGCGATATCACTGCTGAAGACTGGCGGCTAATTGGGCTGCGCATGATCACCATGAGTGAAAACAAGGCCTACCACAAGATGTTGGACGAAGGCGAAATCTCGCCTGAAATCGCACGCAACCTGTTTGGTCAAAGCGCCGATATCAGTGACAGCCTCAGGCATGGTGGCGTGGATGCCTATGTCGCGACCTACAAAGATAAGCTCGACTATCATTGGCAAACCAAGCTGGCGATTTTGGTGCAGCGTTATTTCGGCTTGCCACGCTTCTTGGCCAAACGGCTGGCGACGCGGTTTCAGATACTCGAGGCGGAATGCACCGCGCTGCACGAGCTAAGACAAAAAGGCCTTGCTCAAGTACAAAATATTATTGGCGAAGACGCCTGCGCTGAGGTGGCGGCTCTACTGGAACAACGCGACATCGAGACCGAGCGGGCACTGGCTGGCCTGCGTGCCTGTTACCCGGAATACGCCGAGGCTCTGGAGCGCAGAATGTTGCAACAAACTGCGATGCGATTGGAATATCGTCACTATAAAGAAATGCAGTCGAATTCGCTGATCGGCAAAGAGGTGACCAGCAAATTGCTCGAACAAATGGCCGAGCGCTACACCGATCTACAGCAAAACCTGACGCTGGATCTGGGGCTGGAAGCCGATGTACTGATCGCCAAAATGCCGTTCTTTTCGGGCTTGCAAGCGGACAGCCAGCAAGCCATCGCCAAGTTACTGAAACCACGCCTGGCCTTACCAGGCGAGACAATATTTGAGCAAGGCGGCCCGCCTGACGCCATGTATTTTATTTCTTCGGGCGCGGTGCGCGTGCAGTTGGGCGACGGCGATGTGATGTTGGGCAGTGGTGATTTCTTTGGGGAAATGGCCTTGTTAACCGACCAGCCCAGAATGGCATCAGTTAAGGCGGAAGGGTTTTGTGAGCTGCTAACCCTGAGCAAGCAGGACTTTAGGCAGTTGTTGCAACAAGACAATAACCTGCGCAGCACCATTGAAAACGTCGCCAAGGAAAGAACACAGTCTAATCAAGGCTAGTGCTGCAGCTCAAACCAAACTGTGAGCTGTGCGATGTAGATCTGCCGGCAGATTCCGCCGCCGCCTGGATATGCAGCTATGAGTGCACGTTCTGCGAACAATGCGTCGAGCACCGTTTGCACAATGTGTGCCCCAATTGTGGGGGCGGGTTTGTACCGCGGCCCATCCGCCCCGCCACCGAACATCGCGCCGGCGTCAGCCTGACCCAGCACCCCGCCAGCATAGAGCGCGTAAACACGCCTTTTAGTTCACAAGAATTAGCTGAATTTTGCCTCGCCCGCAAAGACATCCCGCCGGCTAATCGCTAAAGCGCTCAACACCGTGATAGATGGAGTGTCGGCCGGTGCGGCCAAAGCCAACCAGCGCCACGCCACTGTCTGCGGCCATGTCGATGGCCAATGCGGTGGGTGCAGAGACCGCCACCATAAGCTCAATACCGGCACGCGCCACCTTGGTGACCATTTCATAACTGGCGCGGCTGGTAACCAGCACAAAACCACTATTGCTGATCTTTTCTCGCTGTAACGCACCAATCAGTTTATCCAGGGCGTTGTGGCGCCCCACATCTTCGCGTGTGAGAACGATATTGCCCTGTGCATCACACCAGGCCGCGCCATGCACAGCACCGGTTTCCAGCATGAGTTTTTGGGTGGGCGCGAAGGCCGCAATGGCTGTCTGCACTGCCGTATGACTAAAACGCTGCTCGTTGCCCACCACTTTGGGGGCTCTGATTGCTTGCTCCAGCGTCTCCGCACCGCACAAGCCACAGCCCGTACGACCCGTCATATTGCGCCGCTGGTCTTTAAGCGCAGCAAACGATTGTTCCGGGATCATAATGGACAACACCAGACCGCGCGGGTCTTCGGTAACTTCAATATCGAGAATGTCGTCAACACCAGGCACGATACCCTCGGTGAGGCTGAAGCCAACCGCAAAATCTTCCAGATCGGCTGGCGTGGCCATCATCACCACATGCGAAATACAGTTATACATCACTGCGACTGCGACTTCTTCAGCAACGACATCGTCGCTGCTATCGCTGTGGCCCTGCTGCCACAGAGTACGCTGCAACTTGCGGACCGTGCGGCCCGGCTGATCACTCATTGCTGATGCGCTTGGCTCAGCAACTCTTTTTGTTTGCGATCAAATTGTTGCTGCCGCTGCTGCCACGCCGATGGTTCCGATACCTTGGATAGTTGTACCGCGGTGACCTTGTACTCAGGGCAGGACGTCGCCCAGTCTGAATTCTCGGTGGTGATTACATTGGCGCCTGAAACCGGGTGATGAAAAGTTGTGTAAACCACGCCCGGCTTGACCCGGGTGGTTATTTTGGCATGCAACACGGTCTCGCCGATGCGGCTTTGAATGCCAACCCAATCACCGTTTTCAATGCCGCGATCTTCCGCGTCTTGCGGATGAAGCTCCAAAATGTCTTCGGGGTGCCAGGTCGAGTTTTCAGTACGCCGAGTTTGTGCGCCCACGTTATACTGCGACAGAATCCGGCCGGTGGTGAGCAACAGCGGGAAGCGTCGATTAGCCCGTTCCGTGGTCGGCACGTATTCAGTAACCTCGAAGTAGCCCTTGCCGCGCACAAATTCTTCCACGTGCATAATTGGCGTGCCCAGCTCGGCTTCGTCATTGCAGGGCCATTGCAGGCTGCCCTCACGCTCGATCTTTTCATAAGTGACGCCGGTAAAGGTCGGCGTTAACTCGGCAATCTCGGCCATGATGTCGGCGGCTTTTTCATAGTTCCAGTTGCAGCCCAGCGCATTGGCCAGCGCCTGAGTCGCCTCCCATTCCGCGTATCCGCTTTTGGATGGAATGGCTTTACGCACCAACGAGATACGGCGCTCGGCATTGGTAAAGGTGCCGGTTTTCTCGAGGAACGATGCACCCGGGAAAAACACATGGGCAAATTTCGCGGTCTCATTAAGAAACAAGTCCTGCACAATCAGGCACTCAAGGCTCGATAGTGCGGCTTCAACATGTTTGGTGTTCGGGTCTGATTGTGCAATGTCTTCGCCCTGGCAATACAGGCCGCGATAGCTGCCATCCAATGCTGCGTCAAACATATTGGGGATACGAAAGCCCGGTTCTGCGTCTAACTCAACACCCCAGGCCTGCTCGAAAGATGCGCGCACGGCGTCATTGCCAATTGGCCGGTAGCCAGGCAACTCATGAGGAAACGAGCCCATATCGCAGGAGCCCTGCACATTGTTCTGGCCACGCAGCGGGTTTACACCCACGCCTTCGCGACCGATATTACCGGTCAGCATGGCCAGGTTGGCAATCCCCATTACGGTGGTTGAACCCTGGCTGTGTTCGGTCACACCCAGGCCATAGTAGATTGCGCCGTTGTCCGCCTCGGCGTACAGGCGCGCCGCCGCGCGTACATCCTGCGCCGGGATGCCGGTGTGCTGCTCGGTGTTCTCCGGCGAATTCTCATCTTGTTTGATGAAATCTAACCACTTTTCAAAGGCTTCTTTTTCACAACGCGCGTCGACAAAGCTCTGATCGTTCAAGCCCTCGGTGACGATGACATGCGCCAGCGAATTAATTACCGCAACATTGGCACCCGGGCGAACCGGCAGGTGGTAGTCGGCCTTAACGTGCGGAGCGTTAACCAATTCAATTTCACGCGGGTCAATCACCACCAACCTGGCGCCTTCACGCAGGCGTCGTTTCATGCGCGACGCAAATACCGGGTGGGCATCGGTGGGGTTGGCACCCATTACAATGATCACGTCGGCTTTCTCTACCGACTTAAAGGTTTGGGTACCGGCTGACTCACCCAATGTGACCTTCAGGCCATAACCGGTCGGTGAGTGGCAAACGCGCGCGCAGGTATCGATATTGTTGTTTCCAAACGCGGTGCGAACCAGTTTCTGCACCACCCACACTTCTTCGTTGGTACAGCGTGATGATGAAATTGCGCCGATGCTCTTGCGGCCGTATTTTTCCTGAATCCCGCGCAGCTTTTTGGCCGCAAAGTTAACCGCCTCATCCCAGGATACTTCCTGCCAGGGCTCATCAATGCTGTCGCGAATCATGGGCTTGGTAATGCGGTCCTGATGCGTGGCATAACCAAATGCAAACCGCCCTTTCACGCAGGCGTGGCCTTCGTTGGCGGCGCCGTCTTTCCACGGTGTCATGCGCACTACCTCATTACCGCGCAACTCAGCCTTGAATCCACAGCCCACACCACAATAGGCGCAGGTTGTAATCACACTGTGCTCGGGAATGCCCTTCTCAATAATGCTGTTTTCACTCAAGGTTGCAGTCGGGCATGCGTCCACACAGGCGCCGCAGGAGACACAATCAGAGTCCATGAACGATTGATCCTGACCGGCCGCCACCTTGGAGGCAAAGCCGCGCCCATCAATGGTCAGCGCGTAGGTGCCCTGAGTTTCTTCGCAGGCACGCACACAGCGTGAACAGACAATGCATTTAGATGGGTCAAAGGTGAAATAGGGGTTAGACTCGTCTTTAACCTCGTCCAGATGATTGGCACCCTCGTAGCCATACCGGACAGCGCGCAGGCCTACCTGACCGGCGGTGTCCTGCAACTCGCAGTCACCATTGGTTGGGCAGGTCAGGCAATCCAGTGGATGGTCGGAAATATATAACTCCATCACATTGCGGCGCAGGTCGGCCAACTTGCCGTTTTGAGTGTGCACCACCATGCCGGCTTCAGCTGGTGTAGTGCAGGACGCCGGGTAGCCTTTACGGCCTTCGATTTCCACCACGCAGATACGGCAGGAGCCGAACGACTTTAAGGAGTCGGTGGCACACAGCTTGGGTATTTTGGTGCCGATGGTGGCAGCCGCGCGCATGACCGAGGTGCCCTTGGGCACGGCAACGGCAGTGCCGTCGATGGTCAGAGTAATTAATTCCTGGTCAGTGCTGACCGGGGGTGTGCCCAGATCAATTTGCGGAACATAAAAATTCATTAGTGTGTTACCTCTTCTGCGCTGCTCTTAACCTGCTGTTCCCCGGCAGCTAAATTTTCAGCGCCGAAATCTTCAGGAAAGTGGCTTACCGCGCTGCGCACCGGAAACGGTGTCATGCCACCCATTGCACACAGCGAACCATACTCCATGGTATCGCATAAGTCGTGTAATAAGCTTAGGTTGTTGGCACGTTCTGTGCCACTGCGAATACGATCAATTACTTCAACGCCACGTACCGAGCCAATGCGACATGGTGTGCATTTACCACAGGATTCTTCGGCGCAAAACTCCATTGCAAAACGGGCTTGCAAACTCATGTCGACGCTGTCATCAAACACCACCACGCCGCCGTGGCCCAGCATCGCCTGAATGGCTGCAAAACTCTCATAGTCGAGCGGTGTATCCCATTGGGATTCGGGTAAATACGCGCCCAGCGGCCCCCCCACCTGAATCGCCCGCACAGGTCGGCCGCTGGCGGTACCGCCGCCAATATTGTCGACCAATTCCCGCAGACTCATGCCGAAGGCCAATTCGACCAGACCACCATGCTTGATGTTGCCAGCCAGCTGCATGGGCATGGTGCCGCGCGACCGACCCATACCAAAATTCTGATAATGCTCGGCGCCTTCCGCCAGCACCGTGGTCACGGCGGCCAGCGTTAACACGTTATTGACCACCGTTGGGCTGGCTAAAAAACCCTCAATGGCAGGTAGCGGTGGCTTGGAACGAACCATGCCGCGCTTGCCTTCCAGACTCTCAAGCATGGAGGTTTCTTCACCGCAGATATAGGCACCCGCACCGAGCCGCACTTCCAATTGAAAATCATGGCCGCTGCCCTGAATATCCTTGCCCAGCCAGCCCTGGTTCTGTGCACGCTCGATGGCGATGTCTAACAAACGATGCGCCAACGGATACTCCGAGCGCAAATAAATAAAACCTTCGGTTGCGCCAACCGCAACACCGGCAATCGTCATACCCTCAATCAGCTGATAGGGGTCAGCTTCCATCAGCAGCCGGTCGGCAAAGGTACCCGAGTCGCCTTCGTCGGCATTGCAGGTAATGTATTTCTGCTCACCTGCCGTATCCAACACAGTTTGCCATTTGATACCGGTCGGGAAAGCCGCTCCACCGCGACCGCGCAGCCCCGATTCTTTAACTTCGTCAACAATTTCCTGTGGGCTCATGGCCAGGGCCCTGGTCAGCCCCGCATAGCCACCGTTGGCACGATACGATTCAAGACACACGGGGTCGGCCAGCCCAGCGCGTTTAAACGTCAACCGTTGCTGGCATTTAAAATAATCATGTTGTTCGATGTCACCAAGAAACTTGGGATGCTGGCTTAGATCACCATCGGCGATCGCCCTAATCAGGCTCGAAACATCGTCGGCATCCACCTGCCCCAACGACACGCGCTGATCGCCCTGCTCTACTTCCACCAATGGCTCCAGCCATAACAGGCCTCGCGAGCCGTTACGCACCAAGGTAATCTCTACACCGCTTTCATTGGCTTGCTGCTGCACCTGTGCAGCCAGCTCATCGGCACCGCAGGCCACGGCCACCATATCTTGTGGAATAAATACTTTAGTCATGACGCTGCCCGCCCCAGCTCGGCGATCAATTCGTCAAAGCGTGCAGCGTCAACCCGGGCGTAAACTTTTTGATTGATCGCAACCGACGGCGAACAGGCACAATTGCCCAGGCAATACACCGGCTCCAGACTTATTTTTCCATCGGCGGTAGTTTCACCAATGCCGATTCCCAGCGAAGACTCCACGTGCGTTTCCAACTCGCGAGCTCCCATTGCCTGACAGGCTTCTGCGCGGCATAGCTGCACCAAATTCTCGCCACCCGGTTCAGTTTTAAAATCATGATAAAAACTGATTACCCCATGCACTTCTGCACGCGACAAATTTAAACCCTTGGCAATAATGGGTACGGCCGCCGGCGGCACACAGCCAAGCGCATCTTTGATGGCATGCAGGATGGGCAATAAGGCACCTTTACGCCCGTGCATTTGCTGCACGATTGCCTCGACCTGCTGCAGTTGTTTTGTGTCTTCACTCATGGGCAGTATTCTACGTGTCGCCAGTCGCCATTATATGTACGTTGCGCGACTGATTGTGTGCGGCGTGCGACGATTCAGGTTCGCTGTGAATTACTCAGCGAATTACTTAACAGTTTGGCCGTAATATCGACCACCGAGATGACTTCATCGTAAGCCATGCGGGTCGGACCGATCACCCCCAAGGTGCCGATAATTTTGCCCTCCACTTCATAGGGGCTGGCAATGACACTGCACTCGCCCAGGGCACTGAAGCCGGACTCCTCACCGATGAACACGCTGATGCCCTCGGCCTTCATGCTGCGGTCCAGCAGATTCAACAAATCCCGTTTAGTCTTAAAGGCATCAAACAGTTTTTGCAGGGTTTCGATTTGACACAGATCGGGCACTTCCAAAAGCTGTTGTTCACCGCTCAACACCACATCGCCGCCACCGCCGCTTTCTTCCTCTGTAATGACGCGACTGGCCGCCAACATGGCGGCCTGATTCAGACGATGCATTTCATCGTTATCGTTTTGCATATCCGCGATTAATTGTCGGCGCACATCGTCCAGCGTGCTGCCCACGTAGCGGCGATTGAAAAAGTTAGCTGCTTCGGTCAATTCCGCTTCGGCGAATTCCTGAGAGACCGGCAACACCCGGTTTTGTACTCGCCCGTCTTCGGTAATCAAGATAGCCAGCAAGCGCGATTTCGACAAAGGCATAAATTCGATTTGGCGAAAGCGTGTAACCGACTGATTGGGCAGCACCACCACGCCCGCAAAATGCGTTAGCTCGGCCAGCACATCCGAGGCGTGCGCCAACAGGGTTTCGGGGTCGGTTTCATCATCAAACTTGCGCGCCAGCTCCCGTACTGAACCAGTGGTCAGCGTCGAGGAGCGGACCATGCTGTCTACAAATAAGCGATACCCCAGGGCCGTCGGAATCCGCCCGGCGGAGGTGTGCGGCGCTGTAATAAAGCCCAATTCTTCCAAATCCGACATGACATTGCGCACCGTGGCTGAACTAACCCCCAAGGCAGGCAGTTTTGACAGCGTGCGCGAGCCCACCGGTTGACCCTGTTCGATATAGGTCTCAACCAGATTTTTCAGCACATTTTCGGCGCGATTATCGAGATTCATCAATAACTTAAATGGGTTTGTTCGACGATTTTGCAACTGGACAAAATCGCCCTGTGTCTCCACAATGGTCGACTTGGAATGATAAAGCAATCCCTGAATGTTTAAAACTATTGGCGTATTCGGGAAATACCGTGATGCCAGCGTGGAACAACCGCTGAAGACACTTACGGAGCACCTGGAAAAACAACAGATTAAAGTAAAACTCGGTGCCACCACGGCGGCCGAGATTACGCGTGATTTGCCACAGGAGAAGTTGCCGGATGATCTGCATCAGGACATTGACCTGGCCATTGTGATCGGCGGCGATGGCACCCTGCTGCATGTGGCACGACGCATGGCGCAATCTGAGATTCCGGTGGTTGGCGTCAATCAGGGGCGCTTGGGTTTTTTAACCGATATCGCACAAACTGAAATGCTCAGCGAGGTCGATCAGATTCTGGCTGGTAATTACACGATTGAAAATCGTATGATGCTGGATGTGGTGGTCAGTCGTGATGGCGAAATCCTGTATCAACAAACGGCCTTGAATGATGTGGTCATCGGCAAACACGCACTGGAAAAACTGATTCACTGGCAGGCCCACGTAAACGATCAATTCGTTACCTCGGCGCGCTCCGACGGTGTGATTCTGGCCACCCCGACCGGCTCAACTGCTTATGCATTATCGGCCGGGGGTGCAATTATGCATCCGGGCATCGACGTTATTTCTATGGTGCCGGTATCACCACACACGCTTTCCAATCGGCCAATTACGTTGCCGGGTGACGCCACCGTCACCTTGACCATCCATAATCGCACAGCCGATTGCGCTCATGTTTCTGCGGATGGCCTGATTGGTTTTAATCTGCATGGCGACGAAGTAGTCACCGTGGTGCGCTCTGAACACTCGGTGCGATTGGCACACACAGACAACTATAATTACTTCTCCATGTTGCGCGCCAAACTGGGTTGGGGTAGCGAGCGCTAAGCCACAAAGAACTGCATAAACGAGTATGGCTCTAAGAGAACTGACAATACGGAACTTTGCCATCATCAAACACCTGGAGGTGGAGATTGGTGATGGCCTGACTGTGGTAACCGGTGAAACCGGCGCCGGCAAATCAATTGTGCTGGACGCGCTTGATCTATTGCTGGGTTCGCGCGCCGAGGCAAATTTGATCCGCCACGACGAAGAGCAATGCGAGATCTCTGCGCTGTTTGACATTCAGTCTCTGCCAGATGTTCGGCAGTGGCTTGAATTAAAAGACCTGTTGGGAGAAGAAGACAGCGCTGCCTTTTGCCTGATCCGACGCATAGTGCGGCGTAATAAACCCACCAAGTGCTATATCAATGACCAGCCTGCCACACTCAGCAGCCTGCGTGAGCTGGGACTGCTGCTGGTCGATTTGCATGGTCAACATGAGCATCAGTCTTTATTGAGGCTAGCCACCCAGCGACAGATTATTGACCAGTTTGCCGGCCACCATGATCAGTTAAGTGTGATGGCCAAGTTGGCTGCCCAGATTCTGCGCTTGCGCCGCGAATTGGCCAGCGCCAGCCAGTCTCACCACGACAACGCAGACCGCCTGGAGCTTTTGTCCTTTCAGCTGAACGAACTGGACGAAACCGCTATTAGCGAGGGCGAATTTGAGCAGTTGGAGCAGGAGCACGCCCGCCTCAGCAATGCTCAGGAATTGATCAGCGGCATTCAGGCTACAGTCGATGCACTGTATGAAAAAGACAGCAGCAATGTCAGCGAGGAGCTTGGCAGAGCAGTCAATGAGTTAGAGGGCCTGGCGGAGGTCGACGTGAATCTCGCTCCGGCGGTGGAGTTGCTGAATTCAGCACTGGCGCACGTTGATGAAGCGCGCACCGCCCTGACCGGCGCGCTCAGCCACGTGGAACTTGACCCCGAGCGGCTGGCCGAAGTCGAGGCGCGCCGCGACACCCTGATCAACCTGGCTCGCAAACACCGTTGCAACGAAAACCAATTACCGGAACGGCATCAGGCGCTGCAGGCCGAATACCAACGCCTGTCTGGCGAAGACCAGACCCCGGCCAAGCTCAGCAAAGAACTGGAAACTCTGTCAGAGCAATACCACAAAGTGGCCAGCGCAGTTTCGGCACAGCGCCAGGAAACAGCAGCCCAGCTTTCTGCACTGATCAGTGAACAGATGCAGGATTTAGGCATGCGCGGCGGCAAGCTGGATATTCAGGTAGAGCCCATCATAGATGACCAATTACACGTTTCTGAAAATGGTTTGGATCAGATTGATTATCTGGTCAGCACCAATCATGGCGTACCGCTCAAGCCCTTACAAAAAACCGCTTCAGGCGGCGAATTGTCGCGCATCAGTCTGGCGATTCAGGTAATCACCAGCAAAAAATCCGCCACTCCGACGCTGGTGTTTGATGAAGTTGATGTGGGCGTGGGCGGCAAGATCGCCGCCATCATCGGTCAGCGGCTGCGCGACCTGGGCAGCAACGCACAGGTTATCTGCATTACCCATTTACCGCAGGTTGCGGCCAAGGGGCAACAACATTTATTTGTCGATAAAATTTCGGATCAGAAGGACACCCACTCAACCTTAATCGAGCTGGGCGAAGACCTACGCATTGCCGAAATCGCCCGAATGTTAGGGGGCAGCCAGATTACTGATCGAACCCGGGCACACGCAGAAGAAATGCTGGCTCAGGCCGGCAACACCGAATAAACCACCGGCAGACTTGCCCATGCCCAACCAACCCGCCCATGCGCTTATTGAACGCGCAGCGCAGCCCGATGATGTGGCCGGTATTCGAAAATTACTCGATCATTACGCCGCCATGGGCGACCTATTGCCGCGCCGCGAAGCTGAAATTATTACCAATCTGTCGCACTTCAGGGTATTGGAGGTGGGTGGTGATATTGTCGGCTGCGGTTCGCTGGAGCATTTCACCGATGAACTGGCTGAGATCAGAAGCCTGATGGTCGCGCCCGGATTGAAACGAAATGGTCAGGGTAGCGTGCTACTCAATGCCTTAATCGACATCGCCCGCCAGCGCGGGGTCGGTCGATTGATGGCCTTGACCTATGTGCCTGAATTTTTTCATAAGTTTGGCTTTCATACCGTCAGCAAAGACATTTTCCCTGAAAAAATATGGGGTATTTGTGTAAACTGCTATAAATTTCATAACTGCGATGAGATCGCGGTTTTGCTGGAACTTCAAGACACCTGATATGACCTTTAAATCTTTCTTTTTTGCCGCCCTATGCAGCGTGTTCTTAAGCGCCTGCATCAAGCCCTACCAGCCCGATATTCAACAGGGGAACATCATCAACAACAGCGACCTGCGCGAGATCCGCTACGGCATGAGCAAACAGGAAGTGCTGTTTATTTTGGGCACACCGATGGTGATCGACCCGTTTAATCAGTCACGCTGGGATTACTATTACTCCAATACCGACCAGCAGAAAGATGAAGTCACCAAACGCCTGGTGACGGCACTGTTCGATGGCGACAATTTAGTCCAATTGAGTGGCGATGTTGATCTTTCCAACGTACAGAACCTGGAACCCAGCACCGAAGACAAACAACATGGCGGCACGGTGATTACCGAACCCACTCAGCGTGAGAAAGGATTCCTAAACCGCATGGGGCTGTTTAAACGCGATAAAGACTAGTCCCCGGCAGCCAAGGCCCTGGCCGGCAACTCAACTGGCCAATTAGCTGGCGGCGCCACCCTGTTTCTTGGCGCTGGCTTTGCCCATGGTTTTTCCAATCAACGCCAGCTGTCGGCGAACTTCCTTGGGGTCAGCCTGAAGCGGACGATAGATTTCCACGCGGTCGCCCTCAAGCAGCAGATAATCATGCTCGACCTTTTGCGAGAACACGCCCAGCGATAGCTCCTCTGGCGCCTGACCCTGCAGGGCTTCAACTTCCTCTAACAGCTTGGACTGTTGCACCAATTCCATGGCGCTGGTGCCACGCGCGACTACCAATTCCTTAAGCCACTGTTGTTCGCGCTCTGCGTAGACCACCGACACATCAATATTATGCATTCTCAGCCTCACTGCCCTGCCCGGCATAAAGCTGCTCAGCGCGATTTTGAAACGCCTGTAACTGCATGGCGATGGTTTTTTTAAACACGGGTCCCAACACCGTATTTGCCACGTTGTTATCGAAATCAAAATTCATTTCTACGCTGACCTTGCAGGCGGAGTCCGTCAGGGCATCAAACCGCCACTCGCCCTGCAAGACAATGAATGGACCGTCTACTTTCTCCATTTTGATTAATCGACCCGGAAAGTTCTGGTTGCGCGTAGTGAACTGAATGTTCAGCTTGGAATACTCGATGTGCACTTTAGCGACTGTAATGTCACCATCACGCGAGATAATGTCCGCGCCAGTGCAGAACTTAATAAATTGCGGGTAGGATTCAATATCCGCCACTACCCGATACATATCTGAGGCGCTATAGGGTAATAGTGCAGAGCGGACAACGTTCATACTACGGAGCGACTTAGGCCGGAAAAAACAGAACCAGAATGATAACAGCGCTCAATGCCAGAGGCGCCACAATCTTGCAACAAAACCGCCACAAGCGATAACCAATGTTAAGGCGCATCGAGAGCAGTGTTTTGGTCTCAGCCCGATGCACACGCCAGGTTACAAACACCGCCAGTAACAGCGCACCCAAGGGCATGAACAAGTGAATCGCAATTATATTTAACAGGTCGAAAAACCCATGATGCCGCTCGATACCGAAATAATAGAAACTGAATTTCAGCCCGCTGAAGGAATACAGTGACAATAATCCACCGACCCAGGCCAGCGCGCCCACTAACCACGCCGCCAGCCGCCGCGAAATGCGCCAGGAGTTAGTCATCCACGCAATTATCGGCTCCAACAGCGCAAATGCCGAGGTAAGGGTCGCCGACAGCAATAGCACAAAAAACGAGGTGCTCCACAACGCCGAGCTCTCGGTCATCTGAGCAAAGGCCACCGGCAGTGTGGAGAAAATTAAGCCAGGCCCGGCATCGGGTCGCATACCAAAGGCAAACACGATTGAGAAAATCATCAGCGCCATAATCAGCGCCACAGCCGTATCAAACAACATGACCCAGGCGGTGGTCGAGGCGATCGAGCGTTGGTCGCGCATATACGCACCAAACATCACCATTGCGCCCATACCAAGGCTGAGTGAAAACAGGGCCTGGGTTAGTGCGCTGACGATGAGTTCCGCAGTGATCGCCGATAGGTCATAGTGCATCAAAAACGCCAGCGCGGCATCGAAGTCACCAATCCTGCTGGCATACAGACATAACCAGATAATTAAACCCAGGAAGCAAGGCGTTAACATGCGCATGGCGCGTTCCAGGCCTTTGTTCAGCCCACGCGTGAGTACCACCACCACCATCAACACAAAGATGGTATGCCATAACAGCATTTGATCGGTGTTGCGCAGTAATGCGCCGAAGGAGTGCTGCACGATCTCCGCCGGCACCCCTACGAAGCTGCCAAGTGCCGAATTCATGATGTAGTACAGCGTCCAGCTGGCCACCACACTGTAAAAGGTGAAGATTAGAAAGCCGGTCAGCAAACCCAGCCAACCGATACTCTGCCATAAACTTGAAAGCCGTTCTTCGCGCGCAATTCGGCGCAACGAGTTAACCGGGTCGCTGCCGCCATAACGGCCCACCAGCGTCTCCGCCATCATCAGCGGAAAGGCCACCAGCAAAGCGCAGGGAAGATACACCAGAATAAAGGTGCCACCGCCGTGCAACCCGGCCTCATAGGGAAATTTCCAGATATTACCCAGCCCGGTAGAGGCGCCAGCCGCCGCCAATAGAAACGACCATCGCGAACCCCAGGCAATACGGGTTGCTGCAGGATTGGAGTTTTGCGTTGTTGTGCTCACGGGTTCATGTTGAATTTCTGCAAGACGGGCGTATGATGCCTGCGAGCAGACAGCTCTGGCGATCACGGCTCATCATTGCTACCACAAGTATAACCCGCACACAGGCATGGCCAAGCACAAGAAACCCGCGGCGAACACCATCGCCAGCAATAAAAAAGCGCGCTTTGATTACTTCATTGAAGAAGAGTTCGAGGCGGGGCTGGCGCTGGAAGGTTGGGAAGTAAAAAGCATGCGCGCCGGGCGGGTACAACTCAAAGAGAGCTATGTAATTATTAAAAACGGCGAACTGTATTTGTATGGCGCACACATTTCACCGCTCACCTCGGCCTCAACCCATGTGACCGCTGACCCGGTGCGCAGCCGTAAGTTGTTAATGAAGCGCTATGAGATAAACCGCCTGATTGGCCAGGTGGAACGGGCCGGTTACACGCTGGCACCGCTGTCGCTGTATTGGGTGCGCGGCCGCGCCAAGCTCAAAATCGGCTTAGCCAAGGGTAAAAAACAGCACGACAAGCGCGCCAGCATCAAAGAGCGTGACTGGAAGCGCGAGCAGCAGCGAGTGCTTAAAGGTAATCAGTCAGGCTGAAGCCGAAAAACTTAATGCAGACAGTGTTGATGAACACCAGAAACAGCACCACCGGGATAAACGTTTTAACTGAAAAGTTCACATACTTCTGAGTCCATGAACCAACAAAGGCAGCGTCCCCTTCAGTAAGCTCCTGATTCCAGTTTGCGGTCTTCCAACGGTACATCACGAACAGACACACGATAAAGCCATTGAGTGGCAGTATGGTGTCGTAAAACACATCAATCACCACATCAAAAAACGACTTGTCGGCCCCGCCGTAGCTAATAAAATTAGTGAAAAATGCCACCATACCGAAGGAGACCGTGCAGGCGATGACTAGCAGAGCGGCGCAGGCCCCCAGCGACCACACGCTCTTCAGGCGGCTATAACCTAACTCGTCCTGAAAAGCAGAAATGGGTACCTGCAAAATGGATACCTGAGAGGTCAGTGCCGCGAAGAACACCAGCAAAAAGAACGCGCTGGCGAACAGGTTTGCGCCCGTATAACCAAACACATCCTGTAGTGACAGGAAGATTTTGGGCAGGAAGGTGAACACCAGGGACACCGAAGAAGTCGTTAACTCACCGGTATCGGTGGCCGGATTAAAGACAAAAATCGCCGGCAGAATCAACAAGCCTGCGAAGAACGCCACGGATGTGTCTACCAAGGCCACCATTTTCGCCCCACCGCTAATGCTCTCGCGCTTGGACACATACGACCCGTAAGTGATCAAAATGCCCATCCCGAGTGACAGCGAGAAAAACGCCTGCGCCAATGCATTGGAAATCACCTCGGGCGATATCTTGGCCAAATCCGGCACCAGATAGTATTTCACCCCAATCAGCGCGTTAGGCAGGGTTAGCACAAAGGCGGTGAGCAATAACAACATGACAAACAGAGTCGGCATCAGCACCTTGGCCAATCGCTCAATTCCCTTCTGCACCCCGGAATTTAAGATGAAGCCAATCAGTATGGTTAGCACCACCAGATACACAAACACGGTGTTACTGTTAATAAATTCACCGAAATATTGCGGTTGCGCCATGGCATCCAAATTACCGCTTAGCGCGCCGATAAAATACGCCAGCAACCAGACCGTGAGTACCTGATAAAACACCGCAATCATAAATGGCGTGATGATGGCCAGCCAGCCGCCAATACGCCAGACGCCACTGTTGTGGGAGACCGAGTTATACGCTCCGAGCGGATTACGCTGGGTATGACGACCAAGCGACATTTCGGCGATCATTACCGGCAAACAAATAAACAGCACAAAGGCGGCGTACACCAGCAGGAATGCTGCGCCGCCACTCTTGGCGGCATTAACCGGAAAGCCGACCAGATTACCGATGCCGACGGCCGAACCGGCGGCGGCTAATATAAAACCAAGGCGGGATCTGAATTGCTCGCGTTGACCAGACATAGACAGTCTCTCCAATGATTGGGGTTACGGGGCCAGGCCCACGCTTGTTAGATGAGGTAAGTCTACTTGGCGGCGCGATGCATCTCAAGCCACAGGCGCGCCGAGCTTGCTTCGGACGGAGCGTTCTAGGAGCTGCTCTTAATCGCCTGATACGCCGCCAGCGCCTCGGCCCTGGCGTCAGCGTGGTCAACAATGGGCCGTGGGTAGTCCTTGCCCAACTTAACGCCGGCCTCAGCCAGCGTCTCTTCATCGGCAGTCCATGGCTGGTGAATGGTTTTATTCGGCATCTTTTTCAATTCCGGCACCCAGCGCCGCACATAGACCCCCAACTTGTCATGCTTTTCGCCCTGCAATATCGGGTTAAAGATGCGGAAATACGGCGCAGCATCGGCGCCACAGCCCGCCACCCATTGCCAGCTGGCGGTGTTATTGGCCACATCGGCGTCCACCAGGGTATCCCAGAACCAGTCCATACCGGATTGCCAGTGCACCAGACAGTGCTTGGTCAGGAACGACGCCACAATCATGCGCACCCGGTTATGCATGTAGCCGGTATGCCAAAGCTCCCGCATTCCCGCGTCAACAATCGGGTAACCTGTCTCACCTTTCTGCCATGCTTTCAATAACTTAGCGCTATTTTTCCATGGAAAATCTGCAAATTTCTGATTAAAGGCTTCGGTTTCAATCTGTGGGAAGTGCACCAGTAGATAGCGGCTGAATTCCCGCCAGCCAATCTCCGCCAGAAACTTATTGCCATTGCTGGCGTCGACCAATCCTGAGGCCATGGCTTCCTGTGTGTCATGCCAAAGCTGACGTGGGCTGATCTCGCCAAACGTCAGATGCGGCGACAATAACGAAGTTTGCTCGCGCTCTGGGAAATCGCGGCCCTCTTTATAGCCCTGAATCCGGTCATTTAAAAATTCCTGCCAGCGTTGCTGGGCACCGGCTTCACCGGGCTGCCAGGTATCGGCCAGCCCTTGCGCCCAGTTGGGCCTGGTGGGCAGCAAACCCCAATCGCTTAATTGCTCAGAATCCGGTTGGTCACCGACTGGCTTAAGCGTTGTAAACGCCTGCGGTGCGGGCGGCTGTAGTTGCGCGCAACAATGCTTCCAAAACGGTGTAAACACCTTAAACGGCGTGCCCTGCTTATTGAATATTTTACCGGGCTCGAATAGCAGCTGACTATTAAAAGACTGGCACTCTATGTCAGCGCCCTGCAAGGCTTGTTTAACCGCCTGCCCCTGGGCCATACCCCGGCTGCTGTAAACGCGGTTAAACACCACCTTGGTGCTGCCAATTTCCTCGCATAATTTCAGCACCACCCTGGCCGGGTCGCCGGTGCGCAAAATCAGTGTGACGCCATGCTCGGCGAACTGCTCGGCGAGTCGGCTGAGGCTGTGGTGCAGCCACCAGTAGCTGGCACCGCCAAGGTGCTCGGGGTAAAAAAATACCGGTATTACCTCACCATCCGCCGCGGCCTGATTCAACGCCAGGTTATCGTACAGGCGCAGATCTTCGCGCAGCCACAGTATCGTTTTCATGGCCGGATTCTAGCCAACCAGTTGTGACAGAAAAATGAAATTCAACAAGGGTCGATCAATTAGCGCTATGCGACAATCTTAGTTCACGAGTCGCTGCGATTGGCCGCCAGCTGCGGCGTTGCCACCTCAACATCAACATTCTGCGCGCGATGGCGCAGATAATGGTCCATCAGCACGATGGCCGCCATGGCCTCAGCAATCGGGACCGCACGAATACCCACACAGGGGTCGTGTCGCCCCTTGGTGACCACCTCGACTGGGTCGCCATTGACGTCAATCGAATGGCCCGGTTGCGTAATACTGGAAGTTGGTTTGAGGGCAATGCTCACCAGCAGGTCCTGCCCCGAGGAAATGCCGCCCAGAATGCCGCCGGCATTATTGCTGGCAAACCCGTCAGGATACATCTGGTCGCGGTGCTGTGAGCCACGCTGACGCACGGACTCAAAACCGGCCCCGATTTCCACGCCCTTAACTGCATTGATGCTCATCATGGCTTTGGCAAGATCGGCGTCGAGCTCATTAAATACCGGTTCTCCCAGCCCCACCGGCATATTATTGGCGAGTACGGTAATTTTGGCGCCCACTGAGTCGCCCTCGCGACGCAGTTGCGTAATCAGGTCTTCCATCGCCGAAACTTTGTCGGGGTCGGCGCAATTAAAATCATTAGAGCGCGCGGCCTCAAGGTCAACCTGCTCGATTTCAATATCACCCATTTGCGCCAGGTAGCCATTAATCTCAATGCCCTCTTTGTGCTGCAAATACTTTTTAGCAATTCCGCCAGCCGCCACAATCATGGCCGTGGTGCGGGCCGAAGAGCGACCGCCGCCCCGATAATCACGATTACCGTATTTATGGTGATAGGTGTAATCTGCATGCCCCGGCCGGAAACTGTGCATGATGTTGCTGTAATCCTTGGATTTCTGATCGGTGTTATTAATCAGCATGCCAATGGAGGTACCGGTTGTCTTGCCTTCAAACACACCGGATAAAATTTGCACCTCGTCGGCCTCGCGGCGCTGAGTGGTGAACTTTGACTGCCCCGGTTTGCGCCGATCCAGGTCCGGCTGCAAATCGGTCTCGTCAAGCTCCAACCCGGGCGGGCAGCCATCCACTACGCAGCCAATGGCCTTGCCATGGCTCTCGCCAAAGCTGGTTACGCGGAATAGTTTACCAATGGAACTGTCTGACATGGCTAGCCGTTCTCCACCACAATATTGGGGAATGCCGAGCTAAAGTCGCGCTTTTTCAGGGCCAGCTTAGCAGCAATACGCAAGGCAATATCCACATAGCGCTTGGCAGTAGCCGACTCCGGTGCCGCCACCACGGTGGGCTTACCCGAATCCGCCTGCTCACGAATCGCCATTTCCAACGGTATCTCACCCAGCACATCCAAATTAAAATCATCGGCCATGGTTTGCGCACCGTGGGCACCAAAAATTGCTTCCTCATGCCCGCATTCGCTGCATACATGAGTGCTCATATTCTCGATCACACCAAAGATAGGCACATCCACTTTTTCAAACATCTTGTAGGCTTTGCGCGCATCAAGCAGAGCGATGTCCTGTGGTGTGGTCACAATCACCGCGCCGGTAACCGGCACTTTTTGCGCCAGCGTAAGCTGGATATCTCCGGTACCCGGTGGCAAGTCAATAATCATATAGTCGACATCTTCGCCATCCATGTCCCAGGCCGTACCGCGCAGCATCTGCTCCAGCGCCTGCGTCACCATTGGCCCGCGCCAGATCATCGGCGTGTCTTCTTCCACCAGAAAGCCAATCGACATCAACTTGATACCATAGTTCTGCATCGGCACCAGCATCTTGTTGTCGAGTGCATCCGGCTTGCCCTTGGCACCCAACATCCGCGGTTGGCTGGGGCCATAGATATCGGCATCCAGTACCGCCACACGGGCTCCAGCGGCAGCCAGCGCCAAGGCCAGATTGGCAGACACCGTGGACTTGCCCACGCCACCTTTACCGGAAGCCACCGCAATAATATTTTTTACGCCGGGCACCGCCTGCGCACCCTGCTGGGCGCTGTGAGAGATAATGTTCTGCTCGATCACCACCTGCAGATTGCGATTCTCAAACGGCAGCTCTTTGAGGCTTTGGTGTATCAGTTCGCTGAGTTCCTGCGCCACACCCGCCACGGGGTATCCCTTGACCAGCGTTACGGTCACTTTATCGTCGCCGACGTCGACCGAACGCAACGCTTTGCCAGCGGTCATGCTGGCCTCGGTATAGGGGTCGGTGAGCGCGTCAAGTTGCGCGGTCACCGCGCTGGAAATTGCCTCAGACATCAGTGCAGATCAATAAATTCAAATCAGCGCCAATGCTAACACTTAGCCTGCGCCATGCCTAAATATTTGCACGCATTAGCGCGCCTCCGGGTGCGCTCGCGACAAACTAAGAACGGTTGGCCTGCTTTAATTTTAGGCGATAGCCGTGCAATAAAGGTTCTGTGTAACCACTCGGCTGGGAGACGCCTTCAAACACCAGGTCCAAGGCGGCCTGATAGGCCAGACTCTGATCGAAATTACCCGCCATCGATTGATACAGAGGGTCACCGGAGTTTTGTGCATCAACCACGGCCGCCATACGCTCAAAGGTGGCCTTAACCTGCGCCTCATCACACACACCGTGCTGTAACCAATTACTGATGTGCTGGCTGGAGATGCGCAAGGTCGCGCGGTCTTCCATCAGGCCAACATCATTAATGTCCGGCACCTTGGAACAGCCCACGCCCTTATCTACCCAGCGCACCACGTAACCCAGTATGCCCTGCACATTATTGTCCAGCTCATGCTGAATATCGTCGGCGCTCAGACGCGACACGTCATCACACAGCGGCACAGTTAAGATGGCCTCCAGCGGGGCACGTGGCCGTGCACGTAGCGAATCCTGCACCTCGAACACATTCACCTGATGATAGTGAATGGCGTGCAGCGTCGCGCCATTGGGTGACGGTACCCAGGCAGTATTCGCGCCAGCACGCGGGTGGGCAATTTTATTCTCCAGCATGGCGGCCATTTCATCCGGCATGGCCCACATACCCTTGCCGATTTGCGCTTTACCGGGCAGTCCACACTCCAGACCGATATCCACATTCCAGTCCTCGTAGGCGTGAATCCAGGGCTGCGCTTTAATCTCGGCCTTGGGTGCCATCGCGCCCAAAAGCATACTGGTGTGAATTTCATCACCGGTGCGGTCCAAAAAGCCGGTGTTAATAAACACCACCCGGTCTTGCACCTGGCGAATGCATTCTTTGAGATTCACTGTGGTGCGGCGCTCTTCATCCATGACGCCAATTTTGATCGTGTGTCGCGCCAGGCCGAGCTCGTCTTCCACCCGATTAAACAACGCATTGGCAAAAGCTACTTCGTCTGGCCCATGCATCTTGGGCTTAACGATATAAACGCTGCCGGTACGCGAGTTACCGCCGGCCAGTTCACCCTGCAAATCATGCATGGCGATTAACACGCTGAGCATGGCATCCATAATGCCTTCCTGAATTTCACCGCCGTCGGCATCCAAAATTGCCGGATTACTCATCAAGTGGCCAACATTACGGCAGAACAGCAGGCTACGGCCATGCATCACTATCTCAGAACCATCCGGCGCCTGATAAACTTTATCTTGCGCCAGACTGCGGGTTTGCAATTGGCCGCCCTTATCGAAGGTATCGGTCAGATTGCCCTTCATCAAGCCCAGCCAATTTCGATACACAGCAACCTTGTCTTCGGCGTCAACCGCCGCCACTGAATCCTCAAAGTCCTGAATGGTGGTCACTGCGGCTTCCATGGTGAGGTCTTTAATCCCCGCCGCATCCGTTTTACCGATGGGGTGCTCACGGTCGATTTCGATAGCCACATGCAAACCATGGTGGGCCAACAAAATAGATGACGGGTGCTGTGCCGCGCCCTGGTAGCCTACGAACTGATCGGGGTCAGTCAAGGCACTGACATCGCCACCCTGCTGCACCTGCAAACCGCCATCAACCACCTGATAGGCAGTAGCCTGCTTATGCGTGCCACTGTTGAGTGGAAAATGCGAATCCAGCAAGTCGCGAGCAAAGGCGATCACCCGTTCGCCACGCACGGGATTGTATGGGCCGCTGCGTGCTGCGCCCTCTTCTTCAGAAATAACGTCGGTGCCGTACAGCGCATCATACAAACTGCCCCAACGCGCATTGGTGGCATTTAAGGCAAAACGGGCATTGGAGGTTGGCACCACCAGCTGCGGGCCAGCCTGTGTAGCGATTTCGCTATCAACATTTTCTGTGCCAACACTGAAGTCGTCGCCCTCTGCCACCAGATAGCCGATGTTTTCTAAAAACAGTTTGTATTCGGCGGCATCGAAATTATCGGCGTGCGCTTTATTCCACTCATCCAACTGCAGCTGCAACTCATCGCGGCGCGCCAGCAAGGCTTTGTTGTCAGGTGTTAAATCCGCTACCACGGCCGCCAGCGATGCCCACCAGCTATCCGCCGCAAGAGGCAAACCGGGCAATACTTCGGTTTCAACAAATTCGGCCAGTAACGGGGCCACTCGTAGGCCGTGGCGGTCAATATAGTCGGTCATGATGGGGAACGATCAGTTGGTGCAATATTTTTCGAAGGCTGATTCTAACTGCTATCGGGAGTCAGCCTGTTTTATCCCTGTTATTTATTATATGAATATACGTCGATTTCACTAACAATTTCGTGAATACCCTACCCAATATTCAAATAAGGAATGATAATCATAGCCTTAGACCACTATCGGTGGTGCAAATGGGCCTGTATGGTGCGGATCTCATCAGTAAACCCGCCCTAGATGGCCGAATTCATGAACCATATTGCCAAATTGCAGGAACTCAAAATGTCGAGCTATAAAGATACCGTAGACAGCGCCGCCGCACTTATCAATGACAACGGTGACAGCTGGAACAGCATTAACCCGGAATACGCTGCCCGTATGCAGCTACAGAACCGCTTTCAGACCGGGCTCGAGATCGCGCGCTACACCGCCGACATCATGCGCAAAGACATGGCCGAGTACGATGCCGACTCATCGAACTACACGCAGTCTCTGGGCTGCTGGCATGGATTTATTGCGCAACAAAAAATGATCGCCGTGAAAAAACACCACGGCACCACCGACAAACGCTATCTGTATCTGTCTGGTTGGATGATCGCCGCCCTGCGCTCTGAATTTGGCCCG
The DNA here is from genome assembly GCA_013002025.1 of Gammaproteobacteria bacterium. Lineage (GTDB taxonomy): Bacteria > Pseudomonadota > Gammaproteobacteria > Arenicellales > Arenicellaceae > Arenicella. The sequence continues at coordinate 149,216 of JABDKW010000044.1, read as the reverse complement.
CTGCCGGACCAATCGATGCATGAAAAGACCAGCGTGCCAAAACTCATTGAAGAGCTATATACCTTTCTGCGCCAGGCCGATGCGCGTGAATTACGACACCTGTTTAAAGAGCTGGATGCAGCGACGGCGGCCGGCAACACCGCCGAAGCTGCTGAAATCCGGTTTAAAATTGACAACTTTCAAACCCATGTAGTGCCCATTGTGGCGGACATCGACGCGGGCTTTGGTAATGAAGAAGCCACCTATCTGTTGGCGAAGCAGATGATTGAAGCTGGCGCCTGCGCCATTCAAATCGAAAACCAGGTGTCTGATGAGAAACAATGCGGCCATCAGGACGGCAAGGTAACCGTGCCACACGCCGACTTCCTCGCCAAGATCCGCGCGGTTCGCTATGCGTTCCTGGAGCTGGGTGTTGAGAATGGCGTTATCGTTGCCCGTACTGATTCTCTCGGGGCTGGCTTGACTAAACAAATCGCCGTAACTAATGAGCCTGGCGACCTGGGTGACCAATACAACGCCTTTTTAGATTGCGAAGAGCTCACGCCCGCGCAAATGAACAATGGCGACGTGGTGATTCACCGTGACGGCAGCCTGGTGCGACCCAAGCGACTGCCCAGCGGCTTATTCCAGTTTAAAGAGGGTACCGGTGAAGATCGCTGCGTACTGGACTGCATCACCAGCCTGCAAAACGGCGCTGATTTAATCTGGATCGAAACTGAAAAGCCGCACGTTGGCCAGATTGGTGGCATGGTCTCGCGCATTCGTGAAGCGGTTCCCAATGCCAAGCTGGTGTACAACAACTCACCTTCATTCAACTGGACCCTGAGCTTCCGTCAACAGGCCTACGACGCCATGTCGGAAGCCGGTGACGATGTCAGCGAGTACAATCGCGACGAGTTGATGGATGCCAAGTACGATGAATCCACCCTGGCCACCAAGGCCGATGAGATGATCAAAAACTTCCAGCGCGATGGCGCTCGCAAAGCGGGCATCTTCCACCACTTGATCACGCTGCCAACCTATCACACCGCGGCGCTGTCTACCGACAACCTGGCCAAAGGCTATTTTGGCGAAGATGGCATGCTGGCCTATGTGAAAGGCGTACAACGTCGCGAGATCCGTGAAGGCCTGGCCTGCGTCAAGCATCAGGACATGGCGGGCTCAAATATCGGCGATGATCACAAAGAGTACTTTTCCGGTGACGCCGCACTCAAAGCCGCCGGCGAAGATAACACCATGAATCAATTTGGTTAATGTCGGGAGACAGCAAGGGGATGAAGAGGCGGCTGCGGCCGCCTTTTCTTTTGCATGACTGATTTTATGTTTACCAAGTCGCAGTGCTATTCACAATGAGCTGTTTGTTGCCAACCGACTCAGCGCGCAACGACAGTTTGCCTTGTTCGTAGAATGCGTTATTCTGCTCCGGTTATTGAATCTTTGAGCCCTGTCTATGTCCAGCGACACCACCAGTCATTATCGCGCCTGCCACTTATGTGAAGCCATCTGCGGGCTGGAGATCAAAACCCGTGGCGATGAAATTATCTCGATTAAGGGTGACAAAGATGACCCGGTTAGCCGCGGTTATATCTGCCCCAAGGCCACTGCGATAGCGGATATTCATAATGACCCGGATCGCCTGCGTGAGCCGGTTAAACGGGTGGGGGATGAGTGGGTGACGATTTCCTGGGATGAGGCGTTGGACCTTACCGCCGAGCGGCTGGTCGGCATTCAGGCACAGCATGGTGACAACGCGGTGGGTTTTTATGCCGGCAACCCGGGGGTGCATAACTACGGCAATATCACCCACGGTACGCAACTGCGGCGGGCCTTGAAAACCCGCAATAATTTCTCGGCCACCTCACTGGACCAGCTACCCCATCAACTGGCGGCCTGGGCCATGTATGGCCACCAGTTTTTTCTGCCGGTGCCGGACATTGATCACACCGACTTAATGGTCATTTTCGGGGGTAACCCCATGGCCTCTAACGGCAGCATGATGACTATGCCGGATGCACCGGGGCGCATTAAGGCCCTGCGCGCCCGTGGTGGCCGTCTGGTTGTCATTGACCCGCGGCGCAGCGAAACCGCGGCGGTGGCCGACCAGCACATCTTCGTGCGGCCCGGATCGGATGCCTTTGTGCTACTGGCAATCATTAATACGCTCTTCAAAGAGGATTTGATTCGACTTAACCACTTACAGGATCAACTACAGGGTGTGGCCGAACTGGCGGCCGCCATTGAACCTTTTAATTGCGATTTAGCCACCCAGCAATCCGGCATCGCCGCGGCCGACATTCGTCAACTCGCCAATGATCTCGCCAACACCGAACGCGCCGTGTTGTATGGCCGCATGGGTGTGTCAGTGCAGGAATTCGGTGCCGTGTGTCAGTGGGCCATTCAGGTGATCAATGTTCTGATTGGCGCGCTGGATTCCCAAGGCGGGGCGTTATTAACCTCACCGGCGTTTGCCTCGGTGCGTAAGGGCACGCCGGGCGGCGGCCACTTTGATCGCTTTCAAAGCCGCGTCAGCGGCTACCCCGAATTTGCTGGCGAATTGCCAGCCGCGGCCATGGCCGAAGAGATACTGACCCCCGGCAATGGCCAGATCAAAGCCATGGTCAGCATAGCCGGCAACCCGCTTATCTCCAGCGTTAATGCGGGTGAGTTAGAGACTGCCTTTGAGTCATTGGAGTTCTATGTGGCCCTGGATTTTTACATTAATGCCAGCACCCGACATGCCGACGTGATCCTGCCACCCACCGGGCCGCTGGAGCACGATCATTTTGATATCGCTTTTTTGCGCCTCGCCATTCACAACAGCGCGCGCTATAACCCACCGGTGTTCGAGCCGCCTGCAGGCAGCCTGCATGATTGGCAGATTTTTAACGGCCTAACCGAGCGCATCAGCGCTTTGAAGGGTCGCGATTATCGCCCGCTACCGGCGCCGGATGTGGTGGTGGATATGGGCATTAAGGCTGATATTTATGGTGCCGATGCAAACCCTGAGATGGCCCTCAGCATGGACAAGCTAAAACAATACCCGCACGGCATTGATCTGGGACCGCTGCAACCCGGCCTGAGCGAGCGATTGTGTACCGATGACGGTTTAATTAATTTAGCGCCTGCGTTTTATCTTGCAGACCTTCCGCGATTACTGGCCGCCAGCGAGCAGGACGGCGATGCGCTATTGTTGATTGGTCGTCGCCATGTGCGCAGTAATAATTCATGGATGCACAACTATCATCGACTGGTTAAAGGCAAACCGCGCTGGCAGTTGATGATGCATCCGGATGACCTGAAAGCCCGCGGCATAGACTCTGACACGCAGGTGACCATCGAGTCGCGCGTGGGTAAGGTCACCACCACGGTAATCGCTACCGATGAAGTCATGCCCGGTGTGGTCAGCCTGCCGCACGGCTGGGGGCATCAGAAGAAAGGGGTCAAGATGAGTATCGCCAGCCAGCAGCAAGGGGTTAACTGCAATGAACTGACCGACGATAAATTGCTCGATCAGTTAAGCGGCAATGCGGTTTTAAATGGCGTACCGGTTAGGGTGACTGCCGCGTAATCGGGCTTACTGTAATTGCGCCTGATCGCCTTTGCTACCCAGCCACTTCTTGCGCGCTGGCACCTGTTTTTTCGCTAACAGCATATCCATGGTTTTGGCGGTGCCATCGCCCATGGCCAGCGTCATCTGCACCAGGCGGCGAGTGTCTTCCTTCATTGTCGTCTCACGCAACTGAGAGGGGTTCATCTCACCTAAGCCCTTAAAGCGCTGCACATTTATTTTGGCATTGGGTTTTTCTTTTTTAATGCGCTTGATTATGCCATCGTGCTCGGCATCATCCAGCGCGTAAAACACTTGCTTGGCCTGGTCTATCCGATACAAGGGTGGCATGGCCACGTATAAGTGGCCGGCCTCAACCAGTGCTTTAAAGTGCCGCACGAATAGCGCACAAAGCAGCGTGGCGATGTGTAAGCCATCTGAATCGGCATCCGCCAGAATGCAGATCTTGCCATAACGCAGGCCCTCAAGGTCATCCGAACCGGGATCCACGCCCAGCGCCACGGAAATATCGTGCACTTCCTGGCTGGCCAGCACCTGACTGGAGTCTACTTCCCAGGTGTTTAATATTTTACCGCGCAGCGGCATGATGGCCTGGGTCTCACGGTTACGGGCCTGCTTGGCAGAGCCACCGGCCGAGTCACCTTCCACCAAAAACAATTCAGTGATGTCGATGTCTTCGCTGGAGCAGTCCGCCAGCTTACCCGGTAGAGCCGGGCCGGCAGTAATTTTCTTGCGGGTGATTTTTTTGGCCGATTTCAGCCGGCTTTGAGCGTTCTCAATCGCCAGCATGGCGATGCGCTCACCATCTTCCAGGTTTTGATTCAGCCACAGCGCGAAGGCATCTTTGACCTTGGCAGAAATAAACAGCGCCACTTCACGCGATGATAATCGTTCTTTGGTCTGGCCTGAGAACTGCGGGTCTTTCATGCGCACGCTAAGTACGTATTGGCACTGTGCCCACACATCATCGGGTGATAACTTTACGCCTTTGGGTAACAGGTTGCGAAAGTCGCAAAATTCCCGAATCGCCTCGGTTAAGCCGATGCGCAGACCGTTAATATGGGTGCCACCCTGGGGCGTGGGAATTAGGTTAACGTAGCTTTCCATAATGGCTTCACTGTTGTCGGCAGTCCACGCTACGATCCATTCAACCTCTTCCTCCGCATTGCCCTCCTTGCCCTGAAAGCCTTCTTCCGGCAATCGTTCCAGATCGTCCAGCGCACCGAGCAGATAAGCCTTTAGCCCGTCCTCGTAATACCAGCTTTGGTTATTGGCCGGTTTGATCTCATCTGCAAAATTGATGGTCAGGCCGGGGCACAGCACCGCCTTGGCGCGCAACAGACGACACAGGCGCCTGGCATTGACCTTGGGCGAATCAAAAAACACCTCGTCCGGCCAGAACCGCACCGTAGTGCCGGTATTGCGTTGACCGACCTTGCCGATTTCTTCGAGGTCATTGGATTTCATGCCATTGGCAAAGGACATATTGTATTCCTTGCCAGATCGCTTGACCCACACCTCAACATTCTTTGACAGGGCGTTGACCACCGAGATACCCACGCCGTGCAGACCACCGGAGAAACGGTAATTTTTGTTCGAAAACTTACCGCCGGCGTGTAACCGGGTCATGATCACCTCCACTCCGGGTACGCCCTCTTCCGGGTGGATATCAATCGGCATGCCGCGGCCATCGTCGCTGACCGACACCGAGCCGTCTTTGTGCAGGGTAACGTCAATTCGTTTGCAGTACCCCGCTATCGCCTCATCCACGCTATTGTCCACCACCTCGGCAACCAGATGATTGGGACGCTCGGTGGAGGTATACATACCAGGCCGCTTACGCACCGGCTCCAGGCCGGTAAGCACTTCAATTGCGGAAGAATCGTAATCGTTCGCCATAATCGCGCGGGTCGAATTCAGAGGTGGGGTTTAAACGGCCTGAAAAATAACAGTGTCCGCAAAATCAAAGCACGATTCTAACGTGAATCGAAGGCGCATCCCATACTTATGTGTTCACAGAACAGTGCTAGAATACGGCTTTCACTTTGGCACCGCTGCACATCATGGCCGACACCAAGAATACCGCCAAACAGGCGCAAGACATCGCTAAGCTGGATTTTGAAAATGCCTACGCCGAGTTGCAGGTCATTGTAGAGCGCATGGAACTGGGCGAGCAGGATCTGGAGCAATCACTGGCCGATTTTGAACGTGGCGTGTCACTGATGAAGCATTGCCACGCAGTGCTGAAACAAGCCGAACAAAAGGTCGAAGTATTACTCAAAGACAGCGACGGCCTGTTTAAAACCGAACCTTTCGAAGCCGAATAACCCGGGGCCATGGCCACCTACCAACAGCAGTATGCAGAGCGCATACAGGCCGCGCTTGAGCAGGCACTGGCATCTGTGACCAGCAACCCCCGCCTGGCCGCGGCCATGCGCTACGCCACTCTCAATGGTGGCAAGCGCCTACGTGCTGAGTTGGTGTACGCGGCTGGCCGCGCAGTTGGAGCTGATTTGCAACGCCTCGATGCCGTGGCCGCGGCGCTGGAGTGCATCCACTGTTATTCGCTGATTCACGACGATCTGCCCGCCATGGATGACGACAAACTGCGGCGCGGCCAGCCCACCACCCATATTGAGTTTGACGACGCTACCGCAATCCTGGCGGGTGACGCCCTGCAAACGCTGGCGTTCTCCTTGATTAATGACCCTGCGTCGGGGCTTGAGGACACACAATGCCGCGCTATCAGCCTGGAGTTGGCGAGCGCCGCCGGTGCCAACGGTATGGTGGGCGGCCAGATGCTGGATATTGAGGCCACCGGCCAGCAATTATCATTGGCAGAACTGGAAAACATGCATCGCCGTAAAACCGGCGCCTTGATAAGCGCTGCGGTGCGTTGTGGCGCGCTGTGTGCCGATGCCCCTGAGGCTGAACAACTGGCCGCGCTGGGCGTTTATGCTGCCAAACTGGGGCTGGCATTTCAGGTAATTGATGACATCCTGGATATTGAGGCCAGTACCGAGCAATTGGGTAAAACCAGCGGCGCCGACCAGGAGGCCGGAAAATCGACCTATCCCGCCCTATTGGGGCTGACGGAATCCAAAGATTTGGCGCAAACTCTTTATCAAGAGGCCGTAGCAAGCCTGACCATGATCGGCGATAATAGTCGGTTGATGGAGTTGGCCGGTTTTATCGTTAATCGCGGCCACTGATTCCCTGACTAGCAACCCGACGTGATCGAACCTGAGCAAAAATATCCGCTGTTAATGACGCTGGACCAACCAGCAGATTTGCGTGCCTGCGAAGAACACCAGTTGCAACAGGTTTGCGATGAGACGCGCCAGTTTCTGATCGATACGGTGGCCAAAATTGGCGGCCATCTGGCGGCTGGGCTAGGCACAGTAGAACTGACCACGGCGCTGCATTATGTGTTTAATACACCGGAAGATCGCCTGGTGTGGGATATCGGCCATCAGGCCTACCCGCATAAAATATTGACCGGCCGTCGCGATCAATTACACACCATCCGCCAACCCGGCGGGCTGTCGGGCTTTTTGAAACGCAGCGAAAGTGAATACGATACCTTTGGTGCCGGGCATTCCAGCACCTCCATCAGTGCCGCCCTCGGCATGGCGGTGGCCGCCGCCCAGCAGGATCTGGACCGTGAAGTGGTGGCCGTCATCGGTGATGGTGCCTTAACCGCGGGCATGGCCTTTGAGGCATTGAACAATGCCGGCGATATGGACGCCAATATTCTGGTGATTCTGAACGACAACGATATGTCGATTTCGCCCAACGTCGGGGCACTGAAAAACTACCTCACGCGCTTAATGACGGGGCCGACCGTGTCGTCGGTGCGCAAAGGCGCCAAGAAGGCACTCGAGGGCATTCCGCCGGTGCGCGATTACGCGCGGCGTTGGGAAGAACATATTAAAGGCATGGTGCTGCCATCGACCTTTTTTGAAGAGATGGGTTTTTACTATGCCGGGCCGATCGATGGTCATGACATCGATACGCTGGTGGCCACGCTTAAGAATCTTAAAGAGATTGAAGGCCCACGTTTTCTGCATATTGTGACCAAGAAAGGCAAAGGCTTTGAACCGGCCGAGGGTGCACCGATCACCTATCATGGGGTGGCGCCGTTCGACCCCAGCACAGGCGTCATCGGCAAAAAAACCAAGGTGCGCAGTTATACCGACGTATTCAGTGATTGGTTGTGCGATATGGCAGCGCTCGATGACAAATTGATTGCCATCACCCCGGCCATGCGAGAGGGCTCCGGTCTGGTGCGCTTTTCTGAAGAATACCCAGAGCGCTATTTTGATGTGGCGATTGCCGAGCAGCATGCGCTAACCTTCGCGGCTGGCATGGCCTGCGACGGGCAGAAGCCGGTAGTGGCTATCTACTCCACCTTTTTGCAGCGCGCTTACGATCAATTAATACACGATATCAGCGTGCAGGATTTAGATGTGATGCTGGCCATTGACCGCGCGGGACTGGTGGGTGCCGATGGTTCCACCCATGCCGGCATGTTTGATTTCAGCTATCTACGTTGTGTACCCAATGCGATTATCTATGCGCCCAGCGATGAAGCGGAATGCCGCGACATGTTATTCAGCGCCTATCGCCAACCAGGGTTAACCGCGGTGCGCTATCCGCGTGGCGCCGGCATTGGCGCGCCAGAGCGCCATCAGATGCAAACCGTTCCGCTCGGTAAAGGTGAGGTAGTTAAACGGGGCAATGGGGTGGCGATATTGTCCTTTGGCACGCTGTTACCGGCAGCGCTGGGCGCGGCCGAAAAGCTGGGTGCAACGGTGGCCAATATGCGTTTTGTGAAGCCGCTTGATGAGGCATTGATAAACGAACTTTCGGCCTCACATGACTTACTGGTGACGCTGGAAGAAAATGTGGTGGCTGGTGGTGCCGGCTCGGCAGTCAACGAATATCTGGCCGCTGCTCAAATAACCACACCGACGATAAATCTGGGATTACCAGATTATTTTCTGGATCACGGCTCGCAGGCACAGCTGTTAGCGGACTGCGGGCTGGACGCCGCAGGCATTGTCAGCAGCATCTCCGCATCACCTTTCTATCAACCGGTGATTAAACAATCATCTTCGCTTTGATCCGCGCTAGCGGTTCGGGCTTCAGGCGCAGGAAATTCGGCAGTGAATAAAGCAAACACCACCAACAAAGCTTCGATGGAAGATGTACAGGGCCGCCACGACGCCCGTGAAATCCCCATCAACCGTGTTGGCATCAAAGATATTGCCCACCCGATTGTTATCGAAAATCGTGACGGCAGTCGTTCGACCAGCGTGGCCACGTTTTCAATGTCTGTGAGTTTGTCGCACGATCAAAAAGGCACCCACATGTCCCGTTTTGTGCAAATGCTGAATGAAAACGAGACGGTAATTTCAGCCAAAAATTTCCACCAAATGCTGCAAGCCATGGTGACGCGCCTGGAGGCGGACAACGGCTATATCGAGATGCAGTTCCCATATTTTGTAGAGAAAACTGCACCGGTTTCTAAAGTGAAAAGCTTGATGGACTATCAGGTCAATCTGATCGGTCAGATCGAACAGGGGCATCTGGATTCAACCCTTGAGGTAACCATACCAGTCAAAAGTCTGTGCCCATGCTCGAAACAGATATCCGAATATGGTGCGCACAATCAACGCTCGCATATCACGGTGGGCATTAACTGCTCAGCCAAATTGTGGCTCAATGAATTGATTCAGATGGTGGAGGCGCAGGCCAGCGCCGAGTTGTATGCCATCCTCAAGCGGCCAGACGAAAAGTACATTACCGAGCAGGCTTACAATAATCCCAAGTTTGTGGAAGACGTGGTGCGTGATGTGGCCAATGAGTTCGACCTCTGCGACAAAATCAGCCGTTATTACGTGCACGCTGAAAATTTTGAGTCAATTCATAACCACAGCGCCTTCGCCGTTATCGAACACGATAAAAGCGTATAAAATACAAAGGCTTAAGGATTTCTCACCCGCGCGGGTGATTTGTAACAATATCACCCCAACGGGTGAAGCAGCGAAAAATTGACAATCGTACTATGTAGTCTCCTAACCGGGAATGACAAAGTCAGCGGCTAGCCCTATCTTGCCTATGCTGGCGGAGTCAAACCACAACGAACCACAAATGGATTCTTGTTAGGGTGACAGGAGTCCGTCCAACTCGATGTGGTGGGGCCGTTTGCGAGTCGAGTCGCAAACGGCTTTTTTATGCTCAGGATGAGCGGTACGCCGCGGGCGCATGGAAGCGCAGGAGCGGCGATGCTCAGGATTAGCGGTACGCCGCGGGCGCATGGAAGCGCAGGAGCGGTGCCGTGTGGAGAAGGCAACAATTAATTTGAACGCCGCGGGCGCGTGGAGGCGCAGGAGCGGCGTCTTTCGGCGAGTACAGTAATTAACCTAGCGCCGCGGGCGCATGGAGGCGCAGGAGCGGCAAGCCCCTCTGCTAACGCAGCTTCAAGGTCATTTTATCGCCTTCACGCCGCATATCCAGCCCTTCAAGATAAGACATTCCCAACAGCGCAACTTCGGGGAAATCACCGGGTACCACGCCAGCCCTTACGTTCCTCATTTCCAATCCGTTAAAGGTTATGGAATCAAGTGACACGATATAAATCTCCGTGCTGCCGGAGGCCGTTGAGGCGTAACCTCTGGGCGCGCGTTCATAATCCAGTTCAATATGGTCAGCCTGATCGCCGCTTAACACCACCAGATTGGCTCCGGTATCGACGATAAACTCCAATCGCTCACCGTTGATGCTCCCCTCTGAGCGGAAAAAACCATTGTTATCGGCATAAACCAAGGTTTCGTCTGTGCGGCCGGAGGCGGGCCTGCTGGCGATGGATGGGCCAAACACGGCATCGCCGTTCAAGGTCAATTCCTGGCGCTGACCGGCAGCTTCAATGATGGCTCGGTCGGTATCCGATGCCATCAGGGTAACGCCCATAAAGCTATCGCCAGCCTTTATGATTTTTGGTTTGGCGGAATTTACCTTGATCATGGCCTTACCATTAAACAGGGCAATGGCAGCCACTTGCAGTTCGCCCGCGTCGTCCTGCTGTGCCCAGCTATGGTGCCAGCTCACGCTCAGCAATAACGCCACCGTAACGCCGATTTTAGTCAATTTCGTCTTCATATTACTCAAAAGCCAGGTCTATCGCTTGTTGCAGGGTGCTCACCGGCAATATCTTCAGTTTATCCGATGTCGCGCCCGCTAAATTGCCGCGTGGCATGATCAATCGTGTGAAGCCCAACTTCTCAACTTCTTTCAGACGGTCCTGGCCGCGCTGTACGGGCCGGATTTCGCCGGTTAGTCCTACCTCACCAAATACCGCAAGATTATCGTCTAACGCTTTGTTTTTAAAGCTGGAAAGCACCGAAAGCAGTATCGCCAGATCGGCCGCTGGTTCATGTACCTTCACGCCACCGATTACATTGACAAATACATCCTGATCATACAACGAAAATCCCGCGTGACGATTTACGACAGCCAATAACATGGCCAGACGCTGATTGTCCAAACCCACCGTGACGCGCCGGGGGTTGGCCAGGGAGCTTTGATCCACTAGCGATTGTACTTCCACCAGTAATGGTCGGGTGCCCTCCTGCGACACCAGAATAATGCTGCCGGTGGCGTCTTTCTGGGCGCGTTTTATAAACATTGCCGATGGGTTAGTAACTTGCTGCAGGCCCCGATCAGTCATCGCAAACACACCGATTTCATTGACGGCACCAAAACGGTTCTTGATCGCTCTAACCAGACGAAAACTGCTATTTTGCTCGCCTTCAAAATACAACACGGTGTCAACCATGTGCTCCAAGACGCGCGGCCCGGCCAAGGCGCCCTCTTTGGTTACGTGGCCTACCAGAATTACAATGGTTTGCGTTTGTTTGCCGTAGCGCACCAGTCGGCTGGCGGTTTCACGCACCTGCGCCACGCTACCGGGCGCAGACTGTAGGCCCTCGGTATACAGGGTCTGAATCGAGTCCACCACCAGCACGTCCGGTTTGTGGGTTTGGGCAACTTCGATAATCCCTTCCAGCTGATTGTCCGCCAGCAAATCAAGCTCAGCGTCTTGCACGCCGAGACGTTGCGCGCGCAGTGCAATTTGCTCAGCGGATTCTTCCCCGGTGACATACAGCGTTTTGTTCTCGGTACTGAGCAAGGCAAGACTCTGCAGAATCAGAGTGGATTTGCCAATACCGGGGTCACCGCCCAACAAGATTACCGAGCCCGGCACCAGCCCGCCGCCCAACACACGATCAAGCTCGGCCATACCACTGCTAAAGCGCGGTGTGCCCTTAACACTGACTTGCGGTAGTGTCTGCACCTGCGCTTTGGGCGCAAAACCTTCAAAGCGTGCGGTCTTGGCGGTGGTTGGGGCTTTTATTGTCGCGGCTGATTCCAGTAAGGTGTTCCAATCCCCGCAGTCCTGGCATTGCCCCGTCCATTTGGGAAACTGAGCCCCGCACTTGCTGCATTCATAAACTGATTTGGATTTGGCCATGCTGATTCCGGTCTGTTTGTGGCGTCGCCCTTACTGAGCAGTCCTTACTGATAGGTTCGAGGCACGCGATTGGTCACCCCGCACACCAGTTCATAGGCAATGGTCGATGCACACTCGGCAATTTTTTCGACTGGGTTGTCAGGCCCCCATAACACTACTTTATCGCCCACTTCGGCTGGCTGGTCGCCGAGATCCACCGCCAGCATATCCATTGAAACCCGGCCTATCAACGGTGCAATTTCACCATTGACTAATACCGGCGTGCCACTAATCGCATGGCGTGGATAACCATCACCATACCCGCAGGCCACAATACCAATGCGCGATTCCCGGGCGAGCACATGGGTACCACCGTAACCGACCGCGGTGCCGCTCGACAGACTGCGAACCGAGATTAATTGACTGCTGAAGGTCATCGCCGCGCGCAGATTCAGCTCAGCCGCTGAAGCCTCAATTAAGGGGCTGATGCCGTACAGCATAATGCCCGGGCGTACGGTGTGATCAAGCCCAATACCAGTAACCACCGCGCCGGAATTAGCGACGCTGAGTTCTGCGTAATCGAATTCACCGGCCAATTGCTCAAACAATTCCAGCTGCAACGCCGTGCCCGGGTGGCGCGGATGATCAGCATTGGCAAAATGCGCCATTAAAGAGACGCTGCCGATGCCAGACATATCTGCCAGACGACGGGCGACGCCGGTGACGGCCTGCGGCAGAAAACCAAGCCTGCCCATACCGGCATCCAATTTTAACCACACATTCAGCGGCTTGGTTGGCGACCAGTCATTTAACAATGGCAGATGCGCAGCGTCATAAATAACCGGTCGCGCCTCCAGTTGCTGCAGTTCATCAAGACCGGCCCGATCAAAATTTGCCGACAGCAGTGTCAAGGGTAGCGATACACCATGACCTCTCAGCCGGCGCGCATCGTCCAGCCCACTGACGCCGAATTGATCGGCCCCGCTCAGCGCGTCAGCCACCTGCTCCATACCATGCCCATAACCATCCGCCTTGATAATCGCCATGACCGGGCTGGCACTGAGATTCCGCACCACCTGCAAATTATGTTGCAGGGCAGCCAGATCAATCCTGGCCTGAACCGGCCGATGGTTATTATTGGGCGGGGTCACTGTCAGCCAGTGAATCAGTGCATATCGGCGCTGAAATTCGGATTGGCGTAGTTTTCAAAGCGCGTAAACTCGCCCAAAAATGCCAGCCGTACGGTGCCGATAGGGCCATTCCGTTGCTTACCGATGATGATTTCTGCCAGCCCCTTTTGCTCGGTATCCGGCTCATACACCTCGTGGCGATAGATAAACATGATGACATCGGCATCCTGCTCAATGGCGCCGGATTCACGCAAATCGGACATAACCGGCCGCTTATTGGGGCGTTGTTCCAAACTCCGATTAAGCTGCGATAACACCACAATCGGGCAATCTAACTCTTTCGCCAGGCCTTTCAGTGACCTGGTTATGTTGGAGATTTCCAGAGTGCGATTCTCCGATGAACTGTCACCGCCCCGCATTAGCTGCAGATAGTCGACCATGATAAGACCCAAGCCGTGCTCATGCTCTGCGGCCAGCCGTCGAGCGCGAGTTCGAACCTCAAGCGGTGATAGCGCCGGGGTATCGTCAATATAGATGCTCTTGTCCTGCAACAAACCCATGGCCGAGGTCAGCTTGGGCCAGTCATCATTATCCAACTGGCCGGTGCGTAATTTGGTGGAGTTAACCCGACTCAGAGACGCCAGCATTCGGGTCGCCAACTGAGCGCCGGGCATCTCCATGCTGAACACGGCAACTGGCAGATTCTGGTTGATTGCAGCGTATTCCACCAGGTTCATCGAGAACGAGGTTTTACCCATCGATGGTCGGCCCGCCACAATCACCAGATCACCACCTTGCAGACCCGTGGTTTTGCGGTCCAAATCAACAAAACCGGTCGGCACACCGGTGACGGTTTGCTTGGTCTTAAATAGCTCTTCGATTCTGTCGACCGCTTCGGTCAGCAGATTATCAATCTTGCGAAAACCGGCTTTGGCCTGATTGTTATTTTTGGCAATCTCGAAAATCATCTGCTCAGCGAAATCCAGCACCTCTTCCGGCTGCTTACCGTCCGGCTGGTAGGCCTGCTTGATAATGTCATTGGCACTTTCGATCAACCGTCGCAGGATGGCACGCTCTCGCACAATCCGGGCGTAGGATTTTACGTTGGCGGTATTGGGGGTATTTTTGGCCAGCGTGCCCAGATAGGCCAGCCCGCCGGCTTTATCGAGCTCACCGGCGTTGGTGAGCGATTCCGATACGGTGACCACGTCGGCTGCTTCACCGCGTTCATCAAGGTCGACAATCTCGTTAAAAATAAGCTGATGATCAGAACGATAAAAGTCGCGCGCCTCCAACTCGGTACTGACCTCATCAATAACGCGATTATCGAGCATCATCGAACCCAGAATCGACTGCTCAGCTTCGATTGCCTGAGGCGGCAGGCGCAACACATCTTCTTCGCGCGTGGTAACGTCGGAATTAAAGGCCATGAGGCAAACTTTGGGGTCTAAATGAGGGTTTTTCGGGTCGAATACTTTAGCATAAAAAAAGCGAAGCACGTGGCTTCGCTTTTTAAACAACCTTTAAATATTCAGCCCCGCCTGGCACGGCCAATATTCATGGTTAAGCTATGCTTGGATGGGCTTATTCGGCCACCACCGTCACATTGACCGTAAAGCTAACTTCAGGGTGCACAGCAACGGCGACTTCATAGTCACCCACCACCTTGATGGGGCCTTCCGGCAACTGAATTTCAGCTTTATTAAGCTCCAGACCCTTGGCAGCGAATGCCTCGGATATTTCGATCACCCCAACGGAGCCAAACAACTTGCCCTCATCACTGGCACGACCGGCGATTTCAACCGCCTGGCCAGCCAACTCGGTTTCACGGGCCCGCGCCGCCTGCAGTTTGTCAGCCGATGCTTTCTCGAGCTCCAGACGGCGCTCTTCAAAGGCTTTCATGTTTTCTTCTGTTGCCACGGTCGCCAGACCTTGCGGTACCAGATAATTGCGCGCGTAGCCAGGCTTGACGTTGACCAGGTCACCCAGGCCGCCCAGATTAACAATCTTCTCTAATAGAATTACTTGCATGCCAGCCCCCTATTTATGACTGTCGGTGTAAGGCAACAGAGCCAGATACCGCGCGTTTTTAATCGCCGATGCCAATTGGCGCTGAAAGCGCGCTGCCGTACCGGTATTACGGCTCGGCATGATTTTGCCCGACTCAGACACATAGGCCTTGATGGTCGTCAAATCTTTGTAATCGATATGGGTGGCGCCTTCTGCAGTGAATTTGCAGTAGCGACGGCGCATTTGGCGAAAGCCGCCGCGTCTTTTCTTGGGTGCATTACGTCTCATGACTGTGCCTCCTCGTCAGATGCTTCGGCCTCATCAGCGTCGGCGTCTTTGGTTTTTGCTGGATCGGTTTTTGCTGGATCGGTTTCTGCTGGAGTGGCTTCGTCTGCTTCAGCGGGTTCTGCGTCAGCCGATTCTTCAGCGGCTTCAGCGGCTGCTTCAGTTTCTGCTTTGGCTGCGGCTTCTGCGGCTGCGGCTGCTTCTCGCTCAGCGCGCTCTGCCTCTTCAGCTGCACGCGTCGCCTCTCGCTCAGCATCGCGCTCGCGCTCAGCTTCAACTTCTTTCATCATGATGCTGGGCTCGTTTTCAGGGCCTTTCATTTTCAACACCAGGTTACGGATGATGGCATCGTTGAAGCGGAATAGATTCTCAACTTCATTCAGTGTCGGCTGATCCACTTCCACATTCATCAGAACGTAGTGGGCCTTGTGAATTTTGTTGATGGGATAAGCAAGCTGGCGTCGACCCCAGTCTTCGTAACGGTGCACAGTGCCACCGCCCTGTTCAATAACAGCCTTGTAGCGGTCGGCCATGGCGCCAACCTGTTCGCTTTGGTCCGGATGGACCAGATATACAATTTCGTAGTGTCTCATTTGACTCCTCACGGTTTGAAAGTTTCCTGTCCGACTCCGAGCAACTGCTCAGACTATCGCCAGTGAAACAAGGAGACAGGTTGTATCCAGTGTGGGCATCCAAACGCGCGTGTGGTGTTACCTTTTGCGCTGCTGTTTACCTTGAAACCCGCATAAAACCTGATGTTTTACTCGAAATTCGGCTGTGCCGGTCCGAGCGAAGCGCGATTCTAGCTAAAAGGCACCTAAACTGCAAAAGAATATAGGTAAAATAGCGACTTAAATAAGCTAAGCTCGCCTGCTGGCATCACTGCCTTTTTTCAGGTTTCTCAGTTAAGTTATGTTGCTCAGTCAAAATTACAAACTATCCAGCAATATCACATTCACCGAGTTGGATGACGAGATGGTGTTACTCGATCTTAACAAGGGCACCTATTTCGGGCTCAATCCGGTAGGCGCGGAAATCATGCTGGCGTTGCTGGATAATCAGTCCGCAGAACAGGCCGGCGGTCGTGTGGCGGATCGCTACGGCATTGAGCTTACTAAGGCAATGGCGGACACCGAGGAATTGCTCGCAAGCCTGCTTGCAGAGGGCCTTATTTCGCAACACAAACCGGATTAATGACAGCAATTGCGCGACCAGAGTTAGGTGAGTTGAGCCAACTGGCAGCTCAATATTGCCGACCACAAGCCAGCCCGGCCGCAACCCCGGCCGACTTCGCACCCAGCGAACTGATTCGTCAGCTGGATTATCACGGAATCACACTGCTCGCTTTGCATCATAATGCGCTGCCGGGGGCATTAGCGACGGCGTTGGAATCGCGCAAAAGCATGATGGCGGCCAATGAAATGCTCAAACAGGCTGCCCTTAAAGAACTGTTTGAATGCTTCTCTGCAGCCGGTCTGGAGCGGGTAATTTTATTTAAGGGCACAGCACTGGCCTACAGTGTCTACGAGCAGCCCTGGTTACGACCGCGCAGCGATGCAGACTGTCTGATTGACGTCATGCAACGACCTGAGTTTGAAGCCTGTTTTGAGCAATTGGGCTATCAAAAACTGTTTGCCATGGAAGCCGAGCTGGTGCACTACCAGGCCACCTACAGTAAGGCGCTAGGTCATGGCTCGGCGCTGAATATTGATTTGCATTGGCAAATCAGTAACCGACACCTGTTGGCGCGCGCGTTTAATGTAGACCAACTACTGGTGCACGCCAACCGCCTGCCGAAACTGTCCGACGGTATTGCAGTGCCCTGTTCAACAGACAGCTTGATCATCGCCGCCTTGCATCGTCTGGGCCATCATCCCGGCGAGGAGCGTCTAATATGGCTATATGACATACACCTGTTGGCCCAGTCATTGCGCTCGGACGATTGGCACCGGCTGGAAGCCCGGGTAACGCGTAAAAAAATAGCGGCCCTGACCCTCGACAGTCTCAAGATGAGTCAGCAATTGTTTGAAACCCCGATACCTGAAAGCGTCATAGAGAGGCTGGAGAAAGCCGCGAGCAAACCCGAACCGAGTCGCTTGTTTCTGCAGCGCGAACTGAAAGAATGGCAATATTTTTGGCGCGATCTCAAAGGCCTGGACCGAGCCGTGGATCGCTGTAGGGCGGTTTGGCAAAACCTGTTTCCACCGGCCGACTACGTGCGTCGCCAAATGAATACACGGTTTGCATTGTGGGGTTATTTGAAACGCGGAGCGCGCGGCTGTAAACGTGTGTTTACAGGCTAAACCTCTGCAGATAGCCAGAGCGATACCCTAGGCAAACTGGCAGGCCTTAAGGTAGGTCTTTACCTTTTTGCGCACCTCTTCAATCCTCTCGATATCTCTAGGGAAGCGCATCTCCACCATCGGAATGTGTTTAGCCATGCGCTTGGCAAAACTGGTATGTGCCACTAACTGCTTTTTCTCAAACAGCCGCGCCGCCACGGTGTGACGCACAATTTCCAACATCGATTCCTTTTTGTCCATGCGCCGGAACGACACCTTGTCGGCCGGCTTGTCACTGAGACGGATCACCAGGTCAAGGGCGGTGTCTTCGCGAATCGGATTTTTTACCTGGGCATTGGCCAATTTTAACTGTGGGTAGTCAGACAGCCACGCACGGTCTTCCGCCAGCCTGATTGGCAAAATGTCATCCGCCAGTTGCCGCCAATATTCGCCGCCGTCAGCCGATAAGGTTGATTTACCCAATCCTGACTCTGCCAGAAAACAGGCGTTACCATAGGCAGTTGCAACGGCGCCTGCGTGCAAGCAATAGGTGTTTTTGCGCGCCGCCAATAGGATCAGGGCGGGGCCGGTAATAACCTCTAGAATCAATCGATCATCAAAGGACCCCGGGCACAGCACGTGAATCATTCTCTCTTTAAGGCTGATACGACAGATAGGGTCGCCGTCGATATCGATCTGGCGCACTTTATTTTTTGCCCAGAACTTAAAATCGCGCATACCGTTGGCAAATTGTGCCTTACCCTGGTATTCCAGGCTGGCGATGTCTTCGTCTAACACTTCTGCGCCCACCGGGCGCGTTAATACATCAGTAAAACTGGGCGATGCTGCGCCCTCCGCGAAGGCACTAAGCGGCTCAACCGGTGTCTGAAACACCACTTGGTGGTTGGCGAACTGATAATGCTGCGCCGCGACCCGGGGCGCATCTTGCGGCGCTCGATCGCTTTTGGTGACTCGAATCATTAGGGGGTTCGAATGGGGAACACCGAAGGCTTACTATCTCGTGCGCGAATGATAGCGAATCACTGTTGCCTTGTTAACCAAATGCTAAATAAATATTTCAGCTCTGCAATCGACCAATAAAATCCCAATATATCAGTAACTTATAAAATTGTCGTATATCGGCGCGTAACAACGACCACCGAATCATTTAGCGCCGTTTTTTGGCATCCCGTGCTGAGCAGGGATTTTGTAGCGTTTGGTGCGTCTAAAATAGTCGGGCCGCTCCCCGCTCCCACATTGCGCTTTGCGACACCAGTTTACTTCTTGCGAAACCCACGCTTGGGCGGCTGTAAATTTACTTCCAACAACTCCTTGTTTCGTGACTGCTGAAGCGCAGCACTTATCTGTTCGGCCACCGCCTCTGGCCGCAGTGCGAACGACTCTTCGGGCAGCGGTTCGAAATGCAATTCGTTAAAAAAGTCACTGCGAACCGGGCCGGGGTTTATTAGCATCACACGTATGTCGGAACCAGCGCAGTCTGCCTGCAGACTCTGCGCCAGCCCGCGCAGAGCAAATTTGCTGGCGCAGTAAACCGCTCCCTGACGGGCCCCTTGCAGCGCAGATTCGCTGCCCATGATCACGATATCCACCCCACCTCGCCGCTTAAAATCCGGCAGAAAGTGTTTCAGCATGTACAAATTACTCATCAAGTTGGTATTAATCAGTTGTTGCATTTGCTGATAGGAAAAACTTTCGATGCCACCGAAGCGGCCATAACCCGCATTCAAGACCAAAACATCAAACTGCTGCTGCAACTCAGGCAACTGCTTAAGCTGAGTTGGCAATGCGTCAAGATCCGCCAGATCCAGTTGCACAGCCTGCATTGGAAAATCATGTTGCTGCTTTCTACGCGCAATACCGGTCACGGCAATGCCCTGCTCTGCCCATTGCCGTGCCAGTGCCTGGCCAATGCCAGCACTGCTGCCAGTGATCAGAGCACGCTTCACCGCATTGTCTCCAACTCGGCAACCCCCTGCTGTTGTGCGGGGCCCGCCTCATAGCTTGGGTAGACATAGAGCTGTTGCTGGGAAATGTATTGCCTGGTCAGGGTCTCAACCGCGCCGAGCACCTCCTGCTCCAGAGTTTGCCGATAGGCAATTTGTGATGCTTCGCTATTCAGGCCAGCGGCAAATAACCAATGCTCAGGATACAGTTTCTGCATTTTCTTGTAGTAGTCCCTGGGCAAGCGGAAGCCGCCCAGCGTAACGCTGTCTATCTGCGCGGCATCGACTCGCTCGAACAGATAGGCCAGCGCACCGGCATAATCTTGCTGGTAGTCAGCGTGCCAGATGACCGGATCAAAGCGCAGGCCAATACGCCAGCCGTGTTGCTGTAACCTGACAATCGCGTCGACGCGCTTTTCGAAGCCGGGCGCACCCACTTCAAGCTCGGAGGCAACTGCAGGCGGGCTAAGGCTGTAAGCGACGACGACATTTGGCGTTGCCGGCCGTGCCAACAATGAACGAATCTGAGTGCTCTTGGTGCGCAGCTCCAGAACGGCATTGGGGAGCTGTTCAAAAGCCGCCAGAAAATGCTCAGCAAAGCCAGTAACCGGGTCATATGCCAGGCTGTCACAATCATAGCCGGAGAAAAACCAGGCCGGCCTGGCATCGTGTCCGTGCTGCTCAGCGGTGCTTGCAATATCTGCTACAAAATCCTCAAAATTAACGAACAACAAATAATTAGCGGATTGAAACATGCCCTGCAGAAAACAATAGCGACAATCGTACAGGCAATTAAGCATGTGCGAAAAGTAGTAATTCGCGCCGCCGCCAGTTTCGTATTGCGCCGGGGTCGAATGCAGACGGGCATTTGATTTGTGGGCCAGAATCAGCGACGGATTTTGCTTTTGCAGGCGGAAGTTCTGACCATGTGAATTGAACACCTCGGAATAGCGTTCGATTTCAATCACGCGGGCATGCTTAAAGCGCTGCATGACAGCCAACGCACGAGGGTGCTCGCGCACCTGCTGCTCGATATAAATAGTGTCGACCATGTCAATCGACCCCGTTCAGCACCGGTACCTGCTGATCACGGCGCTCGCGCAACATGGCTAGCACTTCCGCAATGGTATTCGCTTGCCCCAGGGCCTGCTGCAATTGCTCATCAAGACCACCGGTTGCCGACAAATGCTCTATCAAACGCGCGTATTGCGCCCGATGACTGACACTGGCGTGTAAATGACTGATCAGGTGTAGATAATCTGCTGGCTGCGGTAAGCGGGCGATGGCGAGTAAATTATCGATAAATGAACACAGCTCGGTGATTCGCGATTGGATCAAGTCTGAGATGACAGTGGGGCTCAATTTCTCCAGATTGGAACGTTGGTTGTCTGAAATAATTTTGATGGACTGAATCAGTTCTGCGGTGCTGAATCGCGACACCGCGGTGAAATAGCCGCTGGCTTCCATATCAATCATGGCGTCAGCTGGATAGTCCTGGCTGGGCATTGCCAGAGTGTACAAGGCGGCGGTTTTGCCCGGCCATTTAGCGACCATCGACGGATAGTAACTGCGTATTTCATCGGCCGCCCTGCAGGCATGCACCAGCAATGCTTCACCCGGCGCCAGAGAAGCGTGCCCGGCCACGCCGATGTTTAACCATACCGCGCTTTGCGATCTGCCCAGAGCCGATTCGCGACCAGCCAACCAAGCGCTCGCTGCCCCCGCGTTGAATGCCCCTAACCCACTCACCACCAGGCTAACTTTATGGTCGCGTAGTTGGCCTTGGAACAATGGGTAGTCAGTCTGCTCTTGCTTGCGCAAGCCGAAGCAATCAATCAGCGGCTTCGCTTCGCAGGCCAATGCAGTTACCAGATGCAAACTTGGACGCGCCATCGAACTCATGCCGCTTGCTGCCAATAATCCAAACGACGCTGGCAATCCGTAAGCAAGTTGTGGTTGCCGTGTTTTCTGGCACCCGCAATCAATATACTCAGCTTTTTGATCAGTATTTCTTTGGCCGCTAGTGACTGCGCTTGACTCAAGCTAGTCGCCAGAATTTTCTCCAGAGCAATCACTCGGAAGCGATCCATGCCCCAATGTCGACGCGAAAGTTGATCTGCATGGCCACCGTATTTATTGATGCATGCCTGCTCGACGTAGGCCACCTGATACTGAGCGCTGACTCTCAACCACATGTCATAATCTTCACAGGCTGGCAGGTTTTCGTCGAATAGACCCACGGAATCAAATATCGAGCGATGCATGATGGTCGAGGATGGCGACACAGCGCACAGGGGCAGGCAGCGCTCAAATATCCAGCCACCACTCTTTTGGTGCTTGTGCATTTGATTTACCCGCACACCGTTGCGAACCCAAATCTCTTCGGTGTGGCAAAATTGCAAACCACTGGCCTCGAGCGCCTCAAATTGCCGGCGCAGCTTATGCGGCAACCACTCATCATCAGAATCCAGCAACGCCAGCCACTCACCGCTGGCAGCTTCCAGCCCACGGTTACGGGCTGAACTCACGCCTGAATTAGGCTGTGACAGCACACGAACTTCAGGATAGTCGCTCGCCAGTAAGGATGCCGTGGCATCGGTTGACCCGTCGTCCACAACAATGATTTCCCAATCGTCCTGCGCCTCCAACCAACACTGGGAGCGCACCGAATCCAGCGCCCGCCCCAGCACCTCGGCGCGGTTAAAAGTTGGAATAATAATAGAGAGAAACATACGATTACGAACTCAAACCAGGCTTAACAGGGCCTGAGAATGATGATAGATTAAGTCGCTAAGTACCTGTTTTTACTAATTTTATTTATTTTTTGGGTGTGATTACAACCACAATTGTTGTAAAAAACCCACATAATTGAAATTTACCATCGCTTTGGTTACTTGTCAGTTAACACACCAGTTACTAAAGCTCGGCAAACCTATACTGTGTCACATGAAATGTAAATGAGTATTTATTTTCATAACTCTCTCTTCTTTTTGTTAATTTAACGCCGCCGTCAAAAGCGGCGTTTTTTTTGCCTACAGGATGTAGGTACGTCGCGTGAGCAGGGAGAGGTAAGCGACGCACCGCATAAAAAAGCCCTGCCATTTCTGGCAAGGCTTTTTAACCAGACACAGAGATTTTATCTAGCCGAGCAAATGCTCCACCGCTGCTCGCTCTTCGCGCAGCTCGTTTTCGGTGGCGTCCATACGCTGGCGGCTGAAGTCGCTAATCTCCAGACCCTGCACAATTTCATACTTTCCATCGGCACAGGTAACTGGATAAGAGTAAATAATACCCGGCTCAATACCATAACTACCGTCACTCGGTATCGCCATGCTTACCCAGTCACCCTCGGCGGTACCAAGCGCCCAGGTTCGCATATGGTCGACCGCGGCGGCACCTGCCGATGCGGCACTCGAGGCCCCGCGTGCTTTAATAATGGCGGCACCGCGCTCTTGCACGGTCGGTATAAAATCGTTTTCCAGCCACGGCTGTTCGACCATGTCGGCCGCCGATTCACCCTTAACCGTCGCATTGGAGAGATCCGGGTATTGCGTATTCGAATGGTTGCCCCAGATGGTCATGCGCTTAATATCCGTGGTCAAACATTTGGTTTTCTCGGCTAACTGACTCAAGGCACGGTTATGATCCAGGCGGGTCATGGCGGTGAACTGAGCGGCATCAATATCCGGCGCATTGGCGGCCGTAATCAAGGCATTGGTATTAGCGGGGTTGCCAACCACCAGTACTTTGATATCTCGGCTGGCAACCGCATTGATGGCCTTGCCCTGTGCTGAAAAAATTGCCGCGTTGGCTTCCAACAGGTCTTTCCGTTCCATTCCTGGCCCGCGCGGGCGCGCACCAACCAGCAGCGCATAATCGGTATCTTTAAATGCGACTCCGGGGTCATCCGAGATAATCACATCATGCAACAATGGAAACGCACAGTCGTTTAACTCCATGACTACGCCTTCGAGCGCACCCATGGCCGGGGTAATCTCCAGTAATTGCAGAACCACGGGTTGATCCTGGCCCAGCATGGAACCGGAAGCAATGCGAAATAAGAGAGCGTAGCTGATTTGGCCTGCAGCACCGGTTACGGTGACGCGAACGGGTTGTTTCATGGAGTTCTCCTCAATGATGGAAACGGATTTTAAACAGCCATCGAAGTGTACTAAAGATCATCTGGCTGCGCCACGTGGTCTAACACTCACCGCTTGTCTCAAACCAATCTTTACGGCCACTCAATGTCTCTTTTTCTTCTGTTGCCAGCCGTGCTTGTTTAGCTATATTATGGACAATCGCACGGGTTTGTCATTATTGTTCCAGCCGTTGATGGTAAACGCGAGCTCCTCCGACTCAATCACATCAGGTATGGATAATTTTCGTTTTAGCAATTTGATTTATCGAATTATCGGCCAGCCGGAGCGCTGGCACGATGACTATATCGATATCATGAATCAAGTGCTGGACGAGACCGATTCGTTCGACGACCCCTCGAACTTTTCGGAGTTGGAAGTTGGCGATCAAATCATCAGTCGCCTGCATAGCAGCAATGAAACGCTGGCCGCATTTAGCACACTGTTGGACACCAGCCGCTTCAAGTTGATCATTCTGGATCAAAAGCTGGTGCCTATTTATCATAATCATATTGCCGATGACCTGCTGGCCTACGTAAGCGACCCCGATGACAACAGTAAACTAAGCCCCGCATTGATCAGCTTGATCGAGGCGCTGCCTTCAAATCGCGAAACAGACTCAATACAGGCGCTGGATTGCGTGGATGGCAATGGCGACCAGATTTACCTACGGACCATTCAGGGTGAGGCGGTTACCGACGAACAGCCTATTTCATTCAAACTATTGCTGGTGCTCGACCATGAGCGATCGCAATCCGATTTAAATCCGGATTTAGTCGAAAAATTTGAGCTGACTGCCAAAGAACAGAAGGTGTTACTGAATCTAATTCACGGCAAAAGCATCAAACAAATTGCCGAGGCTTCTTTCGTTTCAGAAAACACCGTTAAAACCCATCTCAAATCCATCTACCGCAAAACCGAAACCAATTCGCAGGCCGATGTTATACGTTTGATATTGACTCATGAATCGAGAATTCTTGATTCCTATTTCGATTCCAGCGCCCGCATCATGCACACGCCCAAGGGTAACCCCGAGCTTGACCAGCAGGTCACCCTGCCAGATGGCAATGTCATCATTTACCGGGATTATGGTCCTAAGGATGGTCGGCCGCTGGTGGTGTTTCACAATGGCTTTGGCTGCCGTGTCACCATCCCCATTGGCTACGAAGAAGTATTACAGCGCACCAATCGCCGCGTCATCATTCCGGATCGACCCGGTTTTGGAAAATCCCCCTATATTAAAAAGCACCCGATCGGCTGGAATGAACGATTCCGCGAATTCGCCGATCTGTTGGAACTGCAACAGTTCGATATTTTAGGAACCGTGTTAGGTAGCCATATGGCGATTAATTACGCTGCCGAACAGGACCCCCGGCTGGGCAAGGTGATTCTGGCCTCCCCGGTGGTCATCAACGACAAAAAGCAAACCCAGCACCTGATCGGAATTTTGGCACCGTCTGCACGCTTAGTGAGTGCATCGAAACGCTTTGCCCGCGAAATATATGAGTTATGGTTGAAAAGCGTCACGCTCAATATCAAAACTCACTATCGGAAAATGCTGGAATCCAGTCTGGGCACAAAGGAGCGCGATTTGTTCGATCAGGACGACACTCGCGAATTGATCATTGAAGGCTTTCAAGAGGGCAGCAGCGTCAGCCTCGAAGGGATTTCTCATGAAATGGTGTTTTGCATGACACCACTAAAAAAGGATCTGTCCAAAATCACCAATCCAGTTGAGATCTGGTATGGCAGCGACGACGCGCGCATGACCCTGAGAGGCGCTGAGGTGTTACGCGATCAACTACCCAATGCCACACTGAATGTGCGCGAGGGTTACAGCGAACATATTTACTATCCGTTGTTCGAGGAAATGATCGCCTAGTTTTTGCGTTTTACCGATAACACATTCGGCAATTGATCCAATTTGGCCAGCAGTTTACTGAGCATTTCCAAGTTCGCTACCTCGACCTTCACCTCCATTTGTACTGACTGATCCTTCACGTCCGTGCGCGTACTGAGTGATAGCACATTGACTTTTTCATCGGCGAACACGGTGGAAATATCTTTTAGCAAACCCTTACGGTCAAAGGCGCGGATCAACACTGTCATCGGGTAGGTTTGCTCCTTATCCGCCCCCCAGGCCACTTCCACCACCCGCTCGGCAGCGGTGTTCTGCTGATACATGATGTTGGCGCAGTCGCTTCGATGAATGGTAATTCCCGCGCCGCGCGTGACAAAGCCCAACACCTTATCTCCTGGCACTGGTTGGCAGCACTTGGCCAAATTGGTCATCAGGTCGCTAACACCCTGTATGCTCAGGTCAGCGGGTTTGCGGTCGTCGTTGGCTGCGCGTCCGCCGCGCAAGCTCAACTCCAGTTGTTCCTTGTCTTCGTTTGCCTGAGGGCGCAACAGGCGTTGTGCGGCGGCGGCAGCGCGACCCGGTTTAATTGAACCATCTACCAGCTTGAAATATAGATCCTCAGTATCGTCCACACCCAACTGCTTGGCCAGATGCTCAAGATTGACCGCACTTAAATTCATACGGTCAAGTTCCCGTTCGAGAATTTCCCGACCGTGCGCAATCGTTTCATCCCGGTTCTCGTGACGGAACCAGTGCTGAATAGCGGACCGCGCACGACGACTGCGCACATAGCCTTTATGCGGGTCCAGCCAATCGAGACTGGGCCCGCCACTTTTGGCAGTAATAATATGGACCTGTTCGCCGGTCGCAAGCTTGTAAGTAAGGGGTACCATTTTGCCATTTACTTTTGCGCCCCGGCAGCGATGGCCGACCTCGGTATGGATGGCGTAGGCAAAATCCAGCGGCGTGCCTCCAGCCGCCAAATCCACTACCTTGCCCTGCGGTGAAAATACGTAAACCCGGTCCTCAAATACCTCATCTTTTACACGGTCGATAAACTCGTTAGCATCAGCCACTTCGTCTTTCCACTCCAGCAACTGACGCAGCCAGAGAATCTTATTGTTAACCGCATCATCTGCATCGCGCCGGCCTTCTTTGTAGCGCCAGTGGGCAGCAATTCCCAGTTCATTGTATTCGTGCATTTCGTGGGTTCTGATCTGCACCTCAACCACTCTGCCGCCGGGGCCGATCACTGCAGTGTGAATCGAGCGATAATTGTTTTCCTTGGGCGTTGCGATGTAGTCGTCAAATTCGCCAGCAATGTATTTCCATTGCGTATGAATCAAGCCCAGAGCGGCGTAACAGTCCTGTACCGAATCGACCAGAATTCGTACCGCACGTACATCAAAGAGTTGCTCAAACTGTAATCCTTTCTTCTGCATTTTGTTCCAAATGCTGTAAATATGCTTTACCCGGCCGTGCACATCGGCCCGGATACCGTTGTCAGCCAGCACGGCAATCAGGTCCTGAGTAAATTCATCAATAAACTGCTGCCGAGTGACGCGGCGCTCATTAAGCTTGCTGGCGATGGTTTTATAAATGTCCGGCTCCAGGTAGCGAAATGCCAGATCTTCCAACTCCCACTTTATTTGCCAGACACCCAAGCGGTTCGCCAGCGGTGAGAAAATCTCCAGAGTTTCCGCCGCCACCCGTTTTTGCTTTGCTTGACTCACCGCGCCCAGAGTTCGCATATTGTGCAGCCGGTCACATAATTTAATCAGCACCACGCGCACATCATCTACCATGGCCAACATCATTTTTCGCAAACTCTCGGCCTTGGCGTCGCTTTGCGACTTGCCACCCTTATGATCGGCAAATTCCTGAATGACCTCCATCTTGGTCACACCATCAACCAGCTTGGCGACATCTTTGCCAAACTCCTGCTCCAATTGCCGAAGAGTTACCGATGTGTCTTCTACACTGTCGTGCAACAGGGCCGCGATGACGACGTCCGCATCGAGGCCCAGCTCATGCACAATGCCTGCAACCGCGAATGTATGGTTTACGTAATCCTCACCGCTGCTGCGGGTTTGGCCCTGGTGCGCCTGAATGGCGAATTCAGCGGCCTTGGCAATACGCTGCACATCGGCATCGACGCGACCTTCGCCGATCACCTGCAACCATGCGGGAACATGATCTGCAGGTAATTCCATTTCAGAAATCGATGTAATTGCGGTTTGTACCAATGTACTGTCCTGAGGCTAACGATAGACACCTATTGTCGGGCCATTACTAATGCGATGTTGTATTACTTGTTTGTAAACCCTAAACCTTTAAATATCAAGGAGCTAGAAAAAATATCTCACTTAGTTTTTCAGCGCCGCATGCATCATACTGGCCTTGTCGAGTAGTTCCTGGTACTCCTGTTCGACATTCGAGTCGATAACCAGGCCCCCGCCCGCCGCGAATCTGGCCACGCCGTCTTTCACTGCAATGGTACGGATTGCGATATTGGTTTCCAGGCTGCCATCTACGCCGACGTAGGCAATGGCACCGCAATACACACCGCGGCGGGTCGGCTCGAGCTCTTCAATAATCTCCATGGCGCGAATCTTCGGTGCACCAGTGATTGAGCCACCAGGGAAACAACTGCGCAGCAGATCCAACGCATGCAGCCCCTCACGTAAACTACCCGTGATGGTGCTGATCAAATGATGTACGTTGGCAAAACTGTGAAGCTTGAAAAGCTGCGGCACTTTCACGCTGCCCAGCTCGCAGGATTTGCTCAGATCGTTACGCATCAGATCAACGATCATTAAATTTTCAGCCTGATCTTTTTTACTGTTTTGTAAACTGACGGCGGCCTGAGCATCATTCTCCGGGTTGTCATGGTCACGCGGGGCGGTGCCCTTAATGGGGCTGGTGACCACCTCACCGGCGCGGCACTGAATAAAGCTCTCGGGAGAATTTGATAGAATCTGTGCAAACGGGTAGTTGCAATAGGCACCGTAGGGCGCCGGGCTCATTTCTCGCAAGCGTTGATAAGTTTTCCAGGCATTGCCCGTTACGGCAGTTGAAAACTGTTTGGCCAGATTCACCTGATAGCAATCGCCTTCGATAGTGTAGTCCCTTACCCTGGCAAACTTCTTACGATAGTCATCGCGTGTCATATTCTCCTGTAGCACTGAGCTGTGCAATCTTGGCTCGGCTTTGGTCACGCTTTGCTGCTTCGTTATTTGTTCCTCAATCAGTGCGCGCCATTTACCCAGTAATTGGGCGTCGGCCATGACATTGTTGTGTTCACCGTGCAAATACACCAATTGAGTGTGTTTATGTAAATGGTCAATCACCACAACTGCCGAATAAATGCCTATCGCCATTTGTGGTAACTGCTCTGGGTCGCCAGCAAGTACCGGTAATTCTTCGAAGCGGCGTGCAAGGTCATAAGAGAAATACCCCAGCGCACCGGGCCCGAATCTATAGGGCGATTGCCCTTTGATATCAGGCAAGGCCTGCTGTAGAAGCAAAAAAGGGTCGGCATCGCTGTAGTCGATTTCAGGCCCATTAGCAATGCAGGTTTGCTCAGCCTCGGTGATCAGGGTCGTTATTGGTTGGCAAGCCAGCACATCGTAATTGGCATGGCGGGAAACCGGGCGCGCGCCCTGGTGCGCACCAGAGTCCAGGAATATTGCCCAATCTTGATCAGCGACCCGCTCGAACAATTGCGCGCTATCCAGATACGGGAATTTCTCGGCTTGCAGCTCTAACATCAGAATCAAATAAGCAGTTCACGCAACATAGAGGTGGCGAATTGACCCCGCTGCAGCTCGAAGCTCAGATGCAAGGTGTCGTTATCTAATGACCATAGCAAATTGGTGAGTTTGCTGCGCAATGATCGCCGCTGGTAGTTGGCCCGCGCCTGTTGCAGCCCCTGTTGCAGGAATCCAAATCGCTGCATAGCCATGCACTCCAATTGACCAAGCGGGCTGCTGTCACTGACGATATCTGCCGCACCGTCGCCCCACAAAGGGGCAGTCGGGTGGATATCCATCTCCTTCAATCGCTGTGCCTCATTCGGCTCACCGGTCGCAATAAAAATACTGTTGCCACCATCCAGATTCGCGGGTTCACCGGGCAATAAAGATTGCCATGAATTATCGACAATTCGAGCCGCAACCACACTATTGAACAACCAGCTACGCGCACTGGAAATCAGCAGACTTCGCAGGTGCCTACCTGAAGGCGGCTGCCCCCCAGCGAACCAGTCACGCACCTGTACCATATTGCCAAAATCGCGCCCGAAGCGCTGCTCCCCAAAATAATTCGGCACACCCTGCTCGGCGATCTGCTGCAGCCGCTGTTGTAACACCACCGGATCACCTTTAACGGAACGCACGGTAATCTCAAACGCATTGCCACGATGAGTGCCGCGTTTCAGCTTTCGGTTGTGCTGCACCACCTGCAGCAATTCAGCATGTTCGGAATTAAGCAGCGACCAATCGGGCGCGGGCTGTTTTGGCAGCCAAACACTGAACCACTGTTCGGACACCGCAAAATAGTCTTTCAGACCAGAATAGCCGACGTCTCGATAACTCACCCCGGCGTGCCTGGCAATGGCTTTGGCAAGTTGTTCGGTATTGCTGCGAGTTTTGCGTATCTGCAACCACACGTGCTCTCCTTGCCCGGACGGCTGCACTGGCATCTGCTCGCGCACCACGAAGTCGGCCGGTGTCGATTTGACGGTTCCGCTGATGGGCGGCTCACCTGAAGCACGCGGCCACCCGCGCGCCAGCTTCGCCCAGTTATAGGTGTTCATTTGGGCTCCGCCCCTGAAATACGCGGTGGTGTTACTAATCGCTCCCTAATGCCCGACGATTAAACGAATTCCCTCAAGTTTACGAATCACCGCCGACTGCCCTTCAGCCAGAGGTTCTTCGCCAGCGGCTAAGCGCGCTGGCCAGTCCGTGCCAGACCACTGAACCTTGCCTTCTGAATCGGCGCTGATGGCTTGAACTACCTTGACGGTTTGACCGATGGCATCATTACCGGCAATTGGCGCCGGCTTGTTCTGCCATCTCATGAGAGGCCGGTACAGTGCCACCGATATCACGATTGACGATACTAGAAACAACGCCGTTACCGCAGTCCAACTAAGCTCGGGCATCACCCAACCTGCCAAGGCGGCCACCAGTGCGCCCAGACCGATAAACAGAAACCAGAACACCGACAACTGCATGATCAACAGCTCCATACCGATCAAGGCCAGCGCTAACAGCAAATAGAAAAGTGCGGGGGTCATGTGATTGTTATCCTGCCCTGAGGCGATTATTGTTGCTGGCTCTTGTCCACTTGCGCTTTCAACGCCTCAAAGGCGGTAAACGCCTTACTGACTACCGAGGTTACATCCGAACCGTCGGTTGGCAACAGGGCCACTGTGCCTTCACGCGCCAGTTTCTCAAACGCCGAGATGTACTGTTCAGACAACTGCTGTGCAACCGCCGTGGTACCGCCGTCAGTGTTGATGGCTTCGGAGATAGTGCGAATCGCCATAGCGCGGGCACGGGCCTCAATTTCAACGGCATCAGCGCTACCCTGGGCACGCAATACCACGGCTTGCTTGTCGCCTTCTGCCTCATTGATCTGGGCCTGACGATAACCTTCTGAAGTTAACACCGCTACCCTTCGTTCACGTTCGGCCGCCATCTGCTTTTCCATCTCTTCCAGAATCGAGCCGGGCGGCGAGATATCTTTTACTTCGTACCGCAATACCTTGGTACCCCAGGCCTCTGAGGCCTCATCAATGGCTTGAGTCACAATTGCATTGACGTTCTCGCGTGACTCAAATGTTTCATCCAGACTCAGCTTACCAATTTCGGCACGCATGGTTGTTTGTGCTAGCTGAGTAATAGCAAATCGCAAGTTCTCAACCCCGTATGAGGCTGCGCGTGGATCCATAATTCGCATGTACAACACGCCGTCTACCCCTAGCGCGACATTATCTTTGGTGATGGCCTGTTGCGCTGGCACATCGATGGCAAATTCTTTTAAGGAGTGCCGGTAGGCCACCCGGTCAATAAATGGCACCAGCATGTGAAAACCCGCTTCCAGGGTGCCGCTATACTTACCTAATCGCTCAATGATAAACGCCATATTCTGCGGCACCACTCTGACGATATTCCGAAAAATCAGTATCAGTACAATTGCGCCAGCAATTAGAAAAACTAGGTTATCTGCAAATAAATTATCCATATGATCTCCTGGTTGGATTTGGTCGATTCAGTATACAGGATTGGGCTCCGGTAACGTTTATATCGTTTATAATCCCGAGCCGAAACGAGCTGAATTGACTAACTTATTCATTAATTTATAGTGGCGAAAATGCAAAAATCAACCATAGCGCTAGTGCTCGTAGCTGTTGCCGCAGTAGCGATTGGCGTCGGCGTTCAGCAGGCCAGCGATAAGCCCGCAACGCTACCCGAGTTCACCAATACCATTATGCTGCCGCAGAGCAGGCCGTTTTCCAAGTTCCGCCTGGTGGACCACCATGGCCATGAATTTGGTCCGCAACAGTTGCGCGATTACTGGAGCATTTTGTTTTTCGGCTTTACACATTGCCCCGACGTCTGTCCAACCACGCTGGCAACGCTGGCGCAGGTAAAGCAGCAGATGCAGGCTAAGGGGCAATGGGGTAATTATCGCGTGCTGATGGTGAGTGTCGATCCGAATCGTGACAGCGTCGAACGACTGGCGGAATACGTGCCCTATTTTGATGATGAGTTCGTCGGTATCACTGGAGACCTGCCGACTCTGACCGAGTTTGCAAGACAGGCAGGCGTGGTGTTTGCCCGCCGCGGTGAGGTCAATGAGCGCGACTACGATGTCGATCACTCGGCGGCGCTTATCCTGGTCAACCCCAAGGGGCAATGGGCCGGCGCCATACCCGCACCGCAGCGGCGCGACCAGATTATTGATGATCTTGCGAAATTGGCCACCTACTACGCTGACGATCACTCTGAACAACCGGCCAACAAAGCTAATAGCGCGCTAAAAACAGAACCTGATGGAGTCGCGCAGCCGATTGCCGACAGTAGCGCCGCGCTGAGCGTCTCAAACGCATGGATTCGGCCCGCCCCGCCCACCGCCAGCAGCATGGTCGCCTACTTTGAATTGCACAATGACAGCGCGCAAGACATTACCATCGTTGCTGCCGAAAGCCCGCAATTTGCCCATAGCATGTTACACAGCACTGAACTGGTCGATGGCGTGGTACAAATGCAGCATATCGATTCGTTATTGGTACCCGCCAACGGGCGCGCGGTGTTGATGCCGATGGCAACGCACCTGATGCTGATGCAGCCGCATGACATATTAGCGGAAGGCTCGCAGGCAAATATCAGCCTGATCAGCGACAGCGGCCAGCGATTTGACTTCAATGTTGCGGTTCGTCCGCAGCCGGAGTAACGAAGGTGACGAACTCCGATAACTCAAAACTGGGCTATGCCCTGGTACCAGTTACGCCCTTCGTACAAAACTGCAGCGTGGTTTGGTGCCGGGAGACGCTGCTGGCGGCGGTGGTCGACCCGGGTGGCGACCTGCCAAAAATCAGGGCCGTGATTGAACAGCAGGGTCTGGAACTCGACAAGATACTTATCACCCACGCCCACCTGGATCATGCGGGCGGCACCGCTGAGCTGGCGCGTGCCACCGGAGTACCCATTATCGGCCCGCATAAAGCGGACCAATTCTGGATCGACTTGTTGCCACAACAATGCGCTCAATTCGGCTTTGACGGTGAGCCATTTACCCCTGATCAGTGGCTCCAGCAGGGCGATCAAGTTGAACTTGGAAGGTTACTGTTTGATGTCGTGCACTGTCCGGGGCACACACCCGGGCATGTGGTTTTCGTTGAGCGGTCAGAAAACTTTGCCATGGTGGGCGATGTGCTGTTTCAGGGCTCGATTGGCCGCTCAGATTTTCCGCAGGGCAATCATGATCAACTGGTCAGCTCGATCCGCGACCGACTGTTTCCTCTTGGCGATGACATTCGGTTTATCCCAGGCCATGGGCCGATGTCCGATTTCGGTCAGGAGCGGCGCAGCAACCCCTTCGTGGCTGACCAGCGCTTTGGTTAGATATCCCAGTACATTGCCCGACTGAGGTCCGCGGCGCCCTGCTCCAGGGCACGCATATCGCGGGCAATCAACACCAGATTTCCGCCCCTTACCGGTTTTACGCGGGTAATAAAGCCTTGATAAGCGGTATCCAACAGGTCGCCCAATGGCTGCCCGCGCAGGTAAACAAAGGTGATTTGTCCATGGTCGGTCTGCAGGGTGGCGTGTAAGCCACGATACTCGCCCATTGGGCAAATTCGACTGAATTGTAGATTGCTCATGGGGTAAAGCTGCAGGGCGTCGTCATAGCTGGCCAGCAAGGTGTTCGCGGTGCGATTTGCCTTCGTGAATTCCCACACCGGGGTAAAGGCCTCCCCTTGCACATGCTCTACCACCACCGCCAGTAATTGCTGATAATCCTGCTCTACCTGCTGTTCTGTTTGCCAATGCTGCACTTGCCACCAGCCGGCCAGCAATACGCTGCCGGCAGTCAGCAGCGCGGCCAACGCAGCCGCCTTGAACAGACCGCAGCGGCCACGGGTCTGCTGCATTTCCTGTTGCAGCTGCAAGCGGGCTATTAAATCGCCTGGTGTACGCACATCGAGGCTGTCTCGCAAAGACGAGTCCATCGCTTTTACCTCGTTGAGGTAGCCCATACACTGAGTACAATTGTGCGCATGCTCCGCAAACGCTGCTTGCTGATTGTCAGGATCAGACAGGCACAGGCGCTGAAACTCCAGACAATCTAAATTTTGATTTTGCTCGCTCATGGCTCAACTCTCAAACTGCTGTGCATAATCCGACAGCACACTTACTTTTTGACCAGACCCAATTCAGGCGCAGCCTCAACGCCCAAATAATGCCGCATTTTTTTTCGCGCCCGAAACAATCGAGTCATCACTGCGCTGGTGCTGATATCCAACAGGCTGGCAATCTCTTCGCAGGAAAAGCCACCCAGCACCTGCAACTCGAGAGGCTCTCTATATTCTGCCGGCAACCGTCGCAGCGCATTGCGCAGCGCAAACGCTTGCGGGCTGTCATCATAGCCAATCTGCGCGTCAGCGAGGGTGTCCATCGATTCAACATCCCGATACTGAAACTGCTTGCGTTCAAACTGGCGCGCGTGTTCGCGCCGAAAAATAGTAAATAACCAGCCCTTGGCGGCCTTGGCCTCGCGCAAACTATCAAGTGACTTCCAGGCGCGCAGAAAGGCCTCCTGCATCACATCCTCGGCCATAACCTTGTCTTTACAGAGCCATAGGGCGTATTTATAGAGGTCCTGGGCATGGGCTTCAATCAATAGCGCATACTTTCGCTTTTTGCTGATCATGGCGTAGTTGACCTGATCGGGCCCGGTTTGATTGCCTGAATCGCTCATTATTTAAGGAAAATAGGACGCCTAAAATTCACCATCTTGATGATTAAGAAAGCTGCGCATTACCGCCAGAACAGCCTCAGGCTGCTCGGCATGCAGCCAATGGCCAGCATCGGCGATGCTGTTAAATTTCGCATGCGGAAACAGCCGCAGGATCAACTGCCGATGCTCAGGACGCACATAGTCCGATAATTCGCCAGAAATAAACAAGGCCGGCCCCTGGTAGTTGGTCGATGCCCCGGGTGGCGGAAAATCCATCATTTCATTCATATACTGATATAACACCGATAGGTTTAATCGCCAGTAATAGCTGCCGAGGCTGCCGGCAAGGCTTTGCAGCAAAAACAATCGGGTGCCGGCATCTTCGATCACCGCTTGCAAGGCGCGGTCTGCCTCAGCCCGGGATGACAGAGACGACAGGTCCAGCGCCATCAGATGTTGCAAAAACGGTGCGTGACTGTGGGTATACCGCACCGGAGCGATATCCAATACCAGTAATTTATCGACCTGCTCGGGGTAGCGCAGAGCAAACTGCATGGCCACCTTGCCGCCCAGACTATGACCGGCCAGTAACACGCTAGACCAGCCGTGATGATCGATCAAAGCGCTCAAATCGCTGACCATGTCGTCAAAACTCTGGCTGTCAGCATGCGGCGAACGACCGTGGTTGCGCTGGTCCACAACCACCACTTCATAGTGGCTCGCTAATGCGGATGCCATGCCGCGCCAATTGGCGATCGAACCGAACAGACCGGGAACGATTATGAGCGGCCGGTGATCGGCCACCACAGCAGCTTCGGGCGCGAAAATTTGATGGTGCAATAACATGCGCTGAGTTTATCAATTTATGCCGTTCCGGCCGTGCGTATTTCGCTACAATTGCGCAATGATAGAGCTCTTGTTATTGCTGGCGACTGGCATTGCTACCGGATTTTTAAATGTAATGGCGGGGGGCGGCTCGATGCTCTCTGTACCAATTATGATTTTTCTCGGGGTGCCAGGCACAGTGGCCAACGCCACTAATCGCATAGCGATTTTACCGCAGAATATTTCCGCTGTAATCGCCTTTGCGCGGCGCGGGTTCTCTAACTTCCGGCTGAGCCTCAGCCTGGGTTTGTGCACCATTCCCGGCGCGTTGGTGGGTTCCTACGTGGCCGCCCACGTGCCGAATGACCAGTTCAATACACTGCTGGCTATCATTATGATTATGGTGTTGGTGGTCATGTCGCTGCCGCAGGGCGAGGTGCTACAGGCGCGTGAAAATCCGACGCGCCGGCGCCTGATTGCCGGCCATGCCTGTATGGTGTTGATTGGATTCTGGGGCGGATTTATCCATATTGGTGTGGGGTTCTTATTGATGCCAGTGTTAAACCGCGTGATGCAATTGGATTTGATCACCACCAATGCCCACAAGGTCTTTATCGTGCTGTGTTACACAACGGTAGCCTTGGCGGTCTTTGCATCGCAACTCGAAATGCTATGGAGTTACGGGCTGGCGCTGGCGGTGGGCACCACCATCGGCGCCTGGCTGGCGGCAAACCTGCAGGTTAATAAGGGCGTTGGCACGATAAAGATTACCCTGAATATTGTCGTTGTCGCCTTTATTATTAAACTGCTGTTTTTCTAAGCTGCACCCTGCAAGCCGCTCACTGTTTATCGTTGAGTGGTTTTTTTCAATTCACTGAAGTAATCCACATCGGTGGGTAGCTTATTTAATTGGCGGCGCAGCAGATCCATGGCTATGGCGGCGGCGGTGCGCTGAAAGGCAATTCGCGCCACCGGAAAATAGAACTTACGTGCTTGCAGGGCGTCTGCTTCACCCCAAGCCATCCATACGGTACCGACCGGTTTGTCTGGTGAACCGCCATCCGGCCCCGCAATGCCCGATATGGCCAAAGCGATGTCGGCGCCGGAGGCTTGCAGCGCGCCACTGGCCATTTCCAGCACCACCTGCTCACTTACCGCACCGTATTGATCCAGGGTTTGCTCAGACACACCAAGCATTTGCATTTTCGCTGCATTTGAATAGGTCACATAGCCGGCAGTGAAAACCGCAGAGCTGCCCGGCTCAGAGGTCACTCCGGCAGCGATCAAGCCGCCGGTACAGGACTCGGCCAACGTCAGCACTTTGCCATGTTCGGCCAGCGCCGTATTAAGCGCCTGCGTTAAACGCGTTGAATCGCGGCCGATTATATAATCTGAAAAGTGTGCCAAAAACCGCTCGGTCCAATGCCGATTGAGCGCCAATGAACTGTCACCGATGGTGCTGATCTTAATTTCGATCACCGGCATTTGTACCCGAAAACCCAGTTCGACCTCGGCCGGCCAATCGGGAAACACTCGGTTGATCGTGTCCTGCAAGCCGGATTCAGTAATACCAAACATGCGCAGCCGGCTAATGTGCGTCGTGGTTGTAATGGCACCATGCTGTCTGATGCGCGGTAGCAACTCCTGCTCAATCATTGGGCGCAGTTCGCTGGGCACTCCTGGGGTGCACATGACCAGGCAGTCATGCAGCATCAGGGAAAACCCCACCGCCGAGCCACGCGGATTTAATATGATCTCGCAACCCTGTGGCAAGTCAGCCTGTTTCAGATTCGATTCGGTAAGTACAAAGCCGCGCGCCCTCGCCCATTTTTCCAATTCAATCATCGCGTCGGGATGACGTTCAATTGGCACGCCAGCAGCAGCCGCCAGAGCCTCGGCGGTCAGATCATCGACGGTCGGTCCCAGACCACCGTTAATGATCAGGACATCGGACTTTTGCGCCAGTGATTGAATGGATTCTGTCAGCAATTCAAGATCATCGCCCACCACCAACTTCTTAAATGGCAACAGGGCCAAATCACGCAATGACTTGGCGATAACCGCCGAGTTGGAATCAATGGTGTCGCCACTCATAAGTTCATTGCCGGTCAACAACAGTGAGATTTTCATGCTTGATCGCTGATTTTAAAAATTTGGGATGAACTGCCGAGCTGCAGTATAGATTAGATGGGGGCGTATTCGCTCAACAAACCTCGCCGCCGCCGGAACTAAAATATTTTCTCTCGAAGCACTAGAGCTCGGCCCCCAGTACCCGCCGCGCCTGTTTAGCGTAGCCGCCCCGTTCCCATAAGAGCCGCCAGCGCGTGCCGCCCTTTTGTTGCCACAGCACCGCCGAGCGTAAACCAGACAGCAATAGTGTGCGAATCTTGGGCGCCACGTCGGGACGCTCCAGATGGCCCTGCTCGCCCTGCACAATTATCTGCGGGCGCATCTCGCTAATATATTGCTGGTAGACGCGTGAACAGGCCTCATACAAATCGTCTCCTGTATGACGGCTTAGCGGTTCGATAGCCTCTGCAAATTTCTCAAAGCGCGGCTGATCGCGATATAACTGCTGTTGTAAAAACAACAGAGCTGTGGCGTATTGAACCACCTCTACGTCTTCCATGGCAGGTGAATCAAATACGCCGTTGGCCAACATATCCAGCCCCACCTCCACGCCATTCAAGCCGCCATACACGGCGGCGCTGTTAAGCGCATCCAGCACTAATACGCTGCGGACACAAACCTCGGCGACCGGTCGATTCCAATCCCCGGTACGTGCCAGTGCCTGAACCTGAGAGCAGGACTGCATTACTCCGGCCATGGCAATAGTGCGTTCTTTCATTTGAGTCACTGAGCCAATACCCCTCGATAAAAATTAAGTTCTTGTTGCCAGGCATCTATATTGGTTTCGGTTTGGCGAAAACCATGCCCCTCATTCTCATATTCCACATACACGTGCGGCACACCTGCAGCCGACAAGGCGGCCACCATCTCGCGCGACACCGCGGGTGGCACCACATTGTCATCCAGACCTTGAAATAAAATCATGGCAGATCGAAGGTCCTGTAAATAATTTTGCGGCGAGCGTTGAAAGTATCGGCTTTCGGGCTGACAGGCAAGCAGCTTGTCATAGGGTTCTCCAAGTAGTTTGTCGGTATAGAAGCGCTCGAAGCGGTGCGTCACCTCTGCCAGAGTACCGAGATTACCAATACCGTAGTAGCAGGCACCGGCTTTAAACAGCTCCGCAAAGCTGGTTAGCACCCGCAAAACAGCATAGCCGCCAGCGCTCTTGCCCCGAATACACAGGCGCTCGGGATCCGCCTGACCGGTATCGACCAGAAATTTGATGCCCGCTACCACGTCTTCAATATCAGCCTCGCCCCAAGCCCCGTACAGGCTGTCTCGAAAACGTCGACCATAGCCGCTGCTGCCGCGATGGTTAACGTCAAATATTGCGAATCCGCGCGTGGTCCAAAACTGTTTCTGTAAATCAAAATTGCCATAGCTACGGGCGGTCGGCCCGCCGTGCACCATCACCAGCAGCGGTGGCGGTCCCTGGGTGTGATAGTGCGAATTGCACGGCGCATAATAGAAGCCATAGGCGGTTGATTGCTGTGCTACAAATTCGATATGTTGTGGCATTGAAGTGTCGGCGCCCGACAACGCAGTCGAAACGCCAGCAAGCTGTGTCGCTGAACATCGATCTCGACAAATGATAGCGGGGCAGTTGTTGGGCGGGAAAAATTGATAGAAAACGCTGCCCTCTCCGCTGCCACAGAGAGACTGAATTCGACCGAACCGTTCACCTAGTGTCGATACCTCGAGAGTATCCTGATCTATCAGGAATAGTTGATCCGCCTCGGGCGCACTTGCAATCGCCACAATCGACTGGCCATCAAATCCGCTAATTCGCTGATCACCATATTGCCAATGCGGGTAACCAAACTCCAGGCGCTGATCAGTAACCCGGGTGGCCCGCAATTGCTCTGCTGCCGGATCCAGGCAGTATATATTCCAATAGTCTTGGGGCGATCCGGCGTCAGATCCAGCTTGATCTGCACTAAAGAACAGTTTGCCGTTACTCGCAAAATACAACTGGCAATAGGCGGTGGCTGATTTCTTTTCAAGCCGACGCGGGTTTTGCAGCTGTACGATATCACCTGCCAGCGAGTACTCGGCCACCATCAGACTGCCATCATCCCACGGCATATCGGGATGATTCCATTCTACCCACGCCAGGCGCCGGCGATCTTGATCTACCACCAGATTGCTATAAAAGTCTGCCCCTGACTCCACTGCAAGCGGCAGCGCGGCCCCGCCGCCAAGCGATAGGCTGGCCAACATCATGCCTTCACTTTCAGTCGCTGCGGGCTCTGCCTGCTGTGAACTTTGCTGGGAATCCGCACGCCACTCGACAATACTCAGCAACAGGTCATGGCTCGCAGCGCAGAGCTCGCCGTACCGATATTGCAGCCCAGCCTGATTAGCACTGAGCTGTTTGGGTTGCGTAACCATGTCCAGCCCAGCTCGGCCATCAGTCAATTCTTGTGAATATAAACACTGGTCGGCCCGATTGGCAAAAATCAACATCTGCCCCATTAGCCAGAATGGCTTACCGCCGTATTCGTTAATCTGAGTTTGCGCCTGATAACCGGCCGGTGTGAGCAATTGCTGTTGCTCATTCTGCAGATACACCAGTGCGGCGCGACCGCCTTCTTCATGCAACCGGGTCAGGCAAATTAGTCCCTTATCGTAGGGCTGTGGATAACTGTATTCGCTACTGGCCGCAAAGACCGTTTGCAAGGATAAATCGGACCGCCACTGCAGATAGTCCGGCTCGGGGTTAGCACTCATTGCTGACTGGCAACAGGAACCAGTCGCCAGCTCATCCGATCTCCCACCGCGATGCTATTGGCTTTAAAAAAGCCGGGGTTGGCTTCCAGGGCAGCCGTTACCGGCTGTGCCGGAAAGTATAGGGGCTTACGACGCGCTCCCATTACGTACGGCTGCATGGCTTGCACACTCTCTATTTCACCATTAGATTTGATAAATGCGATGTCGATTGGTGCCACCACATTATTCATATGAAATCTGGGCTGGGCAGCGCGTTGGAAAATAAACAAAATTGGCAATCGCGCGATCTCTTCTGCACAGACATGCTGAAAGCCAGCGGCGCGGGTGGTAGGCGTATTGGCCAGCCGCACATTGAATTCAAACTGCGATCCAGCTCTCGTCTGAACCGTCACCACAGCATCCGGCATGGCTTGCAATTGCGGATTGTCGACTTGGCAGGCTGGCTGAGCGGCAACACCGAGCTGAGCCATCAGCGCCAAGCAGATCAATAGAGAGACTCGCATAAAAACGGTAGTGCTAGCGCGGGTCGCGCATAATGGATTGAATTTGTTCCGCCAATCTCAAGGCACGTAGCCCCTGTAAACCGGTCACCATCGGCATCGCCCGCCCTCTGGCCACCTCAATGAAATGTGCCAACTCGACCTGCAGCGGCTGCTCGCCCTCAAACTTTTTGTGTTGCACTTCCAGTTCAGCGAATTTGCCGCCCTCGGGAGTAGTCCCCTTAGTCACAATATCCAACTCCTGGTCCATTAAATTGATACCGTAATAACCCTCTGGGCCGAACACCCGAAAACGCCTGAAGCGCTTATTGGAAACGCGACTGGCAGTAATGTTAGCAACCGCGCCACAGGGAAAGGCCAGCCGTACATTGGCTAGGTCTACGTGATCGGTGATAACGGAAGAGCCTATCGCCTGTACATCACAGGGTTCTTCGTCGACCAATGACAAAACCAGATCAAGGTCATGGATCATCAGGTCGGTAATGACATCAACATCCGTGGCGCGTTCAACAAAGGTGCCCAATCGATGTACTTCAATGTACTTGGGGTCGGTGACCTGAGTGGCTACCGCACGCAGCGCCGGGTTATAGCGTTCCAGATGCCCGATCAGAAAAGGTGCGTTGTTCTGGGCTGCAAGATCAACCAGCCGAGCGGCTTCATCGACGCTGGCTGCAATTGGTTTTTCCACCAGGGTGGCGGTGCCGGACTCCAGAAAAGGCTTTGCGACATCAAAGTGTAGAGAAGTCGGCACCACAATACTGACCGCATCGACCTTATCAACTAATTGCAGGAAATTATCGGTAGCCTGGCAACCGTAGTTTTCACCCAGCTTCTGTACTCTATCCAAATGCGTGTCAGCTAGCCACGCTAATTCCACATTGGGCATCTGATCATAGATTCGGGCATGAATCTGTCCCAGGTACCCCACACCGACCACGCCCACCCGGATATTTTTACTCATCTGAATACATTACATTATTCTCAATCATGGTGCGCTGGATTATACGTGATATTAATCGGGCTGTGGTTGCCCCGATGATGGGCCATGATTGACCGAGTTAAGTGGTGTAAGATTGACCACCAAACCACGCAATTACAAACTCGCGGAGCGCGCGTGTCGCCAATCTATCTATTAAACATTACGGGCCAGGATCGGGTTGGCCTGACCCGGGATATATTCGCCGTAATCGGTGACCTGGACGTCAGAATACTGGATATCGGCCAATCGGTGATACATAACCAGGTATCACAGGGCATGATGCTGCAATTACCTGACGGACCCGAACACCAACAAATTCTGGAACAACTCCAAGCCCAGGCATCCGCTCTGCATCTGAAGGTGAATATCAGCCCGGTTGACATCCAGGATTATCAACACTGGGTTGGTCAACAGGGTGCCGATCGCTATACGCTGACCTTACTCACCAGAGAAGTATCCGCTGAAGAAATCGCGCGCGTCACCCAGGCCATGGTGGAACACGACCTCAACATTCACGATATCGCGCGGCTCAGCGGTCGCCTGCCAGTTGACCAACCAATCAGCAATGAGGTGAAGTCCTGTGTGGAGTTTTCCCTGCAGGGGCGCCCCAAAGATATTGCCGCCATGCGCGCCAGTTTCCTAAAGATTGCCTCAGAATTGGACGTGGACATTGCCATTCAGGAAGACAACGCGTTTCGTCGCAGTCGCCGTTTAGTTTGCTTTGATATGGACTCAACATTGATCGATGCTGAGGTGATCGATGAGCTTGCCCGGCATGCCGGCGTGGGTGCTGAAGTGGCGGCAATCACCGATCAGGCGATGCGCGGCGAACTGGATTTCAGACAAAGCTTTATACGCCGCATGAGCCTGCTCAAGGGGCTTAGCGAAACCGTGCTCGAGCAGGTTGCCGCCGAGCTCCCCATCATGGAAGGTGCAGAGTGCCTGATTAAGAATCTCAAGGCATATGGGTTTAAAACCGCAATCTTGTCCGGGGGCTTCACGTACTTCGGCAAGCACCTGCAACAACGCTTTGGAATCGATCATGTCTACGCCAATCAACTTGAGATAGTGGATGGCCAACTCACCGGGCGTGTTATCGAACCAGTGGTGGATGGCGCACGCAAGGCAGAACTGCTGTACGAACTGGCACGACTGGAGGGTGTAGATGCTCAGCAAACCATTGCCGTGGGCGATGGTGCTAACGACCTGCCCATGTTGAGCGCCGCAGGTCTTGGTATTGCATTCAGAGCCAAGCCTTTGGTCCGCGAGGCAGCCAAACAGTCGATGTCAACTCATGGGCTGGACAGCATCCTGTATCTACTGGGCTATAAAGATAAAGATATTTTGCGCTGACTCTAACGCGGGATTATGAGTGCACTTAGCTTAACTATGCACTTACCTTACGATCGCTCGACTTCCAGATTATCAATCAGGCGGGCTTTGCCCAGTACGGCTGCTGCCAGAATCACCAGCTTTTCATCATCACGGGCCGCCGGCAGCAGATCCTGCTGTCGGCAAATTTTAAAATACTGAGGCTCGAAACCCACCGCCTGTAGTTTTGTTATGGCGGATTGTTCCAATTTTTTGAAAGAACTACGACTGTTCAATATCGCGTCGGAAGTTTTCTGTAGGACAGTTCGCAGCATTGGCGCCATCTCAATTTGCTCCTCGGTCAAATAACCATTGCGCGATGATAACGCCAGGCCTTCTGCGGAGCGCACGGTGTCCACACCGACCACTTCAACCGGATAGGCTAAATCCGCCACCATGCGTCGAATAATGGTGAGCTGCTGGTAATCTTTCTTACCAAACACCGCCACATCCGGCTGCACCATATTAAATAGT
The DNA here is from genome assembly GCA_013002025.1 of Gammaproteobacteria bacterium. Taxonomy (GTDB): domain Bacteria; phylum Pseudomonadota; class Gammaproteobacteria; order Arenicellales; family Arenicellaceae; genus Arenicella. Next base: position 104,988 of record JABDKW010000044.1, on the reverse strand, counting down.
CGACTGACCACCGTGGTGACCCCATAGAAGTGCTCAGGCCGGTCTACCCCGCAATACATATCCCCTAATTCAGGCACGTAGACCACAGTCTGAGTTGCCAACTCGCCGGGATACATGGTGGCCTGTTCGGGCAGGAACAACAGATCAGCGCCGACCTCGGCCAGCCGCCGAGCGTCTTCTTCAGGGGTAGACGGGTAATTACCCAGATCCTCATCGGCACCGAATTGCGTGGGATTTACATAGATGCTAACCACCACAAAATCCGTTTTTTGACGCGCCACCTTGACCAGTTCGATGTGGCCGGCGTGCAAATTCCCCATGGTTGGGACAAATCCCACGGTCTTCTTCTCTTTACGAGCGGCCACTACGGCCGCGCGCAGCGATGATACGCGTTGTACTTTATGCATTTGACCTTACTTTAGACCTGTATGAACAATATAACTAAGGCTAATCAATCGAAGGCGTGATCAGCAGTCGGAAATTGCCCACCTTTAACATCACGCACGTAATTGGCAACCGCTTCAGCCACCGATTCCGCGCCCACCATAAAGTTTTTGCTGAATTTTGGGCTCGGCTTAGGGTAAATGCCCAACATGTCCTGCAGGACCAGAACCTGACCGTCGCAATCAGCACCTGCGCCAATTCCGATCGTGGGAATCGTTAATTTATTGGTGATATCCGACGCCAATTTCTGCGGCACCGCCTCCAGCACGACTGCACAGGCACCGGCCCGCTCCACGCCGATGGCATCTTCCAGAAGTCGTTTCGCCGCCGCGCCCCGACCCTGCACTTTAAAACCACCTAGTTGATGGACCGACTGTGGGGTCAGACCAATGTGTGCACAGACTGCGACGCCGCGTTCCACCAGAAAACGGATGGTTTCGACCTGCAACTCTCCACCCTCCAGCTTTATTACATGAGCGCCGGCCTGCATCAATTTGACCGCGTTTTCGTACGCCTGTTCTTTACTAACCTGATAACTGCCAAAGGGCATGTCGCCTACCACCATGGCGTTTTCAACGCCGCGAGCCACGCACTCCGTATGATATGCGCTTTGCTCGATTGTGACGGGCACCGGAGTATCATGACCCTGGATGACCATACCCAGAGAATCCCCGACCAATATTGCATCTATCCCAGCACTGTCGAGTAGCGCAGCAAAACTATAGTCATAGGCCGTCAGCCAGGTGATTTTGTCACCCTCGGACTTCATTTTTTTGAGCGTTGTTACCGTAACCGCCATAGGTTTCTCCGACGTGGGCGAGCCCTAAAAAGCCTCAACCATTGGATTAAAATAATGCTTGCCGGCATCGATACGGGAAATGTGCCGTACTAAAGCCGCATAATGCTGCTCATTATCCACGGGATTGATCTCGGCCGCATTAATAATCAGCAGCGGGGTGCGCTTATAGGAATGAAAAAATGTTGTATATACATCACCCAACCGGCTCAGGTAATCCGCATCCATGCCCATCTCGTATTTCACTCGGCGCTTATTGACCCGCTCCAACAGAACCGGGGTTGGGGCCTGTAAGTAAATTACTAAATCGGGGATGGGCGCAGAAATCTGCAGATTTTGATAAACCTGCTTGTACAGTTGATACTCGTCCTGGTCGAGCGTCAATTGAGCAAACAATGGGTCCTTCTCAAGCATGAAATCGGCAACCCGGCCAACCCCTCTATAAGTTGCCCCTGAAATCTCTTTTAGCTGCTCAACTCGCTGAAATAAAAAGAATAATTGGGTGGCTAACGCATGCTGACCTGGGGCTTCGTAAAACCGTTCCAGAAATGGGTTTTCAGCCGGTTGCTCGAGCAACAAATCAGCCTTAAAGGTAGCGGCCAACTTACGCGCCAGGCTTGATTTGCCGACCCCTATCGGACCCTCGATAACGATATATTTGGCATCAGCGGGCAATGCAGTAGAAGATTCGGGTGCGGTCAAAACTGGCAGCAATATCGGCTCAACAAACGGTCGCTAAGTATAATTAACTTTAAGCGGAAACTGAGGTCTTTTTGTCGTATTATTGGCGCGCCCAATGATCTACCTCTCTAACCAATCCACCCCATCGAGTTTACTATTTATGCGGTCTGTTATTTTATTGAGCTGCCTGCTAGGCATGCAATTTGTTAGCCTGTCTGCGCGCGCAGAGGCACCATCCTTCAGCTACCTGAGTGCTGAGTACGTCGCATCTGGTGATTTTGAGGTCAGTGACGGAGATTTGTCGCTGGCACTGGATATGGACGGTTTTGCGCTTAACGCCAGCCTGCAATTAGGCTTCGTGTTTGTGCAGGCGTCACGCTTTGAGTTGGAAAGCGAAGAATTATTTGATTCGCGAATTAAAGACAGCATTAGTAGCGTAGCGCTGGGCTTTACATTCGCATTGCCTAAAACCGCGCTGTACGCCCTGATACGAGGCCGCAATGATGATTTGCAGATTCGCGGGGGCCTACTCAACGATGAGGTCGACGGGAGCAGTCTGGGCGGCGAAGTCGGTGCGCGCGTTAATCTAACCGACCGACTCGAAATCAATGCCAAATTAGGTCGGCCGAGCGCCGATGCTGGCAACAGCTACGGCCTGGGGGCACAGTTTTTCGTCACTGAAAATATTGGCCTGACTCTGGATATAAACTCACTGGAAATTGAAGACGGTGACATCAGCGCCAGCTTTGACACCACGGCGGTAGGCTTGCGCTACACGTTTTAAAGTGGTGAGTTGATCGTATTTTCGAATATTTTCTGATGAATAACACCTCTGCGCCCGGCCGCCGCAAATCCAATACCAACAAGGTGTTCGTTGACCTGTTCATCTGCATACTTATTCCGACACTGATTCTCAAAAAGCTCAGCCCCGATGATATGCTGGGCAGCAACTGGGCTTTGGTGGCGGCGCTGAGCTTGCCGCTGCTGGTAGGCATTTATGAGTTTATTCAAGAACGCAAAATTGGCTTCGTGCCGGCATTGGGATTTATCAGCATTCTGTTGACCGGCAGTATAGGTCTGCTCAAACTGCCGAACCAATACATTGCCATCAAGGAAGCATTGATTCCGCTGGTGTTGGCAATTGCAACCCTGGTGTCGAGCTATACAAAATACCCATTAATTAAGACATTTTTGTATAACGACATCGTGATGGATACGGCCCGCGTAGCGCGCAAACTGGAGGCTGACAGCAAGGAGAAGGAGTTTGATCAGGTGATGGTCAATGCCACCTATATGCTAGCGAGCTCATTTACCCTGTCCGCAGTACTTAATTACCTATTGGCCAAATGGATTGTCGTCAGTCCATCCGGCTCGGCCGAGTTTAATAGCGAACTCGGCACCATGAACCTGATGAGCTACCCGGTAATTGTCCTGCCCTGTATGGTAATCACCATGTACGCCCTATTTTACGTAATACGCAACGTGACCCGTCTCACCGGCTTAAAGCTGGAAGACATCATGCATCAGTAACCGACGCCAACCCCAACCAAACCAACAGCAACCGCGCCCCATAGCGCTAATTGTGAAGCGGTGGTAAAACGGTTACATTAACCAAGCTGTTGCGCAACCCTCTAAACCGGCCATGCCTGCCTCCCAAGCCAAACGTAAAATTTTAGTCACCAACGCCTTGCCCTATGCCAATGGCGCACTGCATCTCGGCCATATGGTTGGGTTTATGGCGGCGGATATCTGGGTACGCTTCCATAAGCTGCAAGGGCATGACGTCAGCTTTGTTTGTGGCGATGACCAACATGGCACGCCAATCATGTTGGAAGCGGAAAAACAGGGCATTACCGCCCAGCAATTGATCGATCGGGTCGAGCAGAACCACGCACATGATTTACAGCGCTTTGGGATTGCATTGGACAATTTCAGCGGCACTCACTCGGAACACAACCAACAACTAAGCAGCGAAATATATAAGCGAATTCGTGACACCGGGCATATTGATGTGCGAGTGATCAAGCAGGCCTTTGATGAAGAAAAGGGCTTGTTTTTACCAGACCGTTACGTAAAAGGTACCTGCCCCAAATGTCGTTCTGTCGATCAGTATGGGGACAATTGCGAAGTCTGCGGCACAACCTATGACACTACTGAGCTAATTGATCCGTATTCAGTCCTGTCAGGCAAGCCGCCAGTGGAGCGTGAGAGCGAGCATTATTTCTTCAAGGTGTCGGATTTCACCGAGCTATTGTTGAGTTGGAAGGATTCTCCGGCCCTGCAGCCAGAAATCGCCAATAAGCTCTCGGAATGGTTTGATGCTGGCCTGCATGACTGGGACATCAGTCGCGACAAGCCTTATTGGGGCTTTGAGATTCCCGATGCGCCCGGCAAGTATTTTTATGTGTGGCTGGATGCGCCGATCGGTTATATGGCCAGCCATAAATTGCATTGCGAAACGCACGGCCTGAATTGGGATGAATATTGGCTGGCCGAGCATCAAAACGACACCGAGGTTTACCACTTTATCGGCAAAGATATCGTGCGTTTTCACACGTTATTTTGGCCCGCTCTGCTTCACGCAGCCGGCTACCGTGTGCCCAGCGCCGTCTTTGTACATGGCTTCCTCACCGTAGACGGCGCCAAGATGTCTAAGTCGCGCGGCACATTTATTCTGGCAGACACCTATCTGGACCATTTGAATCCGGAGTACCTGCGCTACTACTTTGCAGCCAAACTTAGTGCCGGCGTAGTAGACATGGATTTGAATCTGGAGGATTTCAGCGCCCGCGTAAACTCCGATTTAGTGGGCAAGATGGTGAATATTGCATCACGCTGCGCTGGCTTTATTGGCAAAAAGTTTGCTGGTCGCCTGGCCACACAAAGTGCTGATAGCGCGCTCGATGGGGCCTTTAAAAACGCGGCAGACTCCATTGCCGATAAATATCAACAGCGCCAGTTCGCGCGCGCCATGCGTGAAATTATGGCATTGGCAGACCGCGCCAATCAATTTATCGACGAAAATAAACCCTGGGAACTCATCAAAGATGAAACGCAACAACAACGCGTACATGAAGTCTGCACCAGTGGCATCAATGCGTTTCGCTACCTGTGCATATACCTGCAACCGGTATTACCGGCGCTGGTAGCTGAGGCCGAGCAGTTCTTAAATGTTAAACCACTCAAGTGGTCTGACCTGCAGAGCGAATTGCTTGATCACCAGATAAACAAATTTAAACCATTAATGACCCGGATAGAATCCGAACCGGTTGAAAAAATGATTGAAGACAGCAAAGCTAGCATGACCCCACCTCAATCGAACAATCCAGACCCTGACTCACCACTAGGCCAGGATCCCATTTCAGCTGAAATTAATTTTGATGATTTCGCAAAACTGGATTTACGAGTGGCTCTTATCAGCAAGGCAGAACGCGTCGAAGGCGCCGACAAATTATTGCGTCTGACGCTGGATTTAGGTGGTGAGGTGCGCAATGTGTTTGCGGGGATAAAATCCGCTTATGAGCCGCAGCAGCTGGAAGGCAGAATGACCGTCATGGTGGCAAATCTGGCACCACGAAAAATGCGCTTTGGTGTGTCTGAGGGCATGGTTCTTGCGGCCGGTCCCGGGGGCGACGAGTTATTTGTCCTGAGTCCCGATGAGGGCGCTAAAGCAGGCATGCGGGTTAAATAACCGACCCTGCACCAGATCGTAGTCGGCATGTCTTTATCGCCAGAAGAAGAGATCAAGATGGCGGCCCGCGTGCAGGCCATCGATGAGTGGTTGCCGCAAACTCAGTGCACGCAATGCAGTTATCCCCGATGCCAGGAGTACGCCGTGGCGATAGCCGCTGGCGAGGCGGATATTAATCAATGCCCGCCCGGTGGCGACATCACTATTCGGGGGCTTGCCAGCCTGTTAGGGAAAATCGGCAAACCCCTCAATCCTGAGTTCGGCGTGCACAAAACCAAGCAAGTTGCCGTGATCGATGAAGCCGTTTGTATCGGCTGTGTTATGTGTATCAAAGCCTGCCCTACCGATGCCATTATCGGCACCGCCAAGGCCATGCACACGGTCATCGAGCAGGACTGTACCGGTTGTGAACTGTGCGTGGAACCCTGCCCGGTCGACTGTATTGACATGGTCGAGCAACAACAAAGTCCGGATTTGACTTGGCGTTGGCCAGATTATTCACCCGCGGCAACCGCACGCGCCCGCCGTCAGACCGTGGCGAAACTGGCACGTGAGCAACAGCGCGAACACGACAAGAGCTCTCTGCACAAACTGCGCGAACTGCGCCAACAAAAAGGCAGCGACCAAATCAAACAGGATATTGCAGCAGCACTGGAAAGAGTGGCTGCGCGCACCGACACCAGCCCGGCTGATTCTGATACAAAGAAATGAACAAAGATAAGCGCTACGAAATATTCAAGCGCCTGCGCGCGGCCAATCCGAACCCCACCACTGAATTAGAGTACAACAGCGACTTCGAGTTATTGATCGCCGTGATGCTGTCTGCTCAGGCCACGGATGTCAGCGTCAATAAAGCCACCCGGCGATTGTACCCTGTGGCGAATACGCCCGAGACGATTCTGGCATTGGGTGTAGATGGGCTAAGCGACTATATAAAAACCATCGGTCTGTATAACAGCAAGGCGAAGAACGTAGTCGCCACCTGCCGCATACTGTTGGAGCAACATCAGGGTCAGGTGCCTCGCACCCGCGAGGACTTGCAGGCATTGCCTGGTGTGGGCCGCAAAACCGCCAATGTGGTGCTGAATACGGCCTTTGGCGAACCTGCAATGGCCGTGGACACGCATATATTCAGAGTCTCAAACCGAACCGGAATTGCACCCGGTAAAACGCCTCTGGCAGTCGAAAAAGCCCTGCTAAAACATGTACCCAAAGAATTTCTGGTTGATGCGCATCATTGGCTGATCTTGCATGGGCGTTACACATGCATCGCCCGCAAACCGCGCTGTGGGTCGTGCATTATTAGCGATTTATGCGACTACAAGGATAAGCAAATTGATGAGTGATGTGATCTCTCGCCGCGTGGGCACCGGCATCAGCTATGGCGCGCTGCCGCGTGACGAACACGCAGCACTGGCTGTAAAGCAGGCCATCAGCGGCCTGCCACCGGGTCAGGCGGTGGGCAGTGTATTGCTGTTTCTGACTGAGGGCTACGCACATAAGCCGCAGGAGGCGGTCAGACTGGCGGCCGCGGCTGCAGGTACGCCGCAGGTATTCGGTTGTTGCGCCATTGCGCTGTTAACGGAAGCCGACTGGATTCTGGATGCCGAGGGTGCTGTGGCAATGGTGTTACCTCCTGAGTTTGCGCTGCGCTCGCCGCAGTTGTCTCTACAACGTGGGCAGTCGCCCAAAATATTGTTGACCTTAACCTCTCCTAACGCGGCTACCATCGCCGTAAACCAGTTCGAGACTCCGCAATTTGGGGCCATATGTAGCGACCAGTATGGGCACGGACCTTACTCCATTTGGCACAGTGGGCGCATAGTTGAGCGCGAATACACCCACCTCGACTTTGGCGACTGCAAATCGCAGGCGGTGGTCGTTGCTGAAGGCGTCCGCAGAGTCTCGCCCGTGATGCAAATTAATCAGGCAGAAGGGCACACGATTAGCCAGGTCGGCGAGTTGGGGGCCTGTGACAATCTCGACAAACACTTACCTGCCAATCTTGTAAGTTTGAATGATAGTAAGGCTCACAACCTGTTATGCGCTGTGGCTGAGAATAATAGCGTTGAATCCATTGAGCAAGGCCACTACAAGTTACTGCATATTGTGGCGCTGGACCGGCAGCGAAATCGCATTCATCTCAGTGGGTCAGCCCGTGCCGGGCGCCAAATGTTTTGGGCGTTGCGCGATGAACAGCACGCACAACAAGTGATGCGACAGCAACTGAAAGCAGCGGCCGATCAGTTGGGGCACCCACCAGTATTTGGCATGATGTTTCCAAATATTGGCCGAGGGCCAGAGTTTTATGATGGCGCGGAACGCGATTTACAGATCTTCCGGGAAATGTTTCCCGCAACGCCGATGATCGGTTTTTATGGCAATGGTGAGATCGCGCCCGGGCACCAATTAGCGGCCCTCATTCGCCATTATTCTACGGTGGTGGCGCTGTTTGCATAGCTGTTTGCATTTTAGGCGCATGATATAGTCGCGTGCTCAGGTCTTAATCGCGGGATAAGCGCGATAATCGCGACTATCCCTGTTTCGTAGTACTCAAAATCAGTCGTCCCTAAATTCAGCAGCCGGCCTCTCAAGCAATGACCTCAGAACCGCTCCCAATCGATATTGAAGTTGCCAGCGACGTGCCGCTGAGATCTGACGTGAAAATACCTGACTGCGGGCCACATTTTCACGATGTGCTGCGGCAACACCAGTACGCCCTAAATCATCTATCGGTATCTGAATTACAAATCAATCTGGGCAAGTTATGCAATTTGGCCTGTCACCATTGTCATGTTGATGCTGGCCCGAAACGCACCGAGATTATGACCTGGCCCACCATGCAGCGCATACTTGAGTGGATTGATCAGGCTGATATCCAACGAGTTGACCTGACTGGCGGCGCACCGGAACTCAACCCGGATTTTCGCCGCTTTTGTGAGCATTTGATTGAGCGAGGAATTCAAATTACCTCGCGCTGCAACATAACAGTGTTATTTGAACCCGATCAGCAGGATCTTGCCGCTTGGTATGCGGCTCATCAGGTACGCTTGGTCTGCTCACTGCCCTGTTATACGGAGGACAATGTCGAAGCGCAACGCGGCAAGGGTGTGTTTGATAAGAGTATCGCTGGCCTACAATTACTGAATAGCCTCGGGTATGGAGATGAGTCCAAAGGCGACTTGCTGTTGGATTTGGTCTATAACCCGGTTGGCGCGTTTCTGCCGCCCGCCCAGGAATCGCTGGAAGCTGATTACCGCCGCATGCTAAAGGACAATTTCAATATCGAATTCAGCCATTTACTGGCGATCACCAACATACCAATCAACCGTTTTGCACACGCACTTGAACGTGATGGTGAGATGGCAAGGTATCAGGCCCTGTTGGTTGAAAACTTCAATTCTGCCAACCTGGACCCACTCATGTGTCGTCATTTGATTAACCTGGACTGGGAAGGCCGCGTCTATGACTGCGATTTTAATCAGATGCTGGAAATACCGTTTGGTCGCGGCGCAGTCAGGCATTTGTGGGACCTCGACCCGCAACAGATTGCCGGTCAGCCTATTGCCACTAATCGACATTGCTTTGGCTGTACCGCTGGTGCCGGCAGTAGTTGTGGCGGCACCCTAAGCGACTAGAACCAACGGTTCTTCAAATGCACCAGGGGCCTCCGGAGACTGGCATAAGCGTGCTGCTGCCAGTGCACAATGGGGGCCAATATCTGAATGAGTCTGTGCGATCGATTCTTGCGCAAACGGGCGTCGAATTGGAACTGTTGATCATCGATGACCACAGTAAAGATGGTGCCATCGCTGCATTGCCGAATGATGCGCGTTTGCAAGTATTGACCAGCCCCCAAAGGGGAATTGTTGCCGCTCTCAATTACGGCCTACAGCAGGCACGCTATTCAATCATCGCCCGCATGGATGCTGACGACATCGCTGCGCCCGACCGGCTGAGCACACAATTGGCGTATCTGGCTGAAAACCCATCAGTAGAGTTCTGTGGTGCTGTGGTTGAAATCTTTCGTGATAATGGTGCCGTGGAAGGCGGATTCACAATCTATCAGGACTGGATAAACAATCTGCAGCAGCACCACGACATCACACGCGAACTGTTTATTGAGTGCCCCATTCCTCATCCCACCTTTATGCTGCGCAAATCAGCGCTGCTAGATCTCGGTGGGTATCTCGATAAAGGATGGCCCGAAGACTATGACCTTTGTTGTCGTGCCCTGTTGGCTGGCTTTCGATTTGGTAAACCAAGTGGTCCTGCGCTCCTGCGCTGGCGTGATCACGCTCAGCGATTGTCGCGCAACGATCAGAGCTACGCCAAGCAGGCGTTCCTGCGCTGCAAAGCGCACTACCTCAAACGTTTTTTTGAAGCACGCCAGCAAAGCCATGTGTGGCTATGGGGCGCAGGGAAAACGGGTCTGAAACTACACGACTATTTAACCGATGAGGGACTGCACGTGGCGGGTTTTTATGACGTTAATCCACGCATGATCGGTGTTAAAAAGCGCAATAAAACAGTCCTTATTGTAGATCCAGAGAAGCAAAAAATTGTGGCGCCCGACGCTCCTGTTTTAATCGCCGTGAGTGCGCGCGGCGCTCGACAAGATATTCGTAAGTATCTGGCCAACTGCGATTGGCGGGAGGGGCGAGATTTTGTGTGTGTCGCGTAAAAGCCTATGGGAGCGCTATTCTGAGGGCAATAGTAGTCTGGGGAGGGGTAAATAAGCATCAGGCATAAAAAAACGCTCTTGCGAGCGTTATTCTAATTTTTATTATTGTTTAATTGCTTTTATCAAACCCTGATTATAAATCTGACTCCACCAAAAAGGGATTCCCCAACCCCTACCCAAAACTCGTATTGATGGAGCCGATTTATAAGCCCTACCTAACCACAGACTGCATCTTACTGAATATGTAACAGCTTGCCTATCAACTAAGGTAGCGACTTGCTCAGACTAAAGTCCAATCAAAAATAGCGTGTTTTATGGTGTGGGAAGTGAATGGTCTACGCGCGGGATTTCCCCATTTCATAGGCCTTAATGGCCGCCTGCACACGGTTACTCACATGCAGTTTATGCATGATGTTGGTCATATAATGTTTGACTGTTTTCTCGCTCAGGCAAATATCGTCGGCAATTTCGCGATTGCTCATACCGATGGCAAGTTTTTCCAGAATCTGCACTTCTCTATCATTCAAGTCGAAGTCATCCGGAGATTCTGCTTTAGCTGAATCATCAGAACTACGCATCAGCAGGTTTACAGCCAGATTAGGAGAGATATAAGAATCGCCGCGGTTAATGTCCTGCAATATTTGGATTAAGTCTTCCGATGCGACCCCTTTCAGAACATAGCCGCGCGCCTGTGCTTTCAAGGCGGCCTGCACGTCTTGCTCCTGCTCGGAGACAGTTAGCATAATTATTTTAACAATGGGTACGCGTAAGCTGATCTCGTGAGCCGTCTCTATGCCGCCACCCGGCATGCTGACATCCAAAAGCATCAGATCCGGCAGGTGTTTCTCAGCCTGCTTTATCGCATCCTCCTGCGATCCAGCCTGGGCGACCACATCGAATACTCCACTTTCCATCAGCGTCGATACCACGCCTTCCCGAAACAGGGGGTGGTCATCAACGACAATAATCGAAATGCGCTCAGACATAAATAAGTGTATCCGCGTCAGGTACTCAAGAATATAGAGTTGTAGTATAAATCACTGGCGTGAAGAACGGGCAGCTGAATTAATTCTCTTCATCCAGCGACAGAACCACTTTGATTGCGGTGCCTACGCCCAACTCGCTATTTATTTTAAATTCGCCACCGAGGCTCTCAATACGGTCTTTCAGGCCCATCAGGCCTAAATGCCCGCCTTCCTGATTGAGACTGGATTTGCGAAATCCCATTCCGTTATCTTTTAGCGAGAGGCTCAACACATTGTCTTTAACGTGGGCAGAGACTCGGCATTTCTCCGCCTTACCATGGCGACTGGCATTATTTAAGCCTTCCTGGATAAAACGATAGGCGCAGATTTTAATCGGCATCGGCACCTGCTCGGGCAAGTTTTGATAATATTGTTTTACCTCAACCTTGGAATTTGCGCCATGACGGCTCACCACCCGCTGCAGCGACTGTTCAAGCGTGAGATCATCCAGCTCAGGCAGTACCAGTCCTGTGGAGATACCGCGTATCTCGGTCAACGCGCCATCCAGAGCTTCTTTCACCGCATGGAACTCCTGGCCAAGTTCCTTTGATTCCTGACTGCGGCTGACCTGATCCAATCGTAATACTGCGTAGCCGATTGATTGGGCTGGGCCATCGTGCAAATCGGAACCTACCCTCCTTAGAAACTGCTCATTTAACTCGACGGCACGGCTGCTGGCGGATTTCATATTGCGCGCCATGTCCTTGTTGATGGCTAACATTTTGGACAATCGCGAAATCTGCTGTTCCATCTTGCGCTCTTGCGCATTAATCATCAGCATGCTGCGGCGGAAACTGCTGTGCAGTAAATACACCAGCGCCAGGTGGCCAATGAGCACTAGCAAAAAAATCGTTTCCGTGGCGGACCGCGCCAATCTGAGCACTAACGATGCATCCATCTTCATGCGCAGAAACGCGATCAGGTTGCCCTTATTATTGCGCAGCGGACCGAGTGCGGTAACGGGTTCATAGCGATTTAAAATCATCTCCAGCCAGACGCCCGAATCAACCAACATAGGATCTATTACTTGCGCCTCGGACTGCTTGTTCTGGAGCAATTTATTCATCGCATTAGCTTCTTCTGCGGTGGTAGAGGGTAATGAACCGCTGGCCCAGATGAGGTCTTGACCTGGTGTCAGCACAGTAAGTTCAGAAATCCCATGACGCTCCCTTAACAGCGGCCATTGGGCTGTTAGGGCGGCCGGTAGACGACCTTCGCTGGTCAAGTCGGTACGCCGCTGAAGGTCCTGATTTATTCCAGCGACCCGCGTATCAAATTGCGATTGCAGTCCCATGGTCCGCAAAAAATAGTAGCTGGCACAGGTAATCACACTGACGCTCACGATCACGGCGATAATTGCGGTGGTCGCGAAGCGGCGAGTTAAATTACTCTGTCTCTTAGAAACAGGTTTTTCGAGCGTAGTCTCGGGCATAACAGGGTATTGGGGAATACCGAGATTTTAGGGTGTTACGACCATTTTAGATAGTTGTATTCGGCATTGATTTATGATGCGACTCCAATAGACCGTCCAATTTTAAGTGCTCGGCAGTCGATCGAGCGCAATAGCTCAGCGTTTGTGCTCTAAATTGCGCAACTTACCCCTGTGCCACCAATGCCACAATACCCCTGTGGATTTTTGGCCAGATACTGTTGGTGATAATTTTCGGCATAGTAAAAATCGCCCGCCATTTTAATTTCGGTGGTGATTGTCGCATGCCCTGCGTCAGTTAAGGCGGCCTGATATTTTTCTGCAGCCTGCTGTGCAGCCACTCTTTGTTGTTCCGTGAAGCAATAGATGCCGCTACGGTATTGAGTGCCCATATCATTACCCTGGCGCATACCCTGAGTCGGGTCGTGGGACTCGAAAAAGGTCGCTAATAAATCAGTAAATTCGACCTCAGCGGGTCGATACACCACCAGCACGACTTCATTGTGACCGGTGCGGCCAGTGCAGACTTCCTCGTAGCTGGGGTTAGGTGTGAACCCACCCGCGTAACCAACCGCCGTGGTGAATACGCCCGGAATTTGCCAGAATTTTCGTTCCGCTCCCCAAAAACAGCCCAGACCAAATAACACCTGCTGCAAGCCCTGCTCGCCCCCATAGGGTGGCTTGATCGGGCGACCATGCACAAAGTGTTGATCGGTGACCGGCACCGCTTCGCTGCGGCCCGCCAGCGCATCTGACGGATTCGGCAAGACTGATTTATCGATTGTCATCAAATTTGTTCCTGAGGATTACCAGTTAGTATAAATCACGCCCCATGAACGCCAAAAATCGGATACTAAGCGCTATATAAAACGATGAGGCTGAAGTGGCGTCGAATCCACTCCACGAATTCTCCCATGAAAACTATTGATTTGTCATTTATTGTCGGTCTGGTTGTGTTACTGGCCCTCGCACCCGGAATCACTGCAGCCGAGACCTCCAAACCGCTTGCCAATGCAATTTTCGCCGGCGGCTGCTTCTGGTGTATTGAGGCGGATTTTGAAAAGCTGGATGGCGTTAAAGAAGTGCGATCCGGCTACACAGGTGGCAGTGCCGCGACTGCCTCCTATAAACAGGTTGTCAAGAATAATACGGGGCATTATGAGGCTGTGATCGTCCACTTTGACCCTGACTCGGTTAGCTATGCCGAATTGGTGGAGTACTTTTGGCGACACATCGATCCAACAGACGCCGAGGGCCAGTTTTGTGACAAAGGTGAATCTTATCGAACGGCAATATTCTACGGCTCTGAGCAGCAACAGATTGTTGCGCAGGCGTCCTTGGACAGGTTAAAGCAAAACAAGCCCTTCGATGCGCCAATCGTTACTCCGTTAATACCTGCGCAACCGTTTTATGACGCTGAGACGTACCATCAGGATTACTATAAAAAGAACCCGATTCGTTACAACTATTATCGGCGTGGTTGCGGTCGGGATAAGCGGGTAGAAGAGCTTTGGGGCGAGTAATAGCTCAGCCGTCGCGCCTTTCACGCTGCGCCGCACAGTTGATGCAAAACTCTGTTACGGGGTCGGCCTCCAGCCGCGCGCTGGGAATTGCCTCATCGCACTCGAGACACTGACCATAATCACCATCATCAATGCGTTGCAGCGCGGCCGCAATTAATTTTAGCTGGTGGGATTGCCGATCGGCCGACGCCATGGCCATGGCCTGGCCCTGCATGGCATCCATTCGTGACAGGCGGCCTACCCGATTCTGATCGAGCTCAACGGTTTTCGCCGCATCTTGCACCAGGTCAGTGATCCCCATGATTTGCTCCTGCAAATCCAGTAGTCGCTCCTGATAAGCTTGCAAATCAAGCGTCACAACGGCTTCTGCTCGGAAGCGGACAGGCCACGCTGCAATAGAATTTCCATCGGCGACTGATCAAATGCCGTATCCAATTCCGCCAACTGTGCCAGTTGCCCGGTATCCAGCGACTCAAAATCGAACAGGTCTCGATCCAGCATATGAGATGTTGTTATGCGTGACATCGCTTTAAAAATATTGACCACCCGGCCTGGTTGTTCCCGATCCCAGGCGGTCAGCATGGCTTTAATATTCTGCCTTTGCAGATTTTCCTGCGAGCCGCATAAATTGCAGGGAATAATCGGGAACTGACGGATTTTCGCAAATTGCGCCAGATCCGATTCACGACAGTAGGCCAGCGGTCGAATAACAACATTGCGTCGATCGTCGCTGAGCAGCTTGGGCGGCATTGATTTAAGTCGCGCGCCATAGAACATATTCAGGAACAGTGTTTCCACCATATCGTCCATATGGTGTCCCAGAGCTATTTTGGTCGCGCCTAATTCGCCGGCAGTTCGATACAGAATACCGCGCCGTAGACGCGAGCAGAGTCCGCAGGTGGTTTTCCCGGCGGGAATTTTGTCTTGCACGATGCTGAAGGTATCCTCTTCAACAATTTGATAAGTAACTCCTCGATTCTCCAGATAATCAGGCAACACGTGGGCCGGAAAACCCGGTTGCTTCTGATCCAGATTGACGGCGATCAGCTCAAACTCAATAGGTGCCCTCGCCTGCAAAGCCAGCAATATCTCCAACATCGCGTAGCTATCTTTGCCGCCCGACAAACACACCATGATGCGGTCGCCTTGCTCAATCATATTGAAATCAGCAATAGCTTTACCGGTCTCACGCTGCAGGCGTTTGAGCAGCTTATTATCGGAATACGTTTGTTTGCGTAGATCTTGCATTAGAGAGTCTGCAGCTCGATTAATTGGATTTTCCAAAACAGACGATATTGTACGCATCTAAGCGCCGTAGACCTATGCCAGATTGTATAATCTTACCGATCTATCGAGATTTGCGGTAACACATCTGTCACACGTTTGTAACACACGGCGTTTTAAATTGGAGAGCAAAAAGGTTAGATTGGCCACCGAGCATGACACACCACATATTAATTGTTGATGACGAAGCTGGCATTCGAGAGATGCTGCGCATGGCCCTGGAGGGTGCCGGCTATAAGGTGAGCGACGCAAGTAGCGCTCATCAGGCTGACAAAATGCTCGAACAGGAAAGTATAGACCTAATTATATTGGACTGGATGATGCCAGGCGTAAGCGGCATTGAGTTTGCCCGACGCCTGCGCAAGGAGGGACGACTCAAGCAGACTGGTGTGATCATGGTGACCGCCAAAGACACCGAAGATGATTTGTTGCTCGGTTTAAAAACCGGCGCTGATGATTACGTCAGCAAACCGTTTTCGACCCGCGCATTAATCGGCCGGGTGGAGGCCGTACTGCGGCGTCTGCAAGAGGGTCCAACTGAGGGCTCGGTGGTGTCTCAAGGTAGAATCACGGTCAATACCGAGCAACATCGAGTCACCATTGACGGTAACAATGTCGACTTTAGCCCCACGGAATTTCGCTTATTAAGCCTTTTTGTCAGCAACCTCAACCGGGTATACCATAGAGACCAATTACTCGATCAGGTATGGGGCCAACAAACCTATGTGGAAGACCGCACAGTGGATGTACACATCCGGCGCTTGAGAAAAACACTGGAACAGTACAACTGTGACACTTATATTCGAACCGTGCGCGGGGTCGGCTACCAATTTATTGGAGAAAATTAGGCCAATCAGTCATTTTTATGCAGCAGGATATCTGGAAAATATTGGCCTTTATGAGCGTGGCCGCGGCATTCGGTTTAGTCAGCGGACAACTGCTGGCCGCGCTGCTGGTTTGCAGCCTGATGGTGATTGCCTGGTACGTTTATCGACTGCAACAACTGTATCGTTGGCTGCGCAACCCAACCAATGAACCCCTGCCCACCAACAGCGGATTATTCTATTTGATTTTTAGAGAGATTAGCCGCCGCAACACCAAGTACAGCGCACGCAAGCGCCAACTGAAATCGCATCTCGCTCAGTTTCAGCGGGCGGCTGGCGTGATTCCGGATGCCATTGTGCTGATCGACGCTGACAACAAAATTGAATGGGCCAACAACAACGCCGCCAGATTACTTGGCATTGAATGGCCACGCGACGCCAAATTACGATTTACTGATCTGGTGCGAAACCCCGCTTGCGCTGCCCTGCTCGAGCAGCCAGACGCTCAAGAATCCGGAATCGAAGTGTCGTTGTCGCGCAATCGAGATCGAACGCTAAACATGAGCTGCGCAAAATATACCACCGAACTGCGTATGGTGATGGCACGTGACGTCAGCCATTTAGTCAAGGTTAACGCGCTGCACAAACAATTCGTTGCTAACGTATCACACGAATTAAAGACGCCGTTGACGGTGCTCAAAGGTTACCTGGAAATTCTGCAAAGTCACCCACAATTGGCGCCCGTGTTACAAAGCCCGATCGAGCAGATGACACAGCAATCGGAGCGCATGGAAATAATCGTTGCTGACCTGTTGTACCTGTCGCGCCTCGAACATACAGAAGGCGCCAGTCAACAACAGCCACTGGAGGTAACGCAGTTGATCAATGGCGTGGTCGAATCGGTACAGTCGCTGATCGCAAATAAGCACCACAAGCTGGAGCTCGATATCGATTATGAGGTGTCCTTAATCGGAAATCAGGCAGAATTACACAGCGCTTTTTGCAACATCCTCAATAATGCGATCCGCTACACAGATGCGGGTGGCATTATTAAAATTCGCTGGCAGAAGCGCGCCGATGGCGCCATGTTCAGCATCAAGGACAACGGTATTGGAATTCCAGCCCATGCCATACCCAGTCTAACCCGGCGCTTTTACCGTGTGAATGATGATCGTTCACGTGAAGACGGTGGTACGGGGCTGGGCCTGGCCATTGTAAAGCACGTATTGCAACGCCACGACGCACAGTTGGAAATTATCAGTGAACTGGGCCAGGGCAGCGAATTCCGCTGTCTATTTCCGAGCCAGCGCGTATCGCGACAAAATTATCAAATGCAAATCAAAGATCAGTAAATTCAGCCGTGGCGCGTTCAATCAGCAAGCTGGATCTTGGCGATAACATAGGCATGATCGCTCGGTTTATCACTTTGTTCACCGGGTGTAACGCCGATCAGCTCATTACCGTGAATAATCTCGTACTGCGCCCGGTTATTGAGCACTAATTCTGTCGGCACTATTCCGTGCATGAGCACCTGCAATTTTCCACGATGGTTGTAGTCATAGCGCTCTTCCGGCGGCAGACTGCAAACCAGATTGCTGCCTTCCTCTAGAGTCAATGCGGCCAGGGTCTGGCTATGTTCGGTATCGTTGAAGTCCCCTGTTACATAATAGAGCATGCCCGCCTTACTGAGGTTTTGCATTTCCTGGTGAATAACGGCAGCTTGCGCAACCCGCACGCCGAGCTTGGCATCCACGCCGGGCTCGTGCGGAGCGAAGATACTGTTTTGGTGTCTTTTTGATGCCAGGTGCACGTTGATGCAGGCCAGCTTTTCACCACTGTGCTTTTCCCGGAACACCGCCAGCAATGGTTTGCGAGACCCTTCGAAGCAGGGTTTGCCGCTGCCTAGAACGCGGGTCAGGTCAGGCACCAGATCCACGCGCTCTGTATTGTACAAATAGGCATTACGGATATTGCCGCCCGGTTGGCCTCCATCTGCGCCCATCACCGGATTCACATCAATCCATTGATAACGTACCCCACTCAACTGCTCAATGGTTTTGATCAGTAATTGATAGGTTTCCGAGGCGTCGACCACCTCCGATAATTCCGCACCGTCGTTATCCTGAATTTCCTGTAGAGCAACAATATCTGGCGAATTTGCCTGCAACACAACTGCCTGTGCCAGGGTGTGAAAGCGACCGTCGCCCCAATCATCATCGACGTCTTGATCGGGGTTCATTACTTTATGGGCAGACTCAATATGGGGGTCCAGATTGAAACAGTTCAAGGTCATGATTGTTATCGACCCCGCGGTCGGCTTGAGTGCGGATTTTTCGATAGAAATATAGGCCGGATCCAATTTGAATGGTTGATTGACTGCCAACTGATACGCGTCGACGCGATAATTCAACGGGCCTACGACATCACTGTTCAATTTTGCGCCTACGTTTAATCTGGGCGCGTGATTGTAATTACTGACCCTGAAGCCGGGAAACCAGCGCAGATGACTATCGGCCGACGGTATCACGCCTCCATGGCGGCTACGCAGTAGAGAATTATCAGGGCGACCGCCGTCCATGGCCAAAACATAGTCACCATAGGGGTTACTCGGCGCAATGAACGTCTGCCCAGCTGGTATTCGCAATAACATCCCCTCGAGGCTATTGAGTAGCCGAGCCATGTCCTTGTTAGTTTCGGGCAATAATCGGGCCGTTAGATCAATCGGTTTTACGGTCGGCCCGGGTGACTTGCGAATGCGCACCTGATCAAGGTGAACCTGAGTTACTGGCCTGGCAGTCTCATGTTTAAAGTAATCAATCACCTCTCCACTGACTTCCAGTTCACAGCCAACAATTGCCGGCCAATCGGGACTGTAGATGAAAATAGCGTCGGAGGCAGCCTGATCCCATTCGACCGCAGGGGTTTGCAAAAAGAAACCCCGACGAACACTGGCAGTGACTACGCCGCGCGTGCGCACCATTTGGCCCGCCAGAGGCGAGGACAAATCAGTGCCCTGAATCTCTTTTATCGGGGTAATGTTCATCGCCGCAGTATACCCGCTGGCTGCGGTCGCAGCAGCATGGCCTTTAGTGATTCAGCGCCGATCTGGCAACGGCAGCAATCAACTCAACTGATCTTCAATTTCCTTGAATTTAGTGTGACGAACATCCTCGCCTTCCACCAGATAGATAACGTTTTCGCAGATATTAATGCAATGGTCGCCAATGCGCTCCAGAGACCGTGCCGCCCACATCACATCCAAGGCATCAGAAACACTGTCTGAGTCGTTCTTCATGATTTCTACCAGCCTGAATATCACACGCCCATATTCCGCATCCACAGCCTGATCAAGGCGCATATTGTGGACCGCGGATCGGGTCTCCATTCGAGCGTAGGTATCCAGAGTCGCATGCAGTAACTCCTCAACCTGCTCCACCAAATCCTGTAAGCCTTTATAAAGATTCGGCGAGGTGTCATTTTCCAGTGCACGCTTCACCATATGAGCAACCTTTTCGGCCTCATCACCAGCGCGCTCCAGATCTCTCACAGATTTACTGGTTGCAATGATCAGCCTCAAGTCGCCGGCTGCTGGTTGTCTCTTGGCCAGTATCTGTGTGCACTCTTCGTCAATCTTCATTTCCATTTTGTTGACTTTGCGGTCAAGCTTGGAAACGCCGCTGATCGAGGCGGGGCTCATTTCACGCAAGGCTGTAAGGGTTTTCTCCAATTGTTCTTCAACCAGGCTGCCCATTTTCAGAACGCGTGAGCGAATTTCATCCAACTCCTCATCAAACTGACGTGATATGTGGCCGCCAAATTTCAATTCTTCAGTCATGGTAGTTCTCCGTACTCAGCCAATTCGGCCAGTAATATATTCTTCAGTCAGTTGATGCTCAGGATTGGTGAATACCTTGGACGTATCGTTCACCTCAATCAATTTCCCCAGATGAAAATAAGCCGTCCGCTCAGATACCCTGGCCGCTTGCTGCATGGAGTGCGTGACGATACAAATGGTGAAATTCTGGCTTAGCTCATGAATCAACTCTTCTACGGTTGCGGTGGCAATAGGGTCCAACGCTGAACAAGGCTCATCCATTAAGATCACCTCCGGATTCACTGCTATCGCGCGCGCAATGCAGAGTCGCTGTTGCTGACCGCCTGACAGGCCGGTAGCGGGTTCATGAAGCCGATCTTTGACCTCTTTCCACAGTCCGCAACGTTGCAGGCATTGCTCTACCAGGTCGTCTAACTGTACCTTGTTATCAGTCAAACCATGGATTCGTGCTCCATAGGCGACATTTTCATAAATTGACTTTGGAAATGGGTTAGGTTTTTGAAACACCATACCGACCCGGGCCCTGAGCTCGACGACGTCGATTTTTCGGTCGTTAATATCCTGTCCGTCCAGCTCCAACTGCCCTTCAACCCGACAGATATCAATAGTGTCGTTCATTCGGTTCAGGCATCTCAGAAATGTTGACTTACCGCAACCGGATGGACCAATCATGGAAATCACCTGATTTTTTCCAATATCCAAATCCACATCAAATATCGCCTGCTTGTCGGCGTAGAACACGCTGGCATTACGGACCCGCATTTTGGGGTCTTCTAACAGCGGGTTGCCTACAGTTTGAAATCGCTCTGTCATAGTTATTGGCGGTGCCGCTTGAGCACCAGAAGTTGGCTTAGAAGTGGGCGAATAATTCATTATGTATCGATTAACATGCGCCTACCAGCGGCGCTCCAATCGTTTGCGCAACCATACCGCAAAACTATTCATGAAAATGAGAAAGGTCAGCAACACCATGATAGCGGCAGATGTTTTTTCGACAAAACCGCGCTCGGGGCTATCTGACCACAGAAAAATTTGCACCGGCAGTACGGTTGCAGAGTCACCTACCGAGGCCGGTACGTCGACAATAAACGCTACCATACCAATCATCAGCAATGGCGCTGTCTCACCCAGCGCCTGAGCCATACCAATAATGGTGCCGGTAAGCATGCCAGGCAGTGCCAGGGGAAGAACATGATGCAGGACCGTCTGCACCTTACTCGCCCCCATGCCCAGGGCCGCATCGCGTATTGACGGCGGCACGGCCTTAATTGCTGCACGACTGGAGATAATAATGGTTGGCAGCGTCATTAACGATAACACCAGCCCGCCAACCAATGGCACCGATCTGGGTAAACCAAAGAAATTAATAAAAATCGCCAGCCCCAGCAGCCCGAAAATCACCGACGGCACTGCCGCGAGATTATTGATATTCACTTCAATAAAGTCGGTAAGTTTATTTTTGGGGGCGAACTCCTCGAGGTAAATGGCCGTCGCCACCGCTATAGGAAAGGAAATGATCAGGGTAATCATCAGTGTCAACATCGAGCCCACGATGGCGCCCTTGATGCCAGCCAGTTCGGGTTCGCGGGAATCCGCAGCGGTAAAGAAGGTATTGTTAAAGCGGGTTCCAATTCGCCCTTGCTGCGCCAATTCCGCAACAATCGATTGTTGCAGTTCGGTGGCACGGCCGACACTGGTCCCGTCCTCATTGTCGCGCCCGTAAGAATACTTATAGTACACATCTATATCGTCATCTGCGATCATCCTGATCGACTTGGTGGTACCGATCAGGGATGGTTCTGCCATCACCTGATTGCGCAACGTTAGTGGCATATCACTGGTCACTAGACCGTATAGCTGACGCTTTTCTTTTCGAGACGTCAAATCAGGATATTGCTGGCGTAGCGCTTTTTTGAAAAAGCTACCGAAACTGGCCTGCTCTATTTCTGCAGGGGTGGACTGCGGAGTAAGCCCGAGCACTTCCGGATCAAAATGGATCTCCATATCGATGTAGGTTTGCTGAAACGCGCCCGCACCCTTACTGAAAATATCAGTGAACAAAAACACAATGCACAACATGCCGAAGCTAATTGCGGCGCGCCCATACCAACGAAACCGCGTTTCGGCCGCGTGGCGTTTTTGCAGGCTTTCAGCGCGCCGCAGCGCGATGTCTTTACGATCACTCATACTGTTCACGGTATTTTTTAACCACGCGTAACGCCACGATATTCAGCGCCAATGTAATCAGAAACAGAAACAGGCCGAGAGCGAAAGCCGCCAGTGTCTTAGCGCTGTCAAACTCCTGATCACCCACCAGCAGAGTGACAATCTGTACCGTCACCGTGGTGACAGCCTCTAATGGATTTACGGTTAGATTTGCCGCCAGCCCAGCCGCCATCACCACAATCATGGTTTCACCAATCGCGCGGCTGGCTGCTAACAGGATGCCGCCCACAATGCCTGGCAAAGCGGCAGGAAAAATAACCTTTTTAATCGTCTCAGACTGGGTCGCTCCCAGACCATAGGAACCGTCACGCAGACTCTGAGGTACAGCATTAATCACATCATCAGATAGTGACGAAACAAATGGAATGATCATGATCCCCATCACCATGCCGGCCGCTAAGGCACTTTCTGAGGACACATTAAGATTAGCCAGCCAGACCACGCCGTTCTCGGCACCCCAGGCTCTGGCAGCGTCACCAACCTCACGAATCGCAGGTGCGACTGTCAGGGCCGCAAAGAACCCATACACCACAGTCGGCACGCCAGCCAATATTTCCAGCGCCGGCTTCACCACATTGCGCACTCTGGCGCTGGCGTACTCGGATAGGTAAATTGCCGAAAGCAGCCCCACTGGCACCGCAATAAGCAAGGCTATGGCTGAGATTAATAAGGTGCCGACAATCAAAGGCAACACGCCAAACGAACCGGAGGCCCCGGCCTGATCAGCTCGAATTGCAATCTGCGGGCTCCAGTGGGTGCCAAATAAAAATTCACTCAGTGGCACCAGTTGGAAAAACTGCCACGACTCGAACATCACCGAAAACACAATTCCTACGGTGGTGAGTATCGCGATACAGGAACACAGAAACAGTGCGATATTAAACAGCCGTTCAACTGAATAACGGGCGTTGTGCGCCGCAGTGACCGAACGTAAGCCGATCAGCAGGCTGATGATGGCAATACTGCCCACCAGCAGTGGTAATGCGTCGCGACTCAGCTGGGTGAGACGCATCTGCCTCTCAACAGCAGCTTGGTACTCCAGCCCGAGTATCGAAATATCGCCCAGCCCCTGCGCGACCAGAGCCACTTGATTAAGCACTAAACCAAGCTTATCGGCCGGCAAATACTTGGCCTCTTCTGGCAGGCTGGCTTTGACCAGCGACTCGATTACTGCGCCATCCAGCGCAACCCATAAAGCCAACACGATAAGCCCTGGAATCAGCGCCCAGAGGCTTACCATGCTGGCGTAGTAAGTCGGTAGCGCGGCAAGATTGCGCACGCCCCCCAATGGTTTGGCAATCTTAAACGCGCGCAAGTACCCTATAAAATATGCGACCGCGGTCGCGCTGATTAAAAACAGGGCAAGGGGGGCTAGACTCACTACATTACCTACATTTTGAGAGGCGTCAGACTGACCGCTGCGTCTGCCATGTTGTCATAGGCATCACCCGAAAGCGGAATCAGGCCTTTGTCGATCAAATAACCGTCTTCACCAATCGCGTCTTCGCTAACGAATGTCTTAACGAACTCAGCAATACCCGGCACCGTGCCAACATGCGCCTTCTTTACGTAAAAATATAGCGGCCGGCTGATTGCATAATCACCGTCAGCAATTGCGTCGAAGGTCGGATTATGGCCATCGATGGTAGAGCCTTGAACACTATCTGAATTCTGGTCAAGAAAACTGAAGCCGAAAATGCCCAGCGCATTCGGATTGGCCACCAGCTTGTTAACAATCAGGTTGTCATTTTCGCCGGCTTCAATAAAGGCACCATCTTCGCGTACAGAGTGGCTGATAATTTTCACTACATCTTTGCCTTTCGCCTTGGCACCTTTTTTGGCCAATGCAGCCTGCCAGGCAGCCTCAGCGCCGAGTTTGGCAACCAACTGCTCGATTTCTGCTCGCTGGCTATCCTTTAATCCGCGCAGTTTGTTAATGGAATCAAAGCTTCGAGCTCCACCTTCAAGCGCAAGCTCAACAAAAGCATCACGAGTGCCGGATGTGGGAGGAGGCCCTAAAACCTCGATGCGAGACGCAGGCAAGTTGGCGTTTACATCTTTCCAGGTTTTATGAGGGTTGGCGATGAGTTTGCCATCCGGCCCCGGAATTTGTTTGGCCAGTGCAAGGTAGACGTCACGGCGAGATAGCTTGAAGCGCGGCGCACTATTGGCGTTCGCCAAAACAATCCCGTCATAACCAATCAGTACTTCAACGATGTCTGTTACGCCATTGCTCTGGCATTTATCGTACTCGCTCTGTTTGATGCGGCGGCTAGCGTTGGTAATGTCCGGCGTATTAACGCCGACGCCTTCACAGAATAACTTTAACCCGCCACCACTGCCGGTTGACTCAACTTTTGGCGATTTAAAGGCTGTGGATTTACCAAACCGTTCAGCAACCACAGTTGCAAAAGGATATACCGTGGAAGAGCCCACAATGCTGATAGCGTCACGCGCGTGCACCAAACTCGACGCGCTAAAACCAGCCGCCGTCACTAATAATATAACTAATTTTTTCATAATAATTTCAACCGATAGGAAAGTTTTTGGATGGCGCAATCCTATGAGTTTTGTGTGACAACATTATGACAGAAACCGCTTAGCTGGGTGGTGCTTGCGGCCCGGATTCAGGCTCACTTTCAGACATCTCCTGAACCAGCACAAATGGCGCCACCACCACTGTCCACAACTGCACCTTTTCTGCATACCATTGCCGGGCGCGATCATCGCTTGGTGGGGACAGACCACCACGGGACTGAAGATTGCTCACTTTCTGCCTGTTGTCCATCGCCATATGCGCAGCACAAACAAGCAGATCTTCGGTGCTGGCCACCTCGAGCACTTTTCCCTGCGCAAAAAAGCGTTGTAAATCAACCCACGGCAATAATGCAGTCTCACTGCGCAGCTTGCCCAGCGCTTCCAGAAAAGGGCTTTCATTTACGCTAATCTCAGTCATGAGCCAAGGCAGAAGTCAGAGGGAACACAAACGCCCCTGCAGCAAGGCTACAGGGGCGTGTTTGGTCATCGGCAAACCCGGCTACTTCGCCCTGGTTCCGCCGGGAGTGGCTAAGAGCTTACTCCTGTGCAGCTTCTTCAACTTCTTCCGCTGCGTCGCCTGCTGCATCAGCAGCGTCGGCTGCGGCTTCCTCAGCACTGTCCATCGCAGAGTCGGTTGCGTCGGCGGCATCATCCATTACATCAGAAGCCATTTCTTCGGCCCCGTCAGCTGCATCGCTCATTGCTGCGGACGCATCATCGGCCATGCCTTCAGCGCTGTCCATGGCGTCGCCTGCGGCATCAGAAACTGCATCCGCAGCATCTGCCGCCATTTCTTCAGCACCCTCAACGGCATCACCCGCTGCCTCGGCTGCATCAGAAGCCATCTCATTAGCGGCATCAGCTGCCGCAGCTGCGCTGTCGGCAACCGCTTCACTGGCAGAGTCAACTGCTTCGGTGGTGGCTTCTACTGCTTCATTGGCAGCTTCTTTGGTGGCTTCTATGGCATCGCTGATGGAGCCTGGTTGCTCACCGCCGTCATTCATTGATTTATAAGCAAAAATGCCTAATCCAATAACAACAACCAGAGCAATAATTTGACCTAATTTCATAGTGTGTGTCTCCTAACCTACTGGTGAAAATCTAATGGTTTATAAGGTTTAATAATAGTTTATTAGTGTAACCCTTGTTGGTATAACACTTGTTGGTATAACACTTGTTTCTAATAAAGGGCTGTGGCTAATCTCAGTCTGCGCACCGTTCAGACCGGCATCAGTCATGCCGGATCGTCACAATACATAAAATCAAAGTAGCAGTGGATCTGCCGCAAAGCGGTATTTGCCGCGGCGCGCCTGAACCAGCCGTTGAGTATACAGAAGCAGGCCATCGAAACAAATACATTCAGACACGCAAATTACGACATTTTAGTGCTGCAAAATAGCGTTAATTATTAATAATAAACACCCGTCGCAATTGATTCGGCGCGAAGTTTATAGTAAAAATGCGTGCTGAATTTTAAGGCCCTGACGGGCATCCATTCTGCCCGGACTCACTCCACACGATTTCTCAGAGGGTGCCCCGGCCAAAGTGACTTAGCAAAGAGCCACCAGACTAGCGCCACCAGGTGCAAGTTTGGCTACATGGCACTACTTAATGGCACTTAGTTAATGGCACTACTTAATGGCACTATGAGGAGGCACGATTATGGCAACAAAGAAAACCAGTAAAAAAACCACCAGCAAGACTAAAGTGGCTAAGAAAAAACCGCTAGCGGCAGGAAAGAAGACTGTATCGAAGAAAAAGTCCGTTGGGAAATCGGTTACCAAGAAAGCCTCTAAAAAAGCCGGCAAAAAGGTAGTTAAAAAGTCCTCAACCAGGAAAACCAGCAAAACAGCGACCAACAAGGCCACTAAAAAAGCATCCAAAAAAACACCCGCCAAATCAACCGCGCGCCGCTCTGGCGGCGCCACCAAAAAGAAGCGTAGTAAAGTAGTGAAAAAAAATAGCCGTGGCGGCGCATCGCGCAGTACCAAGTCGATCTCCAGATCAGCGACCAACGACAATTCTATCCATGGCATTGAACCTTACAAGGAGAAAGCCAGGGAAAAGTACATGAACCCGAAACAGGTCGAACACTTTCGCAGCATTTTATTAGCCTGGAAAGAAAATTTGCTCGACGAGGTTTCGCGAACTATTCATCTGATGCAAGATGAAAACATAAACCACCCAGACCCTAATGACCGTGCCAGCCAGGAAACAGATATGTCGCTTGAGCTACGCAACCGCGACCGCGAACGCAAACTTCTGAAGAAAATTGATTCGACAGTTTTGCGACTGGACAACGACGAATACGGATGGTGTGATCGCTGCGGTATCGAAATCGGCATTCGCCGTTTAGAGGCCCGACCGACTGCAGAATTGTGCGTAGACTGCAAAACGCTTAACGAAATCAAAGAGCGACAAATGATCTAAATGCAATAAAAAAGCCCGCACAAAGCGGGCTTTTTTATTGATCTTTTGTATCTCACCATCAGTGAGACACTCAAGGCTCAACTACCAAGGGGCTCCGGTTCCGCCACATGCTCGATGTAGGCCTGCTCACGCAATTCGCTGACCCATTGTTGAAATTCGCGCTGCGCCCGCTGCCGACGCAGAATATTATCAGCCCTGCTGCGTACCATTTGGTCGGTAATATTTTTTTCACGGCGGTCTTGTACCTGCAAAATATGCACCCCGTATTGCGTCGAAAACGGCTGGCTCACTTGATTTAAAGGCATTTGCGTATACACCTGCTCGAACTCAGCAACCGTTTCACCTGGCGATACCCAACCCATGTCACCGCCGAATGCCGCGGATACTGAATCGTCTGAGTAGATACGCGCCATTTTGCCGAAATCTTCACCGCCGAGAATTTGTTGGCGAACTTCAAAAAGCCGCTTGGCGGCCTGAGCTTTGGCTATTTCACCATCAGCCGAAATCAATATGTGGCGAACTTTTGCCTGTATGATTTCTGTTCGATCACCTTTCAGGTCCATCAGTTTTAAGATATGCAGACCGTTGGCACTCTGCAGCACGTCACTAACATCGCCCACCTGCAGATCCTTGATTCCATTTTGAAATACTTCGGGCAGCTGCTTGAGATTACGCCAACCAATAACGCCGCCCTCTTGCGCATCGGTGGCTTCAGAGTACGCCAGCACCGCTTGTTGAAAACTCATGCCTGACGCAATTTCAGCGCGTACCTGTTCAGCAAAAGTCCGTTGTTTCTCCGGGTCGCCTATTAGAATGTGCGCAATAAGATACTCCGAACTTATTTCACCCATCTCATTCTGAGCAATGAAACCGTCGATTTCGTACTCGGGAACGACCACCTGAGTCTGAGCATAAAACTCAGAAAGCCGCGAAATGGTAAGGGAATCGCGCACGCTTTGAGCGAAATGTTTAAACGATTGACCGCGCCGGGCAAAGTCACCAATCAACTGCTCCAACGTCAGATTCTGCTGCTGCGCAAAACGCTGCATCGCTAATTGCAGCTCAGCATCACTAACCGAAATCCCGCGTCGCTTGGCTTCCTGAATTTGCAGTTTGTCGGTCACCATGCCCTGTAATAATTGCTTGGGCAGATCAGGCGGTATCTGGGTGGCGCCGTCTTGTTGTAAGTCCGCTATAACCGTCTCAAGGCGATTATCATACTCGGACTGGGTGATGACATCTTCATTCACGATGACCAGCACACGATCCATGAATTGCGCCTGAGTCTGCGTCGCCGCCAGAAACAGCATAGGCGCTGCTAAAATTCGCGCAAAATTGAAAAATAATTTAATAAACATAGAGTTATACCAATTCGACAAGATTGTCGTATTACCTGATCCCTGTTCTAACACGTCCCAGGCTGGTTAGCTCAAGTTCTACAAAAATGTTAGTTTTCTTGTCTTCAATGTCACGATTGTGAATTCGCTCCTGACCCGATATTCTCAGCTTCCAGCAGCAGGAATTATATTCTAACCCCAGCGTGGTAGACAGGCTTTCTGAATCCTCGATGGAATATCGTTCATCGGCGAATAATTGCCAACGATCCGACAGCGGCCAATGGGCAGAGAGTGTAAGCTGATCCACGTCGCGCGTTCGACCATTGGCGAAATAGTAACCGACTGAAATATTTTTGCGCGCATCATCCTTGGGCTCATATCCTAATGCGAAACGCGCTGTACGAATTTCACTTTCGTCATGGTCGTATTGAACAAAACCGTAGGTGGTCCAAGGCCCTTTAGATTCGGTGCGCACTTCTGCCAATAAATCGCCAAGGCCAGACTCGATCACCTGTCCCGGAAACAGGTTTTGTTCCAAATCATCCAGTAAAATCAGCTGCCCAAAACTTGCCTTGAGCCGCTGGTCGCCGCTCTTGTTATCGATAATTCTGGTGGTCAAGCCCAGCGTGAGTTGGTTGGTATCCCCGACGCGGTCTTCACCGTAAAAACGGCTTTCACGAAAAATATTTCCAAAGTTATTTAAAAATACCTGACTGGTATCAAAAATCGGCACATCAGATTGATCTTCATCCGGCGCATAGGCATAAAACGCTCGCGGTTCCAATGTGTGTAGCGCGCCGTCGCCAAACCAGTTGGTGTTCTTCTCAAAATACAATCCCGCGTTCACAGAGAAAATTGGCACCGAGAAGGAGGGGCTATCTTCCTGACCTGCGGCGACGTTGTCGAGGCTGTATTGGCGATGGTGCAGACTGAGCCGTGGCGTTACATAGCCCCAGATATTTTCAAATGGCAGCGACACATATGGCGTGAGTGCTGTTCTGGTGCCCTCGATACGGGTATCAGAAGCGAAATCTGTATAGCTGGCTGCAACACCATATTGCATGCCGTAGGGACCATCGGGCAGGCGAGTTCCGAATGTTATCGAAGGCCTGCGCTCATAGGGCTTGCTGGCGGCCGAAATAATTGGGTCAATAATTTGATATTCATTGGCCCTGGCTCGTACATTAAAGTACTGGCCTGAATAACTGAGTGACACGTCGCGTGGCACATAGGTGGCGGAAAAATACCGCACATCATTACGAAAATCATCGAAATAATCCGCATCGGACACATCATTGTAGTTAACCCGCGCGGTCAGGTTCGGTGTGAAGGACTGCGTATGTTGGATCGACAACAAATCGCGATCCTCTCCGAATAGGTCATCGTCGGGCAAAAATTCACCATAAATAAAGGTCGACGAATTCTGTGAACGATGACGATATTCAGCTCCGATTTGCAGGCCCCGGTCGGTGTATAAGCGCGGCGTAATCGTAGCGTCCTGATTGGCCGCAATATTCCAGTACCAGGGCAATTCGATGACATTGCCGGACTCTTCATCCGAGCCAAAGCCCGGTGTCAATAATCCAGTCTTTCGCTCATCATTCAGTGGAAAGGACACATACGGTAGATAGAAAACCGGTACGTTCA
Organism: Gammaproteobacteria bacterium; assembly: GCA_013002025.1. Lineage (GTDB taxonomy): Bacteria > Pseudomonadota > Gammaproteobacteria > Arenicellales > Arenicellaceae > Arenicella. The sequence continues at coordinate 74,594 of JABDKW010000044.1, read as the reverse complement.
TGAATCGCACCGTCGCGTTGCGCGCCTTACCGATGCCTGCGTTCTGATCTAATTCCAGTTGTTTAGCGCGGATGATGACGTCGTCATTGCCTTCCGCACAATTGGTATAACTTGCATTCTCAAGCCGAATCAGCCCTTCACCTTCCAGGTTTACTACGTCAGCGGAGCCGCGCGCTTCAATCTCAACCGAATCCACGCCGTCTTCACTGGAGATAGAACGGGCTAATTTAAACTCGGTATTCTTCAACTGGCCAATTTGGGTTGGTGCATGCACATCAATAGAGTCACTGCTCAAATAATGGCCGTCGGCTGAAATCATTTCGACATTGCCGCTGGCAACTACCCGATCTGACTCGCGATAATATTTAAGCAGGTCAGCGACAATGGTTTGGCGACCCTGCGTCACTTCGGCATTACCACTCAGGGTAACCAGATTCTGACCCTCCGCAGACACGTCGTCGGCTTCCAGGGCAATCGGATACTTACCATCTTCGTTGGGCTCCAAGGCCGGTGATGCAAACTGGATCACGGATGGTTTGCATGCGCAATTCATGCCTTTGCACGCTGCATTAACCGAGCTGCTGGAGAAATAAACGGCAATCGAAATCAGCAACAATAAACCCGCAGGCGGGGTCTTGGATTCAGGCATGGGGCTGTTCCTCATGGGGTTGGCTTGGGAATGGATTTTTTCGTCTGTTATGAAAGCGGTTTGCGCCGCTTTTGATATATGCAATTATAAAGCATTAACGCGCCCACTGCGAAGCAGAGCCGACAACAATATGACCGATAGCCCCCAACGTCTGATCGCAGGTGTCCGACCTTGAGCCCACGCCGCGACGCCCTGCTTGATTGGCTTCAAAATGATCTGCAACTGGCCGTAGATTCGCTCCAGCCTGCCTCTGCAGATGCGAGTTTCCGGTACTATTTTCGCGCTCACATCGATGGTGAATATTTTGTTGTCATGGACGCCCCCCCGGAGCACGAGCCCATTGACCGGTTTCTGGAAGTCGCCGATGCGCTGCAGGCAATCGGTGTGCACAGCCCCGAGATACTGCACTTTAGTAAGCTTGAAGGCTTTATCCTGATGGAGGATCTCGGCGCCACAACTTTTCTGGAAAAACTACCGCTCGCAACGGATGAGCTGTACTCACAAGCGCTGCAGGCACTGGTCAAAATACAATCTGCGGTTAATAGCCCGACAACATTCTCGCCGCCACTGTACAGCCAGCCATTCCTGGAACAGGAAATGGATCTATTCGAGCAATGGTATGCGGTGAAACATCTAGGTTGCACACTGTCGCCGCAACAGCAGGAGACATGGCACCAGCTCAAAACGACAATTGGCAATACCTGGTTCGAACAACCGCAGGTCTGGGTGCATCGCGATTATCACAGCCGCAACCTGATGGTGACTGAAAACCGTTCCCCGGGGGTCATCGATTTTCAGGACATGATGTTGGGGCCGATCACCTACGACCTGGCTTCGCTTTTTAAAGATTGCTATATCCAGTGGCCGCGAACCCGTCAACTGGCCTGGTTGCGGCAATGGCAAGGCATGATCGCTGATGCTGTGAAGGGTTATTCGTTCTCTGAAGAACAATTTATTCGCTGGTATGATTTCACCGGCCTGCAACGGCACCTCAAAGTACTGGGCATATTTTGCCGCTTGCATTACCGGGATGGAAAGCCGCAATATCTGGAAGACTTACCCCTGGTTCGGCGTTATGTCACCGAAACGCTGACCGAGTATCCGGAATTAAATCAGTTTGCTGAGTTGTTTCAGTCTCTACCGCACCATGAATAAAGATATCGAGCGACAATTGCACCAAGCAGCGGATATCACGGTTATGATTCTGGCGGCCGGGCGCGGCAAACGAATGGGTGAACTTACTGAAAACACAGCCAAACCCCTATTGATGGTGGCCGGGCGCAGCCTGATAGCGCATCATTTGGCCCGTCTGGCAGACGCCGGCTTCAAAAATGTGGTGATTAACATCGCCTACCTTGCTGAGCAAATTATTGATGCCCTGGGTGACGGCTCCGCCTATGGCTTAAACATAGTCTATTCAGACGAATCGTCGAGTGGCGCATTGGAAACCGCCGGCGGAATTGTACATGCCCTTGAGCTACTGGAAAGCGACCCGTTTATTGTGATTAACGCTGATATCTGGACCGATTACGATTTCACTGCTCTATTCCGCCAGCCGCTATCCGGGCTTGGTCACTTGGTAATGGTGCCAAATCCTGCACATAATCCAGACGGCGATTTCACCATTGGCGAGGGTGGCTCACTGTTCTTACACGCAGATGAGCACCAACAATCAAACCGTCTGCGGACCGCCACGTTTAGTGGTATAGCCATCTATCGCAAAGCATTTTTTAACACTTTGCAGCAAGGTAAGGCTGCGCTCGCCCCATTGCTCGCCCAGGCCATTCAGGCAGACCAGCTCAGCGCCGAGTTATATGAGGGGCAGTGGAGTGATATTGGTACGCCCGAGCGACTGATCGAGCTTTCCAGCAACCTCGAGCGGCGCGCGGACCGGGCACAATAGCGGATTCCGGCAGGCTAGACGACAGGCTGGATGTGGCGCTATAAGCGACGCAAAAGCTGAGTCAACAGAAGCTCGCTAAGTAAGTCGAAATCGACTTCATTTGGGGGCAATAGCTCACGTAACTGGGTCACCCGCAAGCCAGTAAATCCGCAGGGGTCAATGTTATCGAACGGCGTCAGATCCATAGCCACATTCAGACTTAAACCGTGATAACTGCGCCCACGGCGAATCCTCAATCCCAATTGGGCGATTTTTTCGTCAGCCACGTAAACACCCGGGGCACCATCGCGGCGCTGAGCATCAAGCCCGAGCTCAGCTAACAAATCGATCACCGCCTGCTCCAGCAAATTAACCAGCGACTTCACGGTCAGGCGGTAACGACGCAATGTCAACAGAGGGTAAACTACCAACTGGCCGGGGCCATGGTAAGTAATCTGTCCTCCCCGGTCCGACTTAACCACCGGAATTGTGCTGGCTTGTAGCACCGATTGGGTACAGGCCGTACCCTGCGTATAGACGGGCTCATGTTGCAGCAGCCATATTTCGTCCGCTATCGCGTGTTCGCCAGTCTTAACCGGCCGGTCAATCAGGGTTGCCATGCGGCTGGCCACTCGTTGATACGGCTGCAATCCCAGATTTCGAACCGTAATCATTTGCCCGGAGGCGCTGCGCATTGCCTGACTGGGCTCTGAGATACTCATACGACAGACAGCATCACAGCGTCATTTTGACCGGCTTGCTGTCCGCCAGGGCCTGATAAACCTGCTCCAGTTCGGAACGACTGCTAAGCGTGACCGTGATGGTGATCGATTCAAACTTACCGGTTCGGCTCAGATTACTGCTCACCCCATGCACCGCTGCAGCGGGCAAGTGTTGCAACACTAATTGACTGACAAAACTGCCGGCGTCTCCGTCGATGGCACTGACCTGGCACATGGCTTTGAACGCATACCGACAGGGGTATTCAAGCAAATCGAAACCATCATTTACTGAGTCATTAGAATCAGGCATGCGTCATCCCCCCTATTCGCCTGGCGCCATACTTAGCCGTAACCGTATGTCATCGCTGAATCGCTTCCACCAGGATCCCGCTGCGACCGCGCTGAGCGCTTGCAGGGGTACGCTTGCGAGCAGTTCATCGTCGAGCAAGATGGCAGCGCTGCCCATCGCTTGATCAAGTGCAATCGGCGCCGAATAATAAGGCTGAGTTTGAAATTGATACTGCAGGTCATGTTCCCGCCCCGCCGCCACCACCACTGTGGCTGGTTCCGAGGTCCGCAACCGAACGGATTGTGACTCGCCGAAATAGACTGGCACCTCAGTGACGCCGCCCTGTTGTTGCAGTACAGGCACCGGCTGAAATGCCGCAAACGCATAATTCAGTAAATCCTGTACCGCGGCCTCCCGGGCATCCGAGGAATCTGCACCCAAGACCACGGCTATCCAACGCTGTTCATTGCGCCGGGCGGTACCAACCAGACAATACCCAGCCGCATCCGTGTGCCCTGTTTTGAGGCCGTCCACGCTGGGGTCACGCCATAACAGCCGGTTTCGGTTGTACTGAGTTATATTGTTGTGGCGATACTCTTTTTCGCCGTACCAGGCAAAAAAATCTGGGTATTGAGTGATGATTTCGGCACTTAAGCGAGCGATGTCCGTGGCTGACATAACATGCCCTGCCTGCGGTAAGCCCGTACTATTGGCAAAATGGCTACCGCTCAATCCCAGTCGGCGCGCGCGCTCATTCATTAAATCGACGAATTTTGCCTCACTGCCCGCCACCGCCTCAGCCAGCGCCATGGCGGCATCATTGCCGGATTGGATGATGCTGGATTTCAACAAATGTCTCACCGCAACGCGGCTGTCAACATTGGCAAACATGCGCGACCCTTCAGCGCGCCACGCGGCCTCGCTGATGGCAACCTCAGAATCCAGTGACAAGCGGCCTTCACGCACTGCATCGAAAACCACCAGATTGGTCATCAGCTTGGTAATGCTGGCCGGCGGCAAGGATTGTGTCAGATTGTCGCCAGCCACCACCCAACCGCTATCCATTTCATAGAGCGCCCAGGCAGCAACATCGAGCTGTGGGGCAGATAAGTTGGCCGGCACAAATTCAGCGCGCAACTGTGCCGCGTTGGCGGCCATGGCTGGTCGATCAACCAGCAGACCGATAGCCCCACATACCGCCAACATACAGGTGAACAGGGTGCAGCAGGAATCTTTCCTACTCAGTGCTTGCTTCATTATCCTCTGCAAGGGCGATGGCCGATTGGCGCTGCGCGGCAGCGGCGTGTGCGGCGGCAGTTGCCATACTTAAATCGTGTACCGCCATGGCATACAATACACTGTGGTTGTAACGCGTGATTACATAGAAGTTTTCATGCGTAAAAAAGTACACCGGCCGGGTATGGTCAATGCTCGCTATATGGTTGGGCTCGCGCGGGGTTGCCTTGCCCTGAACCACCCAACTTTGCTGCTTACTGCCCTGTTCTGAAGGTTTATATTTTTCGCTGGGCACCTGCAAGTGCTGACCGCGATAAATCTCGCCTTTGGCATTGAGATTATTCAGGGCAAACAGGTCCGCGCAACGCACCTCCAACCTCTCAGCCACCTCACAGGCGGTATCTCCGGCCCGCACCACATACTCACCCTTACGAGCCGGTTCGCTATAAACCTCGCTGGCGTCGAGCTGCAATACATTGAGTTTTTCATCCGCTGGGATGTCTGAGTCCAGATCAGCTCCCAATTGGCGCAGCTCGGCGGCACTGAACTGCACCTTTCTTTTTCGATTAGCCCTGGTCATCAAGTCCGGCGGCAAAGAGGTTAAGGGGGCAGAACTGACTGGTTGACCACTTAACCAGCCGTTCTTGACAAAATAGTTTGCCACACTGCCAATCGCATCAACCGGCTGGCCGATTAGGTCAACAACGCCATCGCCAGAAAAATCCACCGCATAATTACGATAGCTAGACGCGATAAACTGCGGGAACCCCACCGCGCCCGCATAGGATCCTAGTACTGTTGCGGGATCCATCTGATTATCGCGAGCAAGCAACAGAAAGTGTTTCAGCTCGCCCGCAAAAAACTCGCTGCGGCGCGGATAGCCAGTCACCAGGGTGACCAGGCTGTCCAACACCTTGTGACTGCCTTTATAGCGGCCAAATTTTGATTCGACGCCAATGATGGCGACGATAACACTGGCGGGTACCCCGTATTCCTGTTCAGCGCGCTGTAACTCTTCAGCGTAGGTCTGCCAGAATTCGACGCCTTGCGCGATACGCTCAGGTTGCAGGAATAGGTTGCGATATTTGCCCCAGGTGAATTTGTACTCTGCTGGGTTTTGCATGGCCTGCAGTACTTCTTCCCGCACCGTGGCGGCCGAAAATACGGCCTGCAAATACGGCTCTGTAAAGCCGTATTCAGCAATCAACTCATCGGCAATTTTGCGCAACTTGGGCTCGTCGTTCAGGTCAATTGCGAATGCATTAACCGCCCACAGGCAAGCCACCACACAGGCTATTGCCTGACCCGTTAGGCGGGTGGCATTTCGATTGCAAAAACTAAACATGGAGTACGTCATCGCGACATAAGACTTCGATGATTCTGGATGCCCATCAAGATACCAAAGCCGGCCATCAGAGTCACCATCGATGTGCCCCCATAACTGATTAATGGCAAGGGTACTCCGACCACCGGCAATAAGCCGGCCACCATGCCGACGTTAACAAAAACATAAAAGAAAAAGGTCATAGACAAACTGCCAGCCAACAAGCGCGAATAGGTGTCCTGCGTATAAAACGCGATGTACAGTCCGCGGGCGGTAATCGCAACATATAGGGTGAATAGCAGCAACACACCAATGAACCCGAACTCCTCGGAAAATACAGAAAATATAAAGTCAGTGTGGCGTTCCGGAATAAATTCCAATTGCGACTGGCTGCCCTGGGTCCAACCACGCCCCTGCATTCCGCCTGAGCCAATAGCAATCATGGATTGAATACTGTGGTATCCGGCTCCCAATGGGTCCGACCAGGGATCAAATAGCGTGAGAATTCGTTGCTTTTGATAATCGCGCAATAATTGCCATAAAAATGGCGCGGCAATGGCTCCGAGCAGAGCCAATTTACCAATGCTGCGCCACGCAAAGCCCGCCAGAAATATGATTAACGTGCCTGACATCACGATCATAATGGTAGTGCCGAGGTCTGGCTGGCGCAAAATCAGTATAGCCGGCAGTGCCAGAATTGCGCCGGCGTAAAACAGGCTAGGGGTACTCGGCGGCAGCGGTCTACGCGCTAAGACCCAAGCCAGCATCATTGGCACGCCGATCTTCATCAACTCAGACGGCTGAAACCGTATCAAGCCCAAGTCTAGCCAGCGTTGCGCGCCCTTGCCGGTGTAACCAACTATGAGCACCAGCAGCAGCATTACCATGCCAACACCATAGATATAGGGCGACCAGCGAAACCAGGTGTCTGGCCGCACCTGAGCAACAATCAGCATGCCAGTAAAAGCCACCGTTATACGAATTGCCTGATTGCGGACAATCACGCTTTGCTCGCCGCCGGCACTCCACAGGATAACCAGACTTACCGCGCTGAGGAGCAACAAACCAAAAAACAACGGCAGATCGATTTTTAAACGGGGCATTAGTTTGCCGAGCCTGTGTTGTGCGCCGCAACGGCGGGCTGCGCAGGCTGGTCCGCATCAATGCCCAGCAGATAATAATCCATTACTTTACGCGCCACTGGCGCAGCAGCAGCGCTGCCACTACCGCCATTTTCGACGATCACCGAAACGGCTATACGCGGCTTTTCGACTGGCGCGAAGGCCACAAACAAGGCGTGGTCTTTTTGAAACTCTGACAATTTCGATTCATCATATTCGGCACCCTGGGCAATGGCGACAACCTGCGCCGTGCCGGTTTTACCGGCAATCGAATATTGTGCATCCAACCCTGCGCGCCGAGCCGTGCCTCGCGGATTCGATAAGACCGCCTGCATCGCTTCTATTACCTGATCGAAGTCAGCGACGTCTATATCCAATGCGTCGAGTACACGGCCATTAAGCTGCTGCGACTGGACTTCGCCCTCGGCCCCCACCACGCGAGTCAAGCGGCTAACCAGCCGGGGTTCGATACGTCGTCCGCGATTGGCTAACGTGCCGGTCACACTGGCCAACTGCAAAGGTGTCGTCAACATATAGCCCTGGCCGATTCCGGTGATCACCGTTTCACCGGGGTACCAGGGATTTTTACGCACGCGCTGCTTCCATTCACGTGAAGGCATCAGGCCGGATGGCTCACCGATCAGATCAATGCCAGTCTGTTGCCCCACACCGAAGCGATTCAAAAACTCATGCAGTTTATCGATCCCCAAAAAATTCGCGAGTTGGTAATAAAATACATCGCAGGACTGCATGATCGATTCCAACATGTTGGTCGGGCCATGGCCGCCACGATTCCAGCAACGGTAACGATGGCTGCTGCCTTTAAGCTGAAAATACCCGGGGCAGGTAACCACTGCATTGCTCGACCAGCCGTTTTGGAGGCCGGCCAATGAAACCAGCCCTTTAATGGTAGAGCCTGGTGCATAGCGCCCGTTTAAGGCTCGGTTTAACAATGGGCGATTTATATCATCGCGCAGCGCATTGTACGACCGATGGTCAATGCCGTTAACAAACTTGTTGGGGTCGTAAACCGGGTTGCTGACGAAGGCCAATACCGCCCCGGTATCCGGCTCGATGGCGACAACCGAGCCGCGGCGTCCTTCCAGATATTGACGCGCTTTAACCTGCAGATCGGCGTCAATGTTGAGATAAATATCCTGGCCGCTTATTGGCGGGTCGCGATCAATGGTGCGCACGATGCGCCCGTGGGCGTTGGTTTCAACCTGCTCAAACCCCACTTCGCCCAGCAAAAAATCTTCGTACTTGGCTTCAATGCCTAACTTGCCAATGTATTCGGTACCTTTATAGCGCTTGCGATCAATGCTCTCGAGCTCGCGTTGGTTGATGCGCCCGACATAACCCAGCACGTGAACCAATTCACCGCCATAGGGGTAGTATCGTTGCAGGCGGGCTTGCACATGTGCACCAACAAAGCGGTGCTGATTGACCACCAAACGAGCGACTTCTTCTTCGTTCAGGTTTAACTTCAATATCTGCAATTCGAAATCCGGCCGTGCCTGTACCTGTGACTTAAACTTGCTGATTTCATGCGGCGACACTTCAACTATCTTCGCAATGTCGTCCAGCAGGGCATCAAGGTCTGCCACCTCGGAGGGTAGAATTTCCAGAGTGAACACCGGAATGTTTTCTGCCAGCACCTTGCCGTTGCGGTCATAAATTTGGCCGCGCACCGGCGGCACAGGAATCAGCCGAACCCGATTGTCGGTTGATAAAACGTTGAACCGTTGAAATTGATAGATCTGCAGGTACCAGACCCGCAGAATTAAAATAGAGGTGAGCACACCCAAAATAATCATCAGCGCCACCAGGCGAGCGTGAATCAGATTTGTTTCACGCAGGTAGTCTTTTAACTCGAGCTGCTCCACGATGCGACCGGAATAAAACTAAGGCTGACTGTCAGGCAATGCGAGCCTTGCGGCGCAATTCCTGTAACAGAATAAATGCGAACGGCCACATCAGCATGCTACCCAATGAGGGATAGAAATACGCTGCGCTGAGTGTCAGGTCAGAAGTAAGGCCATACAACCAACCGGTAATTAATTTGAATATCCCTATAAACAACCCAATCACCACGGTTTGCTGCCACAGCGACAGTACGCGCAGTTGCAAATGCGTGCGATTCACCACAAACGCGAGTGACGCCAGGCCGAAACCCAACACGCCAAAATTCCGCACCAGCAACACGTCCAACAGGGTTCCGGTGATAAACCCAACCAGCGGGCCGATTCGATCGGGCACCATCAAAGCCCAATAAATAATCACCAGCGCCATCCACTCCGGCCAGAAAACCAGAATCTGATTGACCTGCAATATCATTAGCACCAGCGCCAGAAACGCGGACAATGAAAAAGCCCAGAAGAGATTGAGCGTGTTGTTAGGTTGATTGACCATCTCAGGGCGTGTTGGCCTGGCCCTCGGCCACTACCACAGACGGTTCTGGTCGTTCACGCGACAGTAACAACACGTGGTTAGCGCGATCCAATTTCGCGATCGGTTTGGCCGACACGCGCATAAATGCTTCATCCTGAATAAATTCCACCTTGGTGACTTCTGCCACCGGATAGCCGTTGGGAAAGCGACCACCCAGCCCAGAGCTTATGAACACATCGCCCACCTGAATGTCTGCATTTTGATTCAGAAATGGCACACGCAACACAGACACACTGCCGGTGCCATAAACAACCGTGCGGGACCCGGTGCGCTGCACTTGTACCGGCATCGCATGGCCGGGATCGGTAATCAGCATAACCTTGGAATTAAACGGCATTACATCAGTGACCTGACCAATCACGCCACGGTCATCAATCACTGCTTGCCCAGCATAGACCCCATGGCGAATACCGCGGCCCACCATGACGCGATGGTTGTTCTGATCAATATTCACTTTCATCAGCTCTGCGAGAGTGACTTTTTCTTTAAGCCTTTGCGACGCATCCAGTAATGAGCGGAGACCCTCGTTTTCTTCCTGCAACGTACGCAATAATAAAGTTTCGGACTTCAGCTGAAAGTACTCTTTGCGCAAATTCTGGTGAGCGATTTTTATATTCGGCTCTGCAGACAACACGCCACCGATCCATGCACCGGTTGCAGCGGGCACCGACGCTAAAGCCTGAATCGGCGAAAGCGCCACAGCCATAAAGTTTCGTGTGGGCTCCAGCCAAGTTGTGCGGGCATCCACCAGCATCAAGAGCACAGCCGCAAATGCGACGCTCCCATACTGGGCCCAACCGTTATTTTTCCTGAATTGATTTGCCACCAGCGAACACTAATTAATTATTCGTGGGCGAATACATCTCCAAGATTATCCATTTCTTCCAATGCCCGGCCACAACCCCTTGCAACACATGTCAACGGGTCATCAGCAATCACCACCGGCAGGCCGGTGTCTTCCATTAACCGCCGATCCATGTCGCGCATCAAAGCACCGCCGCCAGCAATCACCATACCCTTGTCGCCGATGTCGGCGCTCAATTCGGGTGGCGTTTGCTCCAACGCCTGTTTGATGGTTTGCACGATGGACTCCAGCGGATCAGAAATTGCTGAGTAAATCTCGCGGCTGCTTAAGGTTACGGCGCGCGACAACCCTTCAGCAATATCGCGCCCTTTCACTTCCATCTCACGCTCTTCCGATTTATCCCAGGCTGTGGCGATGGCTTTCTTAACACGCTCAGCGCTGGCTTCACCGATCAACAGGCCATGATTACGCCGAACATGGTTGATGATTGCTTCGTCAAAAGTGTCGCCGGCAACCCGCAGTGAGGTGCTATACACCATACCACCGAGTGACATTACTCCCACCTCCGTGGTGCCCCCGCCGATATCCAATACCATTGATCCAGTGGGTTCTGCGACAGGCAAATTGGCGCCAATCGCAACTGCCATTGGCTCTTCAATCAAATAAACCTCACGCGCGCCAGCACCATAGGCAGACTCTCGAATTGCGCGTCGCTCAACCTGCGTCGAACCACAGGGCACGCAAATAATGATGCGCGGGCTACCTTGCAAAAACCGATTCTCCTGTACTTTTTTAATAAAGTACTTGAGCATTTTTTCGGTCACGTTGAAGTCGGCAATCACACCATCCTTCATGGGCCGGATCGCTTTGATTGAGCCCGGCGTTCTACCCAGCATTTTTTTAGCTTCCGAGCCCACTGCCAGAATACTCTTACTATTGAGTCCGCCACCCGGGGCGTAGCGGATTGCTACTACTGATGGCTCATTCAATATAATGCCCTTTTCTTTAACGTAGATAAGGGTATTTGCGGTGCCTAAATCAATTGCAAGATCGTTCGAAAACAGGCCTAAAATGCTGCGTAACATATAAAATTTAAAAGTCAGTTAATTCCACAGTGGGAAGTTGGTTTATTCGGTTCGGGAAAATTTGTTCTATCCGTTCACGAAAGTTTCTTTATCCGTTAATAAGAGTTTGGTGTTTGGGTGAAGAAAGTAGGCTAAACCGCTTGGTTTAATAGGGAATTGTACATCGGAAGTCATGCTCAAAGCTATTCTAGTGCGGGTCTATCTGTGGTAATTTCGTGGTTTATCCAAGATATTCCGCGCCATCGTAGGGAAGCGGTCGCAAATCACACCGAATCTGGCCTAAAATACGCGCTTCGCGTATTAAGTTGGGGCCGCTGCACGGATCTTTTTCGAGTCGCAAATCCGGTAACCCAAAAATGATTACATTCTATTGATTACAAACTATGGCATTAGACGATAAAACCATACTCGGCATTGCACAACTCGCGCGCCTGGCAATACCCCAGCAAGAGGTCGACCGCTATCGTCAGGAATTATCGGGTATATTGGAGTTGGTGGCGCAGATGGACGCCTGCGATACCAGCGCTGTGCAACCGATGACCCATCCCTTCGATGCCACGCTGCGCCTGCGGGCGGACGAAGTCACCGAGATTGATCAGCGCGACAAATTTCAGTCTCTGGCACCTGCCGCCAGCGATGGACTGTATCTGGTGCCCAAGGTGATTGACTAAGCCGCATCGCGTGCTATCAACCCTGCCTCGCACCTACACCTCTAAACTTCAAGCAAATTTGCCCGTGTCACCAATTACTGTTTCAGAACTGTCCGCACAATTGCGATCGGGCGAAATTTCCAGCGTTGAATTGACGCAGGACTATTTGCAGCGAATCGAGCGCTCGGAGCTCAATGCGTTTATCTCGGTAAGTGCCGATTCGGCGCTGGCTGAAGCACAAACGGCGGATGCCAAACGCGCCCAAGGTGACGACCATCCCCTGCTGGGCATTCCGGTGGCCCATAAAGATATATTCTGCATTGAAGGCACGCTCACCACCTGCGGATCAAAAATTCTGCACAACTTCATTGCGCCCTACACAGCAACCGTTATTCAAAACATGCAGAACCAGGGGCTAGTATCTCTTGGCAAAACCAATATGGACGAATTCGCGATGGGCTCGTCCAATGAAAACTCGTACTATGGCAGTGTGACCAATCCCTGGAGCAGTGCAGGCGAACAGTTAGTTCCGGGTGGCAGCTCCGGAGGTTCTGCAGCGGCGGTAGCTGCTGGCCTGGCGCCTGCCGCTACCGGCACGGATACCGGCGGCTCAATTCGCCAGCCAGCTGCTTTTTGCAATCTGACCGGATTGAAACCCAGCTATGGCCGCTGTTCACGGTACGGCATGATCGCTTTTGCATCATCGCTGGATCAAGCCGGGCCACTGACCCATACCGCTGCAGATGCTGCCCTGCTGCTCAACAGTATGGCCGGCTTCGATACCCGCGACGCCACCTCTCTGGACACCCCCGCCGAAGACTTTACCCGCCATCTGGATGACTCCATTGATGGACTAATCATCGGCATGCCCAGCGAGTTTTTCAGTAGCGATTTAGACCCGGAAGTCGCCAGCATCGTAGAGGCCGCCATCAAGAGTCTTGAGAGCCTGGGCGCAATCGTCAAACAGGTTTCATTGCCCAATAGCCATTTGGCGCTGCCCAGCTACTATGTGATCGCGCCAGCCGAAGCCTCCTCTAATTTGTCTCGCTTTGATGGCGTACGCTATGGACACCGGGCCGAGCAGTACACCGATCTGGTGGATATGTACACCCGTACCCGAACCGAAGGCTTTGGGGACGAAGTAAAACGGCGCATCATGATCGGTACCTATGCATTGTCATCCGGCTATTACGATGCCTACTACGCACAGGCGCAAAAATTACGGCGCCTGATCGCCGATGACTTTAACAGCGCTTTTGAACAGTGCGACCTAATCGTGGGCCCGACTACCCCGGCTCCCGCCTTTCCCCATGGCAGCAAAACGGAAGACCCGGTCGCCATGTATTTAAATGATATTTTCACCATCCCGGCGAATCTGGCTGGTTTACCGGCGGCATCGACTCCGGCCGGCTTTACCAAAGCAGGCTTGCCGGTCGGCCTGCATTTGATTGGCCCGTATTTGCAGGAAGCAAAACTCTTGAACGCCGTGCACCGCTATCAGCAGGAAACCGATTGGCATCTGCGCAGCGCGCCCGGTGCAGCAGCAACGGAGAGCGCCTAGATGTTTACCTGGGACCCTCGATGGGAGGTCGTGATCGGGCTGGAAGTGCACACTCAGTTGCGCACCCAGAGTAAGATTTTTTCCGGCAGCTCAACCAGCTATGGCGCGGCACCGAACACTCAGGCCAGTGCCGTAGACATTGCCCTGCCCGGCGTATTGCCGGTTATGAATGAAGCTGCTGCTCGCATGGCGGTGAAATTCGGGCTGGCGATTGGTGCGCATATTAATCGCACCAATGTATTTGCACGCAAGAATTATTTTTACCCGGATTTGCCCAAAGGTTATCAGATATCGCAGATGGACCTACCCATTGTTGGCCTGGGCAACATCGATATCGAAACCGCTGAAGGCAGTAAGACGATCGGCATTACGCGCGCTCATCTGGAAGAGGACGCCGGCAAGTCACTGCATGAGGACTATCAAGACGCCACCGGCATCGATTTAAACCGGGCGGGCACGCCACTACTTGAGATCGTATCGGAACCGGATATGAGTTCACCGGCCGAGGCGGTCGCCTATCTGCGCAAATTACACAGTCTGGTTCAATACATCGATATCTGCGATGGCAATATGCAAGAAGGCTCGTTTCGCTGCGATGCAAACGTGTCTGTACGACCGCGCGGCCAGACTGAACTAGGCACACGGACGGAGCTGAAAAACATAAATTCCTTTAGATTTGTTGAACGTGCCATTGAATACGAGATTGAGCGGCAAATTGATATCCTGGAGGACGGCGGTAGCGTGGTACAGGAAACCCGCCTGTATGATGCTGACCGGCATGAAACACGATCCATGCGCTCTAAAGAAGAAGCGCACGACTATCGTTACTTTCCGGACCCGGATCTACCACCCATGGTATTGGAGGAATCGTTTATCGAATCAGTGGCTGCCACCTTGCCTGAATTACCTGCCGCCAAAAAGGCACGTTTCATTGAGCAGTTTGAGCTTAGCCCGGCAGACGCCGAACTGTTAACGGCCAGCCGGGCAGTGGCTGACTGGTTCGAAGAAGTCGTAACAAACTCACAGGCGGACACCAAACTGATTGCCAACTGGATGAGCGGAGAGCTCTTTGCTGCGCTTAACAAAGCCGAAGTTGAGATCGATCAATCGCCTGTCTCTGCCGGACAATTTGCCACACTGATGAACCGGATCACAGACGAGACCTTGTCGGGGAAAACCGCAAAACAGGTGTTTGCCGCGCTATGGGATGAGGGTGGCGATGTCGATGGAATAATCGAAGCCAAAGGCCTAAAACAGATAACCGATAGTGGTGCCATTGAAAAAATCGTTGACGAGGTAATCGCCGCCTGCCCGGATCAGGTGACGCAATTTAAGCAGGGCAATAACAAAGTGATCGGGTTTTTGGTGGGCCAGGTTATGCAAAAGTCTCAGGGCAAGGCCAACCCGCAAATGGTCAATAAGTTACTGCAGGAGAAGATCAGCCAATGAACATCAGCTATACCGAATTGGCTCGTCAGATGAGCCAGCAGGCGGATGGCCGATGGGGCTTAACCATCCCCGCTGGCTGGATGCAGGGGCGCACCACCTACGGTGGGCTGTCAGCCGCTCTATGCTATTTAGCGATTGAACGGCAATTTGCAGATTTGCCACCACTACGATCGGCGCAAATTAATTTTATTGGGCCGGCCGGCGGCGCAGTTCAAATCAGTAGCGAGATACTGCGGCAGGGCCGCAGCGTTAGTTATATAGAAGCCCGTATGCAGGGGGAGAAAGGTCTGGCAACACATGGCGTATTTTGTTTTGGTGCGTCTCGCGAATCAAAAATGGACCAGATCTTTACCGACTTTCCCGACCTGCCATCACCTGACGAATCCAGCAGCTTTTTCCGAGATGGCTTCGAGCCCTCCTTTACTCAGAACTTCGAAATTCGCCTGGCGCTTGGTGGCCGCCCAGTCTCTGGCTCGCCACATTCCGAGCACTTTATGTGGGTTCGTCATCGAGACACCAACAGCACGGATACATCAGCATTGATCGCGGTCGCCGACATGCCTCCACCCGCGGTGTTGCCCATGTTCACTGAGCCCGCTCCCATTAGCAGCATGACCTGGATGATGAACTTTATTCAGACCGAACCGACCACGGAAAATGGTTGGTGGTTGCTGCGCAGCGCGGCCGAACACGCCGCGGATGGCTACTCCAGCCAAGACATGACCATCTGGAACAGCAGCGGTGAATTAATTCTCACCGGGCGCCAGAGTATCGCCATTTTTTATTAAGTCACCGACGATTTATCACGCCAAATCGTGTGGCCCGGCAGCCAAAGCATGTTAGTGGGGGCACCGTCTGAAGCAGCTATTTGCGCCTTTAATCGATTCGCTTGACCCACTTCCAGCCAGTAATCATCGGGGTAAGCAAATCTTCGCGCTTCCAAACTCGATAGTACGCGATGGCCGAAACGTGCAAACCCACTAAAACGAGCAGCACTTTTGCGTTGAAGTGGTGGACCCGCGTTATCCAGCTTACCAATGAATCAGAGACATATTGCGCCAGCGGACCAGTTTCGAAAAACTCTTCCGATTCAACGAACAAGCCGGTGGTTGCCTGCAGCAAGACTGCGACAAGCATGGCCACAATGGATAGCGCGCCCATCGCAGTATGGCCCGCAGCGCCAGTTGGGGAGCGGGCGAAAAACGAACGCAGGGATTCTATTATTGCGTGCGGGCTCAAAGGCAGTGCAGTGAATCGGGCCGATTGTGGCCCGCACAACCCGAGGTAGAGTCGCACCATTAGCAGTCCGAGAATTGAGTAACCCAGATAAAAATGCCAGTTAATTGTCTGAAACGCTAAAAATTCACCCAGACCCCAGTTCACGATCACCAAAACCGCAAACACCCAGTGCCAGACCCGAATCAAAGCATGCCAGACTCGGCGCCGCTCAAGACCGCCTTTTTGCAAAATCAATAGGCTAACTTACTAATCGGAAAGCTTAGTCCTCTTCCCGGTATTCGTCATGGCAGGCCTTGCAAGCCTTACCCACCGCACCAACTTTAGCGCGCAGCTGGTCCAATCCCAATCCGGCCTCAGGCACTAATCCGTCAACTGTGGCTCGGTATTTCTTGCCATATTCGGTGACTTCAGGATAGGTCAGCCAGGCCGACTCCTTAGCGGCCGTTTTATCCGGGTAGGCACCAGAGTGCGACCCCTCGGGCCAGAAGCCATGCATATTCAGCTCCGACAATAGTTGCAGACTGCGCGCAAACCCGGCAGCAAGTTCTGCATTGTAGGGAATATCCCCTTTCGCCATGGCAAATAAGGGCCCCAGATAAAATTTTCGCAACTGCATATCAGAGGTGCGGGCGTCGATGGCCCTTTCATGCTCTGCGTCGATCTCTCCGGCATAAGCAACATTGGTCGCGACAAGACAGCAGAACACCAGCAGAAATAAACGAGTCATAGCAATACTCCCAAAGTGATTGGTAATTTGACCAATATCATACACTACTAAGTAATCTGGACTAGCCCGGGGCCACATTGCTCAAGCACTGGCAAAGTTGGGATGTGAATGGTGCTCGGCTGATCTGTTTCTCATCCAACGCCGATTTACTCCCTCGATTTTATTAAGACCCTAAGCTCGAAAAGTAGGCCAGCATCCCCTATAATTCGCCCGCATTTCAGAGTTACGCGCCTGTAGCTCAGCTGACAAATTCGCCGGGAGCGAATTTGAACAGCCGTAGGCTGCCCCGTAGGGGCGAGCCTCAGGACGAGGCGAGTAATAGAGTACCGGCCAGTAGGCCGAAAGAAGTAGTAACCGAGTTACGCGCCTGTAGCTCAGCTGGATAGAGTACCTGGCTTCGAACCAGGTGGTCGGGGGTTCGAATCCCTCCGGGCGCGCCAATAAAAAAGCCGACTCCGTTTTTTGGAGTTGGCTTTTTTATTGGTTTGCTCAGAGGCTCTGGTTCGAAACCCCAGGTTCGCCAATTTCGCCCGGAGCGAATTTGAACAGCCGTAGGCTGCCCAATGGGTGAGCCTCAGGGATGAGGCGAATACAAATTCGCCCGGAGCGAATTTGAACAGCCGTAGGCTGCCCAATGGGTGAGCCTCAGGGATGAGGCGAATAATCCCTCCGGGCGCGCCAAATAAAAAAGTCGGCCTTGTGCCGGCTTTTTTATTTGGTGGCCATGCAGGATTTGATTTGAACCGCGAGGGCAGCCGAACTAATAATACGGGCTATATTCGATGGTTTCGCGACACTCAGGATAGGAAAGGCAGCCCCAGAAAATTCGACCGGTGTCGCGCCGCTTACGCTTGACCATCTTGATGTCGCAATTAGGGCATGTGGGAATCATGTAGTCCGGTTTTATCAAGTTTTTGAGTAGTTGTTCCTGTTTCGCCGGGGGTAAGGCGTGCAGACCCTTATTGATGCTGTATGCACCAAACAATCGAATACCGTGTGATTGACAGAAAGAACTGACCACATTGGATATCCGCCCCGCATACATAAACACACTGATGGGCAAATCACTGTCTTTCTTGAGGCGTAACAGATTTTTCATCTCAATCACACTGGCCTTATTGGCCTGCGAACTGCGGCTCTGCACTACCCCGATTTTCATGTCCGGGCGATTCTTTGCGCTGATGAAAAAATTGGCTGCATCGCTGGAACCTTTGGAGTGGCTGGTCACCCGATTACCCTGAGCCTCCCAAAAAGCGATGCATAGGTTGTCAAACACCTGCCATTCAAGTGTTTCAATAAGTTCCTCAGACCAGGCTTTTGGAAACGGCGGAGTCGCTTTCGGGCCCGAGGCAATACTCACTGTCCGAGGCGAGACCTCCGTGACAGAATTACGATCCACCTGTTCAGACTGGCTACGCTCGCTGACGCTTTGACTGCTGTGAGTACGTTCGCTATGACGCAGTTGACTATGCGTTTGCTGACTATGTGTGCGCTGCCGGTGGGAAGCGGAGACTTTCGATGTTTTGCTTTGCTGCGCCGGCTTGGCGGAAATATCACCTAATCCAGCTTCCGTCGATTTGCGTGATTTACTACGGCGCCGTGATTTACGGCGCTGAGGAAACAGATAGTTCAGCGCTTCGTTTACCAGCGCCAAGATCAAAAAACACAGCATCCCCCCCAGTGCGCCAATGCCCACCGCCTTGGCTAACTGCACGGTCGTGGGCACACCCCACATGGCCACTGCGAAGGACGCCACACCCACCCCGATGGATATATCCATCATGATGCGCGCGCGCAACTCTTCCGCAGCCAACCCCGAATCTTTTAAACCCATTAGATCCTGTTTAGAATTTTTATTAAATCGCGCCGTCTTTCGTAGCCACGATTTGCCCCTCCTCCATCCGCACAAGCCAAGATAGCGTGATGAAAGCGTAAGCAAAAAAGAATATCTTATTCAAGATATGCTCGCAACTTATTGATATGTCTGGTATTTCTAACAGTTCCCTATTCAAAGACTTATTTCTAAAAAAGCTAGAACTTAAGAATTTACTTTAAGTTTCAATACATAAGTAATGGAACTAAAGCAACAATGTGTAGAACCGTGATGAGTATGAATCGCCTTCCGCCGTGCTATAGTCCGGCCCATGCTCAAACCTCGGAAACCCGCTGAATCAGATAATTTAATTGTCGGCATCGTGTTGGCGGGCGGAGCCGGTCGGCGAGTAGGCGGGCTGGATAAGGGATTAGTAAATTATCAGGGCCGACCCTTGATTAGCTGGGTGATCGATGCGCTTGAGCCGCAGACAGACGACTTACTGATCAGCATTAACCGCAATGCCAAGTCCTACAGTCAGTTCGGCTATCAACTGGTCACCGATCCACTCGGCCATCGTGGCTATCAAGGCCCTCTGGCGGGCATTGTGGCTAGCTTTGCTGCCAGCCCCCAAGGGTTGGATGCCAATTACCTGATCAGCAGTTGTGATACGCCCGATTTACCGCCGTTCTATGTATCTCAATTGAATGAAGAGCTTAGCGCAAATGGACTGGATGCGGCCGTTGTTCACGACGGCGAGCGGCGGCAAAATTTACACTGTTTGATCAGCGGTTTGGCCATGCCCTCGTTGACTGAATTTTTCAATTCAGGGGGCCGTGCTATGCATCAATGGTTGGACGAGAATAACACCGGCGATGTGGATTTTTCAGATCGGGCAGACTGTTTTTCTAATCTGAATGTGGTGCCTTGAGGTTATTCGATTTCCCAATTGCCGATGTCGGCAGCATGCCCTTCGCCACCGGCGACGCCATCACCGCCAAAGCTCCATAAATCGTAACTGTTGGGATTTTTCTGACCCGGCTGCAAATACTGATAGGGATTGTCCCAGGGATCCTTAGGCAAATTGTCGAGGTAGCCTCGCCAATTCTTTTTACCACCGGGGTTGGTAACCAACGCCTGTAAACCTTCGGAGGTATTGGGGTAGGCAAAGTTATCCAACTTATATAGGGAGAGTTGCGAGGAAATCGCCCGGATATCTGCCTTGGCCTTAACCTCTAGGGCCTGTTCCTGGCGGCCGATAATATTGGGCAAAATCAGGGTACTGATCAAACCGATGATGACCACCACCACCATGATTTCTATCAGCGTGAAACCCTGTTGAGCATGTGGACGGCAGCCCTTGGGTGCTGATGCCCGATGGTTTTTAACTAACTTTTTCATGCGCGTATGCTACCAGAGAAATTAAAGCTTCAGCATTTGATCCATATTAAATACGGGTAACAAAATTGCCATTACGATGGAAAACACCAGCGAGCCCATAATCAAAATCATCATGGGGCCCAGCAGGCTGACCAGCATGGAAACCCGGGTCTGCATTTCATTTTCAGTAGCCGTGGCGGCTTTATCCAACATATGATCGAGCCGGCCGCTGTTTTCGCCGCTGGCCACCATATGGACCAGCAGCGGTGGGAAATGCCCATTACGCTCCAACGCCCTGCCGATCGACACGCCCTGTGCGACCTCCTCGATTGCCTGAGCTAAATCGTTGCGCAGCACCGCATTATTCATTACGCCAGCGCTGGCACGCATCGAAGCCAGAATCGGCACGCCGCTGCCGACCATGATCGAAAGTGTGCGCGACATGCGCGCCGAATCAACATTTTGCACCATCTTTCGAATACCGGCCGTACTCAGATATAGTGAGTGCAGCCAGTAGCGCGGTCCCGGCTGGCGGAACAGTGCCCGCAGGCCGAGCACCAGTGCCACAATTATCCCCGCCACTATCCAACCATAGCTAACCATAAACTCAGATGCGCTGATAACAATCTTAGTCAGAGTGGGCAGGTCCTGGCCGGTATCACGGTAGACCTTCACCACCTCGGGGACCACAATAACGATCAATGCAATTAATATCGCCAAACACACTACAAACAGGAAAATCGGATAGGCGACCGCCTGCGATACCTTTTGCTGCATGGCATGACTGTCTTCCAGATAATCCGCCAGCCGCTCCAACACGCGCCCGAGAGTACCCGATTGCTCACCGGCTGAAATGGATGCCCGATAAATCTCAGGAAAGCTGTTTGGGTAAAGCGCGATCGCATCAGACAGCGAGTAGCCCTCCGTAACCAGAGAGCGTATGTCGCTCATAACCGATTTAATTTTATGGCCTTCGGACTGTTTTATTACGGCACTCAGGGTTTCTTCAACCGTCATGCCAGATTCTAGCAACGTCGCCATCTGACGCGTCAATATTGACAAGTCATTAGAGCGGATTTTAACTTTGCGGGCGCGGCCTTGTGTGGGCTGACCATCTTCAATTGTGCTGTCGGAAACGGCCTTAACCTCGAGCGGCGTTAAACCCTGGGCTCGGAGTTCAGCCCGCACCTGCTTGGCGTGATCACCGCTGGTAACTCCTTTTATGGTTTTGCCCTGTGCATCCAGGGCCTGGTATTCATACGCCGCCATACTTGCCGGTGCTTAACTTTGGGTGACGCGGAATACCTCATCCACGGTTGTTTCACCCGCCACCACGCGTTCGAAACCATTTTGCAACAAACTTCTTGATGTCTCGCGTGCGTGTCGACGCAATTCATCTTCGGCAGCCTGATCGTGAATCAAGCGACGCATCCCCTCATCCATGTTAATCAGTTCATAAATCCCCAGACGGCCGCGATAACCGACCTGATCGCAAGCCACGCATCCTTGAGCCTTATACAATTGATGCTGTTCACCAACCACCAGACCTAACAACTGACATTCGGTTTCGTCCGGCTCATAGGCCTGTTTACAATCGGGGCATAGTCGCCGCACCAGCCGTTGTGCCAATACGCCAACCAGGCTGGAGGCAATTAAAAACGGTTCTACGCCCATATCAACTAAACGGGTCACTGCGCCAATAGCTGTATTTGTATGCAAAGTCGACAGCACCAGGTGGCCTGTTAAACTGGCCTGCACGGATATTTCGGCGGTTTCCAGATCCCGAATCTCGCCTACCAGCACCACATCAGGGTCCTGCCGTAATATTGAGCGCAGTCCGCTGGCAAAGGTAAGCCCGATTTTTGCATTGATCTGGGTTTGACCCACCCCATTCAGGTCGTACTCAACGGGGTCTTCCACGGTCAGTATATTAAGCCGTTTACGATCCAGCTTGTGCAGCCCGGAGTAGAGGGTAGTGGTTTTACCGGAGCCCGTAGGACCAGTGACCAGTAAGATTCCATTGGGCCGGTTTATTAACTTTTCAAACGTGCTGCGGATTTCGGCGGGCATTCCCAATACTTCCAAATCCAGGCGCGCGCTTTGTTTGTCCAACAAACGCAAAACTACGCGCTCACCATGCTGTGTTGGCAGTGTTGAGACCCGCACGTCAACCGGGTGTTCGGCTACCCGCAAAGACATGCGCCCGTCCTGCGGCAGGCGTTTTTCAGCAATGTCCAGCTTTGACATCACTTTAATCCGCGATACCAATGCACCATGCAATTCACGGCGCGGCGACAAAATATCCCGCAATACGCCATCCACACGAAAGCGCACCACTGACTCGTGCTCGAATGCTTCCAGATGGATGTCCGACGCGTTCTCACGAATCGCTTGAGTTAGCAAGGCATTGATCAATCGAATAATAGGCGCGTCGTCGTCGGCTTCCAGCAGATCGGTGGTCTGTGGCATTTCCTCGGCCAGTCGCTCTAAATCGAGGCCATCGTCCATGTCATCCATCAACTGGGTAGCATGGCTGCCGCCTTTGTCGTAAGCGACCCTTAGCTGCTCATCGAACTCAGACTGCGGAATCTTGCGAATATTAAAACGCCCATGCAAGCGCCGCTTCAGCTCCGACAAAACCGTCAGGCTGGGCGTTTCCACACAGGTTAAATTTAGGCGCTCAGCATCTTCGCGCTGCACCAGAATATTGTGCTTTTTGGCGTAGGCATAGGGCACCAGTTCGGTGCCGATCTCGCTGCTTACCTGTGCTACGGAGTCAGTCATAACTGGTGGTCGGGTTAACTATCCGGTGGTGCCCCCGCGGCCGCTTTAGCGGGCGGTGGCGGCGGATTATCTCCCCACTCAATAATGTCGGGGTCCGCGTTATTCGGCTTCAGCACCTCGTCCATACCAGCGGCCGAATCATTGTCGGTGGGTAATGGATAATCATCACCGTCGCTGCGTGGCGTAAAACCCGGTTTGGCCGGTTCTTCTTGCTTGGGTTTTTTATTGAACTGCTTATGGATCATACGGCGCAGACCCGTGCGTGGCACCCTGCCCTCAGCCGCTTCCTCGGCCATTTCCCGTCGTCGCTCACTGCCCAACAAGCCGTCTTCCACCACACTCTCGTATTCATCCAGCACCGGTGGCTCGGCATCATTAATTAATAGCTGCGAGCTATTGAGGCGTGAGATCTGGCCATCGCGCCGCACTTCATCGTATTTAGTCTTGCTGTATTTTGCGAGTTCATCTGCCGAGCGGATAATACGCGGCTTTAGAAACACCATCAGGTTTCGTTTAATCGCAGTTTTCTGATTATTACGAAACAGGGCTCCAAGAATTGGAATTTTGCCGAGTATCGGTACTCTGGACACGGTATCAATAACGTCGTCCTGAATTAAGCCGCCCAACGCGATTACCTGACCATCATCCACCTGCACCACCGCTTCTATTGAACGGCGGTTGGTAATCAAGTCTGCCTGACCCTGCACGGTAGTATTACTGACTGAGGAAATTTCCTGCAGCACTTCCATCTGAATAGTGTTGCCCTCGCTGATTTGCGGTTTTATTTTAAGTTTAATACCAACGTCTTTGCGCTCAATAGTTTGGAAGCTATTGCCCGCGGTACTGGTGACATTGCCCTGAGCATCTGTGGTGGTGCTGTTATTAAAGCCGTTGTTAAAGCGACCGGTAATAAACGGCACTTCCTGACCCACCACGATTTCGGCTGTCTCATTATCCAGGGTCAACAGAGTCGGCGTAGAAAGGATATTGCTGTTCGAATCTGCCCGCAGAGCATTAACAATCACATCCAGCTTGTACTTTTTAAAATCCAATAACGAATAATTAAACCCGCTGTCACTAAAACCGCCCTCGGCCGTGCCAATGATGGTATTGGGGTTGTCGCGCTCAATCAGATTGCCGACTGTAGTCGCGGTTGTGCCGTCACCACCGCCATTGATTTGATTGGGGCCACCCACGTTCCATTCGATGCCGAGATTGGCCTCCTGATCAAGAGACACTTCGGCAATAACGGTTTCCACAAACACCTGTGCACGGCGCTGATCCAGCTGGTCGATCACACTGCGCATGGTTTTCAATTGACTGCCAGACGCTTTGACGATCAACGAGTTGGTCGCCTCGTCGGCCTGCACCGTTGACTCGCGCGCTGTGCCTTCGGTTTTAGACGCGGTGACGTCATTTAGAATCGACACCAGATCTTCGGCCTTGGCATGCTTGAGGTAGATCACATTGATATCGGATTGCAATTCACGCTCGATATCCAATTCATCGACCAGTGCCTGAATTTTGGCGTACTCCGTATCAGTCGCGTTGATCACCAATGCATTGATACTGTCCAGAGCCTGCACCGATACCCGCGGCGAGCCAGCCGGGCCTTTCTGCTCTCCCGAGGACGAAATTAGCTGGGTCAGGGTTCCCGCCAAATCACTGGCGCGTGCGACTTCCAACATGATGATGCGTGTATTAGAGCGCTCATCGGGCACATCGATGCGCTTAATTATTTTCAGCACGCGTTGGATATTGGCGGCAGTGTCGGTCAACACCACGCTATTGCTTGGCATGTGCGGTGCGAAATGGCTGGTCGGTGGAATCAGTGGCCGGATAATCGGCACCAGCTCCTGCACGGACGCGTGCGTAAGCTGAATAATCTGGGTGATCTGTGCATCGGTGGTGTCCTGGGTGGGACTAAACAGCGTCGGCGTTGGCCGCTGTTTGATCACATTGGCCGGCAACACCTTGATCACGCTGCCAGAATCCACCGTGGCAAATTGGTGCACCTCGAGTATCGACAGAAAAACATCATACAACTGGTCGGGGTCGAGCGAGGCGCCGGAGATGACCGATACCTTGCCCTTTACTCTCGGGTCCACCACAAAATTTTTGCCGCTGACTTCCGCTACTGTGTTGATTAACACGCGAATGTCCACGTCTTGCAGGTTTAGTGTGACCTGTGCCTGATCCGCAGTCGGCGCAGTACGGGTTTGCGCCTGCAAGTTGGTCACACCCAAACCACTGACCATCACGCACAGCAGGGCGCCCCGAATGCATGGGTGAACGCAACTATGCTTTAAACTACGGTTTAATTGAGCTGCGGCAAGGGAAAAATATTTGCCTGCGTTCAGTTGGCGTAGGTAAAGTTGGAAAGGTCTCACTGTAATTGTTATACGTTGATTCGCGATTCAAGGTGGCGAGGCCCGCGCGACGTGTTCGCGAGCACAGCCATATAAAATGCTTTATGGTTATTCGATAAGGTATTGATGATACTTAAAAAACTGCGGCCTGACCATGTATTACCCCCCTCGTCGACGCAATCTAACGGCATATTAATCTGCACCAGGCTGCGCGCATGGCCTATTGCTTGCTCTTTTTTTGCAGGTGCGCAGCAATATAGGCATGCAGGCCAGCTAAATCCTTTGGCAACACCTGGTAGCGTTCCTGTCTTTGCATCAGCTCCCTGACTCGCGCCGGCAGGCCAGGATTCACCCCCGGCAATGCCTTGGCAACCGCATCAGGGAACTTCACCGGGTGCGCCGTTGCCATACACACCAAGGGAGTTTCGAGGTTGCGGCGGCGCGTACGAGCGGCAGCAACACCGATCGCTGTGTGAGGGTCTAGCAGGTATCCGGTCGAGTTGTACAACTCGGCCATCATTGCCAGCGCTTGTTCATCCGCAACCCGGTCACTGTCGAACACGGCTCGCGCACGCGCCAGCGCAGACTCCGACAGACGCATCTCGCCACGCTCGAAATCGGCCATCAGCTTGGCCACTGCAGCGCCGTCTCCATCATGCAAATCAAATAATAACCGTTCGTAATTGCTGGATACCATAATGTCCATACTGGGTGCCACGGAGGCGACTAAGTCGCGTTTACCATGATCGTTCGAGCTAAGGCTTCGATGCAGAATGTCATTGCAGTTAGTCGCAATTATTAATTGCTCGATGGGCAGTCCCATTCGGCGCGCCAGATAGCCGGCATAGATATCCCCAAAATTGCCGGTTGGAACAGAAAATGACACAGCACGTTGTGGTGCCCCAAGCCGCAGTGATGCATAAAAATAGTAGGCTATTTGGGCGACGATCCGGGCCCAGTTAATGGAATTTACCGCCACCAGCTGTCGGCCCTCTCCTAAAAACCCCTGATCAGAAAAACTCTGCTTAACCAGGGTCTGGCAGTCATCAAAGTTTCCTTCAATGGCAATATTGAATACATTGTCTGCCAATACCGTGGTCATTTGCCGACGCTGCACGTCGGACACGCGTTGATGCGGGTGCATAATAAAAATATCGACATTGGCGCAATGCCGACATCCCTCAATTGCAGCTGAGCCAGTATCACCGGATGTCGCGCCCAGCACCACCACCCGTTGCTGGCGCTTGGCCAGTATCAGATCCAGCAGGCGGCCGAGAAATTGCAAGGCGAAATCCTTAAACGCGAGGGTCGGCCCATGAAACAATTCCAACACCCATTCGCCCTCACCGATTTTAACCAGGGGCGCGATATCAGGGTGCGTGAAGCCGGTATAGCTATCGCTAATAATGGCCCGCAAATCTGCCTCTGCTATCTCACCACCAACAAAGGGTTGCACAACCTCAAACATCAAATCAGGGTAGCTGAGATGCCGCCAGCTGGCGATTTGAGAGGCCGTAAATTCAGGTATCTCGACCGGCACATAGAGGCCGCCATCGCTGGCTAAACCAGCTAATACTGCGTCTTCAAAGCCTAACTCAGGCGCCTGGCCGCGCGTGCTTACATACCGCATATCAATTCAAATGCTCTACGCGAATTCGAGTCACTTTGCCACGCACATCCGACATTGTCTCCACATCGCCGATGGCGGAGTCAATTTTCTCTTCCTGCGTACGCTGGGTAATAAAAATTACCGACACTGCGGTCGCACCAGGTGCGGGTTCTTTTTGTGTGATGGCCTCCAGGCTAATTTCGCGCTCTGCGAATACTTTGGACAATTGTGACATCACGCCAGCGACATCGTTCACTTCTACCCGCAGATAATACGCACATTCGAACTGCCCACGCGGTTTAATCTCGAGCTGCTTTACCTGATCGGCCTGAAAGGCGATTGCCGGGATACGTGCGGCGTCGTTGGCAACAATATTGCGGGCAATATCAACCAAGTCTGCAACCACCGCCGAGCCGGTCGGCTCAGCTCCCGCACCCGCCCCATAGTGTAGGGTGTTGCCGACCGCATCACCTTTGACCAGCACCGCATTCATAACGCCATCCACATTGGCGATCAAGCGGCGCTGCGGGATCAGCGTGGGGTGCACCCGTAATTCCACGCCACGTTCATCAACTCTGGCGATGCCCAGATGCTTGATACGATAGCCTAATTCTTCGGCGTAGCCGACGTCGGTCAGGCTAAGTGCACCAATACCCTCTGTGTAGACGTTGTCAAACTGCAGCGGAATGCCGAAGGCAATGCTGGCCAGAATGGTCAACTTGTGTGCCGCATCAATACCTTCCACATCGAATGTCGGATCTGCTTCGGCATAACCAAGCTGCTGCGCCTCTGACAAGACATCTGCAAACGTCCGGCCCTTGTCACGCATCTCCGACAGGATGAAATTACCGGTGCCATTAATAATGCCAGCTACCAGGGAGACTCGATTACCCGCCAACCCCTCTCGCAGGCTCTTGATGATACTGATCCCGCCGGCCACGGCCGCCTCGTAATAAACGGCGACTCCGGCATCGCGCGCGGCCGCAAATATTTCTTCTCCATGCAGTGCAATTAATGCTTTGTTAGCAGTCGCTATATGTTTGCCATTTGCAATTGCCTCCAGCATCAATTGTTTGGCCAAGGTCTCACCGCCGATGGTCTCAACAACAATGTCGACATCAGGGTCACTGACTACTTGGTGCGGATTTTCCGTGATTTCAAAGCCGCTGCAATCACAGTCGCGTGCTTTGTTTCGGTCTTGCACCGAGGCGACTTTCACCACCAGCCGACAGCCCAGGCGGCGACTGATTTCATCGGCGTTGCGCTGCAGTATCGTTGCGGTGCCAGCCCCAACGGTACCGAGCCCCAGTATCCCTATGTTTATCGCCTGCATTGGATTTTTGCCTATCTTTTTTTATTAATTACAGTTAAGCCTGACACCGCTCGGGATGGCGCATCAAGGCCTTGATATTGCGTATCGCCTGACGCGTTCGATGCTCGTTTTCAATGAGTCCGAAACGCACATAATCGTCGCCGTACTCACCAAAGCCTAGCCCGGGTGACACTGCCACCTTGGCCTCGCTCAACAATATCTTGCTAAATTCCATGGATCCCAATTCGGCAAATTGCGGCGGAATTTTAGCCCAGACAAACATGGTTGCCTTGGGCTTTTCTACGAACCAGCCGGCCGCATTTAATCCCTCGCATAACACATCACGCCGGCTTTGATAGGTGTCACGAATTTCGCTTATCCACTGTTTCGACTCCGGCGCCTCCAGAGCGAAGATAGAGGCTATCTGGATTGGAGTAAACATGCCGTAATCCAGATATGACTTCATCCTGGCCAGCGCAGCAATCAAGGTCTTATTACCGACCATGAAGCCCACTCTCCAGCCAGGCATATTGTAACTTTTCGACAGGCTAAACGACTCCACCGCGACGTCTCTGGCGCCCGGCACCTGCATAATTGAGGGTGCCACATAGCCATCAAAGACGATATCGGCATAGGCCAGATCGTGCACCACCCAAAAGCCATGCTCAACCGCCATGTCCACAACCCGTTCGAAAAAATCCAACTCGACACACTGGGCTGTCGGGTTACTGGGGAAATTGAGCACCAGCATTTTGGGCTTGGGGAACATATTCTTAAGAGCAGTTTCCAACTCTTCGAAAAAATCAATTCCGGGGCCTATAGGCACATGCCGGATATCCGCGCCGGCGATAATAAAGCCATAGGGGTGAATCGGGTAGGCAGGGTTTGGTACCAACACTGAGTCACCATTGTCTACCACGGCCATCGCTAGGTGCGCCAAGCCCTCTTTGGAGCCAATGGTAACGATGGCCTCGCTGTCAAAATCCAGATCGACGTTGTAACGCTCGCCATACCAGTTGCAAATCGCCTTGCGTAGCCGCGGAATACCACGAGACACCGAGTAGCGGTGCGTATCACCACGCTGCGCCGCTTCACAAAGTTTATCGACAATGGGCTGCGGCGTGGGCTGATCAGGATTACCCATCCCAAAGTCGATAATATCTTCACCGCGCGCGCGGGCAGCGGCTTTTAACTCGCCGACGATATTGAAGACATAGTGAGGTAAGCGCTGGATGCGCGGAAACTGTTCCATAAGATGGGAGTAATACAACGTGGGCTACAATTCTGTAACCGCGTATTGTAGCCGCGAGAACCACGGCTGTCGCTAGATTTTAAGGATTTACTGACTAATCACGGAGGCTGGACACATTGTCCCAGTTATAGCCGTTTTTACGCAAAATTCGATTCAATTTTTCCAATGCCTGAATCTGTATTTGCCGAACACGTTCGCGGGTCAGGCCGACCGCCTGCGCGACCTGCTCTAAGGTCTGCGGCTCACCGCGGCCACGACCGCTTTTATTTAGTCCAAAGCGACGCTCTATAATCTCCCGCGGCTTGTCACCAAGAAATTGCAACCACTCCCCGATATGGGCACACACTTCATGCTGTTGAGCGGTTGCAACCGGATCCTCAGCTCGCTCATTCACCAAAGCATCTAAAAATGTGTATTCGCTCTGTTCACCACGACCAATGGGTTCATCCATTGAAGCGGACGGTCGGTTGAGTGTCATTAGTCGGCTCACTTCCTCAACGCTGTGATCGGTGGACTCTGCGATCTCCTGAATATTGGGTTCATGTTGCAACTTTTGCACCAGTTCGTAGCTGGCTCGCTTATATTTATTTACTTCACGCACCACATGCACCGGCAATCGAACGGTGCGCGACTGGTTCATTATGGAGCGCTCAATTTCGTGGCGAATCCACCAGGAGGCATAGGTTGAAAAACGAAAGCCCCGCTCTGGATCAAATTTTTGCACCGCGTGCATAAGCCCAAGATTGCCTTCCTCGACCAGATCCATCAGGCCCAATTTATGCACATGATATTTGCGCGCAATTTTAACCACCAGGCGCAAATTTGCCTCTATCATCTGGCGGCGTGCGGTCTCATCGCCCTGCTGCACCAATCGTCCAAGACGCACCTCGTCCTCCGCCGTTAACAGCGGTACGAACTCAATTTCGCGCATATAAATATACTCGGCATCATGGAACGCACCGTCCCGAGCCGGCGGCTTTTTTCTGGTGTCCTTGACCAGTTTTGTTTCCAGTTTTTGGTTCACTTAGGGGGGTTTTTTATAAGAATTCGAGCCCTAGTCTACTCCTAGTTAAACGTCAAGTTCAACGATTTGGTAAGTAAAGTAGTGGATTGACCGGCTGGCCATGCCTGCGGATCTGGAACTGGAGAGCCGTAACCCCTTGTTTATTATTACCAATCGATCCAATTGACGTTTGTGAAAAAACTTTTTGTCCTTCGCTGACATATGTCGAGTGATTATGAGCATAGGCACTCAGATACTGGTCATTATGTTTAATAATCACCAGATTTCCATAACCCTTAAGCCCATTTCCGACATAAACGACCTCGCCAGGCGCAGCCGCCAACACCGGCGTATTTTTTGCAGCCGCGATATCGATGCCCTGTGGTGATTGGCGGCTGGAAAAGCCATTGATCACCCGGCCCCTGACCGGCCAACGCCAACCTAATTCATTTTGCAATCTTTGGTTTTCCCTGGCACTGCGACTACTGGATCTACGCGCAGGTTGGGCAGTCTGCGTTTGCTCGGGTACATTTGATGTTTGGCGCTTAGCGCCAGCCGTTTCTGTACGGGTTTGCGTTGAGCGCCGCGCCACCGAAGTCGGCTTATAGTTTAGCGGCTTGGTCAGTCGTATCCGCTGACCAATGTTTAACTTGCTGGTGTCGCTCAGATTGTTCCAGGCAGCCAACTCATTCACATCCAGGCCGCTGGCAAATGCAATGGCGTGCAAGGTGTCTCCAGATTGCACAATGCGAATGACGCTGCCGCCTATTTTCTCTGTTTCGATGCGCCGGTCCACGGTCTCACGTTCAACCACGCGAACCTTGGAGGGTGGAGCACAAGCGGTTACCGCCAGAGTACTAAATATCAGCAGTAAGACAATGCCAGACTGGCGCAAGCAGTTAGCGGGGTAGGCGAAAATGGCGAGTTACCAGAACTTGTAAAGCGTAAATAGTACCGCTGCCAACAGCAGCGTCGCCCAACCGATTAACTCGATTTTGGCAAGAATGGTTTCTTCCAGACGATCACCTCCGAGCTTCACCAACGCGGCCACCAAAAAAAACCGCCCGCCTCGGCCTAATAATGACATCAACATAAACGGCACGATCGCAATCCCGATTACCCCTGAGGCAATGGTAAACACTTTATAGGGGATCGGCGTAAATCCAGCTAGCAACACAATCAACATGCCATGCTTGATATAGGAGGCCTGCACTTGTGAAAACGTTTCATGAGCGTCGAAGTAGTTCAATAATTGCGTGCCATAACTGTCGAAGAAATACGCACCGATCAGATAGCCAAACATACCGCCCAACACCGACATCACCGTGGTAATCGCAGCCAGCCGCCACGCTTTGGGGCGGTCAGCCAACACCATCGGCGCCAGCATGACATCCACCGGCACAGGAAAAAAGGATGACTCAGCAAAGCTTATCCCCGCCAGGTATCGTTCCCCATGTGGGTGACGGGCCCAGTGCAGTACTTTGGTGTATATGGGTTCGAACAAAACCACGACTTCCTCCGCAGCGAGTCGGCCTAACCCAGGCCGGCCAATCGCGGCACAAAACGCACCGCTTCAATTTCGGTTCTAGTCAGACCTGATGATGTTTTATCGATAACCACCAGGGTCTGATGATCACCCCCACCCAGCGGCATCACGATGCGGCCCCCCTCAGCTAATTGCTCGATCAATTCCTGCGGTACGTCCGGCGACACAGCCGCTGCGAGTATTCCATCATACGGCGCATACTCCCCTAATCCGGCGAAGCCATCTCCATGACGAAACACAACATTGCGTACTCCCAGATCATACAGCCGGTCCCGAGCCTGCCGGTGCAACTTCACGATTCGCTCGAGACTCACCACGCGCTCGCAGAGCCCGGCCAGAATCGCTGTTTGATACCCACAACCGGTACCGATCTCCAAAACGTTAGGCCGCGGTTTATCGAGCAACGCCTGCGTCATCAGCGCCACAATGTAGGGTTGCGAAATAGTTTGTCCATGGCCAATAGGTAATGCCGTATTTTCATAGGCGCGGCTTGCCAAGGCTTCGTCCACAAATAAGTGGCGTGGCAATGCCTGCATGCTGTCCAGCACCCGTTGATCTTTTATGCCCAAGGACTGTAACTGCTCGATAAGGCGTCGACGGGTACGGTGGGAAGTCATCCCGATTCCGGTATGGGCATTGCGGCTACTCATCATGGGCGCATTATACGCAAATGGGCAATTGATCCCTGCTGAATAACGTCAACATTTGCATGGCTTTCAACTTTGTGCGGTACGTCGATCCTGCGACATAACAAGTATTTTTGGTCGGGGTGAGAGGATTTCATGCGCCGCATCCTGCGGCTTACCCTGCGGGCGCCCTTCGGACGTGCAAAATCGCTCCTGGCGATTTTGTGAACCCACACTCGGTTCTCACCTCTCACCTTGAGATCCTGCTGAAAAACGTCAACATTTGCATGGCTTTCAACTATTTGCGGTACGTCGATCCTGCGACATAACAAGTATTTTTGGTCGGGGTGAGAGGATTCGAACCTCCGACCACCGCTCCCCCAGAGCGGTGCGCTACCAGGCTGCGCTACACCCCGAACCGAGATGGGAATATATACTAATTGGTGATGATGGCAACCTCTGGACGAGGTTAAGCCGCAATAACTTTTAAACAATCAGGGGTTGGAAAGTATCGCCACAACCTCATCAATCTCCTGGATGAGCTCAGACACCAATTGCTTCTTGACCTGCGTGGTTGGCGTAGCCTGGCCACCGGCTTCCATTTCGATTTGATTTTTTGCGCCGCTGATCGTGAAGCCTTCAATATATAAAAGACTGCGGATGCGGCGGATCAATTGCACTTCGTGACGCTGATAATAACGCCTGTTACCGCGACGTTTAACCGGGTTTAACTGTGAGAATTCCTGTTCCCAATAGCGCAACACATGCGGCTTGACCAAACACAAATCACTGACTTCACCAATGGTGAAATACCGCTTGCTCGGTATCGGTGGCAGAGTTGCGTTATCCCCTTGGTCTAGCATTGTTGTTCCCGGTTATCGTTATTGTCGGCGAAGTTTAACAGCTTGCAGAAGGATTCGTACAGAGACATTTTTGAAATGGCGGGGAATTTGCCTAAAAATCCTACTTGAATAATTGTTTCAGTGAAAAAGAATTATTTTCGATTGCTTCTTTAAGTTTTTGGCTGGCCTTAAACGTCACCACACGGCGCGCAGAGATGGGGATTTCTTCGCCGGTTTTCGGGTTTCGCCCGGGTCGCGCTGGTTTGTCACGCAAGCCAAAATTTCCAAACCCGGACAACTTGACCGAGCTGCCCTCTTCCAGCGACGATTTAATGGTCTCAAAAAACTGCTCGACAAATTCCTTTGATTCGCGCTTATTGAGCCCGAGTTCCTCATGTAGTGAGACCGCCAGTTCCGCTTTAGTGATTGCCATAATTTATAAACCCCTGTGGATCATCAACCTCGGGTACGCAATGATGCTGACACCTTCTCGGCACAACACCCGGAGCAATATTATGCTCGTAACTTTGCTCCGTACTGCTCAGCCAACACAGCTAGCGCGGACTCTATCAGAGCATCTGATTCAGCGTCGGTTAGAGTTCTGTCATTATGTTGCAATACCAACCCTAAGGATATGCTCTTGCAACCTGCCTCTACACCCGCGCCCTCATACACATCAAACAGCAGTGCTTTGTTCAGGGCCGAACCTAATTCGGCTCGCACACAGCTCAGCAAACTTGCCGCGCTAACACCTTGCCCCACCACGATGGATAGGTCTCGCCGGACACTGGGAAAGCGGGAAACTTCAGCGAAAGCGGGTAGTTCCGCTTCTAAAGCCCGCTCCAAATCCAGCTCAAAAACCAGCACCGGAGCGGTCGCGCCAATCTTTTTCTGCAAAGAAGGATGCAGGCGACCCAGCCAGCCCAAATCAACAAGCTGACCATTTACGCCCGATTTATTAACGGACGAAACTTGACCTGATTGCATAGCAATGTGCTCGAACTCATTAAATATAAAGGGTTCTTTTAGACCCGTCAAGGAAAGAACAGCGCTCAAATCGCCTTTAAGATCGTAGAAATCCGCATCGCGCCGAGTCTCCCCTGCCCACTGTTCGGGCAGTACCGGCCCGCAGACCACGGCGGCTAGCCTCTGTCGCTCAACAAATTGATCACCGTGCAGATGGTAGGTGGCGCCCGCTTCGAACAATCTGACTCGGTCACGCTGGCGTTTCAAATTGAACTCCAGCGCGCCAATTAAGCCCGGCAACAGACTGGTGCGCATCACCGACAGGTTTTCTGCCAATGGATTACGCAGACGAATCGGTGCTTCACTGGAGAACTCCGAATTTCGATCAGGATCCACAAAACTGTAAGAAATAACCTCTCGAAAATCACGCGCTACCAGGCTTTGCTTCACCTGTCTCAGGCCGATCGTTTGTTCAGAGGCAGCAGCGGAGCGCGGAGCGATGCGCGGCAAGGCTGTCGGAACGCTGTCATAACCGCGCACCCGTGCCACCTCTTCAATCAGGTCGGCTTCATACTCAATATCAAAGCGATAACTGGGTGGCGTAACCAACCAGCTCCCGCCCGCTGGCTCCAATGTGTCACTCACCCTGCCCAAGATGGTTTCCACCTCCGGCGCGTCTAACTGCATACCCAACAATTGATTTAATTTGCTCTGGCGCAGGGCCACTGGGGGCCGAGTCGGCAGCCGCTCAGAGTTATTTTGTTGGCAGAGCGGACCCGCGGTACCGCCGCAAATCTGCAACACCAACTGCGTTGCACGCTGGATAGCTCGCTCCGCCAACTGCGGGTCGACACCGCGCTCAAAGCGGTGCGAGGATTCAGTATGTAATCCGTAGCTGCGAGCAGCACCCGCGACCGCTTTGCGGGTGAAGTGCGCGGCCTCCAAAACAATGCCAGTGGTGCTGTCGTCAATGGCGCTGTCCAAGCCGCCCATTACGCCAGCAATGGCAATTGGCCCGTTGGTATCGGCAATCACCAGGGTATCCGCACGCAGGGTCGCTGTTGATTCATCCAGCAGACGAATAGATTCACCCTGTTCTGCGTGGCGCACAATTATTGCGCCATTCAACTTTGATCGATCAAAAGCATGCATGGGTTGCCCCAGCTCGAGCATCACATAGTTGGTGATGTCGACCACTGCGCTAATCGGGCGTACACCACAACGGCGTAAACGTTCCTGCATCCACAGCGGCGTGCGTGCCCCTGTATCAAGCCCTTCAATTATGCGGCCGATATACCTGGGGCAGGCCGCCTCATCACGCAACATCACGTCAATTTGGCTATCCGAAGCGGACTCGACGTCAGCAACATCGAACGAGCTCAATTTAGCGTCCGCCAGCACTTTCAGCTCACGCGCAACACCTTGCACGCTAAGACAGTCGCCTCGGTTTGGCGTTAAGTCAATATCGATCAAGTGATCATGTAACTGTAAATACTGATCCACACGCTGGCCGATTTGCGCGTCGGATTCTAACTCCAGAATGCCATCAGACTCTTCAGACAAGCCCAATTCGGCCGCGGAACACAGCATGCCATTGGATTTTACACCCCGCACGTCGGTAGCCTTAATCTTCAAACCATTGGGCAGTTGAGCGCCTTCCAGCGCCACCGCTACCAGCAACTCAGCACGAGCATTGGGTGCCCCGCACACAATTTGTAAGGGCTCCTCGGTTCCAACATCAACCAGCGTGAGTTGTAATCGGTCTGCGTCCGGGTGGGGCTCCGCACTGACTACCTTGCCCACCACTAACTGATCTATCGGGTCAGCCACCCGGGTAACGCCATCAACCTCGAGGCCAGCCAGAGTCAGCCGCTCAGCGATTCCCTCGGCGCCTAACTCTGTGGCCGCCCACTCACGCAGCCAAAGCTCGGAAATAATCATCGGAACTGCTCCAAAAAGGCGAGATCATTATCAAAAAAGGAGCGTAAATCTGTGACGCCATAGCGCAACATGGTTAAGCGCTCCACGCCCAGCCCAAATGCGAAGCCGGTATATTTTTCAGCATCTATTCCAACGTGACGAAAGACTTCCGGGTGGACCATTCCGCTGCCCAATACTTCAATCCAGCCGCTGCCCTTGCATATCCGACAACCGGAATCACAGAACACGCAGGAGATATCAACCTCTGCGGAAGGTTCGGTAAAGGGGAAATATGAGGGTCGCAGGCGGATATCCAGATCCGCTTCAAAAAACTGCCGTAAAAAGTGCGTCAACACACCCTTCAGGTCAGCAAAAGAAATCCCCTCATCCACCATTAAGCCCTCAACTTGATGGAACATCGGAGTGTGCGTCACATCGGAATCGCACCGATACACGCGCCCAGGCGCGATAATATTAATAGGTGGCTTTTGCTCCTGCATAAACCGCACCTGCACCGGCGAGGTGTGAGTACGCAATAAGCGCGGCGCTACACTGTCAACGTAAAAGGTATCGTGCATGGCTCGCGCCGGATGCTCGGGCGGTATATTCAGCGCTTCGAAATTATGAAAATCGTCTTCAATTTCGGGGCCAGTGGCAACACCAAAGCCCATAGCCACAAAAATATCCTCAATGCGCTGCATGGTGCGCGTAACCGGGTGCAAACCGCCCAATCCGCGACCACGCCCGGGCAAGCTGATATCAATCCGTTCGGCTTCAATAGTGGCGGCCAAATGCGCCACTTCGAGCTGCTCTTTCTTATGGGAAATCAGTTCGGCGACCTGCTGCTTAACCTGATTTACTGCATCACCAAAACCAGGCCGTTGCTCTGGCGGCAGGCTGCCAATTTGTTTAAGCAAGCCGGTTAACTCACCTTTCTTACCGAGGTATTGCACCCGCAAACTTTCCAGCTCAGCCGAAGCCTCGGCCTGTCGAATAGCTTGCCTGGCTTGAGCCAGAATTGAGTCCAGATTTGCGTCCAGTGAATCTGCCATGAGTGCGTGAAAAAGTTGGAGTTAAGCAGTATAAATTAAAAGAGGAAGGCCGCGGCCTTCCTCTTTTAAATCATTAATCGTAGCTTGATTTAGGCAGCGAGCGCAGACTTGGCTTGTTCGGCCAGCTGGGCAAACGCAGCGGGATCATGTACGGCAATATCGGCCAGTACTTTCCGATCCAGTTCAACCTCTGCTTTCGCCAAACCGTTAATGAAGCGACTGTAGTTCAGCCCATTAATTTTAGCGGCAGCACTGATACGCGTAATCCATAACCGGCGGAATTGACGCTTGCGTTGACGGCGGTCACGATACTCATATTGACCAGCACGGGTAACTGCCTGAGTGGCAGCGCGAAATACGTTTTTATTACGACCACGGTAGCCCTTGGCCTGACTGATTACTTTTTTGTGTTTGGCGCGCGCAGTGACGCCTCTTTTAACTCTTGGCATTGTTCTTTCCTCAATTATTTAGATCGACAGTTCTCAAATGAATGAGTTAGGCGTAGGGCAGCATGCGGCCAATTAACTTGGCATCGCAGGGCTCTGCGGTCAAACCATGACGCAGGTGGCGCTTACGCTTAGTCGATTTTTTGGTGAGAATATGGTTCAGGTGCGATTGTGATCGCTTGAACTTGCCACTGCCGGTTTTTTTAAAGCGCTTGGCAGCACCGCTGTTACTTTTAATTTTAGGCATTGTTACCTCGGACACGGAGTGTCGGTTGCCGTTGCATTGATGGCCGAGCGAAGTTTAAAAGTTGACTTCTCCGGCCCGATTGTCTGATCAGGAACTATTTATTCTTGATCGGTGCCAGAACCATCACCATCTGGCGACCTTCCAGCTTAGGGAACTGCTCTACCGAGCCGTACTCCTCTAAATCTGTTTCGATTCGTTTCAACAACTCGATGCCGAGCTCTTTGTGGGCCATTTCACGACCTCTGAATCGAATGGTGACTTTGGTTTTGTCACCGTTCTGCAAAAACTCAGTGAGTTTGCGCAATTTAATATCATAATCACCCACATCAGTACCCGGGCGAAATTTGATTTCTTTAACCTGAATTTGTTTCTGGTTTTTACGGGCAGCCGCTTTACGCTTGCTGTCCTCATACAGAAACTTGCCATAGTCCATCACTCGACATACTGGCGGGTCTGCGTTTGGTGATATTTCCACCAGGTCCAGTCCGGCCTTTTCGGCCATTTCAAAGGCAGCTGCTCGATCCATAATGCCGGCTTGCTCGCCGTCCTGATCGATCAGTCGAATGCTCGGCGCAGTAATGTCTTCATTAACGCGCTGTTTTTTCTTGATTGCTATGGTTCTACCTCATTTCAATTTGTCTTCTTCCCACGCTGGTCAGTCGGGCGAATAACACTTCGCAAGACGGGCTCAGCAGTCGCGGGCTCGAGGCGCGAATTCTAAAGGCTTGATATCCCTATCTCAAGGAAATTATTCACTTTTTTCGCTCTGATACAGGCTTTTTAAGGCCATCCTCGGAAATTCTGTGGTAGACGCGATTGGATTCGAACCAACGACCCCCACCATGTCAAGGTGGTGCTCTAACCAACTGAGCTACGCGTCTGCAACAGGAAGCGCACAATATCAAAGCGCGCAGTGACTTTCAACGCCTTTTCTGGTGATTAACTTGTCTCAAAAAACCTATCTGAAACAGGGTTTTACAATTGTTTTATTGAATTTTATATGGCTCTGTTGATAATGCTTGCAACGCGCTCGCAGTGGGCGCTGGAGAAATCCCTCCCTTAACTCCCTGAACATGAGGTAATGCATGGACATTATGAAACTGGCAACGCAAATGTTGCAATCCAAATTAGGCGCCAATGCCGACAGCCAGCAAGTTGAATCAGCCCTAGGCGGCTTATTGGGCAACGCACAACAAGGTGGCATTGATTTAGGCGGCTTGGTGGGCGGCCTGAAAAACAGCGGCTTAGGCGATATTGCTGAATCATGGCTGGGCGATGGCGCCAATGAGAATATTTCGCGTTCCCAGATTGAAGATCTGCTGGGCTCGGACAAGATCAAGCAAGCGGCTTCTCAACTCGGCACTGACCAGAACGACCTTCTGAAAGGCTTGCAAGACTTGATCCCACAAGTAGTCGACAAATCCAGCTCTGGCGGCAACCTGCTTGACTCCGTCGGTGGCCTCGGCGGCTTGGCTGGTCTGGCCGGCAAGTTCTTGAAATAAACCATCGCAAAGCAATACCAGAACGGCGCCCACGAGGCGCCGTTTTTTTTGCCCTGTGTCATGGCACCATTTTGTGCGCTGCGGGCTTACGTACAAACTGTCTGATTAGAAGCGACAGGCGCTGCAGGCCGTTTTGTATTAACATGGCCGCTGGTTTTCAAGAAACAAGAAAAATTCGACAGCACTATGAATCTGGCAAATAAAGTACTCCTGGCACTCATCCTGGGCATGATCGCGGGCCTGATCATCAACGTGGCGGGGCTGAATAACATCGCGTGGGTTGATCAATACCTGGTGAATGGCGTGTTTGAGGTGGTGGGCAAGCTATTTGTCAACGCGCTTAAGATGCTGGTTGTGCCGTTGGTACTGTTTTCACTGATACCGGGCATTATTGGCATTGGCGACGTGCGTCTGTTGGGGCGGATCGGCACCAAGGCCGTTGTGTTGTACTTACTCACCACGGCTATTGCCATTACCACAGCGCTGGTGTTCGCGGCCGGGTCCGGTATTGGCAAGGGTATGGATATTCCCCACACCAGTGATTTCACCGGCAAAGAAGTGACCTCCTTTGCCGATATCCTGATTGGCATCGTCCCAACCAACCCCATTGCCGCCATGGCTGATGGCGACATGCTGGCGATTATTTTCTTCGCAATCTTTTTTGGTATTGCGCTGCTTTCGGTGGCCAAACAATCGGCGCAACTGGTGTCTTTTATCGAGCAGGTAAACCTCGTGATTATGCGCATGGTCACTATGGTAATGTGGTTTGCGCCCTACGCCGTATTCTGCCTGATTGCTAAAGCCCTGGCGGAATTGGGAATAGAGCTTCTGTCGCAGTTACTGGGTTATTTTCTGGTGCTGGTGGCAGCCCTGCTATTTCATGCTCTGGTCACCCAGATGCTGTTTTTAAAAGGCTTAACCGGTCTAAGCCTGGGCATGTTCCTGAAAAAGGTACGCACCGCTCAATTATTCGCTTTTAGTACCTCCAGCTCGGGGGCTACCATCCCCGTGACGTTACGCACAATGCAGGAACGCATGGGCGTGGATCGGGCCGTTTCTTCATTCAGCGTGCCGTTCGGCGCGACCATCAATATGGATGGCACTGCCATCATGCAGGGTGTGGCGACGGTGTTTATCGCCAATATGTATGGTGTGGAGCTGGGGCTGGCCGGCTATGTTACGGTTATCATCACGGCGGTATTGGCATCCATCGGCACAGCGGCAGTACCATCGGTCGGCCTGGTGATGCTGACCCTGGTGTTCAATCAGGTGGGCCTGCCAGTTGAGGGCATCGGCATTATTCTGGGCGTTGATCGCCTGCTTGATATGCTGCGGACCGCGGTGAATGTGACAGGCGATGCGGTGGTCACAACCATTATCGGCAAAACCGAAAATCGTATTGATCTTGAGATTTACAATGACCCTGAAGCGGGCATGATTGACGAACAACACGAGGCCGAGGCACTGCACCTCAAACCCTGACGCCTAGCAACAATCGCCCGGCGATGTTTCGCGAGTTAAATACCTAGCGAGTGATAGGAGTCAGCAATCCGCTCCAATGCAATCATCATCGCGGCAATGCGCAAGTCCGGTATTCGATCGTCACTGCGCCATTTTTTACTTATCTGCTGATAGCCCTCGCGCATCACATCATCCAGACCTGAGCGAACCAGGGCGAGTTCCGTAGGCCCTTCTACCAATTGATCCAGAATCTCGACTGGAAATGGTTTGCCTACCATTTCTTCGATGGCTTGCACCATCATTTTGGTTTGGCGCTCGTGCTCACGGCGTTGCAGTCGCCCAAAGCGTATATGGCCGATATTTTTGACCCATTCAAAATAGGACACTGTGACACCGCCGGCATTGGCGTATAGATCGGGAATGATCAATACGCCTCGATCACGCAAAACCTGATCGGCAGTGAATGTAATCGGCCCATTGGCCGCTTCGATAATCAGCTTGGCTTTGATTCGCGGCGCATTACTCTCGGTTATGACACCTTCCATCGCCGCTGGGATCAAAATGTCGCAATCGCTCTCCAGAACCCCATTAACGTCATCGGTGAAATCAGCAAAACCATGGACTCCGCCGTGCTCCATAATATGTGAATGCAAGGCTTCGATGT
Source organism: Gammaproteobacteria bacterium (assembly GCA_013002025.1). Taxonomy (GTDB): domain Bacteria; phylum Pseudomonadota; class Gammaproteobacteria; order Arenicellales; family Arenicellaceae; genus Arenicella. The sequence continues at coordinate 32,610 of JABDKW010000044.1, read as the reverse complement.
CGATGCCCTTTTCATTGTAGATCGCTCCATCGCGCTCCAACACCCCGATAATCAAGGCGTCGTCTTCTTCGGAAAGAAATTTGGCGGCGTGATAACCCACATTACCCAGGCCCTGCACCACAATGCGTTTGCCGGCCAATGACCCTTCCATGCCCGCGTACTTAATATCTTCAGGATGCCGGAAGCATTCGTTCAACGCGTATTGCACGCCTCGGCCGGTGGCCTCCACTCGACCACGAATACCGCCTTTGTTGGCCGGTTTACCGGTAACACAAGCCCAGGGGTTTAACTCAGAGGGATTCAGGCGTTTGTATTCGTCAGCTATCCAGGCCATTTCGCGCTCGCCGGTACCCATATCCGGCGCTGGCACATTTTGCGATTGCGAAATCAGGGATCGTTTAGCCAGCTCCTGAGTGAAGCGGCGCGTAATTCGTTCCAGTTCGTGTGGCTCCCATTCAGCGGGGTCTATCACCAAAGCACCCTTGGAGCCGCCAAACGGCGCTTCCACCAAGGCACACTTATAAGTCATCAACGCCGCCAGTGCCTCGACTTCATCCTGATCTGCGTGGGGTGAGTAGCGTATTCCACCCTTTACTGGTTCCATGTGCTCAGAATGCACCGAGCGGTAACCGGTAAAGGTATACAGACGGTTTCTGAGCCGGACCCCGAATCGCACCGTGTAGGTGGAGTTCACAACCTTGATCTTATGACGCAAATCTTCTGATATGCCAACCAGTTCGGCGGCCTGATCAAAAGTACGCTCGACCGACTCTAGAAAAGTATGGGTTTGCTGTGACATGGTTGTTCTCCGCAATGGGCGACGAGGTTTACTCTATTCTAGATGAGACCGGCATGCAATAAATGCGCTATTCAACGCTGGCACCACCGTTTATTCGGGAATGCTATGGCGTGACTAAAGTTTCTGCTCGTCACCCTCCAGCGACGCAATAAATTCCGCAAAAGTGCTTAAGGCAGCCGCGGTAACCGGATGGTGTTGCTGTGCCATCAATTGCTCGTCGTCTGCCCCGCGACGATAAAGTTGGTAAATTCGATCAGGGTCTGCAGCGCTCTCCATATCAAGGTAGGAAGTAGAAAGTCGCAGAGTGAGTTGCTGCTCTGCAATCCCGAAATCGATTCCGGGCAGGCTGGCAATCGCGTGTTTCTGTAACAGATAGCGGCTCAGATCACTGGAAGTATGCACGCCTTTTCGCGCCAGACCTGCTCTGAATTCATCAAAATTTGCCGCGATATAAAACGCACCCTCAACCGGGCAGCAATGTATTCCAAGGGCTTGTAACCCGCGACGAATATGGCGCGTGCGGATAGCATGAATATTGCAACAGTCGCGCACATAGTCTTCTATTTCATCGCTCAGGCCGTAGGCCTGCAGCGCAGCGTATTGCACTGGCGCAGCGACACTGGACCAGGTCTCACTGGCAAACACCACCATGCGCTGCATTAACTCCTCGCCTAGCGGTGAGCCTGGCATCAGTGCCACACCCAAACGCCACCCGCCCAATGACAGATGCTTGCTCAGGCCGCCAAGCACGGCGGTACCCTCGGGGTAATAGCTGGCAATGGAAATATGGCTATCGCGGTTAAAGCACAGTTGAAAATAGATTTCGTCACTGAGCACGATGACATCATTCGCTCGGCAAATGCCCGCCACCTCCTGCAATAAACCCGCATCCAGAGCACCACCACTGGGATTATTTGGGCTGTTGAGCAGTAATAACTTGTTGGGGTTGTCGGAGGCCAGCAGGGCTTCCTCCAGGGCACCTGGGTGCAGACGGTAATCATCCTGTATATCGGCCGAGATATAGTGCGCCCTGCGCCCTAATATCGTTGCCTGCGGTGCATAGCTTACCCATGAAGGCGTTGGTAGAAACAAATCGGCATCCAATATGGTTTGCAGTCCGTATATTAATAATTTACTGCCCGGACCAACCATCACCTGAGGCGCACCAAACTCGATGCCCAACTTGGTCTGATAATAGGTTGCTACCTGTTCACATAATGGTGGTAAGCCCCGCGCTGGCAGATAGCTCTTCTTATCGGCATGCTGCGCCAGAGCCCTCTGCAATATCGGGTGCACATCGAAGCGGGACTCGCCAAACCCCATGTGGAAAACCTGCTCACCCTGTGACCACTTGGCATTTACCGTTTCGTTAATGTAGAGGGTCGACGAGGGCGACAGTTCGCTGAAGACCGGATTAAATAACTGGTTTTTGAGCATGGATAAAGACCTGCCAATTAACTTCAATGGAATAAAAAAAACCCGCAATCATCAATTGCGGGTTCTTCATGGATCTCAATTAAACAGCGCTGGCCTTAAAAATTATAAATACCTTTCAAGTACCATGAGCCACCCTCGTAGTTAGCGGCGGTTCGACGAGGGTATTGCAGACCGACGCTTTGACGGTTGGCAAACACACCATCATTGGCAATCTCATCAACATATTCGTCGAAAATATTCGACACGCCGGCCACCAGTTTAAACTCCTCAGTCGCCTGCCAACCCGCTTCAACATCGAAATAAATAATCGGGTCAATTTCAGCGCTACGATTACCCGGGGCGCCATTGATGGTGCCTCGTTCGTCGAAGTGAGAACCGTAATAGGTGGCGCGGACCAGCATATTCACCGCATCATTGAAATAGGTGTTGGTCGACAGAGTGAAGCGATCTTCGGGGTAGTTATTTTCGATATCTTCAATGGTTGATGTGCTAACCGGCAGAATGCCCGCGACTGGGGTCTGGCCGGTAACATCAATTTCATTGTGAGCATAGGCAAAGGTTACATCAGTATTCGCCTGGCCCCAGTCAACCGAGCCGTTGAGAACCACGTCAAAGCCTTGATGCTCTACATCCAGAGCGTTGGTGTAAAACGACAGCGTCCGATTATCGGAACCCGGGATAGGTATATCGCCGGTCCGGTAGATGCGGTCATCAACTTCAACGTTGTAAAAGTCAACCGTCAAATTCCAGACATCGCCAAGCGTTGTGGTAAAGCCAAGACTAATATTGGTGGATTCCTCTTCCTTCAAATTTTTGCCGCCGGCATTGCGGGCAGCCGCACTGTTGGCGGGCACCAGACCCTCTTCTACTTGTAGACCAGTGCGCCCATCAAAGGTAGTAATGATGGAGGAAATGTTTGACTGGCCGGGCGTAGGCGCATGGAAACCGGTAGAGATAGCGCCGCGCAAGGTGAAATTGTCGTTCACGTTAAAACGTGTTGCCACTTTGCCGTTGGTGGTGCTGCCAAAATCAGAGAAGTCCTCGTAACGTAACGCGTACTGCATCAACCATTGGTCGCTGACATCGTGCTCGAGGTCAGCGTAAACCGCAAAATTATCCCGATCAAATTCGCCGGCGCTAGCGAGCGTAGGCGAACTCATACCACTGGGACCCCCATTGGGGCTGGTGGTTAGTGCATTGGCATCACCCGGGATTAAGGTAAAGGTTTCTTCACGCCATTCGGCACCGTAGGAAACGGCAACGTTATCGCTGACTTGCGTTGAAAAATCGGCATTCAGATTGATTTCTTCCTGCTCATAAGCACCCATATCAAAACCGCGGATGGGCTGCCCATTTTGCAGCGGCAGGCTCGGGTTTATGGTGTTATTCAAAAAGTAATCCAATTCGTTCTTGCCAATGCCAATGCTGAAATCATAGGTGGTGCCATTGGCGAATTCGCCGCGCAGGCCACCCACTAAACTATTGTCAGTTTGCTCGCCATCAAGGAAGGGCGTAAAACCGACCCGGCAAATATCCTGCGCTGGATTACGCAGACAAACACCAGCGGGCCCTTCCACGCCCGGCGAACTTGACACCAGGGTTGAGTGGCCCGGGTTACGATAAAAGAAACGGTAGCGACCTTCGGTGTCGGCGTAATTGCCGAACATATAAAGGTTGGAACCATTGGCCAATTCCCAGCCAGCGTTCACAAACAATCTTGTCCCGCTGGTTTCCGGGCGCCCCCAGGTTTGGGTAAACGGCGCGTCGCCGAACGGCGAGTCAGCCCCAACGCCGGGCACACCGGCATTCACCAGCGCCAACGCATCAGGGCGAATTACGCCGCGCGATAGCGCGTCATTATCGACGTGTTCAATGCTGGCATTGATAAAACCAGTGTTACCCGCAGCAAAGCCCAGATTCGCGGCAACTTTGGTACTGGATTCACCCTCATAGAACTCACCATATTGAACCTGTATCTCACCGCCTTCAGCGGCATCTTTCAATTCAAAGTTCATCACGCCAGAAATCGCATCGGAACCATATTGCGCAGCGGCACCATCCCGCAGGACCTGCACGTTTTTGAGCGCAATACTGGGGATCATGGCCACATCAACACCATGTGAACCGTTACCCGCGGCGGGCGCGAAAAACTGTACCAGCGCCGAGCGATGACGACGCTTGCCGTTGACCAGCACCAGGGTTTGATCGGGCGACATGCCACGCAGTGAAGTGGGTCGCACGAACGCACTGCCGTCACCGGTCGCCGGGGTGGCCGTGTAAGACGGCACCAGAGTTTTCAGGTTATCGGTAATGTCTGCGCCGTTGCCGAGCGCGGAAAAGTCATTACCACTGATCACATCAATTGGCACCGGCGAATCCGCGGCGGATCGTGCTTTGGCACTTCGGCTACCTAAAACAACCAACTCCTCGACGCTGGAATTATTGGCGCTCTGTGCGTACGCTACCGGCGCCCCAGCCGTTGCTACCACTGCTGCCGAAAACAACAGCAAAGTAATTTTGGGGGATATTCTCTTCATTGTCTCACTCCTCATCTTTTGTTTTTAAGCCAACTTTATTTGCTACCTTTTTTTGGCAAACTACGCGGGTGCCCACATCAGAAGCCGACTATTTCGAGACAGCACCGTATGGACACAATCATTCAACAGAAGCAGGCGCGCTGTTAAATAACCTGCACTTACTTTAGCCTATCACAGGCTCATTCGCTATTTTATAAGCGGTACTGCGCCAGATCTAAATGCGCTGAAAGCGACATAATACATCGCTTTGATTGCATTTAATTAACAAATGACTATTTTCTCCGGATCAGCAGGTTGTAAGAGAGAAACGATCAATCCTTGTCGATCTGCATGCCCTCAGAGAGTCAATCAATATACTTGTCCTTGCGCAACTGCTTCTCGTCCATGTACTCGCGCCGCACCAGCGCCACTGCCAGAACCAGGATACTAAGTAAACCGAGGGTTATCGTCACTTTAATAAACATTTCTGCGCTCATGATGTCAAACCACATATCCACAATTGCCAGCAGCACCCACAGGCCACACACACTCAAACAAAATATTGACGCCGTTCGCATAAGACCACCTCACTTAAATAGATTCAACCAGAGTCGCTTTTGTCGCGCTCCATCAACACCAAAAATGCCTCGCGTTTAAAAAACAGCAGCATTCTACGGATGTCTTTTTCCATCGTTATTACGCGCCAGCCATCCACAGCATTAGAGTTGAGGAATTCGCTGAAGCGTACCGGGTCGACTTTTGATTGGCCCAGAATTAACGAGCCCAGCATGCCTTCCTGATAAATAACAACCTTGTACTCTTTCATAATGTCGGGATAGCGGCTACGGTATCAAGTAACTATACCCAAAAGTTATTGCAATATTTAGTCGGATAAACAAATCGACACGTGCGTTGCACTATGGCCTCGCGTTGCGCTAGGACTTGAAGTAACCGGCGCGCAGTTCCTCAATACGATCGCGGGTGCGAGCGGCCTGTTCAAACTCCAGATTATCGGCGTATTGATACATCTCCTTTTCCAACTGCCGCATCACGCGGGCGAATTCCTTTGGGTCATTGGCAAACTCAATCGACTCCTGTGGCAGCTTGATCTTACTTAGCTCCTGCGCGGCATCACTGGTGGCACCGTCGATAATATCGCGCACCGCTTTGCGAACACTCTGCGGCACAATGCCATGCTTCTCGTTGTGCTTCTGCTGTTTCTGGCGACGCCGTTCGGTTTCATCAATGGCGATCTGCATAGAGCGGGTAACGCGATCGCCATACAAAATGGCGGTACCATTCAGATTTCTGGCGGCCCGGCCGATGGTCTGTATCAGGGATCGGGTAGACCGCAAAAAACCCTCTTTGTCGGCGTCCAGAATTGCCACCAGCGACACCTCCGGCATGTCGAGCCCTTCACGCAACAGGTTGATGCCGACCAACACATCAAATTCACCGGCTCTTAAATCGCGAATTATCTCCACCCGCTCGACAGTATCTATGTCTGAGTGCAAATAGCGTACCCGCACCCCGGCATCGCTCAAGTAATCGGTCAAGTCTTCTGACATACGCTTGGTGAGTGTCGTGATCAAAACGCGTTCGTCTTTTTTAACGCGGCGGTTAATCTCGGACAAGACGTCATCAACCTGAGTTGCGACTGGACGCACTTCAATCTTCGGGTCGATTAGCCCCGTCGGTCGCACCACTTGATCGATGGTGTCTGGATTCTGTGCCAGCTCATAGTCGCCAGGAGTCGCCGACACAAACACCGTTTGCGGCATCATCATACGAAACTCCTCAAACTTAAGCGGTCGATTATCCATCGCGGAAGGCAGGCGAAAACCGTATTCAACCAGGGTTTCCTTACGCGACCGGTCGCCTTTGTACATCGCCCCCAGCTGCGGCACCAGCACGTGGCTTTCATCCAATATCATCATGGCATTGGGTGGCAGATAGTGGATCAGTGTGGGAGGCGGTTCCCCGGGCTGCGCGCCAGACAGAAAGCGCGAGTAATTTTCAATGCCATTGCAATAGCCGAGCTCCTGCATCATTTCCAGATCAAACAGGGTGCGTTGTTCCAGGCGCTGTGCTTCGACCAGCTTATCCAGGCTGCGCAGCTGAGCCAACCGCTCACGCAATTCCTCGCGAATTTGCTCGCATGCTTCGAGCACCCTCACCCGCGGAGTAACATAGTGTGACTTGGGAAAAATCGTGGTGCGCTGCAGTTCCTCCTCCACCGCACCAGTGAGTGGGTCAAAGCGGGAAATTTTTTCAATGTCTTCGCCGAACAACTCTACCCGGATCGCGTAGCGTTCGGATTCAGCTGGGTAAATATCGATTACATCACCGCGCACCCGAAAGGTAGCGCGCTTGAGCTCAGTATCATTGCGCGTGTATTGCAGTTCTGCCAGGCGTTTAAGGATCGCGCGTTGGTCCATAATATCGCCCACGCTTAAATGCAGAATCATTTCATGGTAAGCCTGCGGATCGCCCAGCCCGTAGATCGCAGAAACCGTGGCCACAACAATGACATCTTCGCGCTCGATGATGGACTTGGTGGCGGACAGGCGCATTTGATCGATGTGTTCGTTTATCGACGCGTCCTTTTCGATAAATGTGTCTGAGCTGGGCACATAGGCTTCAGGCTGATAATAATCGTAGTAGGAAACGAAATATTCCACCGCATTATTCGGGAAAAAATCCCGCATCTCTGAATACAGTTGCGCCGCCAACGTTTTATTGGGCGCCATCACGATTGTCGGCCGTTGTAAAGTTTGTATTACATTGGCCATGGTAAAGGTCTTGCCAGAGCCAGTTACACCTAACAGCGTCTGAAACGCCTCACCATTTTGCAATCCTTCAACCAAGCGCTTAATGGCCCCCGGCTGGTCGCCGGCAGGCTGATAATCACTGACTAGCTGAAAGGCTCGTTGCATGAAATCGGGGGAGGTAAGCTATATTGCACGACCGCGTATTATAGGCGATTGCCGGACAGATGCCGAACCGCATTGATTTCACCTGAGGGGGTGATTGTGCGGGCGACCTGGGTGAATTATTCTCAAGCCAGTGGAAGAAATTTTCACTGAACTCTCATTTAACTGTTTCAAGGAGGAAACACCATGCGAGCCGTTAATCCGCGCCTGCGCCGCAGTGGGCTGACACTTATTGAATTATTGTTCGCGGTGACGTTAGCCGTTTTGCTGTTGGCTCTGGCGGTACCTAGCTTCGGCAATATTTTGAACCGCAACCGGATGCTGGTGCAAAGCAATAACCTGTTGTTATCGCTTATGACGGCGCGTTCTACAGCGGTATTGCATCGCGAAATGGTGCATGTTTGTCGGCTAGACCAAGACAAAAGTCCGGCCTGCGACGACAACTATGAAGCCTATCGCAATTGGTCACATGGGTGGATGATCTTTATGGACCTTGATCGTGATAACGAGTTTAGTGAGGGCGATGAATTAGTGTATCAATTCGCGGGGTCTGAACAGATCACCATGGTATTCAATCAGCGTGGCCGCCTCAGATTTTTTCCCAATGGAGGTTCGCGCAGTGCTGGCTTTACGCTCTGCGATTCTGCTCGGCAAGACTACCGACACATATACATTTTTCATTCTGGTCGAACGCGCATAAAGCAAACTGCAAGCCCCCATATGCGCTCTAAATGCGATGCCGCAACTGACCTAGAATGATGACCAGATAAGGCGCCAAAAAAGCCCTGAAACAACTTGACCGGCTATGGTCGAATCAGTACGATTCGCCTTCGTTGAAAAACTGTTCCCCGATAGCTCAGTTGGTAGAGCAAATGACTGTTAATCATTGGGTCGCTGGTTCGAGTCCAGCTCGGGGAGCCAACGAATAGAAATGTCCAAAGGATGGATGACTTCGTTGCCATATGAGTCATAATAGGTAACTTCAAAACGCCCTGCTAATTTAAGCTCTGTTGCCGCTATGGACGCACTCCGCGCTCTGCATAATCGAAACTCCGTTAACCTGCTGGAAAGCCCCGGCCCGAGTGCGGAGCAATTAAAGAATATTTTTAAGGCCGGCCTGCGGGCGTGTGATCACAAGAACCTGCGACCGTGGCGTTTTATTCAAATTGAGGGCGATGCCCGGCATCAACTGGGTGAGTTATTGCTGACCGCGAAAACAGCGATGGATGGGGCCGAACCGGATGCGGAGAGCGCGGCCAAATTGCGTGCCAAGCCCTTACGGGCGCCATTAGTAATTGTGGTCGCCGCGCACATTACCGAGCATGAAAAAGTGCCCGAAATCGAACAGATTTTGTCAGCCGGCGCCAGTGCGCAAATGATGATGGTGGCGGCTTTTGCGCAAGGACTTGGTGCTATATGGCGTTCAGGTGCGCTTATGTTCAGACCTGAAGTCCATCAAGGTCTCGGCTTAGCCGACAACGAGAAAATTGTCGGCTTTCTTTATATGGGCAAAGCGGGCCGGGCCAAACGTGTGCCGCGCCTCGACCCCGCTGATTTTGTGCGCTCTTGGCCTGAATAAAACGCCTGGCTGCGACAAATGATGTGTGCAGCCGGTGATATTCTAAAACTGGCTTTCCGGTGTGGTTACGATCAGACCATCCATGGCATCGGTGATTTGAATCTGGCAAGAAAGCCGCGAGGTTTCCCGCACATCCTCAGCAACATCAAGCATTTCCGCTTCTAATTCATCCGGTTTCCCCACCACATCCGTCCAGGCCTGATCCACGTACACGTGACAGGTTGCACAAGCACAGGCACCGCCACAGTCGGCGTCGATACCGGGAATATCATTAGATGTAGCGGTTTCCATCACGCTGTCGCCATTATTGGCATCGACACTGCGTTCGGTTCCCTCGAAATCGATATAGGTAATTTTTGGCATAGTTGAATATGTATCGTAAATATAAAATGGTGCCCAAGGCCGGACTTGAACCGGCACGGCTCTCGCCACTACCCCCTCAAGATAGCGTGTCTACCAATTCCACCACTTGGGCAAGGATTAATTATCAGGCTCTGGCACCGCCGGCAATTCCGGCGCGCTTGTATCATTTGCCTCTTCCGCCCCCGGGACGGACGGCAGAGCGTCTGCTGAGGCCTCTTCTGCAGCATCCGCAGAATCCTCTGCGGTGGCTGAAGCACCATCAATCGTCGGCAGTTCGTTGTCCACAGGCTGGCTTTGCTCGATCACCGAGTCACCACTCACTACGCTGTCAGAGCCGGCTCGCTGCGCGTAGATATAGGCCAGTGATAAGCTGGAGAGGAAAAATACCACGCACATAATGGCAGTGGTGCGGCTGAGGAAGTTGGCCGAGCCGCGGCTGCCGAACATACTTTGCGAACTGCCGCCGCCGAAGGCAGCACCCATATCGCCCTTACTTTGTTGCATCAGGGCCAGCACAATAATTGCCAGCGCAGAAAATACATTTACTATGATCAGTACAGTTGTGGTCATGTTAAAAACTCGGTTTAAAGTAGTTCAATTGCTCAGCTTTGCAGCTGCAGCACAAATTCCTATGAAGCTCGCGGCATCAATGGCCGCGCCGCCAATCAGGCCGCCGTCGATATCGTTTTGGGCAAATAACTCTGCGGCATTGCCCGGTTTTACACTGCCCCCATAAAGGAGTCGAATTGACTCCCCAATAGAGCTGTCCAGAGCCGTCAATTTACCGCGAATAAACGCATGCACCTGCTGCGCCTGTTCGGGGCTGGCCGTTTCACCCGTGCCAATCGCCCAGACCGGCTCATAGGCGATAACGGCGTTGGCGAAACCTGCGATGCCGGTCACGGCCAAGACCGCATCAAGCTGCCGGGCAACCACCGCTTCGGTATCGCCCGCTTGCCTTTGTTGCAAGGTTTCGCCGATGCAAAGCACTGGCACAATGTCCGATTCATGAGCTACGCAAGCGGCGAATTTTTCGGCCACCATCGCGTCAGACTCTGCATACAATTCCCGGCGTTCAGAGTGGCCTAATAAGACATATTGGCAGCCAAATTCTGACAACATATCGAGCGACACTTCACCGGTAAATGCACCGCTGGCCTGAGCACTCACATTCTGGGCACCCAGATAAAACCCCAAACCGCTGGCAAATTCGTCAATAACGACTCTGGCAGTTTGCAAATAGGGTGCCGGAGGGCACACCAACACATCAAACCCCTGCGCCTGCGCACCACTTGCGACCAAGGCATTGGCAACATTGGAGATCAGGTCGTCAGTCATTTTCTGACTGCCGTGCATCTTCCAATTTCCAGCGACCAATATTCGTCGTGCCATCAGCTCATTAGGGTTGGTAAATCGAGGCCGGATGTTACCATAGCGACCCCGCCAGAACTACACTAATGCGGGGGGTTTTGATGGGTTTGAAAACAACCTGAAATGCTTGTGCTATGGGCCTTGGGGCGGTTTTTGGGCGAGTTTTTTATGTTGTTATAGTTGCGCCGTGACAGCCTTGGCCACCGCCTCGCAGCAACTCTGCACTAATTCATTGTCGCTGCCCTCTACCATTACACGGATCACCGGTTCGGTACCCGATGGCCGCAGCAATACGCGTCCACTTCCGGCCAGAGTCGTTTCGGCTTGATGCACGGCCTTTGCAACGGCATCGAGCTGGCAAATGTCGCTGGCGACCGCAGTGTCCGGCAAGCGAACATTAATCATCAATTGCGGCAGCATCGACATGCCCGCCGCCAGTTCATCCAGTGGTCGCTCCATAAACTGCATTTGGGTTAAAACCTGCAGTGCAGATACCAGGCCATCACCAGTAGTGGTTTTATCCAGGCAAATTATGTGGCCCGAGGATTCACCGCCCAGAGTCCAGTCTCTGGCCTGCAATTCCTGTAATACATAGCGGTCACCGACTTTGGCCCGCACAAACGGAATGTCGCGCTCCTTTAAAGCCGTCTCCAGCCCGAAATTACTCATCAGGGTACCGACGACGCCTCCCTTCAACCGGCCCTGCTTTTTTTGTGAGTCCGCAATCACAAACAGTAGCTGGTCGCCATCTACAACCTTGCCATGCCGGTCGACCATAATCACCCGATCGGCATCGCCGTCAAAGGCAATACCAACATCACAGCCCTGTTCCAGAACCAATTTTTGCAGGCCCTCGAGGTGGGTGGAGCCACAACCCTCGTTAATATTAAAACCATTGGGCTGATTGTTTATAACATGCACCTCGGCACCCAGTTCGTGCAAAGCTGCGGGGGCAGACTGATAGGCAGCCCCGTTGGCGCAATCCAGCGCTACTTTCAGACCCTTAAAGTCCATGCGGCGCGGTATGGTGCCCTTGCAAAACTCCACATAGCGACCCACCGCATCATCCATACGATACGCCTTGCCAAGATCTTCTGATGGAACGACCTGCATGGGCTGCTGCATAAGGGCTTCAATCTCAGCTTGAATCTCATCAGAAATTTTATTTCCTTTGGCGGAAAAAAACTTGATCCCATTGTCGGTATAGCTGTTGTGAGAAGCGCTGATTACCACACCGGCGCCGGCGCGTGCGGTCTGGGTCAGATAGGCAATCGCAGGCGTTGGCAACGGCCCCAGCATGGTCACGTCCATACCCGCCGACGACAGCCCTGCCTCCATCGATGATTCGAGCAGGTAGCCGGATACCCGCGTATCTTTTCCCACCAATACATTGCTCTTACCGAAATGCTTTTTAATTACGGTGCCCAATGCCCAGCCAAGATGCACTATCCGGATCGGTGTGATGGGGTCTACGCCCACCGGCCCGCGTATTCCGTCGGTTCCAAAAAATGGTTTACTCATTAAAGACAGCCTGCTGCTTGTATATGGGAGGATGCTTCGACTGAAGCTAATTGACGTGGTGAACCCGGCAGACTCGCTCAACGATACGTACCGCGTCTACCGTAGCCTGAACATCATGTACGCGCACTATTTTAGCGCCATTTAACACTGCCTGCACCGCCAATCCTACACTGGCCGGCATGCGCTCATCCACTGCACGGTCTAAAATGGCATCAATCATTGATTTTCGAGAAGCGCCAATCAACAGCGGGCAGCCCACCGCTTCCTGTAACTTGGGCACGGCCGCTAACAAGGCGAGGTTGTGCTCCAGCGACTTCCCAAAACCAATCCCGGGATCAGCAATCAGTAATTCCCTGGCCACGCCACTATGTTCACATATATCCACCCGCGCACTTAAAAAAGCCGCAACCTCATCAACTACATTCTTGTATTCGGGCGCCTCCTGCATGGTTTGCGGCTGACCCTGCATATGCATTAAACAAACCGCCAGACCCGTTTCACTGGCCACCTGCAGGGCGCCCTCCGCACGCAAGGCATTCACATCATTAATCAGAGAAGCGCCAGCATCTGCCGCGGCCAGCATCACTTCAGGCTTGGTAGTATCTATTGAAACAACACAATCGCTGTGGGCGCGGAGCCCCTCAATTACCGGGATAACTCGATCCAATTCCTCATCGATGGACACGGGTTCTGCTCCTGGCCGGGTAGATTCGCCCCCAATATCCAAAATGTCAGCCCCTTCTGCGAGTAATTTTAGTCCATGCTCTAGGGCCGCTTCGTTACCGGCGTGTTGTCCACCATCGGAGAAGGAATCGGGTGTTGCGTTAACAATACCCATGACAATTGCTGCATCCCCTTGCAGCAATGCTTTCAGCGCTGCGACGACTGACATCAGCGCCGCCCTCCTAATTAGGACTCGCTAGCGGGTTTATCGAGCTGTGGTTCAACAGCTGGCCGATCTTCGGAGTCGTCATTAGAAGACTCACTCTTGGGAACCGGCATATCAGCCGGAGGCTGAGGCGTTTTGCCGGCCATAATATCGGCGATTTGAGTTGCGTCTATTGTTTCCCACTCCATCAGGCATTTAGCCATCATCTCAACTTTATCGCGATTATCTTCCAGGATCTTTTTGGCACGGTGGTATTCTTCATCGATGATGCGTGAGATTTCGCTATCCACCAGATCGGCGGTTTTATCGCTCATGTTTTTGCTGGTGGTCACATCACGACCTAAAAACACTTCTGACTCATTTTCACCGTAAACCCGAGTACCCAAGATTTCACTCATGCCCCAGCGCGACACCATGTTATGCGCCAATTTCGTGGCCACCTCAAAATCGTTGGAGGCGCCGGTGGTCATCTGGTTCATAAACAGTTCTTCGGCGATGCGGCCGCCCATCAATACGGCGACGCGTGCCAGCAGGTACTCACGGTTATGGCTATAGCGATCTTCTTCGGGCAGCTGCATGGTTACACCTAAAGCCCGCCCGCGCGGAATGATAGTGACCTTATGCACCGGGTCTGTATGTTCTTTTAATACCTCTGCAACCACAGCGTGCCCGGATTCATGGTAAGCGGTGTTCTTACGCTCTTCTTCCGGCATCACAATTGAGCGTCGTTCAACGCCCATCATGACCTTGTCTTTGGCCAGCTCAAAGTCGTCCATCTCAACCAATTTCTTGCTGGCGCGCGCAGCAAATAGTGCTGCCTCGTTGACCAGATTGGCCAAATCAGCACCGGAAAATCCGGGCGTGCCGCGCGCAATGATAGCGGCATCCACCGTTTTGCCAATTGGCACTTTACGCATATGTACTTTCAGAATCTGTTCGCGACCGCGGATGTCCGGTAATGGTACATTCACCTGTCGATCAAAGCGGCCAGGGCGCAACAATGCCGGGTCCAGCACGTCGGGCCGGTTGGTTGCCGCAATGACGATAACGCCTTCGCCTCCTTCAAAGCCGTCCATCTCGACCAGTAGTTGGTTTAATGTTTGCTCGCGCTCATCATGTCCACCACCCAGGCCTGCGCCACGGTGTCGACCTACCGCATCAATTTCATCGATGAAAATAATGCAAGGCGCATTTTTCTTGGCCTGCTCGAACATGTCACGTACGCGCGACGCACCCACGCCCACGAACATCTCAACAAAGTCAGATCCGGAAATAGAGAAAAATGGGACCTGCGCTTCTCCGGCAATGGCTTTCGCCAGCAAGGTTTTGCCGGTACCGGGGCTTCCGGTCATCAGCACACCGCTGGGCATCCGGCCGCCGAGCTTTTGAAACTTTGACGGATCCCTTAGAAATTCAACTATTTCCTGTACTTCTTCTTTGGATTCTTCGATGCCCGCCACATCATCAAAGGTAACGCGGTTGTTATCCTGATTAAGCATCCGGGCACGGCTTTTACCAAAGCTCATGGCACCCTTACCGCCACCACCTTGCATTTGACGCATCAGATAAATCCACACGCCGATAAACAGCAAGATGGGCAAGGTGTTAATCAGAATCGTGGTCCAGATTGAACCACGATCAGGTTGCTTTGCCTCAAATGGAATGCCGCGGTCAACCAGCGTATCAATCAATTTTTCATCGCGCGGCATAATAGCGCGAAATTTTTGGCCGGAGGCGGTTTCGCCCGTAATGACGCGCTCATCTTCATCGATGACCACCTGACTCACGGCGCCAGCCATAACCTTTTCCATAAATTCGGAATAGCGCAGTTCATCGGGCGCCGAAGCCGGATTGGTGCGCTCAGCCATCCAGGAGCCAATCATGAGGAACAATAGGCCCATTACGATGATGTTGGTAATTTTATTCAATGCCGTTACCCGTTAAATCAATTTTTTAAAAATCTAAGTATTCGTGAGAATAACTCAGCCTGCCACGTGTCTAGCTGATCGTTCTCCGTGTATATTCGGGTGAATACGCAGCGTCTTCTCTGGACCTCAAGTGTATCAGTACGCGAAGTCCAAATGTGATGTTAGCTGCACATCTAACCGGAATTTAAGCTGGCAAATTCTTGTAGCACGACAATTGTCTGACAGCCGATACAGCGGCCTAACTTAGTGGCGAGCCGACGGTTAAAATCGACCTGCTACCCCTAAGCTTAGTGCACTGTTGCTACGAGTTTGTGATTATCTACCTGCTTTTAAGTGTTTAGCCAAAAAGTAAAATTCCCGGCTCTTTGGTCTGGAAGCCGCGGGTTTGCGAACCACACCACTTTTAAAGCGGCTTTTAACCTCGCGACGAAAGTGATGCGCGGCGCTGCCTTCAAACAGTTTGACCAGCAGATGACGGCCGGATTTCAAACGACGCTCACAAAACCACAAAACAGAATCAAGCAGCCCTTCGTACTGAGCCTCATCAACGCTGCGTACGCCACTTATATTGGGTGCCATATCGGAAATTACAAGGTCAATAGGGCGTCCAGCGAGAATCTCATCCAATTCCGCCAGGACAACGTCATCCTGAAAATCACCCTCGATAAAGTGAACCCCCTGTATCGGTTCCATGGGTAGTAAATCGATTGCAATAATGGTGGCCGAATCACCTAACTGTCGAGCGATAAATTGCGACCAGCCCCCGGGTGCAGAACCCAGATCGACCACGGTCATATTTGGTCGCAACAAGCTGTCCTGTTCTGCAATTTCCTTGAATTTGTATACCGCGCGGGAGCGATAGCCCTCACTGGTGGCCTTTTTCACCCATGGGTCATTAATATGGCGACGAGCCCACTCACCGGTTTTGTTGCCCTTTCGTGCCATAAATAGTGATTTTCCGTACTAAACCGGTTAAATTTCGCTGCCCAAACATAGACTGGCAGCTTAAAGTCGAATTATGACACTTAGCGGAAAACAAAAGAACTACCTGCGCGGCCTGGCACATGCCAAACAGCCCGTCGTAACGGTGGGGGCAAAAGGCTTAACCGAGGCAGTGCTAGCCGAAATTGAACTGGCCCTGGCGAAGCATGAATTGATAAAAATAAAACTACCGAGCAATGACAAGGCTGAAAAAACCAGCTTGTTGGCGCAAATCACCAGCCAATCAAACAGCGAACCGGTTCAGCTAATCGGCCGCGTGGGCGTGGTCTACCGGGCCGCCGTTGAACCTAAATTGATGCTGCCAAGTATCTAACCTTCTTTACGTCTTTATTGAGCGGATAAATTGTTCAGCCTCAGCGATGGAACTTTCCATCTCCTGAATCAAGGCAGCGACGTCCTGTTCAATAACCACGCTCTCCTGCTGTAACGAACTGATTGCCTGCATATTGAGATTGTGCTTGATAAACAGCACTTGATCCCGAAATGCCGCCAGTACCGGCTCGGTTTTCTGCTCCGCCTTGCGCATGGCTGCAATCAATCTTTCGGCCTGTAAGCGGGTCTGGTCGAATTGCTGCTCGGCACGTGCGCGAATGGTTGCATCGTGATACTCGTTTAGCTCGTCGCGCCACTCCTCCAGCAGATTATTGGTGGCTTTTACCACTCGATCTACCCGGCTTCCGACTTCAGCCGCTGCGCCCTCGCTACGCTCAAATGCGGCATTCAAAGTATTAAATTTCTTTTCCAGATCACCACCATCAAAGTTAGTGACGTCCTTGAATTTCTCCAGGGCCGATTTAAATTCCTCGGCTGTCTCCTGCTGCACATCGCGGGCTGCTTCTACGCGAGTCACCAATACGTCGCGTGGTTCTTTATAAAATGTATCGATACTGGGGATGCCCCATTCAGCACCCACGCCGTTGGGGCTTAGCAATTGATATGCCCCCACCAGGGCGACCACGATAGTCAACCAGCTTTTGTGACGCAGCAGCTGTTGGCGACTTAGCAATGCGGGGAGAAATTTTAATAAATGGTTCATGGATAGGCTCCGAAAGGTGCTGGAAATTTACCATGCTTTGCACTGCCCAGATGGGAGATTTTGTTAAACTGCGTCACACAATTTCCAGATTCTACGGATACATAATGACCAGAATTTCAATTTTACTCGCCTCCTGTCTACTGATCAGCGCCTGCGGTACCGCGCAAAAGGCCAAATATTCAGCACTGGAGCAGGTAGGCATCCATAAGCGCGATATTTTAGTCGATAGAATTGAAAAAACGGCCCGTACGCAGGAGCAAACCAAGCAGAAATTTCAGTCAGCCTATGAAGAACTGGCCGGGCTGATTGAAGTTGATGATCAGGGCCTGGAGAAGCGCTACAAGCGTATGGCTGCGGCGGTTGAGGCGAGCGAAGATAAAGCCGCTGAATTGACCGGGCGGGTGGCCGCCGTTGATCGCGTGGCACAGGATTTATTTTCCGAATGGGAGCGCGAATTGGGCCAATACCAGAGCGCAAATTTAAAGCAGGCCAGCGAACGCAATTTACAGATCACCCGCAACCGTTATCAGGCGTTGTATGTCAAGATGCAGACGGCACAGCAACGCGTACAACCGGTGCTGGAAGTCCTGCAGGACAATACCTTGTTTTTAAAGCACAACCTCAATGCCCGTGCAGTTTCCAGCCTCTCAGGCGAAGTCCTCCGAGTGCAGGATAAGGTGGCCGTGCTAATAAGCGATATGGAGTTGTCGATTGACGAGGCGCGCGACTTCGTTCGACAAATGCAAAACAAGTAGTACTAGGCGTCGTAGCTGACCGCCAGAATTTCAAAAGCCTTTTCGCCGCTGGGCGCGTCAAAGGTGAACTCATCACCCTCCATTTTGCCGATCATGGCACGCCCGATCGGTGAGCTGAGGGAGATCTGGCCTTTGCTGATATCGGCTTCCAAGTCGCCCACAATTTGATAGCTGACCTCTTTGTCGGCCTCTTCATCGTACAGCTTCACCAACGCTCCAAACACCACTTTGCCTCCAGCGTTTAACTTTCTGGGGTCAATTACTTCGGCCACGCCGAGTTGGCCTTGGAGCTCCTTGATGCGGCCTTCAATAAAGCCCTGCTGCTCCTTGGCCGCGTCGTACTCTGCGTTTTCAGACAAATCACCATGCGAGCGGGCTTCTGCAATGGCGGCAATTACTTTCGGCCGCTCAACACTCTTGAGGTTTTTTAGTTCGGCTTGCAGCCGTTCTGCACCTTTGGCAGTCAGAAGTACGCGATTCATAGGGCTTAGTGTTTTATGGTTGTGTGAAGGTCTTGCAATTTACTGACTCGCATCGCGCCATGCGCACGATGCGCTTCACTCATTGCGCGTGCCGCGGCAATATTGGTGAAGTAGGTGACTTTGTGCATCAGGGCTTCGCGGCGAATCGTGTAGGAATCGCTGAGGCTTTCCCGATTTGAAGTGGTATTAATAACCAGATCGGCTTCGCCGTCTTTTATCATATCAACAATATGCGGTCGACCCTCTTTAACTTTATTGACTTCTTTGGTACTGATCCCGGCATCCTCAAACGCCTTGGCCGTGCCACGAGTTGCATAAATTGAGAACCCGGCTTGCGACAGGTAACGGGCGATATCAATAGCCACCACCTTGTCGTCGTCCCGCACTGAGAATAAGGCATTACCGTTATGTGGAATCACCGACCCGGCACCCTGTTGAGACTTATTATAGGCCTCGCCGAAGCTGTTGCCGACACCCATGACCTCACCAGTGCTTTTCATTTCCGGGCCGAGAATTGTGTCTACGCCCGGAAACTTCACAAACGGGAATACCGCTTCTTTAACAGAATAATAGTTGGGCACAATTTCATGCCGTATGCCCTGTTCAGCCAGACTCTTACCGGCCATACATAATGCCGCCACCTTGGCCAGCGGTCGCGACGTGGCTTTGGAGACAAATGGCACGGTGCGGGAAGCCCGTGGATTGACCTCCAACACATAAATATCGCTGCCCTTAATGGCAAACTGCACGTTCATCAGGCCGATTACATTGAGAGCCAGTGCCATTTGAGAAGTCTGCTCACGTAACTGGCGCTTTACATCTTCGGCCAGGCTAAACGGCGGCAGCGAGCAGGCTGAATCTCCGGAGTGCACACCCGCTTCCTCGATATGTTGCATGATGCCGCCGATCACCACCTGCTCTCCATCACAAATTGCGTCTACATCCACTTCGATCGCATCGTTCAGGAATCGGTCCAGCAAGACCGGCGACTCGTTCGAAACCTGAATAGCAACCCGCATATAGTTTGATAGTGCCTCGCGATCATGCACTATCTCCATGGCTCGGCCGCCCAACACATAGCTGGGTCGCACCACCAGAGGGTAGCCAACTTCGTCTGCCAGCTCGAGGGCTGACTCCTCGCTAGAGGCAATCCGGTTGGGCGGTTGTTTAAGACCCAGTTTATTCAGTAGGGCCTGAAAATGTTCACGGTCTTCGGCATTGTGAATTGCCTCGGGTGAAGTGCCGATAATTCGGGTGCCTTCACGCTGCAGCGGTCTGGCCAACTTGAGTGGCGTCTGGCCCCCGTATTGAACAATGACACCGGTTGGGTTTTCTTTGTGGACAATTTCCAACACATCTTCCAGCGTCAATGGCTCAAAGTACAATCGATCGGATGTATCGTAGTCGGTTGAAACAGTCTCAGGATTACAGTTAACCATGATGGTTTGATAACCATCTTCGCGCAGCGCCATGGCCGCGTGCACACAACAGTAGTCAAACTCGATGCCCTGGCCTATGCGATTGGGGCCGCCCCCTAAAACCATGATTTTTTTAACGTCTTCGGGTTCTGCTTCACACTGTTGTTCGTAGGTGGAGTACATATAGGCCGTGGCCGTCGCAAACTCTGCGGCGCATGAATCTACACGCTTGTACACCGGCCGCACGTCGAGCGCATGACGCCGTTCACGAAAGTCATCTTCACTGCAACCGAGCAGCTCGGCCAGACGCACATCGGAAAAACCTTTACGCTTCCATTGCCACACCTGATCACGTTGCAGCTCAGCCAATTTGGCTTCACCTATTTGCATTTCAAGGTTGATCAAGTCTTCCACTTCAGCAAGGAACCAAGGCTCTATACCAGTGAACTCGTGCACTTCCTGTACGCTCAAGCCTTCGCGGAATGCATCCCCGATATACCACAGGCGTTCGGCTTTGGGCACTCGCAGAGCCTGGCGCAAGAGATCTTTACGGTCGTCGCCCTGCAAGTCCGGGCTTAACTGCGGCTCAAATCCGTGACTACCTATCTCCAGGCTGCGCATCGCTTTCTGCAATGACTCCTGAAAGGTTCGGCCAATGGACATGGCTTCGCCAACCGATTTCATTTGTGTGGTCAGGGTACTGTCAGCCTGTGGGAATTTGACAAAATCAAAACGCGGAATCTTGGTCACAACATAGTCAATGCTGGGCTCAAACGATGCCGGTGTCAGTCCTCCGGTTATCTCGTTGCGCAATTCGTCAAGCGTATACCCAACCGCAAGTTTGGCTGCCACTTTGGCGATCGGGAATCCGGTAGCCTTGGACGCCAACGCTGAGGAGCGCGACACTCTTGGGTTCATCTCAATGATGATCATGCGTCCATCGGCCGGGTTTATAGCAAACTGTACATTGGAGCCGCCGGTGTCCACGCCAATTTCGCGTAACACCGCCAGGCTGGCGTCGCGCATGATTTGATATTCCTTATCGGTCAATGTCTGAGCCGGTGCCACGGTAATGGAATCGCCGGTATGCACACCCATGGCATCGAAATTTTCGATTGAGCAAATGATGATGCAATTATCCTGATGATCGCGGACCACCTCCATCTCATACTCTTTCCAGCCGAAGATACATTCCTCGATTAATAATTCGTCAGTGGGCGAGGCATCCAGCCCACGTTCGCAAATTTTAACGAACTCTTCTTTGTTATAAGCGATTCCGCCACCGGTGCCACCCATAGTGAACGAGGGTCGAATAATGACCGGCAAGCCCAGATCTTCTAAAATTTTAAATGCGTCATCCATACTGTGGGCAATGTCACCCTGCACAGTTTCCAGGCCAATTTTGGTCATGGCCCGCTTAAACTGTTCCCGGTCCTCTGCTTTATCGATGGCCTGTTTAGTCGCGCCAATCATTTCAACGCCATGCTTTTTGAGCACGCCTTCGCGTTCCAGATCCAGTGCGCAATTGAGTGCCGTCTGCCCGCCCATAGTCGGCAGTAACACATCCGGTTGTTCCGCCTCAATAATCTTTTCCACCGCCTGCCAACTGATTGGTTCAATGTAGGTGGCATCGGCAAAACCAGGGTCAGTCATGATGGTGGCGGGATTGGAATTCACCAGAATCACCCGGAAGCCCTCTTCCTTTAAGGCCTTGCAGGCCTGCACGCCGGAATAATCGAACTCGCAGGCCTGGCCGATAATAATCGGGCCTGCCCCGATAATCAGGACGCTTTTGATATCGTCGCGTTTTGGCATTAGCTGTGCTCCTGCATCATGCTGATAAAGCGCTCAAACAGCGGCGCCACATCGTGGGGGCCGGGGCTGGCTTCGGGGTGGCCCTGGAAGGAAAAGGCCGGCGCATCGGTACGCTCAATACCTTGAATGGTGTCGTCGAATAATGAGCGATGAGTTACCTGAAGCGTATCCGGCAGGTTTTCTTCGCGAACCGCGAAACCATGATTCTGGCTGGTGATCATGACCTGATTCGAGGCCAGATCCTGCACCGGGTGATTGGCACCGTGATGGCCAAATTTCATTTTTTCAGTGCTGGCACCGGACGCCAGAGCCAAAATCTGGTGGCCCAAACAGATCCCGAATATCGGTATTTTTTGCTCTATGAATGTGCAGGTTGCAGCAATCGCATAATCACAGGGTTCTGGATCGCCCGGACCATTGGACAAAAATACGCCATCGGGCTGCATCGCCAGCACCTCTTCCGCGCTGGTAGTCGCAGGCACCACATGCACGTCGCAACCCAGACTGCGAAGAATTCGCAAAATATTGTGCTTAACACCGAAATCGTAGGCCACGACCTTGTATTGCCCACCCTGGCCCTCAGCAAAGCCGGATTTCAGTGTCCAAACCGACTGTTGCCACTCATAACTCTCAGAGGTCGTCACCTCCTTAGCCAAATCCATTCCCTTTAAGCCGGGAAAATTCTGAGCTTGGGCTATTGCCGCATCGGAGTCGATATTATCTCCAGCCATCAGGCAGCCGTTTTGAGCGCCCTTTTCCCTTAATAGGCGGGTTAATTGCCTGGTGTCAATGTCGGCAATCGCCACCACGTTATGACGCTGTAAGTAATCGTCTAAATTTTCGGTATTGCGCCAATTGTTTGCCATGCGTGGCAAGTCACGAATAATCAAGCCAGTCGCAAACACCTGATCTGATTCAGTATCCTCAGGGTTTGTACCGGTGTTGCCGATGTGCGGATAGGTCAGTGTCACCATCTGCCGCGCATAGGAGGGGTCGGTCAAAATCTCCTGATAACCGGTCATTGAGGTATTGAATACCACCTCCCCAACATTAGAGCCGGAGGCACCGATAGACTGCCCCCAAAATAATGATCCATCTTGTAATGCCAGCAACGCGGTATTGTTCACGTGTTAATTTTCCGGTCCGAGGCGAGCCCACCATTGGCAGGCTCTGTTTAAGAGTTAGAGTTGCTTAAAAACTTTGAGATTGTTTAAAAACCTGGAATTCACTTAAAAACTTAGAATTTGCTTAAAAACCAAGATTTTGCTTAAAAAAAGGGAGAAGCTTCAATTAAAGCTTCTCCCGTGTGACTGTTTTCGAATACCTGTATGCGCTACCAATGAATTAATGGCAGGAACGTGGGCGACGCACGTTCATGGCTTCAGTTGATGGAGTTGGGGGGCATTCATCGCGGCGTATTTTAGCCGATGCTAGCCGTGACTTGCAATCGCTATTACGCTACTCAGAGCCTAATTGCAGCACATCCTGCATGCTATACAAACCTGGCGGTTGCTGAGACAGCCAGGCAGCCGCCCGCAGGGCGCCAGATGCAAAAGTAGAACGGCTTGATGCCTTGTGGGTGATTTCGATGCGCTCACCGTCAGTGGCAAATAAAACGGTATGTTCGCCGACCACGTCGCCCGCTCTAACACTTGAAAATCCAATACTCTGAGCATCACGCTCAGCGCGCAGTTCATGCCGATCGTAAACCGCCACCTCCGCAAGTGACCGACCGAGCTCGCCCGCCACTACCTCACCCATGGCCAAAGCCGTACCTGAGGGTGCGTCCAGCTTATGCCGATGATGCGTTTCCATAATCTCAATGTCTGACTCAGTCCCGATTACCGCTGCCGCCTGTTGCAATAGATGCAGGCACAGATTTACGCCAACGCTCATGTTGGCTGCCAGAACAAGGGGGATCTCGGCAGCGGCATCTTTTATAACAGCCTTCTGCGCGGCGTCAAAGCCCGTGGTGCCGATTACCATTGCCTTGCCGTACTCACGACAATGCGCCAGGTGCGACAATGTTGAGACCACTTGAGTGAAATCTATCATAACGTCAAATTGGCAGCGTTCGGGTTCCGACCCGACTAACACCCCATTGCTGCCTATGCCGGCCAACAGACCAGCGTCCTGACCGATAGCATCACTGCTGCCGCGAGTTAATGCAGCACTTAAGTGTAATCCATCTGTTGGTTGATCAGCCAAGGCCTGAACTAAGGCTCGACCCATTCGCCCGTTGACGCCGGCCACTGCCACTTTCAACATGCGGACATTTTCCGCTTAGCGAAACACATCGCGAATCCGACCCAACATGCCTTCGTCGTTGCTGGCCTTGATTTGTTTAGACTCTTCGATTTTGTCTGGTGTTACCAGCAGGCCCATCTGATGGCAGGCGTTCATCAAGCCGATGATGGTGGAGCGTCCGTAGCCGGACTTGCTGGCCAGAGATTGCGCGGATTCAGGCCGCACGAATAACATGGTGCATAACTTTAAAAGGATGTTATCCAACTGCAATAAATCAAAGGCCGGCCAGCGCTCTAAAATATATTTTTGATCTTCTTCCAATCCGTCGGCCAGTTCCCCAGTATTGCGAATCAGCGTATTGACCCAGACTAATGTGCTCAAGGGGTAGGAATGAAAGGCTTTCTCAGGTCGCCAATCGGCACGCAGCGGCAGCTTACATACTCCCCCGCGCTGCAAAATCGAGGGCCAGTACCCCGGCGCCTTTCTGCTGTAGACCATACCACGCGCAGTTTTTATCCATAGTAGCGTCTGCTGGTCGACAATAATTTCATTGTCCTCTCTCCAGTATTCCTCGTCCGGATCAATCTCCACGCCCTTTTTCGTTTTGTTCGGTACGGCCGCCTCAATTTGATCGGCAATCGGACCAAAGTCTTCATCATAATCGCCGACGGACGTGACCGTGATCTCAGACTCAGTGTAATCCCATGCGTCGAAGGAGTGAGTTTCCAACACCAACACACTATTTTCGTGACCGCTTTCGTCATCAGTCACCAACACCATGGTTTCCGAATCTTCCAGGTCGTCATCATCAGCATCGGTTTGAAATTTACGAACATCCGCAGCGACCTTGAGGTACTCACTGTTAGTGAAGCTATAATAATCAGCGCTCAAATTTTCAAGTTCGAATTCATAATCGAATTCGTCTTCTGAAATAAGTTCATTGCCCTCAGATTCGTCTTCGAATTCGTCAACGGTGACTTCTTTTTCAATCGCAAACTTTACTTCATCCGGCAATACTCGCTCTGCATCTTCACTCTCGCCCACTGCCTCGATATCCAGTTTCGAGAGTGCGACTTTGAAATCACTCCATTGCACTGGGCGAGCTATATAACCAACTGAATCCTGATCTATATTGTCGCCAATGGTGATGGTCGGTAATTGCGTGAGGCTCGCCTCCGTCTCTTCAAACTGATAGCTCTCATCCATGATGATTATGTTGGGTACGTCACTGCCCGGGTAATCCTCCTTGAGAATAACCACCTGATATGGCAATTCATTCTTTGCCAAATTTAAAAAGGATTTAAAAAGGATCTGCTCCTTTTTATCAATCCCCTTAAATTCCAGATACTTTATTTGAGTATTCAACGCAATCTCAATGCCAAAGGCAATACGGGTTAATTTTCGGCATGGCATGGGTGCGGCAAGCACTCAGCACAATAAAAAACAACAAACAATGGAGAGCAACGGAGTTAAACCGGCATCACCAACCCATTTTAACTCCTTAAACCCTACTGATTAAATGGCCGGAATAAACGTCTAGCCAGACAATTTAAAAGTATTACCAAATAGCGACGAGACCGCCACCCAAAGCGATATCATTGCCCCTGCAATGCGCGTTATCCGAAACTATCCCAAGATCCACAGTTCGGACAGTGCCAGTGCAGAGCCTTGGTATCGAACCCACAACCGCCGCAAGTATACTCAATCTGGCTAACTTTTGCGCGTAACAGTATATTTTTCAACAATTGTTTTAGATTTGATGCCGGTAGTCGGTCCTGCTCAGCGGCTTCATGCAAGTGTGCTGCTACGGCATTACTTAAGCCCTCGTTCTCAACCCGGTTGAGGATTTTTCGTTCTGCCTCTGCCTCTCCGAAACAATCTATCATGGCCTGTCGCCAGGTATTAAATGCTTCGGCTTCTTTTGGAATCGACGCCTGTTGTTGCAGATACTGTTGCAGGCCACTGGTGTCGCTCAGGCGCCGATAACAAACAATGGATTTATCCACCACCAGGTTAGCCAATGCCGGGCTCGCCGGCGCCAGCCCCTGCCAACTCTGCAAAGCTTTTCGGTATTGAGCCTGCTTAAAATAGAGGTCTCCTTTTAACAATACAGCCCGCGCACAGGATTTATTTTCCGACAACGCTGAACGCAAGCTTTTTTTAGCCTCGCTGTATTCACTGGCATCAATTTGAGATTGAGCGATCTCGCACCAAAAATGTGCAATGCGTGGCGCTGCCTCCATGCGCTCGCTGTGACGATGCAGCCGCAGAATATCGATCGCGTCAGCCCACTCCTTCTCCTGCTGATAAATACTGCACAGGCCTTCAATGCACTGCATCCGGTATACAGGCGAATCTTTTAACTCCAGAAATAAATTTTCCGCCCGATCCAGCAAACCGGCCTTGTAATAGTCCTGAGCCAGTTCGTGAATCGCTTGCTGCCGCTGTTGCTCGGTCAGATTAGGCCGAGCGATCAGGTTTTGATGAATGCGGGTAGCCCGGTCTACCTGGCCTTTACGCCTGAATAAACCACCCAAAGCCAGATGTAGCTCTACCGTCTCACTGTCAACTTCGAGCGCCTTGATAAAAACTTCGATCGCTTTATCCGGCTGCTCGTTCAAGACGAAGTTGAGCCCTTTGAAATAGTCCTGGCTAAATTGTTGTTGCTGGCCGCTAGCCTGACGAGCGATATACCAGCGGTGCAACAGAACGCCCATTAGAAAGGCCAGCGCGAAGGCTGGCCATATCCAATTGATTGCAGAAAGCCAAGCCAAGGCAGCTACACGTCGCCCTTGATTGGCATGGTTCGCAGGTTTTCCACTTCCTTTTCAACCTTGGCCAACTGCTTTTTGGTCTTACCTGCCTGACGTTTCGATTTTATTACCGACACCGTCATTATTAGCCACCCCAGCACCAGTCCCGCCGTAAAGGCCGCGGTTAACGCCAGTACCAGCGAAGTCTCCCACTGCCAACCAAAATAATAGTGGATAGTCACTGGTTGTGGATTTTTTAAATTGAGTGTCAGCGCTGCAACAAAAAATAGCAGCAGGACTATCCCATAAAATAACTTTTTCATAAGCCTTTCAATGATCCTCTATTTAACTATTGATTTCTGGCCAGACTCGACTCCATGACGTGCGAAATTGTGCGGACCAGATCAAATACGTTCGGCTAGAACGGCCGTGAATTGACTGCATCAACCCGTTCTTTTAGTTCCTTGCCGGGCTTGAAGTGTGGCGAAAATTTATCCTGAACTGCAACCGATTCGCCAGTTTTGGGGTTGCGTCCAACGCGCGCTGCTCGGTAATGCAGGGAGAAACTGCCAAACCCGCGAATCTCAATCCGCTCACCGTGTTCGAAGGCGCGGGCCATGCGGTCCAGTACTGTTTTAACGGCTAATTCAACGTCACGATGTGCCAGATGCGGTTGCTTTGTGACCAGTGCCTCAATTAACTCAGATCTGGTGATTGTTGGTGTTTTCATATGTGCCCACTCTGCCCTGAATAGTCTTATCGCTTTTATAAATGCCGATCCAGTATAGTGATTGGCCCCACCCTTAGCAACAATTCTTGATGAAAAAATTGCGGTAAGTTACTGATAAATAGATGATATTCACTTGACAGAATAAAGATTTTAGGGCTTTTGCGAGGTCGAAAAAAAACCGCCTGCCTTCGTGGAGAAGATCAGGCGGTTTATTTTTAGCGCTCGGCAGCTTATTTATTCAACTGCTGTTTTAGCTTCTCGGCCAGCATGCTGCTGCCCGATTCTTCGCTTTGACGGCCATATTCCTGCACCGCTTCGCTCTCATGTTGCGCTTCCAGCGCCTTAATTGACACTGAAATACGGCGGGTTTTACGATCAATTGACGTCACTTTCGACTCAATTTCATCGCCCACCTTGAACATGGTGCTGGGGTCTTCCACATGATCACGGGAGATTTCTGCCGCGCGCAGATAGGCTTCCACACCATCAGCAACAGTGAGGCTTACACCGCGCGTATCAACCGCTTTCACCGTGCCATTGACAACCGAGCCCTTACCATGCGAGGCAACAAAGTCGCTGAAGGGGTCGCCAGCCATTTGCTTAACACCAAGCGAAATTCGCTCACGATCAGGGTCAACCGCGAGCACCACGGCTTCCAGTTCATCGCCTTTGGAGTAGTTGCGAATGACGTCTTCACCTTCGTCGTCCCACGACAGGTCACTCAAGTGAATCAAGCCATCGATAGCGCCATCCAGGCCGATAAACACACCAAAATCAGTGATTGATTTGATACGGCCGGTCACTTTGTCACCTTTCTTGTGAGTCGCAGCAAAGCTTTCCCATGGGTTTGCTTTACATTGCTTCATACCAAGGGAGATGCGACGACGCTCAGGATCGATTTCCAACACGATCACTTCAACTTCATCATTCACCTGGCAAATTTTGCTGGGGTGAACATTCTTGTTGGTCCAGTCCATCTCAGATACGTGCACTAGGCCTTCTACACCATCTTCTAATTCTACGAAAGCACCGTAATCAGTGATATTGGTGACCTTACCGTAGTGGCGCGAATCAACCATAAAACGGCGTGCCAGATCTTTCCAGGGGTCATCACCCATTTGTTTGATGCCCAATGACACACGGCCTTTTTCTTTATCAAACTTCAATACGCGGGCTTCAATGTCCTGGCCAACTTCAAGTATCTCAGACGGGTGCTTAACCCGTTTCCAGGCCATATCAGTGATGTGTAACAGTCCATCGATACCGCCCAGATTGATGAAAGCACCGTAATCGGTCAGGTTTTTGACAATACCTTTAACGATTTGGCCTTCTTCAATGGTTTTCAGCAGCTCTTCACGTTCCGCACCCAACTCATTCTCGACCACAGCACGGCGTGAAACCACTACGTTGTTACGGGCTTTATCGATCTTGATGACTTTCAGTTCCAGATCGCGGTTTTCCAGATAGGCTGAATCTTTAACCGGGCGCACATCCACCAGTGAACCGGGGAGGAAAGCGCGTACATTTTGTAACGATACGGTGAAACCGCCTTTGACCTTGCCGGTGATCTGACCCACCACAATATCTTCGTTTTCGTGCGCTTTCTCCAATTCTGCCCAGACCCGTACGCGGCGGGCTTTATCGTGCGAGAGCTTGGTACGGCCATAGCCGTCTTCAATGCTTTCAATCGCGACTTCGACGAGATCACCAACATTGACGTTGTACTCGCCTTCGACTTTGGCAAATTGGGAAAGGGGGATTTCGGCTTCTGATTTAAGCCCTGCGGTGACGGTGACGTAATCTCCTTCGACAGTCACTACTTCCGCTTTGATCACCTCACCGACCTTCATGACGGTATTCTTGAGGCTCTCTTCAAACATTTCAGCGAATGATTCGCTCATAATTATTACCTTAACTCCTCAGTTTCGGCGCTACGGCATTACAACCGGATGCCTCTGACGAGAGAGTTTTCGTTAACCGACCTTCCAGCCCGATGGGGATCAGCGTTGCTTTACATGACCCAGAATACGCGCAACAACTTCATCAATTGTGAGATCAGAAGTATCGAGAATTAATGCATCATCCGCCGCCTTTAATGGCGAGGCTGAGCGACTCGAATCCCGGACATCACGCGCCTGAATCGACTCTAATAGGCGCGCGAGGTTAACATCCAAACCCTTGCTTTTCAACTGCTCAAAACGCCTTTTTGCGCGTATTTCAGCGCTTGCAGTTAGAAACACCTTAAAGGCGGCATCGGGGAACACCACGGTGCCCATATCGCGCCCATCAGCCACTAAACCCGGGGCTTTGCGCGCCCGCCGCTGCAGTTTTAACAGCGCTGCCCGGACTTCAGGAATCGGCGCTATCAAGGACGCCATTTCACCGGTTTCTTCGGTACGTAATTGCTGAGTCACAATGTCGCCGTTAATTTCAATATCGGCCACGTCGTTCAGCCTGACATGACAGACCAGCTCCAGTTCGTCTGCCATGTCCACCAGCCCCGCAACATCGTCGGGCTCGATCGCCACTTCATTCGCGGCCCAGGCCAGACTGCGGTAGATCGCACCACTGTCCAGATAATGCCAGCCAAGCTTATGTGCGCAGAGCTGGCCCACAGTACCCTTGCCGGAGCCGCTGGGACCATCCAGCGCCAATACCGGTGCCTTGTGGTCGCCCTCAGTGCTCAATATTCATGCCTGCTGAATTGGCCAATTCGGGAAAATTGGGAAACGAAGTCGCCACATTACTGCAGTCGTCAATAATTATATTGGTCTTGCAAACCGCGCCTGCAATTGCAAACGACATGGCGATGCGATGGTCGTGAAAACTCTCAACCGTACCGCCCTCAATCTCACCGCCACTAACCTTCATTCCGTCTTTGCGTTCCTCCACGTCCACACCCACGGCTCTCAACCCTGCGACCATGGCGGCAATGCGATCACTCTCCTTATGGCGCAGTTCCTCAGCGCCCGAAATCACTGTTTCACCCTCCGCACACGCCGCGGCAACACAAAGAATCGGAAATTCATCGATCGCCAACGGCACATACTTGGGGTCGACTTCGATTCCTTTCAGACCCGCATAGCGAACCCGAATATCGGCCACCGGTTCGCCGCCAACATCACGCGGATTGGTGAAATCAATGCTGGCCCCCATGCTGCGCAACACATCAACCACGCCGGTACGGGTGGGATTCACGCCTACATGCTGCAGTGTTAAAT
Source organism: Gammaproteobacteria bacterium (assembly GCA_013002025.1). Lineage (GTDB taxonomy): Bacteria > Pseudomonadota > Gammaproteobacteria > Arenicellales > Arenicellaceae > Arenicella. The sequence continues at coordinate 1,815 of JABDKW010000044.1, read as the reverse complement.
CAGAACCCGGGATAATTGACGCGGCCACCATGAAAAATGCCGCCGATGAAATATCTCCCGGAACATCAATATCAGTTGCCTGCAACTCGCCGCCACCTTCGATCCGCACCGTGGTAACGCCATCGCCCTTAGGTTCTGAGACACAGGGATAACCAAAGGCATTGAGCATGCGCTCAGTGTGGTCACGGGTCGGCGCCGGTTCGGTCACGCTGGTCACGCCATCTGCATACATCCCTGCCAATAACACACAGGACTTAATTTGCGCACTGGCCATCGGTAATTTGTAGTCGATCGGCTCCAACCGATCCACCTTTCGAATATGAATTGGTGGGCAACCGTTGTCATCGGTCGCACAGCGCGCGCCCATCGCCGTTAGCGGCACGGTCACTCTGCGCATGGGTCGCCCACTCAGCGATTCATCGCCGACCAACTTGGACGCGAACTGTTGGGCAGCCAAAATGCCGCTCATTAAACGCATCGCGGTACCCGAATTACCCATATCCAGATCCGTTTCCGGCGCCTGCAAGCCCTGCATGCCAACGCCCTCAATCGACAACTCACCCTGCTCTGGCCCCTCAGCCTTTACACCCATGGCTCTAAACGCCGCCAGCGTTGCCAGCACGTCTTCGCCCTCCAATAACCCACTGATGCGGCTACTTCCATTGGCCAGCGAAGCAAACATCACAGCACGGTGTGAGATCGACTTGTCGCCTGGCATGCGCAGCGTTCCCTGTAGCCCACCTGCAATCGGGTTAGATGTATAAACCACCTTTTTGTTCATACTTTTTCTACTGTCTAATCTCTCAACTCAAACTTAATTCCCGGAGTCGGACGACTCCGTGCCTGCCTGCGCCTGAACCCGTCTGGCGAGGCCAGAATCACGCGCGGCTTTAGCCGCACTAAATTCAGCCAGAAGCGCGCTCTGATCAGCCTGCTCTATCAACAACCGCAGTCGCTCGAGCTCAGCCTGCAAACCTTCGATGGCAGATAAAACCTGTGCTTGATTGGTGATGCAAATATCGCGCCACATTTCCGCATTGCTGGACGCGATTCGGGTGAAGTCATAAAAGCCCGCCGCCGCCAGAGAAAACAGCTGTTCGCTGTCAGGCTGCCGACCCAGGTAATTTACCAGCCCATAGGCAACGACATGAGGCAGGTGACTGGTACGGGCAAAAATCGCGTCGTGCTCTGCCAGACTCATACGCCGCACTTGCGCCCCCAAAGCTTGCCACAGAGTCTCCACGCTGGCTATCTTTTCAGCCGAGACTTCGGATGACGGCGTGATGATCACATGTTTGTTCTCAAACAATCCTTCGCGTGAGGCCGTGACGCCGGCGTCTTCTCCCCCGGCGATCGGATGCGCCAGCACAAAATTGGTCAGCAACTCCGGTAGCTCAGTCTGTAACTGCTCATACAGCGCCTGCTTGACGCTGCCGACATCACTGACAATCGTATCTGGGTCGAGGTGTGGTGCCAATTGCGCCAGCATTGGCAGCATTGCCTGCATGGGCGTCGCAATAATAATCAGATCCGCGCCGGCCGCTGCTTCGGCGGGCGGTTGCACGGCATCCAGCAACTTTTCCTGCAACGCATAGTCTGCGGTAGCCTGGGAACGGCATACACCAACGACCTGCTTCGCCAACCCGAGACGTTTCACATCGCGCGCCAGCGAACCTCCCAGCAGGCCAACGCCGACAATAACCAGCTTCTCAAACATAGTGTTCAGCCCTACAGGGCTCCTACGGGATAGGAACCAATGAGCTTGAAGAATGCAGACTTGCTCTCCAGTTCTGCCAGCGCCGCTTTAACGATGGC